>CAKPOA010000001.1 GCA_934169575.1 uncultured Clostridia bacterium
ATACCTCCTAAGATTACAATCACTATAATTGTAATAACTAAGGCTATTAATGTGATACCTGCTTTTTGACTATACCAGTTCTTCTCTCTTTCAAATTTTTTCTTTTCTTCAACATTTTTTAAATTCTCTACATATTTTATGTTTTGAAATTCTTCTCTTTTTTTATTTTTCTGTACACTTAATTTTTTATTTTTGTTTTCTAAAATACCTGTGTGTGTGTGTGTGTGTGTACAGCCCCAAGGGTTTCAGCATTTTTTTGTTTTTGATTTTCCATTTAAAATCATCCTTTCTTTCCTTTGTTTTTCACATTTTTTATCATGAATTTATTTTATCAATTTTTATTATTTCTGTCAATGCTTTTTTCAAAATATGTACAAAATACTATTGCCATAAATTCCATTTTATGGTAATATATTTGTATGCAATAAATATTTTAAATATTGCAATAAATTCAAATATTAATTTTAGTTAAAAATTTATTCAAAAATTTTAATCAGAAATTCAAGATATTATTAAATTCTAAAAATATCTAAAAAATTCAAATTGATTTAGTAAAAAATGGAAGGAGGTAAAAGTTTTATTTTTAAATATAAGTAATAGTTATAATATTTGTTGCAAATATAAAAAGTTTCTTAAAACTATTGCTAAACAAAGGCAACTGTGATAAGATAGAAAGAAAAGAAAATGAATAATAAAAAATTAAATTTAAAAAATGACATCATCTTTAAAGCATTTTTTGGCAAAAAAGGAAATGAAGAATTTTTAATAGATTTTTTAGAAGCCCTATTAAAAATTAAAATCACAAAAATCGAGATACAGGAAGATGTGAACTTAGAACAGCTTTCAGTCGAAGAAAAAGGTGGAAGACTTGATATTCAAGCTATATTAAATGATGGAGTAATTGCCAATATTGAAATGCAAGTAAGAAATAATCACAATATGGAAGTTAGAACAACATTTTATGCATCTAAAATAATGTCAAGAGAAACATCAAGAGGAGAAGATTATCGAAGTATAAAAAAGATAATATTAATAAATATACTTGGATATAATATGTTTAAAAAATATGATGAATATATTCATAAAACAGCAATAGTTCTTGATGGACACAGAGAAGAAATAGTTATTGATAATATTGAATGGTGGTTTATAGAACTTCCTAAATTTAGAAAAATGCATAAAAATATTAACAGTAAAATAGATCAGTGGCTTTTATTTATCGATGATGAGGAAAAGGAGTTGGTAAAAATGGCAGAGGAAAAAAATCAAACCTTGCAAAAAGCAAGAGAAGAAATGAATTATTTAACAGGAGATGCGGCTGTAAGAAGACTTGCAGAATTAAGAGAAATCTGGGAATTAGACTACAACTCTGATATTAATTATGCCAGAGAAAAAGGAGAAAAATCCGGATTAAAAAGAGGAAGAAAAGAAGGACGAGCAGAAGGACGAGCAGAAGGTAAAAAAGAGGAAAAAAAAGAAATTGCAAAAAAACTTTTGAAACTCCAAATGCCAATTGAACAAATCTCTGAAATCACAAGTTTAACAGGAGATGAAATAAAAAATATTGACATAGATTAATATTATTTTTTAATATAAATTATATACTCCCCTATAAAATCTCATAAATTAAGATTTTTATAGGGGCATTTTTTTTAACTTAATTCCTTTAATAAATATACTTTTTATAATTTTATCTACTAATTTCAAATCTAAAAGTCCTTTAATTTAAATAAATTTTCCATTATATAAACATTTTTACTAATGCAATTACTAACAAAGCACTAGTTATTATACTATATAATTGTAGCATTTTCACATTTTTTGTTTTTTGACTTTTTTTATTTTTTATATTTTCTACTTTTGATATATAATTTGATATAACATATTCCGCTTCTTTTACTATATAATTTTTTTCTTTTGTATTTTCCATACAATTTCCTTTTGCACTATTTTCTATATACTCAAATTTTTTTGCATTTTTATTTGATTTTAATATTACTATTGCCTCTTCAATTATATTTGATGGTAAATTTTTTAACACTACAATATTTTTCATATTATTTAATTCCATTGGAAATCACCCTCTCTAAAAAAGATTATTTCCAAATTTATACTTTTTATACATAAACAAATTAAATTAAAATTCTGCATTCTCTATTGTACATAGTATTTTTTTACCAATGAACACACAAATTTCATTATTTTTTCATACACATATTCAGGAAATAAATTTAAAAAGGCTGACTAGTAACCTTATATTCCACCTTTACATTATTTTTTAGATTTTTTCTTGACAAAAGAATTTTTAGGTATTATAATATTATTTGTGAAATAGATGGTTCACTAGCTCAGTTGGCTAGAGCAGCAGACTCTTAATCTGAAGGTCCTGGGTTCGACTCCCAGGTGAATCACCAGTTTTTTAAAAAATAAGCTATAAATTGATTCAATTTATAGCTTATTTTTTCTAGTCTAATTTTTTTAATTCATCATAAACCTCTTTTAATAAACATTTTTTTATTCTTCTTCATCATTTTCAGGTTCAAGAAGTTCAATACTTACAACCTTACCACCATCACTAGTTCTCATTAAAGTAACACCTTGAGTTGCTCTACTAAGAACACTAATTTCGCTAATATTAAGTCTAATAATTGTGCCTGTATCTGTTATAAGCATAACATCTTCATTACCTGTAGTAACTTTAACACCAACAAGTTTACCAGTTTTCTTAGTAATTTTATATGTTAATACACCTTTTCCGCCTCTTATTTGAACTCTATACTCATCAGTTTCAGTTCTCTTACCAAAACCATTTTCAGTAATAGTAAGAAGTGTAGCTTTTCCACCTCTTATAATTGATTCCATTCCAATTACTTCATCATCATCATCAATTCTTATACCAATAACACCTTGTGCTGTTCTACCAATTGGTCTAACCTCTTTTTCATCAAAAGTAATACACAAACCATTTCTAGTAACAAGAACTACATTATCTTCACCATCTGTTAATTTAACAGAAATTAATCTATCATCATCTTTTAGAGTAATAGCTTGTAATCCTGTTTTTCTTGAAGAAATATATTCTGTTAAGGCAGTCTTTTTAATCAAACCATTTTTAGTTCCCATAAGTAAATATTTGCCTTCAGCAAAATTTTGAATAGGTATAACTGCAGAAATCTTTTCCCCAGCATCTAGACTTAGTAAATTAACAATTGCTGTACCTTTAGCAGTTCTACCAGCTTCAGGTATTTCATAACCTTTTAATTTGTATAATTTACCTTTATCACTAAAGAATAATATTGTATCATGAGTAGAAGCTGTAAATATTTGTTTAACAAAATCTCCCTCTCGTGTTGCAATTCCCATAATACCTTTTCCGCCTCTTCTTTGGCTTCTATATGTATCAATAGGCATTCTTTTAATATAGCCAAAATGTGTTAAAGTTATAACTGTTTGTTCTTCTTTTATAAGATCCTCTACTTCAAAATCACCTTCAGCAGGTTTTATCATAGTTAATCTTTCATCACCAAATTTATCTTTTATTTTCAAAAGTTCTTCTTTTATAACTTCAAATACTAAACTTTCACTATTTAAAATATCTCTTAAGTGTGCAATTAATTTCATTAATTCATTATATTCATCTTCTATTTTTTCACGTTGCAAACCAGATAAAGTTCTAAGTCTCATATCAAGAATAGCTTGTGCTTGTATATCGGTAAGACCAAACCTTTCCATTAATCTTTCTTTTGCATCATCATATGAACTACGTATAATTTTTATAACCTCATCAATATTATCTATTGCAATTTTCAATCCCTCTAAAATGTGAGCTCTTGCTAATGCTTTATCAAGTTCAAATTGAGTTCTACGTAATACAACATTTTTTCTATGATCAATATAGCAATCTAAACATTGTCTTAATGTTAATATTTTAGGTTCTCCATCAACTAATGCAAGCATAATTATACCAAAACTTATTTGCATTTGAGTATTTTTTAACAATTGATTTAAAACAACTTGTGGATTTGCATCTTTTTTTAATTCAATAACCATTCTTACTTTATGTTCTCTATCTGATTCATCTCTAATTTCACTAATTCCTTCTAGCCTTTTTTCTTTTACTAGATGAGCCATATTTTCAATTAATTTAGCTTTATTTACTTGATATGGTAAAGATGAAACAACTATTCTTTGTTTATTATTACTCATTTCTTCAATTTCTGTTTCAGCTCTTAAAATAATTTTACCACGTCCAGTTTTATAAGCTTCTCTAATTCCATCTTTTCCAACAATTATTCCTGCTGTTGGAAAATCTGGACCTTTTATAACTGTCATTAAATCTTCATCAGATACTTCGTCTTCATCAATAATTTTTATAATTCCATCTATAACTTCATTTAAGTTATGTGGTGGAATATTTGTTGCCATACCTACAGCAATTCCTGACGAACCATTTACAAGCAATGCCGGTATTTGTGCAGGTAATACTGTTGGTTCTTGCAATCTATCATCAAAATTTGGCATAAAATCAACCGTATTTTTTTCAATATCTGTCATCATCATTTCTGCAAGTTTTGATAATCTTGCTTCTGTATAACGATATGCAGCAGCTGGATCTCCATCTATTGAACCGAAATTTCCATGTCCATCAATTAATGGATATCTCATTGAAAAATCTTGTGCAAGTCTTACCATTGCATCATATACTGATGCATCTCCATGTGGATGATATCTTCCTAAAACGTCCCCAACTGTTGTTGCAGATTTTCTATATGGCTTGTCTGATGTTAAACCATCTTGATCCATTGTATATAAAATCCTTCTATGTACAGGTTTTAACCCATCTCTTACATCTGGAAGAGCACGTTGCACAATTACACTCATTGCATAATCTATATATGCTGTTTGCATCTCTTCATTAATATCTCTTTCTATTATTTTTCCGTCTAATCTTTCTGCCATTTTTTCTACCTCTTTTCTTTTTTTCTCCTCTTGTATTATACTAAATTTTGTAATTTTTTGCAAGCATAAATCAACAAAAAAATCAGAAAAAGGAGCCTTAAGTTAAGGCTCCTCGTTTTTAAACAAAATTAATTTTTAAGCTTCAACAGCTAATTTAGCAAGTGCATATGCACCCTCGAATGTTTCTGCTCCTCCTATAAAGCCATTTGGATGGCAGAAGGTTGCAGTTTTTATGCCTGTTATCTCCTGAAGTTCTGCATCATTTTTTCCATTCCACTCACTTGGAGCAGACTTTCTCTGACCAAAACTTGCAGGTGCATCAGGAACACACTGCCAATTATACCCACCTCTGATAGATGGGAACACTACAAATAAAATATCTGCAGCTTTTGGACTCTCAGATGAGAAAATATATCCCTGCCAAGGTACAAATCTTTCAAGAACCATGATATGACCCTCTGACTTTGATATAGCCTCATCTACAATTTCCTGTGCTCTTGCTTTTGCCTCTTCAGAATCGATCAAAATATCTAACTCTCTTCTTGCAAAATCACAAGCCTCTATAAATGCCTCGTCTGGTGTCTTTGAGCTATCCCATGTAGGATTTCTCATTGAGACCATTTTTGAAAATGTCATTGCCTGTGCTGGATAATCAGCGTTTGGCATTTTGCCATTATCTATGGCATCAATTCCCTGTATAAGGTTTTTGTCAATGGATTTCCAGATAAACTCTGGATTACATGTATTTTTCAATACCTCCATTCCGAATTCTTTCCAGATAAGACCGGCTGCCGCATATGGTACACCATTTTCTCTTTCTCCATTTCCTCCTGGCTGATGGTGATCAAACTTACCATGACCTATGTCATAAACAATAACATTTTCTCCGATTCCCTCAGGAACCTTAAAGCCACGATATACTCTAACTTCTCCAAGCAACTTTTCAAGAATTACTGTTGCCAGTATTTCATCTGCATGGAATACACCACCGTGAGTCATTACATTAGCTTCTGCGAAATTTTTTGTGCTCTTTACCATAAGGCTTTCTCCTTTAATTAACTTTGTTTAACCTACTTTGTTCCAGCTATATTGCAAGCATTTCCAAAGCAAATTTAACAATTAAAAAATAATTATTAATGTGTCTTGCGTTTGACATAATTTATTATAGCATATATTTTATGTAAAATCAATAGTAAGCAGCATTAATATTTATGATACAAACTATAAGTTTTCCTTATAATATTCTTTTATGAATTTTACTAATTCTATTGTTGCTTTATTTGACATTGTTTTCTTTAAAGTCGCAATTCCCTCTTGGGAATTACTTTTACTTATTTTCTTTATAATTTTAATCTCATCTTTTATATCATCTAAAGCTTCAACTTTTGCAAATCCAATTCCAATATTATTTAATACCATTTTTTTCATAATTGATGTACTTGATACTTCATAATTAGAATTTATTTCAAGATTATTTTCTTTTATATATTCATTTAAAATCCTATTTTTTGCAGAATATGTTTTAGGAAATATAAATTTACATTTGTCTATATCTTCAAACTTTTTTATATTATTTTGTTTAGCATATTCTTTTCCGCAAAAAAAACAATAACTTGATTTTTTTAATGGAATTATTTCAACTTTAGAATATTGATTTAAACCAAATGGTAAATTCAAAACTACCAAATCAAGTTCACCATTTGATAATTTTTGTATCAAAATGTCTGTAATTCCACTATTTATTGATATATCTACATCCGGATATTTTTTCATAAAATCTAGTAAAGGTGATAAAATCAAAGAATTTACAAGTGAATTTCCACCACCTATTCTTATTTTTCCTTTTTCAAGATTAATATATTTTGAAAATATATTTTCAGCATTACTCATTGTTTCAATACTATTTTCTATATATTCATATAAAATTCTTCCTTCTTCTGTTAATTCAACTCCATTTTTATTCCTATAAAATACTTTTCCACCTAGCATTGTCTCTAGTTTTTGTATAGACTGAGTAACAGCAGATTGAGAAATATACATATTTTCAGCTGCTTTTGAAATATTTTTATATTTTACAACTTCACAAAAAACTCTATATAATTCTAAATCAATGTTCATATTTTTCTCCTTTTTACCTTTTTCCTCATTCTATCATATCTATTTTTAAAAGTCAAAAATTATTTTTTCATTATATTAATTTTAAATTTGGAAAATTGCAACTTTACTGAATAATGATTTACTTAAAATTAACATAAGAAAATAGTTGTAATATAAGCTTTAAATGAAACATCGAATGTGCATGAAGAAATTTTAGAAATTCTTATACAGATATTTAAATAACTTTAAAGCTAATTAAGAACATTTGAATTAATCCTAAATACCCAAAAATTGGGAAAGAAAAATTCACTAAATTAGAAAAACCAAAATTTGAAATAATCACACTAGTTATACACATAATAGCCGCAAACTGTGGAAAATAACTTTTATTTTTTACAATATTATCTAAAAAACCAATCCCCACAGAAATAGCTGTAGTAAAAATTGAAAGTAAAATAATAATTCCATAAACAAATCTTAATACAGAATAATTTTTACTTATAACATATACTGCAGGCATTTCAATTAAACTAAAATCAATATCAACTTTAACTAAAAGCATATATACATTTAAAGCCAAAATAAATACAATTAATCCACAAAAAATAGAAATATATTTTATCTGTTTTTCAGACTTTATATAATTTTTAATACTTACAAGAACTGGAATTAATAGTAGCATATTATAGCTACAATAAATTATACTTTGCCAAATCCATTTTGACCCATTAATTTGACAATCCAAATTTTTTCCTATTAAATTTATGTCTAAATTTTTCAAATTAAATATACCAATTATTAAAATGCATAAAATTAAAATTGGAACAACAACTGAATTTGTCTTTGTAACACCTTTTATATCAGTCATAAAAACAACAAAACATATTATAGCTAAAATTGTTGCACCAATAATCTTATTTATTCTAAATTCTTGTTCAAAATATGCTCCAAAGCCTGATATCATAACAAAAAAAGTAATTAATAAAGATATATTTATTATCAAATTTATTATTTTTATAAATTTCGTTTTTTTATTAATTATTATATTTAAAAAATTTTCATAATTATCAATATTTCTATTTGAATTTAATAAAATTCTAAAAGTTTTATAAATTACAAATCCTGTCAATATACTACATATAATTAATCCTAATAACCCATTTACCCCATATTTATAAAAAAAAGCATAAATTTCTTGACCTGATGCAAAGCCTGCACCTATCAATGCTCCTATCACAAAAAATACAACTACCATAAAAAAGCTCCCATATTTATTTATGAGAGCTTTTTTATTTTATGATTATTTTCTACGCTTTCTGATTATCCATATTATAATTCCTAAAACAATTATTAATACTGGAACTGAAAATATTATTATAATTATATTCATTTTTTCCTTATCTGTAGGAGTAAATGATGTTATAGAATCAGAATAACTTTTTCTAATTGTAATATCTTGATCTGTATTTGTCAAATATGCAATAGAGTTTAACCCTAAATCAGCATTATTTGCTAAATAAATCATATAATATTGATTTCCAGAGTTATCGCTTAAATTCTGATCAGTTATAAAGTAATCATTTCCATATATTATAAGTTTAGAAGTTTTTTCTTCTGTATCATCTGTTGCTTCAGATAATTTTTTACTCATTTCTGCACCTACAATATATGATCCTTTTTCACCTTCTGTTGACATAGAACCTGTCATATCTGTTGTAAAATATGTTGTATCACTAGTTAACACAAGGTCTGTTTTAGTAACATTTAAATCACTTAATCTATCACTATCCACATTAATTTTTGTAGAATATAAGAATATTGCACCTGCACCTTTGTATACATCTTTTGTTATATCTGTTTCTTGCACATTTGGTATAAAACATGCGGGATATCCCATTATTGTATTTGATGAATTGTTATCATATATATATCCATCACTAAATCCATTTATTCCATATTCTGCAAGCACTCTGTTTACATTTGTTAAATCAGGTTGTTTTACATATGCACCATTAAACCATAATATATTTCCACCATTATTTATATAATCTATAATTGCATCTGCAACAACTTTATCAAAATCTTTTTCTGGTGTTGTAATTATTAATGTATCACAATCATCAGGTACTTTTTGTGTATTTAAAATATTTAATTCTTCATATGTTAATACTTCATCTTTTAAATATTGTGATAACAAATATAGTCCACCATTACTATTTGATATTGAATAATTTGTATATCCAGTTAAGAAATATACTTTTGGGACTTTACTTGATGTTACATTTAATATTGCTGATGTTATTTTTTGTTCTGCAACATCTACTGTTTTGTAATTTTCGTCATATGTAACAATATCATAACTACTTAATGTACGTGATACTTCACCACATTCTATTATTATTGAATGGTCATTATTTGTTATATTATATTTATTTGCTATTTCTAAATTTTTTGTTACATCAACTATTTCAACATTTATTTTTGAATTTGCTTTATTATATTGTTTTGCCAAAATATAGTCATTATCTGTTTCATTCCAACCTATAAAATATATATTAACATCTTTATCTATATTTTTTACTCTTTCTTTACTTTCATCAGTTAGTGAATAATCTTGACTTTTGGTACAATCTATAGGTGTTATATCTAACTTTTTAACAAATATATTTAATAAAATAAATATTGCTATCAAAATTGCTATTAAAAGAAGTGTATTTGCTCTACTTATTAACCATCTTGTTTTTATTCTTTTTATAAAGCCTTGTTTATTTACATCTTCTTGTTTTACATTTTTTAAAGCCATTTGATTTTCGTTATCTTTTTTCACTTTTATGTCTCCTTCCTATTTTATACTTTTTCTTCTTTGCATTATTATCATAGTAATCATTATAAATAAAATTGTTAATGATATAAAGATTACTGTTGCACTTATATCAATTTGACCAAGTAAAAATTTTATAAATAAATTTAATAAAGATATACTAGATATATCGATAGAAGTTATTAACTGAGGTAATATTGTTGTTCCAAATACAAACCCAAAAGTTAAAATTCCTGCTACTATTGGTGTTTCAGTTAGACTTGATGCAAAAACACCAAATGAAATATATGACATAGATAAAAGTATAAAACCTAATGCAGATGTTAAATATGTATTAATATCAGGCATTTGATATTTGCATAATATTGCAAAATACATTAATGTAAATATTACAGGTATCACTATTAATAATAATGCTGATAAAAATTTTGCTATTACAACACCTAGCATACTTACAGGTGATGTCATTATTAATTGTTCAGTTCCACTTTTTCTTTCTCCTGAAATTGTCCACATTGTAAGTAATGGCACTATAAACATTAATCCCCATAATGCTGTATTATAAAATAAATTTGTCATATCAACACTTGATGATTGAATTGTTGTTAAATAGAAAAATCCACTAAATGCAATCAAAAATATTCCTATTACTACATATCCAATTGGTGATAAAAAATATCCTTTTAGTTCTTTTTTTATTATTGCTAACATTATTTTTCTCCCCCTTCACCTATAATTTTCATAAATGCATCTTCAAGAGTTGCTTCTGGCTTTTTCATTTCAAATATTGTAATTCCTTCTTTTGCAAATTCTGAAAATATCTTTTTCCTTATATCTTCATCTTTTTGTCCTATTACTTCATATTTAATTGTTTTATCTTTATGTTTTGCAACTAGTTTTATTTCTTTTATTCCATCAATTTTTAATTTTTCGACTTTATTTTCTGGATCTTCTACTGTTACATAAACAATATTATTTTCAGCCACTCTTTTTTCAAGATTTTCTGGTGTATCTTCTGCAACTATTTTTCCTTTATTTATTATAATTACTTTATCACATATTTGGCTTACTTCTGATAGAATATGTGAACTTAATATTACTGTATGATTTTTTCCAAGCTCTTTTATTAAGCTTCTTATTTCAGTAATTTGTTTAGGATCTAGACCTACTGTTGGCTCATCTAAAATCAATACTTCTGGATCTCCTATTAAAGCACCAGCTAAACTTACTCTTTGTTTTTGACCTCTTGATAAATTTTTAATTAATTTATTTTGCATTTCTTTAAGACCTGTTTGTTCCATTATTTTCTGAACTTTTTCTTTTTTATCATTTCTTTTTAATTTTCTTAATTCTGCCATAAATGTAATAAATTCTTTAACAGTTAAATCTGTATATAAAGGAACTCCCTCTGGCATATATCCTATTTGACTTCTAGCTTTTTTTGCCTTTTTTACTGTATCATATCCATTTACAATTACTTCTCCATCTGTTTGCTCTATAAATCCTGTTATTGTATTCATTGTGGTACTTTTTCCTGCACCATTTGGTCCAAGTAAACCTATTATTTCACCATCTTTTACTTTAAAGCTTATATTGTCTACTGCCGTAAAGCTTCCATATTTTTTAGTGATATTTCTTACCTCAATCACTTATGTTTCCTCCCTTACAAAATTCTTTTCTACCACAATATATCATTTCCTTTGACTATTGTAAATATTTTTCACATAATTTTCACATATTTTTCCTTTTCCTATTGACAACACCTCAAATCTGTGATATTATATAAATTGTTCATTTGAATTTACCTTTATGGGTCAGTAGCTCAGTAGGATAGAGCACAGGCCTTCTAAGCCTGGTGTCGGGGGTTCGATTCCCTCCTGGCTCACCATAAAATTAAAAAAAACATTACTATTTTTATTTAGTAATGTTTTTTTATGATTAATTTTTTTCTAATAAAAAAAATATATGTCGTTATTCATATATTCAATATGCCAGTTGTCTTGGATATGCACTTCCAACTAACTGTAATGAAAATATTCTAGATAAATTCTTTATTGACTAAAATAAAAGTATATGATAAAATTAAAATATATTAATTTCAATAATTCATAATACTTATTTAAATTTTATGCCTTTTGTATACATATCGTTACCATAGGCAAAGAAAGGAATATTAGCAATATGACTATTTTAGAATTTATTTTAAATAATACAAATTATTTAGAAGATTTCATTACAAGAAGTACTTATCATTCAAATGCTATTGAAGGAAGTACACTTACTTATGCTGAAACTTATGCTATTCTTTATAATGACAATAGCTTTAAAATAGAAGGAAAAGAACCTAGAGAAATATATGAGGCTATAAATCATAAAAAAGCATTAGAATTAGTTTTTAAAAATTTACAAAGCAATGAAGAATTTGATGAAAGATTTATTAAAAATTTAAATCAAATTATAAATAGAGATATTAAATATACAGAAGGTTATAGGACTGTACAAGTATTTATTCAGGGTAGCGAGCATATTCCACCTGAACCTGAAAAAGTACCAAATTTGATGATGTATTATATATATAATTATAATCATGATAATCAAGATATATTTACCAAAATTTCTAGAAATCATATTGAATTTGAAAAAATACATCCTTTTGAAGATGGAAATGGTAGAACTGGTAGATTGCTTATAAATTATGAATTATTAAAAAACAATTTGCCACCTGTTGTTATAGCAAAAGAAGATAGAGTAAAGTATTTTGAATTTTTAAGAAATAATGATAGTAATAACTTAGCTAAATGGCTAAAAGATTTATCAATTAAAGAAGAAGAACGAATGAAAAAGTTTGGTTATAATTAAATCTATGTATAATGCCTTTAACAGAAAATATATTACCGACAAAACTCTGAAATAACTTACAATTACCATTTGATTGCCAGCAACAAAATGATATAAATAGATTATGGTTTAAAATTTATCCATAATCTATTTATTGTAATTACATATTTTTTAATCTCTGAATTTATGCTTTCTTTAATTCTCATAATAGTTAATTAACTGATTATTCATAAAATTCACTCCCCTCTTTTGTATTTATTTGATTTTCTAATTCTTCTATTTCTGCATCTAGTTTTTTACTTAACTCCATTAATTTCTTTATTTTCTTCAACTTTTCTATTTTATGTAAAATTAATAATCTGAATCTTTACCATAAGTATTTCTTATATTTTATTTTTTAAATTTTCTTGAAAAATTTTGTATTTTAATATATTATATAATAAAGAAAAAACATAAGAAAGGAATTAATTTCGTATGAAAATAATTTTTTGTGGGCCACCTCATTCAGGAAAAAGTGTATTTGTTGCAAATTTAATTGATAAAATGCCAACTGATGCTTATACAATTATAAGAGCTTGTCCTGATGGTGAAGGAACTTGGAGTAATAATAAAAACCAAAATGAAACAAATATTGTAAGAAAAAAAGGGAAATTTACTAAAAGTTTTATTGAAAATGCTTGCACTGCAATTGATAATCAAACTAATAAAATTGTATTAGTTGATGTTGGACGGAGTAATGTCAAAAGAAAATGAAGAAGTTTTTAAACATTGTGATAGTTTTGTCGTTTTAAGTGGTGATGAGCAAAAAAAGAAAGAATGGTTACAATTTGGACAAAACCTTGGACTTGAATGTGTTGGTTGTTTAGACTCAAGTCTTGATGGTAAAGAAGAAATATATTCAAGAAAACCTTTTTTTCAAGGTAAAATAGTAGGTTTAGAAAGAGGAGAAATCTTAGAAAATTCTGCTGTAATAAATGCTGTTGTTTCTGATATTATACAAAAAAGTAGATATGGTGAAAAAGAAGAAAAAAGCGAATCTTTTTCTGATGGAACTCTTATTGATGATACTGAACTTGGTTTTGAACTTGGTTATGGAAAAAATATATTTACAGAAGATGGAACACCTTTAAAAAAAGTTAAATGGTCTGAAAATGCCGTACCTAAAATATATAAATCAATTAATGAAAAAAATATTCAAGATTCTTCTGTAAAAATAAATGGAATTAGAGCTAATTTTATTTTATGTGCTATTTGTAAGGCTTTAAAACACAATAATATAAATGATATAAGCTCTTATGATATACGAACAAAATCATATATTCCAATAAAAACTTTACCTAAGAAAAAAGGTGTTAAACAGACTGAGGGATTATTATATAATATTATAGAAAATAATGAAAATATTTTTATGGATGTTGACATTACAAAAGAACAATATTCTTTAGATGACTATAAGCAATGTATTTTGCCTAAAATTAAAAATGACAAAAATCTCTATCTTTCTGGAAGAATGCCTTTATGGCTATTAGCATCAATAAGTAGTAGTTATGATACAAATAAAACATTTACTTTTCAGCCAGGAAAAGGTTTTACATGTATATCATCAATAGATGAAAAAGATTTAGGAACTATCGTTGATGGTGCAGATGGAATTGATATAAATAAATATTTTGAAGACAAAAAAACTAAAACTAATTTACCAACTGTTATTAAAAAACAGAATTTATTGACAAAGTTTAAAAATTGGTTTACAAGTTTTAAAGAAACTCAAGAAAATAAAAAATATTTGAATAATACAATAAAATCTAATATTATTATACGAGAAGAACCTAATATACCTGCTAAAAATACTTTTCAATCTGATTTGCATGTAGATGTTACAGAGCTTTCAAATAAAAATGGGCAAATTTCTACAAATTCGCAAGAACATGAAGTATAAAAAATTTACATTAGTAAAAAATATTTAATATAAAAATATTAAAGGAAAGGAAAAAAAATGGTTCAATCATATAAGAAAATATTAGAAATGGAATCTATCGCTGCTTTAAAATTAGAACAAGATCAAAAAACTTTAAATAAAATAAGGAAGGTTCTTTTTCAACAAAAAGATTTTATAATTGATAAGTTAATAAAATATTTAAAACAAGAATTAGACATTGAATATTTTAGATATAAAGTAATTGATATGGATTATAATGTTGCTGATATTTTAGTAAAAAAAGATAGTAATATTTTTAAAAATTATATTGATGGAAAAGAATATCTAAATTTTAATGTAGAAGAATTAATTGATAGTAGAATATTTGATAACAAAGATGAAATAATTATTACAGATTTAAATTTTGATGAAAATTTACTTAATTTAGGATATTTATGTGACTCTTTAAATTATAATTTTTTATCTTATTCAGATAAGATAAAAGATACGTTATCAATTTTTGTTAATTATGTTATAAATAAAAATATTTATAAAAAATAAAAAAATATGGAGGTAAAAAATGGAAGAAAAAGAAGTAAACACAATTGACATTGCACAATTAGGTGCAGAAATTGGAATGGAAGCTAAAGAACAAACATTACCTAATGGAAAAGTTGTAAAATCTTTAGTCTGGGATCAAGAAAACTTATTAAAGGCTGTAAATGCCGTAAAACATTTATCAGAAGAAGGCAAACCTGTAAGAATTACCGGTGCAGCTCCTGCATGGCTTGTATCTGCATTAACACATACTGTTCATCCTTGTCCAGTTAGTGTGTATATGCCACAAATTGGAAAAGATGTGAATATTCCGCAATTAGAACATGGTGAATCAAATCCTGAAGGAGAAGTAGCATTTAGAACTACAGAAAGAGGAGATTCTGTATTAATCGAATATAATATGGATTTACCTGATGGAATTACAACTTATGATGAAAATAACTTATCAAAAATTGTTGTACCTGAAATTTCTAATGGAAAAGCTGTTTATCTTTCAGGTAGAGGTCCAAATTATCTAACTGTCGCTATTGCAGAAGCTTATGCACATACTAATAGTAGTGTATCTCTATTTCAACCAGGAGTGGGATATACATGCTCAATTACACATTCAAGAGATAAAAAATTAGGAGATCTAACTAAAGATCCATTAGGAAAAGAAGAAATCAAAGAACAATTAACTGATACAAAAAAAGAACCAGAAACAGAAAAATAAATTGTTATAAAAAGAAGGTAGGAAACACACAAACCTACCTTCTAAAATTTTTAATAAAATTACGATATCAAAGATTCTGCATAGAGATCATCTAAGAGCTTAATAGCACTATCGTGCTTTTTCCATCCCCAGATTTTCTCATAGAATCCGCTTATATTTCTTAATGTTTTAGTCTGATCCTCCTGCATAGAGAAAATACACTCCAGCTGTAAGAGTTGGCTTGAGACCATTTCACTTCTATGGTCACCTTCTTCATCTTCAGCAGTCATATTGTAATCCATCAGTCCCAAGAATTTTCTGAATGGATTTAATCCATCTATTTCTCCATTTAATTCAAAAAATTTCTGATTAAACTTTTTCTCAAGCTCATCAATATCATTTTTTAAAACTAATTTTGCAGCTTCAGGTATTACTTCTTCCATAGCTGCTATAGAAAAGACTCCCTGATAATAAGAAGAAGTGTTTATCCATTCACCTCTCCAAAAATCTTGATCTTCATTAAGGTACAGTCTATTCAAATATTCTGTCGTACTTTCCCCTAATGTTTCTCCGTATAACCCCTCTTCAGTTTCACTCCATCGAAAAGGAGTTCCTGTATTTATACAACAAAGGTAATGAATTAATTCATGGGTTATTATAAATCTAATTTCTTTCTCTTCTTTTATAGCATCTATATAGATATAAATTTTACCATCATATAATTGACCCAGCCAATTATCGAGATATCCTTTATCCGCTGTGATATATGTCTCAACATCCTTATATATCCAATTCAGATTATATTTTTTGTTGAGCCATTTTAAAATATTTTCTCCTTCCGCATTTATCTCATCAGTAAGTTCTTCACTAGCTTTTTCAACCTCACTAAAATACTGTTTTGGTTTGTCTTCATCTGATATTTTCTCTATCGGTGAAACCTCTGCTAAAATAAAATCATTTACAGGAATTTCTTCCTTGCATTCTTTCGTACCACAACCTGTGATACTTACCATGAGCATTATACCTGCAATAACGGACGCTAAAATTCGATTTGTTCTCTTCATTAGTTTCTTCCTTTTCTGTGTGTTTTTTCTAAGCAACATGAACCCTGTTGCTTTTAAAATAATTATACCGTAATTTTATTATAGCACATGCTAATCATAAAGTCAACATTATGTAGACCATCTTAGCATTGTGGTTTTTAATAAATTATATAAGTATTGCTTATATCTATATTGCATTTTATAATTTTTTACAATAGTCTAAACAAATCCACCCTGAATTAGTCAATCCCCAATTACCTTTTATTTTTGTTACAGTACAAACAACACCTTTTCTATATCCATTATATAATCCGCCAAGTTTTCGGTTTTGTAAATTAGCATTTGAAGATAATTGCCTATATGTTTTTTTAGAATAATTAGTTCCTGCACCATTTCTAACATTTAGGTTAGCAATAACTTTATATTTTCCAGTTTTATATTTCTGATGTTCCGTTTTGAAAACGTTTTTTTGTTCAGTAATATAAGATGCTAGATAATCATTTGAAACCCACTTATTTGTACCGATTCTGCTCCAGCCACTACTTGTTTCATATACAGTAACTTCTGTACCTTTTTTTAAACTCCCAACCTTAACACCATTAGGTGTTTTTCTAACATTTAAATTTTTGCTTTTTGTATTTACATACATTCTATATGATGTATTTTCATTTTTTGATATTTCTTCTCTTTTTTCATCTGATGCCCCAAAATCAGATGTTGGAGAATCATTTGAAAATACCCAAAAATGTTTATAATTTGCATATTTAGCAAAACTTGTTTTAGATACATATGCAATATTTCCACTTAACTTTACATTTGCATTTCTACGACTAGCAGTTTTAAATTTACTTGAATAAACATATGGATCATATACTTCAATTATTTCATTTTCCAAACTTGTTAATACTATGTAATGACCTCCTGTAGTAAATAACCCACTACCGCAACTTACTATTATGAAATATTTTGTTGAACCATCTTTTCGTTTTTGTTTCAAATATGAAATAGCTTTTTCAAAATTACCTGTAGAATGATATTCATTAAAATCAAAATAATCAGCTATAAATGAAAATGCACTCCATGCTGTACCATTTCTTGCAGTTCTATATCCATTATCTACAAATAAATTTGCCATCGTTGTCGGCAAAATCACTCCTTTTGAGCTAGATACCACAATTGCACCAACTGTCGGACCACATGCACTTGTTTTCATTGTTTGTTTTTTATCATTCACACTAGAATACATAATATTAGCCCATCTTGAATCAGCTTGTGAATAATATGTCAATCCTTTATATTTTCCTAGTAGTTTTAGACCATTACCTGTATTAACACCATCATAACTAATATTTTCTTGTTCTACAACCCCATCTGTTTCTAAAGCACTTTCATCTTTTACTTCTTGTTCTTCTTCTTCTGAACTTTGAATTATTTCTTGTGTTTCAATAATCTCATTATTTTTTATTGCTTGTTTTGTTTGTATAATACACTCTTCTGTTTTTTCAGATATTTTCACCTGTTTGGTAATATTATTATCTCCAATTTCTTCTTCCTCTTTAAAATATTGCATTAAAAATATTCCTATTATACATAAACTAATTAAAAAAAGCATAATTATTATAGTTTTATTTTTCATCTAAAAATCCTCCTATAATATAATATATGCTTTTTCCCTTATTTATGTTTTATTTTATTTCGTCACCAATAATATTTTTTATATTTTTTAATTCTTTAACAAGTGTATTATATGTTGTTTTTCCAATTGATGTATCAACATTAGCCTCATAGCTTTGGATAGCATCATTTATATCTAAAATTTTATATTTTTGTTTTGATACATTTTCATTTTTATAATAATAAATTGGTGTATATGTAGCCTTATCTATAGAAATTCCACCAGTCACCTTTTTAGTTATTTGTATATTTAAAATTGCAGAATCTCTTGTATATTGTTTATTCTGATCTGCCATAAAATTTCCAAGTGAATATATAACAAAACCTTGTTTTTTAGTTCCATCTGCTAATTCAACCTCAAGCTTTTCCATTGGTTGTGGAACATGTGGATGATTTCCAATTATGATATCTGCACCATTTTGAAATAAATACTCAGCAAGCTCTTTTTGTGTTGAATTTGGTTTAGTTTGATATTCTACTCCCCAATGCATACTTACACATATCACATCTGGATTTTCTTTTTTCGCTAAATTCAATTGTTCTAACATTAAATCTTTATCAATTAAATTAACACAATATGACTTATCTGTTGGTATTTTTATTCCATTTGTGCCATATGTAAAACTTAAAAATGCAATTTTTACACCTTTAACATCTTTTATCAATATTTTTTTACTATCTTCTTCTGTCTTATATGTTCCAGTATGAGCAAGATCTGCATCATCTAGAAAATCAATCGTACTTGCTAAACCATTATATCCTTTATCCATACAATGATTATTTGCAGTTGACATTACATCAAAACCAATCTTTTTCAAATTTGATGCTAATTGTTCTGGCGTATTAAATGCAGGATAATTACTATACCCATTTTCTTCACCTGCAAATGTTGTTTCCAAATTTCCAACTGCTACATCTGCTGTTTGTATATAATATTTTATATCATCAAACATATATGAAAAATCATATGTTTTTTTTGATGAATCATATGCATCTTTATACATACTGTCATGACACATAATATCACCTGTAACAGCCATAGTTATTGTCTTGTCTACTGCTTTTTCTTCTTCTTCACTATCCTTTTTTTCTTCTTTTTCATCATTATTTTGTTCTTGCTCAACTATATTTGTATTTTCTTTATTTTCTGCAATATGCTGTTCTTGTGTTCTTGTATTTGACATTATATTAAATATAAATACTACAAATGCAATAATTATTAATATAGATAATGTTGTTTGGATACTTTTAAATTGTGAGTTTTTATTATTATTTCCTCGATTTCCTCTTCTTCTTCTCATTTTCCCTCCTAGAAAATTTTATTATAAATTTTTATTATTATAAATAAAATCTACAATATTCACATGATTTACACCATCTCGCTTTTGAAGTAATATATCCATAGTAAATAAATATCTTGGATATAGTTCTTTAATCATATAAAATGGTTTATATTCTCGTTCTTCTGTTTCTTTATTACTAATATCTTTAGAAACTTGAATATAATAGTAATCATCATAATTTTTTCTTGCGATAAAATCACATTCCAATTTTCCAATATAACCTACAGAAAGTTTGTAATTTTTACTTTTTAAATACGAAAATATTACATTTTCAAGAACTGGTCCATAATTTATTCTATTATCAGTATTTTGTGAATAGTAAATACTTAAATCTGCTAAATAATACTTTTTTTCACCTTTTAAAACAGATTTTGATTTTATATCAAATAAATCACAAGAATAAATAATTTTAGCTTTTTCTAAAATATCTAAATATCTTTTTATTGTTCTTCTATCTACATTTAATTTTGCTTCTTTTTTTAAATAATTATATATGTTTTTTATAGAAATTACAGCACCAAAATTATTAATTATAAATTTTTCTATCCTTTCAAATAAAGCCTTATCATTTATTCTATTACTTGTATTAATATCTTTTTCAAAAATCTGATTTATAACACTTGAAGTATAAGTGATTTTTTCTTCATAATTGTCATAATATAAAGACTTTGGAAAACCGCCATTTCTAATATATTCTTCAAATTCTAAATAAATATTTTCATTAACACTTTTATTTAAAAATTTTTTCATATCAACATATTCATAAAAAGAAAGTGTCATCATTTCTATTTCAATATATCTACCAGTTATTTTAGTTACTAATTCACCACTTAAAAGATATGAATTTGAACCTGTAATAAAAATTGATATATTTCCTTCTTCTCTGTATGAATTTATTAAAGTTTCAAAACCTTTAACATTTTGAACTTCATCAATAAATAAATATTTAAAATCATTATCTACTATTTGTTTATCAATTACTTTTTCTAATTGATTTGATGTTCTAATATTTTTATACTCTTTTTTATCTAATTCTATATATATAATATCTTTTTCATTTACACCATTTTCAATTAATTCCTGTATAATAGATTTTAAGAAATATGATTTACCACATCTTCTTATTCCAGATATAACTTTAATCATATCATCATTATAAAATCCACGAATTTTCTTTAAATAATCTTCTCTTTTATATATTTTTTCCATATTACCACCATAACTATATTATTACATTTTTTAAAAAAAGTCAATATTCCCGACCACTTTTATATATAAACATATAAAAATTGGTCGGGAAAGCACATTTTTTATGTGTTTTTTAGTTCTTTTAACATTTGTGCAATATGATTTTTCTTTCTTTCAGTATCAGCATTTAATTCTTCTGTTTCTTTTTTATACTTTTCCATTTGTTCCTCCATTTTTTTCATACAAAATCCTACATTCATATTATCATACTTCAAATTTTTTTGCAATAATTTTGGATCTAAATCCAAACTTTTCATTTTATGAATATTCGAAAAAATTTGACATATACTAGAAAAAGTAGTATACTATATTTAACTTAAGTTATTCATGCGGGGTCATTGAATAACACGAACTAAATGTGTGGTAGCATTTAGTTCTATTTTTTGCAAAAAATAAAAGTGACTATATAACTATTGCTAATATATTGGGGTGTGATGTAAAAACAATTGCTAGAGATACAAAAGTTGAATATGTAAATGAATATGAAGAGAAAAAGGAAGCTATTTTTCAGCAACATTGCTTTAGCTTCCTTTATATTAAATAAATATTAATTATCAAATAAAAGTTTTATTCCCCAAAGACCTGAAACACCAACTAAGGTATATACAACACGTGAAATAACACTCATTTGTCCAAATATAGTTGCTACTAAATCAAATTTGAATATTCCAATAAGTCCCCAGTTTATAGCACCAATAATGATTAAAACTAATGCAATTTTATCTATAACTTTCACCGAAAACACCTCCAGTATATTTTTATTACATTATTTATTCATTATTACTATTTGCAAAAATAAAATTTTTATTCATTTTATGTTCTAAAATATTTTTATACAACTTTATCTATTGTTTTTCATTTTTGGTAATTTTTTAAAATAAATATATTTAAAATTTTTTCTCATATTTTTTTATGTTAAGTCAATAAACACCACTGTTACCGTTTCTTATCCACATTATTAACTCAACTTATATTTATTTCTATGTGTTTTTCTAATTTCTTCTTTACTATTATATATCCAATAAAAACAATCGAACCAATAATAGAAACATATTTAGACACCCTCATTCCAAAAGTCCCAGGATAACATACAGAAACATCATGTTCACCTTTTTCATTTATAAAAATTGAAATAAACCCATTATCACTTTCAAAATAATCCACTTCAATATTATCCACATAAACTTTATATCCTGGGTAATAAATATATGGTAATTCCAAAACTGTATTTTTTTCAAATACATCAATTTTAGAATTTAATTTTTGTCCATTTTTATCTTCAAATTCAATTTTTCCATCTCCATCTAATATGCAAATTTTATCTTCTCTTAAAGATAAATAATCTCTATTACTATTTGCTTTTTGTGGAAAATATTCTCCTTTTCCCATTCCTGCCATAGCTTGCCAAATATTTGTAGAAACATTTCCTATTTGTATTTCTTCTATATTGGTTAATTCTGTATTTATTGGTAAAAATTTATATAACATAATTGAATAAATTAATATTACACTACAAATTGCTGCAATATCTACTAATTTTATTTTCTTCAGTATTAAATATATATTTATTCCACATATAATTGCAAAAAAGAAATTTACAAATGTCATCATTCTCCATGGAAACTGAATCATAGAAAATTCTTCTCCCACAATTGTCCAAGGGAAATATTTTGTACTCATAAATACACAAAATAATCCTAAACTTAAAAATAAAATATAATCTCTTTTTTCTTTAATTTTTCTAAATACTAATATTGTTCCAATTAATGATATTATACATGGTAAACCTATCTCAAATACATATTTTGCATCTTGCGAAGTTATAAATAATTGTTTTAAATTTAAGCTAGATTTTCTTACAGATTCAATAGTTGCCATCATACCTTTTTGGTATACAGCATACTCTGAAAAATTCATAGTTTCTAAAATTGGAACCCAAAAACATGATGTTATTGCTAAAATAGCAAACATATTTATAAGAAAATCTAGTATAACTTTTTTATTTATCTTATTATAATTACAACATAAATATATTACTGAAAATATTGCTGTACATAATGTCATCAAATTATGCGTAAAAATTAATCCACTTGCACCTATCACCAAAATATATTTTTTATTTTTATTATTCAATATCTCATCAATTCCCCAAAATACTAATGGAATAAATATAAAACTTAAAAATTCTCCAAATGCATTTCTAATATACATATCATTTAAATGATATGGCATTGACATATAGAAAATTGCAGAAATTATTCCTATTTCTTTGCTTTTAAATTTATTACTTACATATCCATACATTGTAAATCCAGATAATAACAATCCTATAAATAATGATAATTTATATGCAATCATAAAATTTGGTGTTATAATTTTACATATTAAAATTATAATCGTCGAAAATCCTCCATAAAACAAGTCCCAACTATATCCAAAATTATTTCCAAGATTTAATAATATATTAGGATTTTCTCCATGTTCTATTGCTAAATATGTTGAATATGCTCTTGCAATATGTTGTATTCCATCATCATAATATATATCTAAATTTGAATTTATTAATGGTATTGATACTATTATTGAAAATATAATTATTATTAATATAAAATTCCACTTCTTTAACATATTTTTTCCTTTTTATCTTTTTCAAAACTTGAAAATATTATAACAATCCATCTTTCAAAATGCAAGCATTTCCATTAAAATTACTTTTTATTTTTCCTTGAATTTTCCTGAAAAGTATAGTATAATGTCAAACATGAGGAGTGATGAGAAATGCTAAGTACAAATGGCGTAACAATAAGATTTGGAAAAAGAGTATTATTTGAAGATGTAAATATAAAATTTAGTAAAGGAAACTGCTATGGCATAATAGGTGCAAATGGTGCAGGAAAATCAACATTTTTAAAAGTATTATCTGGAGAAATAGAGCCAAGTAAAGGTGATGTTTCACTAGATAAAGGAGAAAGAATTTCTGTTTTAAAGCAAGACCATTTTGCATATGAAGAAAACACAGTAATTGATACAGTAATAATGGGAAATAAAGAATTATATTCTATTATGAAAGAAAAAGAAGCTATATATGCCAACCCTGACTTTTCTGAAGAAGATGGAATGAAAGCTGCAAAATTAGAAGAGAGGTTTGCAGAACTTGATGGTTGGAATGCTGAATCTGATGCCGCAATATTGTTAAATGATTTAGGAATTATCCCTGAAAATCACTATAAACTTATGAAAGATATTGAGGCAAAAGAAAAAGTTAAAATTTTACTTGCACAAGCTTTATTTGGAAATCCTGATATTTTATTACTTGATGAACCTACAAATGATTTAGATTTAAAAAGTATAAATTGGTTACAAGAATTTTTAATTAATTTTGAAAATACTGTAATTGTTGTATCACATGATAGATATTTTTTAAATAAAGTTTGTACATATATCGCAGATGTAGATTTTGGTAAAATTACTGTTTATCCAGGAAATTATGATTTTTGGTATGAATCTAGTCAACTTGCATTAAAACAAGCAAGAGAACAAAATAAAAAGAAAGAAGAAAAAATAAAAGAATTACAAGATTTTATTGCAAGATTTAGTGCAAATGCTTCAAAATCTAAACAAGCAACATCTAGGAAAAAAACTTTAGAAAAAATTCAATTAGAAGAAATTAGACCTTCTAATCGAAAATATCCATATATTGATTTTAAACCAGATAGAGAACCAGGTAAGGAAATTTTACAAATAAAAAATATTTCTAAAACTATTAATGGTGAAAAACTTTTAGATAATGTTTCTTTTACTGTAAAATCTAGTGATAAAATTGCATTTTTAGCTGATAATGAAAATGCTAAAACTGTTTTATTCCAAATTATAAGTGGTGAAATTGAACCTGATTCTGGAGAAATAGTTTGGGGAATGACTATAACTCATGACTTTTTCCCAAAAGATAATAATTATTTATTTGATAAAGATTTAAGTATTGCAGATTGGCTTAGACAATATTCAAAAGATCCTGATGAAACATATATTAGAAGCTTTTTAGGTAGAATGTTATTTTCAGGTGAAGAAGCTTTGAAAAATGTTAAAGTAATTTCTGGTGGTGAAAAAGTTAGATGTGTCCTTTCTAAATTAATGCTTTCAGGTGCTAATTTATTGATTTTTGATGAACCTACAAACCATTTAGATATGGAAAGTATTACTGCACTTAATGAGGGAATGAAGAAATTTCAAGGTAATATTTTATTTACTTCACATGATCATGAACTTACTCAAACTGTTGCAAATAGAATTATTGATTTAAAAGATGGATCAAATATTGTTGATAGAGAAATTTCATACAATGAATACTTAAATATAGAGTAGTTGAAAAATAATTTCATATACATATTTAGGTAATAATTCTAAAATAGCTGACTAGTAACAAAGAAAGGAAAGAAACATGGAAAAAATAATAGAAATAATTGCAAATGAACTTGGTATAAAAAAAAATCAAGTTGAAAATACTGTAAAATTGATTGATGAAGGAAATACCATCCCTTTTATTGCTCGTTACAGAAAAGAAGTTACAGGAGGATTAAGTGATGAACAATTAAGGATTTTAGGAGAAAGGTTATCATATCTTAGAAATTTAGAAACTAGAAAACAAGAAGTTATTAAAAATATTGATGAACAAGGTAATATGACAGATGAAATCATGCAAAACATTATTAATTGTCAAACACTTGCAGATGTTGAAGATATTTATAGACCTTTTAAACCTAAAAAGAAAACAAGAGCTACTGTTGCAAAATCGAAAGGACTTGAACCTTTAGCTTTAATTATTTTGGAACAAAAAGAAAAAACTCCTATTGAAGAAATTGCCAAATTATATATCAATATTGATAAATTATCTGATGAAGATAAGAAAAATAAAGATAAAGTTGTAGCAACAAGCCAAGATGCAATACAAGGTGCACTTGATATTATTGCAGAAAGCATTTCTGATAATCCAAAATACAGAAAAAAAATCAAGAGTATTTGTTATAGAGAAGGATTTATTTCTACACAAAATTCTAAAAATGAAAAATCAAATTATGAAATGTATTATGATTATTCAGAAAATATTGCTAAAATCCCTAGTCATAGAATACTTGCAATTAATAGAGGGGAAAAAGATGGATTTTTAAAAGTTAAAATTGATAAAAACGAAGAGAAAATTATTAATTTTATTGAAAGAGATTTAATTAAAGGTGATACACAATTTACTGTTCTTTTAAAAGATACTATTTTAGATAGTTTTAAAAGATTAATTGAGCCATCTATTGATAGAGAAATACGTTCTGATTTAACAGAAAAAGCGGAACAAAAAGCTATTACTGTTTTTGGTAAAAATGCAAAACAATTACTTTTAGGTGCACCTATAAAAGGTAAAACTGTAATGGGGTTTGACCCAGCTTATAGAACAGGTTGTAAAATTGCAATTATTGATGAAACAGGAAAAGTTTTAGATATAACTACTGTTTACCCAACTGAACCTCAAAATGATGTTGAAGGTGCTAAAAAAGAATTATTAAAACTTATTGAAAAAGATAAAGTTGATATGATTGCTATTGGAAATGGTACAGCTTCAAGAGAATCTGAATTATTTGTTTCAGATATGATTAAAGAGTGTTCTCGTGAAGTTAATTATGTAATTGTAAGTGAGGCAGGTGCTTCTGTTTATTCTGCATCTAAACTTGCAACAGAAGAATATCCAGATATAAATGTTTCTATAAGAGGTGCAATTTCTATTGCAAGACGTTTGCAAGATCCTCTTGCAGAACTTGTAAAAATCGATCCAAAAGCAATAGGTGTTGGACAATATCAACATGATGTAAATCAAAAACAATTATCTGAAAGTTTATGTGCAGTTGTTGAAGATGCTGTTAATAAAGTAGGTGTTGATGTTAATACTGCTACACCATCTTTACTTTCTTATGTTTCTGGAATCAATTCTTCTATTGCTAAAAATATTGTTAAATATAGAGATGAAAATGGCAAACTAAAAAATCGTAAAGAATTGTTAAAAGTTCCTAAACTTGGTAAAGTTGCATTTGAACAATGTGCTGGCTTTTTAAGAATTACAGATGGAGATAATCCTTTAGAAATTACAGCAGTTCACCCTGAAAGTTATGAACCTACCGAAAAACTTTTGAATAAATTAGGTTTTTATCTATCAGATTTAATAGATAAAAATAAAATTTCTTCTTTAAGGGAATTATTAAAATCTGTTAATATTGAAGAAACTTCTCAACAATTAAATATTGGTGAATTAACCTTAAAAGACATTATTGATGAACTTTCAAAACCTGGTAGAGATCCTAGAGATGAAATGCCAAAACCTATTTTAAGACAAGATGTTTTAAAATTTGAAGATTTAAAAGAAGGTATGATTTTAACAGGAACTGTTAGAAATGTTATTGATTTTGGAGCCTTTGTTGATATTGGTGTAAAATATGATGGTTTAGTTCATATATCTGAAATGAGTGATAAATATATTAAAAATCCATCAGACATTGTTTCTGTTGGTGATATTGTAAAAGTTAAAGTAATTGCTATTGATTTTGACCGCAAAAAAGTAAGTTTATCTATGAAACTTTAAACTTAAATTATTTTAAATTTTTACTGATGACAAATAAAGAAGCTTTTTATAAAGCTTCTTTATATTTGTTTCTTATTTCTTCGATTTTATCATAATCATTTTTTAATATGTCTAAAAACACATCTGCAATTTCTGGATCAAATTGTGTTCCTTTATTTTTTTCTATTTCAGATATTACAACATCTATTGAAAGAGAATCTCTATAAACTCTTTTAGATGTCATTGCATCAAAAGCATCTGCAACAGCTGTAATTCTAGCCAAATATGGTATGTCTTTACCTTTTAATCTACATGGATACCCTTTTCCATCATATCTTTCATGATGATATTTTACTATTGGAATTATATCTTGGAAAATCGAAGCTGTAGATAATATTTGCGCACCTATAGTTGGATGATTTTTTATTTCTGAATATTCATCATCTGTTAATTTATCATTTTTTTGTAAAATATTATCTGGAACACCTATTTTTCCAACATCATGGAATAATCCACCTATTTGAAGTCTTCTAATATCTTCTTTTGACATTCCCAATTTTTCTCCAATCAAAACAGAATATTCTGACACTCTATCTGAATGACCTCTTGTATAGGTATCTTTTGCCTCAACTGTATATCTTATTGTTTGAATACTTTCCATATATGCTTTTTCTAATTTTTCATATGTATTTTCTAATTTGGTATTAATTTTCTTAATTTCTCTCATTTGTTCAACTGATTTTATTCCTGATTCTATTAATAATAATAATTGGTCAAATTTATCACTTTTTTCACAATACCCTTGTATATCAAGTCTTCTTATTGTTTCAAGGGGTGGTGCCAAATCTTTATGACCTGTAAGTAATATAATATACAAATCTTTATTAAATTTCCTTATTTCCTCAACTACTTGGTCACCATGAAGAGGTGTCATAATAAAATCTAGTAATAATAAATCAAAATGTTCATTTTTAACCCTTTCTATTGCTTTTACTGGATCTGTTTCTCCAGAAAAAGAATAACCAGACCTTTTTAAAAATATTGATAGTGAATCTACAATTCCAATTTCATCATCAACAGCTAAAATTTTATAAGAAGAATTGTTATTTTCTTTGTTTTCATTATTTACAACATTTCCTATTCTCATAAATGCTCCTCCTTAATACCATCTATATAATATGTTCGACACAAATTAACATTTCCCCACTTGGAATAATCCAAAATTTATACAGGTAATATAATTTCAAAAGTTGTACCCTTATTTTTTTCTGTTTCAACTTTTATATCACCTTTAAAATGTGCTCTAATTGTTGAATATGACATATATAACCCAAGTCCTGTTCCATTTTTTCCTTTTGTCGTTATCATTTCTTTAAACAATTTATTTTTAACTTTATCTGGCAAACCAGGTCCATAGTCTTTAACTATTATTATAATATTATTATCTTTTTTAGATGCTATTAAATCTATAGTCTGTTCAGTTTTTCCATTATATGCTTGTATAGAATTTGAAATCATATTATTAATAACCTGAACAAGACTATTAACGTTTCCTTTTATTAAAGTATTTTCATCAATAAGCATAGAAATATTCAAATATATAACCGCTTGTTTTAATTCATGTTTCATTAAAATATCTACTCTTTTAAATAATTCACTTATAGTAAAATTCATTTCTTCTTCTTCAGAAAGTGTTACTGCTTGACCTTTAACAGCAGTTAAAATATCTGACATATATTCTGTGTATGATCTTATTTTTTGTATCCATTCTCTCATATCGTTTGCAATTGCATGATAATCATCATCATTTACTACAGGATTTCCAATAGATGCATCAAGTTCTTTTATCAAATCATCTATTCCTTCTGTTGCACCTGAAATAGACATAATTGGAGTTTTTAGATTATGTGCAATTCCCCCTATTAATTGTCCAAGTGATGCTAATCTTTCTCTTTCCATAAGCATATTTTGATTATCATGTATTTTATCAATATTTTCTTTTGTCATTTCTTGAATATCATTAAATGATTTGACAACCTCACCAACAATATCATTTGATGTTATCGGAAGTTTGCTTCCATTAATTTGATTTTTATTATGTATAATATTTTTCATTCCATCATTTACTTTATTTAAATCTTTATCTATAGATTTAATCATATAATATAATACAATTAAATTAAACAAAAGTAACCAACATGATGACATCAAAAAATCACTTAATATTGATGCTGATACTATTTCATAATGTATACCTATAATATATTCTTGTCCTTTATATGTTATTTTATTTATTACACCTTGTTCATCTATTGTATATGCTTCATAAACACGATTATTATGTGTTTGAGATAATTTATTCATATAATCGACAAAAAAATCACTCACTTTTTTATCGTTTTCTGTTAATATTTCACCTGATGGAGTTTGCACAAATACAAAATCATTTTCACTCAATTTTTCTTCTTTTAATTGTTCTTCAAGTTGTGTTAATAAATCTGTAGAATCTGAAATTTTCACATTTTCAAGTTCAGTCATATAATATGTATTTAGCAAATTTCCTTTTTCTTCTGTTAATTGAGAATATCCTATTAAAGCAATTAATAATACTGATACTAATATACTTGGGAATATTTGAAAAAGCATTCTAACAATTAAAGAAGTTTTCTTATGTATTCCTCCATTTTTTGCACCATTTGATGTTTCTTTTAAAATTGGATAAAATATATTTTTAGATATTATTAAAAATATAGAGCTTAAAAATGTTGCAAAACTAAATACAAGTATCCCTATTTTAAATAATAATATTCCTGGATGGCTTCCTGTATTTACTAGTGTTAATAACACAATTACTACAGGCAAAATCTCTATTGTTAAAAACATCTTAAATGGATATTTAAAACATTTTTTTCTTATTTCTGGTATTTTTGATTTATCTTTATTTATTACCCATTCATCTAATTTGTGTAATGATATTTTAAAATAAATATTAAATATTACAATTATTCCAATTACAGCAATAGCATATTGGTAGATATAGTATAATTTTGATACTTCTTTATCAAATTCAGTATTTATTGTATCAGGTGGATAATTTAATAAATTTGGTAATAAAAAGTAAAATAATATTCCTACTCCTAATGCTAATGCTGAAAATAATATTGATATTTTAGTTGATATTTTCATTTTTCTTTTCATCTCATAGTTCTCCTTATATAATTTTTATTTTATAAAATTAACTTTTTTCATATAATCTAACATTTTTTTCAAATATTTTTCATTAATTTCAGGCCATTCAAACCCAAGATTTTTTAAATATCTAGATGTTACATCATTATTTTGTTTTATTGTATAATTATATACTAAATCTTTATCTTCTGTAAAGTCATTTATAATTCCAAGCAATTTTTGTTGTTCATTTTCGTTTTTAGAAAGTTCTTCTATCAATTTTGCAAAAGCATCTTTTTCTAAAACAGTTATCAAATAATGTGAATCACCCATAAAATTAAGCAATTTTTCTGTTGAAATTAAATTTGGATTATATATGTGGAATATTCTATCTTGATTTTTATCTGACCAAAGTATAGTTTTAATAGCTTTAGCAGCATAATCTACAGGTGAAAACTCCAAATTATTTTTCAAAATTGTTTTTGAAACATGTCCTATCTCCATAATTGATTTAAGTCTTAAATAAATAGCATTTTCATTTATATTTTCTTGGAAACCTCCATCTGAATATCTACCTGTTAAATCACCTATTCTATAAATTGTTGCAGGTAAACCTTTTTCCATAGCTTCAATTACATAAGATTCTGCAATTAATTTACTTTTTGAATATACATTCTGGTCGAAATTTTGTCCAATATAAAGACTATTTTCATCAAATGGTTTTATGTCTTTAGATTGTTTTAACAAATAATTTCCAGATACAGTCATAGTAGAAATATAGTGTAATGGTATTTTTTTCTTTAAACAAAATTCTATCATATTTCTAGTTCCAACTACATTAACTTTTTCAAAAGTCGAATATTTTCCATAATGTTTAACATTTGCTGCTGAATGTATTACAAAATCAACTTTATCTTGCAAATCATTATATTCTTCTATTTCCAATTCTAAATGTTTTTTAGATATCTGGCATTTAATGACTTGTACATATTTTTCATATGCCTCATCATATTTATTTCCAAAATAGAAATTCATTTTTTGTAATAATCTTTCTTTTTCTGTAATATTACTTTTTGGTCTCATTGTACAATAAATTTTTCCTATTTGACTTGGTTCTTCTAAAAGTTCTGCTAAAATATGTGCACCTAAAAATCCTGTAGCACCTGTTAATAAAATATTATATTTTTTATCTATTTTTTTACAATCTGTATCACGACTAAATTTATTAACAAATTCATTTAATTTATTAAATTTTGTATAATCAAGTGCTGAACGTATTGTATTTTTCTTTAATAAATGATCATATAATTCTCTTACTGTAGGATATTTGTACATATCAAATACTTTCAAATTGAAATTATGATTAAATAATTCTGTTATTATACTTATAATTGTAAGTGAATCTGCACCATAATCAAAAATATTATTATCAATTCCAAATTCTTCAATATTTAATTTATTTTTTATTGTATTTACTATCATTTTTTCAATATCATTTCTTGGCTCGGTGATAATTGAATTTTCTAAAACATTATTTATTTCATAATTTTGTAATGATTTTCTATCTATTTTTCCATTTGGTGTAAAAGGTAATTCCTCTAAAAGTGTAAATGTATTTGGTATCATATAATTTGGTAAATACTCTAATAAATATTTTTTCAATTCTTCAATTTCAATTTTTTTAGGATATGAAATAAAAGCATTTAATGTATCTTTTCCATCAATATTTTTAACAATAACAGCTGATTTTATCAAATTATCTTTTTTATATAAATTTATGCGTTCTTCTATTTCCCCAAGCTCAATTCTAAGTCCATTTAATTTTATTTGATAATCTGATCTTCCTTTACACTCTAAAGTTCCATTTTCTCTCCATATTCCTAAATCACCTGTTTCATACATTATTAATCCTTTTTTAAATGGATTTTTAGTATATTTTTGAGCGGTCATTTCTGGTTTATACATATAACCTTTTCCAACTCCATCTCCTGAAATATATATTTCACCAATAAAATTTTTAGGCATAAGTTTTTTATTTTTATTTAAAATATATATTTGTGTATTTGCAATTGGTTTACCTATACTTATTTTTTCTAAATTTGTTACATTTGCTGTTGTTGAAAATATTGTTGTTTCAGATGGTCCATAACCATTATATACTGTGCATCCTGGAGCTACTTCTTTTATTTTATCTACCAATTTTTTAGGTAATTGTTCACCTGCAAGCATTACATATTTCAAACTTTCCAAATTACTTTTATCTGTTAAATTTTCCAAATGGAATTTCATTACAGATGGTGTAGTTTGCAATATTTCGATCTTATTATCTTTTATTAATCTCTCTAATTTTGTTGTTATTTTCTGTTCATAATATCCTGTAATATATAATATTAAACCACGTGTTAAAGATATTAGTGTTTCAAATATAAATATATCAAATGATAAAGTAGTTATAGATATTATTTTATGCTGTTTTTCTGATGTTAAATATTCAATTTTTTGTACCATTGCATTATAAAAATTAGAAAGATTTTTTTGTGTTAACATTACTCCTTTAGGTTCTCCTGTTGAACCAGAAGTATAAATTATATATGATAAATCATCTGGTTTTGAAATGTTTGGTAAGTTTTCTTTGTTATTATCATATATTTCTGAATTATTTAATGTTATAAAAATAATTTCTTTATCAAAACTTGTTTTATTTAATAATGATTTTTCTGTTAATAAAATTGATGCATTACTATTTTCTAACATATAATTAATTCTACTATCTGGATATTCAGGTGCGATCGGTATATAACTTCCACCAGATTTTAGAACTGCTAAAATTGCTATCATCATTTCAAAAGAACGGTTTTCTAATATACCAACTACTGTATTATTTGTAACACCTTTTTTTCTTAAAACATATGCCAAACTATTTGCTCTTTCATTTAAAGTTTCATAAGTCATTGTTGCATTTCTGAAAACTAAAGCAATATTTCTAGGATTTTCTTCTGCTTGTTTTTCAAAATATTTTATTATTGGAATATTTTTATCATATTCTAATTTTGTATTATTAAATGTTTTTACTAATTCTTCTTTTTCTTCATTTGTTACAATTTCAATATCTTTCAATTCTGTTTTATTTTCTAAAATTATTTGATTTATTATATTTAAAATCCTTTTATGTATATTTTCTATTTCAAATTCATTAAACACACTAATTTTATAATCATATGCTATATTTAAAATTCCTGTATCATTTAAGTCAAATATTTGTATATCAATATCATTTGCACAATTACCATTAAAAGTCCATTCTGTTTTATAATCTATTTCTTGATTTACAGCACTTGTTATTTGATAAGATAATAAAATATTATACAAATTAGGCATATTTTTATTTTCTTTTCTCAAATCTTCTAGCAATTTTTTATATGGATATTTTTGATGTCTTAACATTCCCATACATTCTGTAGCTATATTTTTAGCAAATTCTGAAAATTCATTTATTCCTTTTAAATTTATCCTTAATGGCTGTGTTGATATAAACATTCCTGCAGTTTCTTTTTCTTTTCTATTTGTTCTATTAAGTATAGGTGTTCCTATTACAAAATCATTTAAATTGGATATTTCTGAAATATATATTGCATATATTGCCATGAAAAAATTATATACTGAAATATTTAATTTTTTACAATATTGTTTTATATTTTCTACAATATTTGCATCTATCTCAAACATTTTTCTTTTTCCATCAAACTCATTTTTTATTGCAATGTTTTCTTTTACTGTTTGAATATTTGCTATTTCTGGTATTGTTTTGAATTTTTCTTTCCAATACTGTTCATCTTTTTTAAATTTTTCACTTTGGATATATTGTTTTTCATTTTGGATATATTGCTCATAAGAATATTCAGTTTTTTCCTGAATATATGCTGAATTTTTTAGCTGTGAATATACATGCATAATCTGCTTAGAAATAAGACCTAATGTCCAAGAATCTGCCAATATATGATGTATATTTAGCATAAAAGCCCCTTGGTTTTTAGGTAATTTAAAAATATAAAAATTATATAAATATGAATTTAATAAATCAAAAGGTGTTGACACTACCTTTTCTCTAATCTCTTCTAATTCATCATAACCGTTTACTTCATATATTGTTATCTTTTGATTGACATCTTCTGATATGTATTGCCTTGGATTGTCATTTTCCACTAAAATTTTAATCTTAAAAATATCGTTTTTGCATAGTACCTCTTTTATAGCTTTTTCTAATAATTCACAATTTACTTTTTCTTTTATTATAGCTGTTCCACATATATTATTTATTGTTGACCCTTTGTAAAATTGCTCTGTTACCCATATACTTTTTTGTGGTTCTGTTAATTCATAGATTTTTTTGTTTTCCATTACTCTATCCCCTTTTTTCTATACTATACTTCTACATTATACCTCATTTTTCCTAAAATTGCAAATTTTAGTTGCGGAAATTTAGGAAATTTTGGACTTTTTTGTTACTTGTTAGCCTTTTTTAACCTAAGTAAATTTAAAAAGGACATCCATGATGGTGTCAAGAATTATAGAAATCGCTTATAATTCTAATAAACTCCATCCATTTGGATATCCTGTTATATTTACTTCATGTTCTGTACCATTTTGAGGTATATCATTTGGTATTGTTATTTTAGAGATTTTACAATGTAGAACTCATTCACCGAAATATTATTGTTTTAAAATATAAAAGTAGAATTTTAGTTTAAATAAAGTCTACTTTTATATTTTGATAAATTTAATTAAATCTCTCAATTGCTTCAACATCAGTAAAAAATTCTGAGTCAAAAAAATCTTTTAACTGCATATCAAACCCTTCACAAATATGAATAATTGTGCTAATTGTTGGTTCTTTTACCTTTCCTCTTTGGCAATCACTAATTACAGATGGTGAAATACCTGCCAAATATGCTAATCTGTATGTTGTTAAATCATTTTCCTCTAATAACTCATCAACCCTAAGTCTAATTGCATCTGATATATTCATTTATAAACACTTCCTTTAAATTTAATCTGTATTTAACTATAATATATCAAAATATTTGGAACAAATATGCGGAACATTCCGTATAACTACTTTCAAAAATCAATTTTTTATATTAACTCATTTTTCTTTTCATACTGTAGTCTAATTGTTATTACATTTCTTTCTTTATTTCTTGCCTAAAACAACTGAAAGCTCTTCATTTGACTTATTTCTTGTAATTTCAACATTTACCTTATCTCCCGGCAATTTTGAATAAATATATTCTTTTAAATCATTTATTGTAGAAACAGAAACACCATCTATTTTATTAATTACATCACCTTTTTTTAATTCTGAATTAGATGAGATAACTTTTTCAATATAAATTCCTGTTGACAATTTGTTAGATAAATTCAAATATTGAGCTACAGACTGGTCATACCCATAAATTCCAAGTGTTGCCTCTTCAAATTTTCCTGTTTGTATAAATTTTTCAACAATCGGTTTCACAACATTTATTGGAACAGCAAACCCCATTCCTTCAGCAGATGTGATTTTTACAGAATTTATTCCTATAACATCTCCATTTGCTAAAATTAATGGTCCGCCACTATTACCTGGATTAATTGTTGCATCTGTTTGAATTAAATCTAACATATATGATGTATTATTATTTTCTTCTATTTTTAATGTTCGATTTAATGCACTTACAATCCCTGAAGTAACAGTTTTTCTAAATTCATATCCTATAGGGTTTCCAATTGCATATACACTTTGCCCTAATTTTAATTCATCAGATGAACCTAATTTTACACAAGGTAAATTTTGTGCATTAATTTTTGTAATTGATAAATCTAAATCCTTATCAGCCCATACCACTGTCCCAGAATAAGTATCTAAATCTTCAATCGTTACATAACACGTACTATACTTTTCTCCTGTAACATGACAATTACTTAATATATATCCATTATCTGAAACAATAATTCCTGTTCCAAGCCCTAATTCTGTTTCTGAAGTCGTAGATAATATAGATGCTCCTGTAGATTTTAACTTAGATATACCACAAACACCTTTTGTAACTTCCCCAATTATATCTGAATTATTTTGTGTATTTTCAAATGAGTTTTCCACAGTTTGTTCATATGGTGTGGATACAGTTACTTTTTTTGATAAATAATTATCATTTATCTCTATACCTTTATACATTTTTATTAAATAATATGCCATAGCTAAAAATAACATTGTTATTAAAAATGTTATTAAATATTTTTTTAAATTGCTTTTTCTTTTATAAACTTTCAATAATCTCACCTAATTATATTTTTTCCAGATTTTTGCAGTTTATACTAAAAAATTTTTATAATTTATGTATATTTTTACATAAAATTGCCCTGAATATTTTCTTAAAATATATTGACAACTAATATTATATATTATAAAATAATACAAATTTAATTGTAGAATTTAGGGGGAAATATAATGAAATATAGAAAAAATAGCATACAAAATACAAAAAGATGTATAATATGCAACAAACCATATACTTATAATTATGATTTATTTGGTAGAAATTGTTTAGTTCATATATATAATCAATTGAATATAAAAATTCCTAAGTTTATTCCTAATAAAGAATGGTATTTATGCAAAATAATTTCATACAAAAATTTTAAATTCTTTCTAAGTAAAAATAAAAGATATGCTCTTGCAAAAAATTATATCATATTAGATTATTTAAATAAAATAAATTTGAAATCATTAGAAGATTATAGAAAAAAAGTAATTCAAAATATAAAAAACATTAATATATTTAGAAAAAATCCTATATCACTATTAACACCATATACTGTAAATGATTTTTATAAAATATATAATGATTATAATAAATTTCAAGAATTACTAAATTCTGATAAAACTAAAAATTCAGATGAAGTTGCCTTAAAAGGTTTTTCTATTATTTTTGACATTGATAAATTAGCTGAACCATTATATCATTCATCTCTTCATGATATGCAATGTATTTTTTGGGAAACTGTAGTAATAGGTGGCTTGTTAAAAGAATTGAATTTATCAGCATATTTAATGCAGATATCTTTATCTAATTCTGGAGAATATGAAGATGATAATAATATTTTAATTATTGATGATCCCCAAATAACCAAAATATTAATCAATAATGATGAATTTAAAAATAAATTAAATAAATTTCTTGTAAACCAAACAGTAAATATTCAAAATGAAGAAATCGAATTTATAAGTGGAGATCTATTCTTAGCAATACATATAGGTACAATAGATATAATAGGAAATAAAAACTCTGATGACACTTGGGATTTAGAAATAAATATACATGACAAATATGATTTTACTGATATTAAAAATGCAAGTGACTATATTTCATCCACAGATACAGTACCTATGAGTTTATTTTCATCAACTCTAAATAATTTTGCTGCAATATCAAGTTCATATGGTGTCATAAAACCTTTTAACTTTATGATAAAAATGAAAGTCAAAAATTACAAAATAGAAAAAGAATAGTAGCTTAAAACGAAATCTTTCATTACAATGTATGCTTTTAGAGAGGAATGATAATATGAATAAAAAATCAAAAACTTTACGTATTGTTATAATAGTTATTTTATCTTTTTTAGTATTTATAATACTAATGGATAGATTTCTTGAATATGATAATAGAATATTAAAAGGTTATTATAAATCAGAGGAATATCTTGATCCTTTTCAATTTAGAGGATATATTAATTTTTACAAATATTATTATACAAGCGAAAATGATTCCTGTTTTCAAAACTCTAATCTTTATGAACAAGTAAAACCAGAAGATATTGAGGAATTAAAATCTTTTTTTAACAATTTTAAAAAATGGATGGAAGTTGAAGAAAGATCATCTGAATATGATTTTGATATTTCATCAATAGATGAAAATGTCTTTTTTATAATTTGTACTAAAGAAATTTCAGGATATAAAAAATTTGATTATTATAATGTTTATTTTTATGATACTGATTCTCATATTCTGTATGAAATATATCGTTGTTAGCTTATTTTCATTTAACAAAGTTTTACACTTAAAACAAGCAATCCTTACGCCTGTATAGGATTGCTTGTTTGTCATGTTGTATAATAAAATTTTAAATTATATTTTTACCATTAATTCTAAATCTTTTTTTAAATTCTCTAATTCAATTTCAGCATTTTTTAAAGAATTGCTTTTTACTCCGATATATAATTTTATTTTAGGTTCTGTACCAGATGGTCTTACACAACACCAAGCATCATTTTCCAAATCGTAATACAATACATTTGACTTTGGCAAGTTTGTACTTGATATTTCAGATGTTTCAAGATTTTTAGAAATACCTTTTTGATAATCTCTAAATTCTTTAACTTTATATTTACCAATTTTAGAAATATCACTATTTCTTAATTTTTCCATAATTTGTTGCATTTTTTGTGCTCCATTACTTCCCTCTAATACAATAGAAACCTGACCTTCTTTATAATATCCATATTTTTCATAAATATTAATCATTTGATCCCATAAAGTTAAGCCTTTTGATTTATAGTAACTTGCTGCTTCACATAAACTCATTACAGCACTTATACCATCTTTATCTCTAGCATAATCTCCAATTAAGCAACCATAACTCTCTTCAAATCCAAATAAATATTTTTTTCCATTATTTTTGTGTTCTTCAATTTTTATTTGTTCACCTATATATTTGAAACCTACTAAAAGTTCTCTGTAATCTAAATTGTAATTTTTAGCAATTGCTTTTCCAAGGTTTGATGATACAATTGTTGAAACCATCATACCATTTTCAGGTAAAATATTTTTTTCTTTCATTTGTGATAATCTATATTCTGCTATTAGCAAAGCTGACATATTTCCTGTAAAATCTTTATATTCACCTGTTTTTATATCTTTAGAATATATACCTAATCTATCTGCATCAGGATCTGTAGCAAGTACTACATCTGCATCAACTTTTCTTGCTAAATCAAGAGCCATTTTAAAAGCCTCTTTTGCTTCAGGGTTTGGATAATCTACTGTAGGGAATTTACCATCTGGCTCTTCCTGTTCAGGTACTACATACACATTATTAAATCCAAGCTCTTTTAAAATTCTTTTTGTCATTTCTCCACCAGCACCATGTAATGGTGTATAAACTATTTTTAAATCATCAGAATATTTTTTTATGATTTCTGGGTTTAAAACACATTTTTTTAATTCTGCTATGTATTTATCATCAATTTCTTTTCCAATTACATTATATAATCCTTTTTCTTTAGCCTCTTCTTCTGAAATTATTTTTATTTCATTATAACTTGAAATTGATTTTACATGATTAATTATTTCTTTATCAACTGGGCTTGTAATTTGTGCCCCATCATCCCAATAAACTTTATATCCATTATATTGAGGTTTATTGTGACTTGCTGTAATCATTATTCCAGCAGTACATCCTAATTGCCTAACTGCATATGACAATTCTGGAACAGCTCTTAAATGATCAAATATATATGTTTTTATTCCATTGGCATTAAAAACAAGTGCAGTGTGTTTACTAAATTCAGGTGACATTCTTCTTGAATCATAACTTATTGCTACACCTTTATCTTGAGTACCTTTTTCTAAAATATAATTTGCAAGTCCTTGTGTTGCTCTTCCTACAACATATTTATTCATTCTATTTGTTCCAGCACCAATTACACCTCTTAAACCTGCTGTTCCAAATTCAAGTTCTTTATAAAATCTATCTTCTATTTCTTCAGGATTGTTTTTTATTTCTAATAATTCTTTTTTTGTTTCTTCATCAAATTCGTCACTTTCACACCATTTTTTATATTCCTCTAAATAATTCATATTTACTACCATTCCTCTCTGCCTCTGCTAACTCTACGTCTTCAAAAGGCATAAAATTATTTTTCAAACTTTATCCATCTATTATTTTGATTTTCTATGAAGATTATTGTATAATTCTCTTGCTGTTTCAGGGCTATCTGAACCAGTTGCATTTTTACAAGGAGCAAATTCTTCTTCTCTTTTTACTCTTAATATAATCATATTATCTAATTCTTCAAATGCATCAAATAAAAATGATTCAAATTTATATGCATTAGGTGATGCTGGAACAACTTTTTTTCCATTTTCATCTATATATGTAGCTTTTTTAAATGCACAGTGATATGGTAAAGGAATTTCACCAATTTTCTCTAATGCTGATAAGTTAAATAAATTACAAATTATATGTGACTCACCAAATAATAATTCTCCTGCTGCATCTCTTGCCTCTGCCATTTCTGGAGTAATTTCTGAATATTCAACTATACTTGGTTTACCATTTTTCTTGCAAAAAACTCCAACTTTTTCTTGAGGATTTAATTTTACAACTGATTTTCCAGCACCTTTTGCATTGTTATAAATTGCAAGTCCCATAAGTATTGGGTCAACCATTCTGGCTAAGCAATTATCTACTCCTGCAATAAATACCCATTCTATTCCAAGTTCTCTCATTTTTTCAAGCATTTTACTTTTAGCAAGCGAACCATAAACTCCGCCATGACCATCTGCAGCTTCTTTAATTAATCCATTTTCACCGATTAAGATTTTTCCTTCTGTATCAACCATTGGCAATTGTCCTTGAATAAAGAAATATATATTATTTTTCTTATATCCAAAATATTTATTTTTCTCAAAAAATTCTATTGTTTGTTTATTATTTTCCCTACTTGTCATTATAAACCATGGAATTTCAACACTATATTTTTCTTTTGCTTGTTTTAGCCCATCACACAATAATTCAAATAAACTTTTGTGTGAGTCTAAACCTATGTCAAAAGTTCCTTTTGGTCCATTATGACCAAGTCTTGTTCCTTGACCTCCTGCCATTGTGACAGCAGCAAGTTTTCCTTCTTTTATTGCTTGTTCTCCAATTTCTTGATAAAAATTGTATTTACTGCCTAATCTTTCTTTATCCCAATATTCTATAGGTTCAATTTTATCTTTTTCATCTTTGAAGTCTTTTTTTATATTTCTATATAAATTATCAACCATTTCAAAATCTATTGTTTGTAATTGTTTTAAAAATTTATCTTTTATTTCACCTTCTTCTAATTTGTTATAATAATCAATTAAATGTTGTTGATTATATCTTTTTAATTTTGCTTCAAGTTCTTCTATGTTTTTTTCCATAAAGATCTTCCTTTCATTAATATATTTTTCTTTATTATATACTAACTTTATTTTTCTTGCAAGACCCTTACCAATTTTTTATTTATTCATAGTTGCTGAATAATGGTTTATTTAAAATTAACATGAGAAGCTTATATTCCAACTATTTCCTTATAGAAAATCAATCATAACCATTAAATAGAATTTTTGCATATTGATAAAACATTTTAGAATTATTACCTAAATATGTATATTAGTTTTAAATTACTTTAAGTCTAACCTGTAACTTTTTTTGTATTTAATATATTTTTATATTCGGATTTTAACTTTGTTATATCCACATTACTGTCTTCAATATGATAACAATCTATTATATCAATCTCACTATTTACAAATTCTTTTAATTTTCCATTTATATTTTCAATGTAATTATAATCCCCATTTACAATTATATTTAATTTTTGTTTATTTTCAATTAAATTTCTTGTATATTCTAATTTATTTTCATTTTTCCAATTTATTTTTCTTATTTTATCTTTATATTCATCATTTATATTAACTTTTTCTAATAGTGTATTTACTGTATCTTCTAAGTCGTTTTTTGTAAAAATTACAAATTTATATTCATCTATTTTTTCTTTTATATATGGCAACAATATCATTTCTAAATGAAAATCACTTGCACAAAATAAACACATTTTATTTGTAACTACTTTTTCCGTAAGCACTTCTACATCATCCTTCCCTCATTTGTCTACTGGTAAATTTTACCATTTTATTACAAATATGTCAATATTATTTCAAATATTTTTTATTTTTTTTACATTGTATTATTTTTTAGTATGGAAATTATAATCTGAAAGTATAAAAATCTTATATTACTAGTTTAATAATTGTGCAAAATAAAGTTAATGTATATAATTTTATTTTTTGGAAATAATTAATATAAAATAATATTTTTTACAGAAAGGAAAAATTTTATGAAAAAAAATTTGAAATTTATACTAATTATAACCTTTTTAATTTTTATTTATACATTTATATGTGCATACAATTATGTTTATGCAGTTTCCACAAATTTATCTGATAGTGTTTTTAGACTTCATATAATTGCCAATAGTGACTCTAAAGAAGATCAAGATTTAAAATATATTGTTAGAGATAATTTAATACAATATATGGACAAACTATGTGAAAATTGTTCATCTAAAACAGAAGTTATAGAAATTGCTAAAAATAATATTTCTAATTTTAAACAAATTGCTGAAGATACAGTAAAAGAACAAGGTTTTTCATATGATGTTAATGTTGAAATCGGTAATTTTGAATTTCCGACAAAATCATATGGGGATATTTCTTTTCCCGCAGGATATTATGATGCTCTAAAAGTTAAAATCGGCAATAGTTCTGGGCAAAATTGGTGGTGTGTAATGTTCCCTCCATTATGTTTTGTAAATACAACCACAGGACTTGTCCCAACAGAATCTAAAGAAAACTTAGAAGAAAATTTATCTGATGAAGGATATAAAATTGTTTCAGATTCTGATAATTCTAATATAGCATTTAAATTTAAAATTATTGAATTTTTCGAAAATACAGGATTAATAACTGCAAAAAAATGATAATTTCAAAAAATACCTTGTAAATATTTAATTTTTATGGTATATTACAATAGTGATTATGTGATAAAAATTTGGAGGTAATATATTTGGAAAAATTAGTAATAACAGGAGGTACTCCTTTAAAAGGTGAAGTAACAATTAGTGGTGCAAAAAATGCAGCTGTAGCAATTTTACCTGCTACACTCTTATTAAATGGAACATGTACAATAGAAAATCTTCCTAATATTAGTGATGTTAAAATATACTGTGAAATTCTTGAAAAATTAGGAGCTAAAATTGAGTGGATTACTCCTAATAAAATTAATATAGATACACAAAATATAACTACAACCCAGGCACCACTTGATTTAACAAGAAAATTTAGAGCATCTTATTATATTTTAGGTGCAATGCTTGGCAGAAAAGGTTCTGTCACTGTTGGTATGCCAGGTGGATGTAATTTAGGAGTTAGACCTATTGACCAGCATATAAAAGGATTTGAGGCACTAGGTGGTCATGTTGATATTGAAAAAGGTAATATTAAAGCAACTGCAAAAAAATTAGAAGGAAATTATATTTATATGGATGTTACATCTGTTGGAGCAACCATAAATATTATGCTTGCAGCAGTTTTGGCAAATGGAACAACAGTTATAGATAATGCTGCAAAAGAACCTCATATTGTTGATGTTGCAAATTTCTTAAATACTATGGGAGCAGATATAAGAGGTGCTGGAACAGATACTATAAAAATAAATGGTAAAAAAGAGCTGAAAGGTAATTCTACATATTCTATAGTTCCTGATCAAATTGAAGCTGGAACTTTTATGGTTGCTGCTGTAGCATCAAAAGGTGATGTTTTATTAAAAAATTGTATTTCTAAACATTTAGAGGCAATCACTGCTAAAATTATTGAAGTTGGTGGACATATAGAAGATTATGGTGATAGTGTAAGAGTATATTGTAGTAAAAGACCTACAAAAGCTAATATAAAAACTCTTCCATATCCAGGATTTCCAACAGATATGCAATCTCAAATTGGTGTTCTTTTGTCAATAGCAGATGGTACAAGCATTATTAATGAAAGCATATGGGATTCCCGTTTTCAATATACAGAAGAACTTAATAAAATGGGGGCATGTATTACAGCACAAGGCAAAACTGCTTTTTTTGAAGGTGTTAAGGAATTAACAGGTGCTCCTGTTTATGCTTCAGATCTAAGAGCTGGTGCTGCTTTAATAATTGCTGGTATTATTGCTAAAGGTAAAACTGAAATATATAATGTTGAATATATTGACCGTGGATACGAAAATATTGAAGAAAAATTCCGCATGCTTGGTGCTAAAATAGAAAGGGTTAATGAATAATCATGTTAAATTTTTGTAGTTTATATAGTGGTAGTAGTGGTAATTGTTTATTTGTTGAATCTGAAAATACTAGGTTACTTATAGATGCAGGAGTAAGTCTAAAAAAAATTGAAAATGGACTAGAAAGTTTAAATATTCCTGCATCTTCTATTGATGGAATCTTAGTAACACATGAACACTCAGATCATATTCAAAGTTTAGGGAATTTATCTAAAAAATTTAATTTACCTGTATTTGCTAACTCCCAAACTTTTGATGCTATGCCTAAACAAACAGAAAAAATTTCTTCTGAAAATATTAAAAAGTTCAATATTGATGAAAAATTTTCTATTAAAGATATAGAAATTAATTCTTTTTCTATACCTCATGATGCTGCTAATCCTTGTGGTTTTACTCTTTTTTCAGGAGATAAAAAAATAAGTATTGCAACAGATATTGGACATATGTCTAATAATATTTTAAAAAATTTAGAAGGTAGTGAGTTTATTTTACTTGAATCTAATTATGATGAAAATGTTCTTAAATGTTCTAAATATCCTTTTTATTTAAAAAAGAGAATTGCTGGACCTAATGGCCATCTTCCAAATAGTATAGCTGGTAAAGTCATTAATTATTTAATTCATGACAATTTAAAAATTGCTATGCTTGGACATTTAAGTAAACAAAGTAATTTCCCAGAACTTGCTTACCAGACTGTTGTTGATGAAATACTTTCTTCTGGTACTAATATTGATAAAATTCAACTTTCAGTTGCAAGTCGTGATAATGTTGGTAAATTAATACATATTTAATATATTTGGTAATGTAGAGAAAATAATATAATCTAAAATATTTGAATAGTAACTTACATTAGGGGGAAGTAAGGTTACAATAGTTTTATGAATACGTAAATTTGGGGCCATATTTATATTTTTAAATTTTTATTTGATGTTTATTGAGATATAAAATATCTTTGAAAATTTTAGAGATTATTATTTTCTCTACAAAATTAAAAACTATTTTGAAATAATTTTTTGAATTTCAAATTCTGTTTATATTCTACACGATTTTTCATTATTTGTCAAGAAAAAGATTTCGACAAAATTTTCCATATTTCGACAGATGCTATAATCCCAGCTATATCAGCCATTAATGCTGCAAATAGCACAAACCTTATTTTTTTTACATTTACAGAACTTGTATAAACTGCAATTACATATAATGTAGTTTCTGTTGATCCCATTATAGTTGCTGCAATTAGTCCAATTAATGAATCTACACCAAATTTTTGCATTATTTCTGTTGCAATAGCAATTGATCCACTTCCTGAAATTGGTCTTAACATTGCAAGTGGCAATATTTCACTTGGAAATTTAAAAATATTTAAAACTGGAGATATTAAATTCACTAAAAAATCTAGTATCCCTGAACTGCTTAATGCACCAATTGCTAAAAATAACCCAATTAATGTTGGAAATAGTTTTATTACCATTTTTGCACCATCTTCAGCTCCTTTTAAAAATATATCAAAAACATTTTTTCTTTCAAATAATCCATATAATAATATAATTAATATTACTGCTGGAATAGCTATATTTGAAATATAATTTACGATTTTCATTTTCTTGAATTCCTTTCACAATTTTAACTTAATACAGATTTTTGTTATTGTAATTCCTACAATTGCAGCACAAATTGTTGCTATCCATACAGCTAAAATTATACTTGTTGGATTACTTGAGCCTAAAGACATTCTAATTGCAATTACAGTTGTTGGAATTATTTGAATTGATGCAGTATTTAATATAATAAATGTTGACATATCATTTGTTAATTTTTCTTTATTTGGATTTTTTTCTTGCATACTTTGCATCGCATTTATTCCTCTAGGAGTTGCTGCATTTCCTAGTCCAAGCATATTTGCAATTATATTCATTGATATTTCCTGACATATCTTATGATCATTTTTATTTTCCGGAAATAATAATTTTATAATAGGTTTTAACATTTTGGTTAATATTTTTATTAATTTAGTATTTATTGCAATTTCCATGATTCCATTCCATAAACACATTGTTCCTAATAACGTGATAGTTAAATTTACTGCTGTTTCTGTATATTCAAATATTGCTGTATTTAACTTTTCTGTATTCCCTGCAATTATTGCATACACATATGAAATTATTATTAAAATCGGCCATAATATATTTAACATTTTTTCTCCTCTTTTAAAATTATTCTTAAATCTAATTTTTATTACTAAATATTATAAACAAAATTTTCTTTTGTGAAATTCCTATGAAAAATGTAAAATTGATATTGACCATTTTTTCAAATTGTGATATAGTATACAAATAATAAGGTGGCTTTGCCATATATGCAAAACAAAATGGTAGCTTAACCTTTTTGTTTTTAAATAAAATAGCATGAGGAGGAAGTTTATGAAATCAACGGGAATGATAAGAAGAGTAGATGAATTAGGTAGAGTCGTAATTCCAAAAGAAATTAGAAAAAAACTTAGCATTGAAGAAAAAGATCCTATGGAAATATATGTAGAAGGTCATTCTATAGTATTAAAAAAAGTAGAAGAAAATTGTATCTTCTGCGGAAAAAGCAAGGATTTAATAAATTATAAAGATAAATTAATTTGTAAAAAATGTTTAAGTGAATTATTTGATAAAACTAAAACTGATGAGAATTAAGATATTCCCCCAAAAATGAATTAAAATTTTTCCCACATAGCTTAAATGCTATGTGGGTTTCCTATTTTTCCAAAAATTTCATATACACCTCATTTTTATTTAATCCTCTATCTTTAGCAATTTTTTTAATAATCTCCTTTTTATCAAATCCTAAATTTTTATAATACTCAAAATGTTCATCAAAAGAAAGAGAATTCAACTCATTTTCAGCTGAAGAAAAAGTCATAGAAATTCCCTCAATAAGAATAATCATTTCACCTTTCAAATTATCCGCTTTTTCAATAATTTCATCAATAGTTCCATATATAAATTCCTCATGAATTTTAGTAAGTTCCCTAGCCAAAACAACTTGTCTGTTATCCAAAATATTTTTTAAATCCTGTAAAGTATTTTTCAATTTATGAGGTGCCTCATATAAAATAACAGTATCTTTTTTATTTTTTATTTCCTCCAATTTTTCCTTTCTCAATTTTTTATTTAAAGGCAAAAATCCCAAAAAAGTAAACTGCCTAGTATCAAGTCCAGAGCAAATAAGAGCATTAATTGCAGCACAAGCACCTGGTATTGGAATTATTTTAATATTATTTTCTATTGCTTTTTTTACAATAATTTCACCTGGATCAGAAATTCCTGGAGTACCAGCATCAGAAACAATAGCAATATTTTCACCATCTTGTAATTTAGTAATTAAATTATCACATTTGATTTCTTCATTATGTCTATGATAGCTAATTAAAGGTTTACTTATTCCAAAATGATTTAATAATTTTAATGTATTTCTTGTATCTTCTGCAGCAATTAAATCAACTTCCTTTAATATTTTTAATGCCCTTAATGTAATATCCTCCAAATTTCCAATTGGTGTTGCAACCAAATATAAATTTCCACTCATCTAAAATCTCAACTCTTTCCTAAATATTTTTTCCATATATTTTTAATATCTCATCTGTATAATTTCCATTTTGGTTATACACATATAAATTATCTTCAAATTCTAAAAAAGAATTTCCATTTTTCACACCCTTAATTAAAACTAAATTTGTTTTTTTATTTTCATTTGGATAAACAAATTTAATTTTTTTAGGCTCTATTTTTTCTTCTCTCATAGTCCACAAAATATCAACTAATCTTTCAGGTCTGTGAACCATAAAAAATTCCCCATGATCTTTTAACAGATATGAAGAAATGTGTATAAAATCCCTAAGGTTTGCTGTTATTTCATGTCTAGATATCATTTTTTTATTTTCCTCATTTATTAAACCAGTATTTATTTTTTTATATGGAGGGTTTGTAACCACAACATCAAAATATCCTTTATTATAGATATTTTTTAAGTCTAAAATATTTTTATTTAATATTTCTATTTTACCTTCTACCCCATTTAATTTAACACTTCTTTTAGCCATATCAGCTACTTCTTCTTGTACTTCAACTCCAACCAATTCTTTTGCAGTTGTTTTTCCGGAAAGCAAAATATTGATAATTCCTGTGCCAGTTCCCAAATCAATTACTTTAGAATTTTTTCTCATATTTTTTGCAAAATCAGATAGTAATACACTATCTATTCCAAAACAAAATCCATTTTTATTTTGAATTATTTTTAAACCATTAAATTCTAAATCATCAATTCTCTCATCTTGTTTTAATTCCATGTTTTTGCCTCCATTAAAATTATAGCTATAATTATATTACATTTACATAACTCTGTCAATATCAATTTTAATAAAAAAACATATTATATATAAAGGAGAATTGTAATGGAAAAAAATTTAAAACCAAAGCAACCTCCACCTCCTCCACGAAAAAAAATGAAATTTAAAGACATGAAAAAAAATACAATAAATTCATTAAATGAAGTTGAATATTTTTTAAATAATTTTAATAGATTATGTGACACAATTACAATATTTAAAATACTAAGAAAAAAATAAAAATTGCTCTAAAAAGAGACTACCGAAAAAGTAACAATTTTCAGTAGTCTCCTTTAAAATTTATTTTTTAAAAAATTCTTTTTTATTTACATCTTCAGAATTTTCAAATTTAGTTGCTTTTTTTAATTTATTTTTTAATTCCAAATTATCTTTAGCAACAGTCATAAGAAGTTTTATTCTATTAGTTTGGTTAGTTTCACTAGCACCTGGGTCATAATCAACAGGAGTAATATTCGCATCAGGATATTTACTTCTAATTGTTTTAATAACACCTTTACCTACAACATGGTTAGGCAAACACGCAAAAGGTTGAACACAAACAATATTAGGAATATCATTTTCAATATATTCAATCATTTCTGCAGTTAAAAACCAACCTTCACCAGTTTGATTTCCAATAGATAAAATATCTTTTACTTGATCTTCTAAATGCCAGATATCACAAGGCATTAAATAATCTTTCTTTGAATTAGATAAAGCCTTTTTCAAATCTTTTTCTAAAATATCAATTAATTTAATTGCCAATTTACTAATTTTTGAAGAAGTTTTATTAATATTTAATAAAGTATTAAATGTAATTTTATGAGTAGCCATAAATTTAACAAATCCCATAAAATCTGGAACAATAACTTCTGCTCCCTCTTTTTCCAACAAATCAACAACATAATTATTTCCAAAAGGATGATATTTAATCAAAACTTCGCCAACAATTCCAACTCTCGGTTTTTCAATAGATGTATCTAATTCTATTTTTTCAAAATCCTCAACAATTTTGTAAATTGCATTTTTAAAATCTTTGCTAGAACCATTTTTAACAATATCTCTACATCTATCAAGCCACTCATCATATAATTTATCAGATTCCCCCTTATTTATTTCATATGCTCTATTTTTATGTAATACTTTTTGCAATAAATCACCAAATATTACAGCCCTTATTAATTTTTCCAATAATTTTGGAGTAAGTTTAAATCCAGGCATTTTCTCCATTCCAACAACATTAAATGAAATAATTGGAACCTTTTCAAAACCAGCATCTTTTAAAGCTTTTCTAATAAAACCAATATAATTTGTAGCACGGCAACCACCACCTGTTTGTGACATAATTAAAGCAGTTTTATCTAAATCATATTTACCAGATTGAAGAGCCTCAATCATTTGTCCTGTAACTAAAATAGATGGATAACATGCATCATTATTTACATATTTTAAACCAACTTCAACAGTATGTTCTGTACATTCTCTCAAAAGCTCTGCCTTATATCCACAAGCATTTACTGCAGCTTCTAATAATTCAAAATGAACAGGTATCATTTGAGGAATTAAAATTGTATAATCCTTTCTCATATCTTTAGTAAATATTTTTTTATTAACTTCATAATTTCCACTAGACAATTCTTTTTCTTTTAAACGTTTATTCATACTTGCAAGCAAAGAACGTATACGGATTTTAACAGCTCCAAGATTATTTACTTCATCAATTTTAATTAAAGTATACATTTTATTATAGCTCATCAAAATCTCTTCAACTTGATCTGTTGTAACAGCATCAACACCACAACCAAAAGAATTTAATTGAATTAATTCCAAATTGTCATGTTTCCCTACAAATTCAGCAGCTGAATACAATCTCGCATGAAATACCCATTGGTCAACAACCCTTAATGGTCGTTTGGCCTCAGCTTGATTAGAAATACTATCTTCAGTTAAAACACATAAACCTAAAGATGTAATTAATGTATCAATTCCATGATTTATTTCAGGATCTATATGATATGGTCTTCCAGCTAAAACAATTCCTTTTAAATTATTTTTTTCAATATATTCTACAGTTTCTTGACCTTTATCATGAATATCTTTTTTACATTTTTGATATTCTTCTTCTGCCTTTTGTGCAGCATTTAATAATTCTTTTTTATTAAAATTATATTCTTTAAATTCATCTAATTCCATTATTTTTTTAACCAAATTTTCTTTATCAAATGGCAAAAATGGATTTAAAAATTTTATATCAGGTCTTTTTAAATTTTCAACATTATTTTTCAAAACCTCTGAATATGAAATAACGATTGGGCAATTATAATGGTTATCTGCTTTTTCATATTCCTTACGTGAATAAGGCATACAAGGATAAAATATAGTTTTAATCCCCATATCAATTAATTCTTCAATATGACCATGTGACAATTTTGCAGGATAACATACAGATTCAGATGGCATTGATTCCATACCTTTTTCATAAGTTTTTCTCGTACTTTTCTCAGATAAAATTACTCTAAAACCAAGTTCAGTTAAAAATGTAAACCAAAATGGATAATCCTCATACATATTCAAAACTCTAGGGATTCCAATAGTTCCTCTTTTTGCATCATTTTCATTTAATGGCTTATATCCAAAAATCCTATCATTTTTATATTTAACTAAATTAGGTAAATCTGAATTTTTACTAACTATACCAGCACCTTTTTCACATCTATTACCTGAAATATATCTTTTTCCATTATTAAAAATATTTATAGTTAATTTACAATGATTTTCACATCTATTACAACGTGTATGATTAATTTTAATTTGTAAATTATCTAACTCATCTTTTTTGCAAATTGTAGAATGATATTCCATATCCATATTTGTTTCATATTGTTGTTTTGCAAGTAATGCCATTCCATATGCTCCCATAAGTCCTGCAATATCTGGTCTTACAACTTCTTTTCCAACAATAGTTTCAAATGCCTTTAAAACAGCATCATTATAAAAAGTACCTCCTTGTACAACAATATGATTTCCTAAAGTTTCTACATCCCTAACTTTCATAACTTTTTGTATTGCATTTTTAATAACAGAATATGAAAGTCCACTTGAAATATCACCAACAGTATATCCCTCTTTTTGAGCCTGTTTAATTTTTGAATTCATAAAAACAGTACATCTTGACCCCAAATCAACAGGTCTTTTAGCATGTATAGCCTCTTGCACAAAATCTTCTATTTTTAATCCTAAGCTTTTTGCAAATGTTTCAATAAAAGAACCACAACCAGAAGAACAAGCTTCATTTAACATGATATTATCTATACCACCATTTTTTAATCTGATATATTTCATATCCTGTCCACCAATATCAACAATACTTGTTACATCAGGTTCAAACTCTTTTGCAGCAGTATAATGTGCAATTGTTTCAATTTCACCTAAATCAATATTTAAAGCAGTCTGAATTAATTTTTCACCATATCCAGTAACACCACTATAACGTAAATTAGCAGCTTCTGGAATTACATCATACAATTTTTTAAGCATATTAATTGTACTCTTTAAAGGATTTCCCTCATTACTTCCATATAAAGAAAACAATAATGCACCATCTCTGTCTATTAAAACCAATTTTGTGGTTGTAGAACCAGCATCAATACCAATAAAACAATCACCTTTATACGTTTTTAAATCCTGTTTTTTAACTGTTGCTTTTTTATGTCTTTTATCAAATTCCCTATAATCTTCTTCACTTTTAAATAAAGGATCTAAAGGATGAGTAGTATTATCTGTTGAATTTCTTAAATTTATTATTTTTTTACTTAATTCATCATTTGTTATATAATCTTCATTAATAGAATCAAGTGCTGCACCTTTTGCAACTAATAAATGAGCTTCTTCAGGCACAATTATCTCATCAGGAGTAAGTTTTAAAGTTTCAATAAATCTTTTTCTAAGTTCAGACAAATAAGTTAAAGGCCCACCTAAAAATGCAACTTTTCCTCTAATTGGTCTACCACACGCAAGTCCACTAATTGTTTGATTTACAACAGCTTGAAAAATAGATGCTGCTATATCTTCTCTTGCAGCTCCTTCATTTATTAATGGTTGAATATCTGTTTTAGCAAACACTCCACACCTTGATGCAATTGGATAAATCATTTTATAATTTTTTGCAAGTTCATTTAATCCAGATGTATCTGTATGTAATAAAGATGCCATTTGGTCAATAAAAGCACCTGTTCCACCTGCACACGTTCCATTCATACGTTGTTCAATTGATTTATCAAAATATATAATTTTAGCATCTTCTCCACCAAGTTCAATAACCACATCTGTTTGAGGTATATATTTTTCTACAGCTCTTTTACAAGATACAACTTCCTGTATAAAATTAACACCTAAAAATTTTGCTACAGAAATAGCACCAGAACCTGTAAGTGCCAATGTAAAATTACTATTAGGATATTTATTATTCAATTCTTCTAACACATTACAAACTGTATTTTTAGTATCTGAATAATGTCTTTGATAATTTTTATATATTGTTTTATTTTCTTCGTTCATTACAATTATTTTTACGGTTGTAGACCCTACATCTAAACCCACATGTAATATATTGTCCATTTCGTCCTCCTTTTGATTTTAAAATCATAACTTTATTTTATACGAAAATTGTCAAAATGTCAACTAAAAAAGACTGGTAAAATAGCCAGCCTTTAACATTATTCATGTACTTTATAGGTACAATTATAAATTTTTTCAGTAGAAATAGTTTTACCTCCCTGTTTTAAAATCCTATAAGTAGTTGATTTAATTGAAGATGATGTTTTACTTGTAATTTTTGCTGAAATTGATACATCATATTCTGTATCTTCTTTTATACCATATATACTAAATTTAGCCATTCCACCAGAGACAGAACATTTTATTTTAACAGCATAATTTCTTGTATTTTTAAATTTAAAATCTTTAGTACCATAAACAACTGTTGCATCTCTTCCTGCTGAAGAATATAATGGTACAAATTGATGATTATGAACTTCAACCATTTCCATATTTGATAATAATGCAGCATTAAATAGTGTTGTAGAAATTTGGCAAATCCCTCCTGCTAAACCAGTAGTTTCTTTTCCATTTTCATAAATTCCTGCCTCTTTATAACCTGCCGCAATAGTTCTTTTCCCTACAACTTTATTGTATGAAAATACTTCCTCAGGCATTAAAACAGTCCCATTAATTTTAGCAGCAGCAAGTTTTAAATTGGTTACCCTATTTGTATTTGAGGTACTATATTTAGTAGAATATGTTGCAAGTAAATCTGGAAAAGCTTCAGATCCTATCATATTTGTTGTTACAGAAGGATAAACTGTTTTTAAAGGTATTTCACACTCATCTTCAGCATTTGCAATCTCTTCTTTTGCCTTTTCTAATGATATTTTAAAATCCAACCCATTTGTTGATGGATGTACAGTATATGGATTTGTTGTATAATAAGCATCTGTTGGCTCTTTATACACTTCTTTATAAATCGTCTCAATGTCTATTTCCTTAGGACTTACAGGTGTCAGACTTAATTTAACAGGATTATTTAAATAGCTAAAATCTGATATACTTTGTTTAATATCACTTGCAGTCTGCTCTGCATTTACAACATAACCATCATTTCCTTTTGTAATTATTAATTTTAAATCTTCAATATAATAACTACTTTCAACAACAGCATTTGGTAAATCAGATGAAATATTATTTAAAGTTTTTAATAAAGTTTCATCATTTATTGAATATGTTGGAATTATATTTATATTATTTACCATTGCACTAAAAATCTGATAATTATCTGTAACTATATTCCCATTTTTACCTATCTCATATGCATAATTTATTGCAGAATTTGTATCAAATTCTAATCCCATTTCTGATGCACTTATATATGTCTCATAATCACCCTCTTTTAAACATATATTAGTATTTATTAATTTATCAAATGTTTCTGCTAATTTTTCTTTTGCTTCAGTTTTGGATAAATTTGAAACATCTACACCATAAATATATATCCCTTTTGCTATTACATTATTATATTTAAAATTATATATTGTAAATATAATAAAAATTATCAATAATATAGCAAGAAAAATACTTAAAAATATTCCAAAATACATTATTATTCTTTTAGGACTAGAATGCTGTTCTTCCATTTCCCATGTATTTTCCTCATTCTTGTCTTCTTTTTTCTTTTCGTCTTCTACTATCTCTACATTTTCTTCTTGTATAATCATTTTTTTCTCCTAATTAAAAATATTACATATATTAATTTATAATATTTTCAATAATTTGTCAATGGATTTTAACGAATTTCACAATATTCCTCATTTAGTTGATTTTTAGTTTCTCCATTTATTGTGAATTTAATTGAATTTACTTCATTTAATTGTGTTAAAGAATTTAAAATACAATTTATCATATTATATTTTTGTGTATCATCTTGATAATTTAATATTTCTTCAGAAAAATTCAAAATAACACAATTTTTTTCTAATTTTGCATCAATTATTCTTGTTTTTTCAGGAAATACTGATTGCAAATTTTCATTTTGTGGTCCATCAATTAAATATTGTACAATTAATTGATATGGATTATTTAATAATTCACTTGAATCAATTAATTTTCCTTCAGATTTTATTGTTTGAGTTTCTTTATCTAAATAATATAACGTAATTATTGTTTCTCTTAATTGTTTATCACTTATTTCCTCTTGTGGTGTATATTCTTCAATTTTCGAATTTTCTCCATTTATTTTATTATTGTTAAAAATAACAAATATTATTCCTCCAATAATAACTAATAAAATAATTAAAATAATAATCTTCTTTTTCATTTTTCAATCTTTCCTTTCTCTTTTTTGTTTTGTAATAATTATTATAAATCTGTCCAAATTAGAACTATAATAAAAAAATAATTAGAAAAAATTTCTAATTATTTTTTTTATTAATTTTATTTAATTATTTTTTTATTTTAATTTATTTTTTAATTAATTATTTTTAATTAATTTTATTCATTTTTTATTTAATTATTTTCTAATTAATTTTTATTTTATTTTTTTAAATAATTTTTTATTATTTTTATTAATAATTAAATTAATTATTAATAAAATAAAAATCAATAAAATCGCAAAAATAATTAATGATTTATTTAAATTAAAATTATTAAAAATATTTTTTATATAAATTAAAAATAAAATATTTAAAATAATTAAAGAATATTGAAATAATTTATTTTTATTATTTTGTAAAATTTCATATTCATATTTCCAATTAATTTTCGGATTTATTAAATCAATAAATGTTAAAATAAAACTATTTATAATATTTAATAAAAAAGCTAAAATAAATATAATAAAAATATAATTATTTTGTAATCCAGAAATATTAAAATATAATGTTCCTAAAATTAAAATAGTTGAAATTGTATTTATTAAAATTTGAGGAATATTTTTATAAATAAATTGTTTATATAAACTAATTGGCAATAATTTTATAATGTATGCATCTGAACCCTCCCTAGAAAAAGCAGTTATAGAAGAGTAATTGAATAATCCAACAAATTGTGTTAATCCTAATATTAAACAAATAGCTTCAATATCTAAACTTAAATTTTCTAATAAATTTTTATTTTCTTCAATATTTAAAAATTGAATAAATTTTGGTGTAATAATAATTATTAAAATACATGACAAAATTGTTGTTAATATTACAGGATAAATTTGTTGCAAAAAAAATGCTGGATTTTTAAAAATATTTTTTATTTCTTTTTTTATATACGCAATATTTTTATTATTTTTTTTCAATTTATTTTTTAAATTTATTTTTTTATTTTTATTATTTTTTTCATAATAATTATTTTTTAATAATTGTTTTAAATATATTTTATTTCCGAAAAATATAAAAATAATTAATCCAATTAAATTAATTAAAATTAATTTAATTAAATAAAAAATTATTTTAAAAATATTTTTTTCAATTAATAAATTAGTAATTGGATTAATTACAATAAAATAATTATTTATATTTATTATTTTTTCATTAATTAAATTTAACATATTTCTTGTTTGTTCAATTGTGTCTGTATTTCCTATATCATTTATTATATATTTAATTCCAAAATTAATAAAAATAAATAAAATTAATATTGCAATAAATGAAATAATTAATTGCATTAAATCTTTATTTTTAAATAATTTAATTATTTTCATTAAAATCATCATAAAACTACTAATTATTAATAAAATAAATATTGGAAAAATAATTAATGAAATAATTAAATTAATAAAATACAATATTCCCATATTTGTATAAATTCCATAAATAATAAATGGTAATAATGCAAAAATTAATTCTGTTCCATAAATTATAGAAACTAATGTATTAAATTTTGCAAGTAATATTTCTCTAGGTTTAAATGGCATATATAATATATTTTCCATATTTTTAGAATAATAAAAAATATTTGTTGCTAATATTATAGTCTGCATAATTATTAATATTGCATTAAATAAAAAATATCCATTTAAAAATATTTCAGGTTTTCCAATTTTAATTAAATAATTTATCACTTCATAACTTATATAAGATAAACCAATAAATAAAATAATTATTGCCCATAATAATGGAGATCTTATATTTATTTTATTTTTTTCTTTATTAATTAAATTAAAATTATTATTTTGAATAATAAATATTTTACTTAAATTAATTATATTTTTTAATTTATTCAATTTTCTTCTCCTTTTATTATATTTATAAAAATATCTTCTAAAGAATTATTTTCTGGATATTTTTCTTTTAATCTTTCCAAAGTACCAACATAAATTAATTTTCCTTTATTTATTATTCCAACTCTATCACATAATTTTTCTGCAATTTCTAAAATATGTGTTGAAAAAAACACAGTATTTCCTTTTTCAGCATATTCTCTCATAATATTTTTTAAATCAAATGTGCTTTTAGGATCTAAACCTGTAATTGGCTCATCTAAAATTAAATTTTTAGGCTCGTGTAATAATGCACCAATAATAATTATTTTTTGTCTCATACCATGAGAATATTTTTCAATTCTATTATTTAATTCATTTTCCATTTCAAAAATTTTGCTATATTTTTCAACATTTTCTATTCTTTTCTCTACAGGCACTCCATATGCATCTGCAATAAATTTTAAATATTCAATACCTCTTAATTTTAAAAATGTATCTGGATTATCAAGCACCACACCTAATTTTTCTTTAGCTCCTACAGGATTTTCCTCTATATTAATATTATCAATTAATATTTTTCCTTCATCTATCTCTAATATTCCTGTCATCATTTTTATTGTTGTTGTTTTTCCTGCTCCATTTAACCCTATAAATCCAAATATCTCTCCATCTTTTATTTTTAAATTTAACTTATCTATTACTTTTTCACCTTTTTTGTATGATTTTGATACATTTTTTATTTCTATCATATTTTCTTTTCTCCTAATTTTTTTCTTATTATATCATTTTTTTTATTTAAAATCCATAGTTTTTATTATTTAAATATAAAATGAGTTACTACTATGAAAACTAAAATTATCCCCTATGAAAATCAATCTTCATAGGAGATATACAATACATTATACAAAATATTATTCATTTATTTTAATGTTTCTATTTCTTCTTCTGTTAAATTTGTAATTTCAGAGATTTGTTTTATTGGCATTTGTATTTCCAAAAGTTTTTTTGCAATTTCAAATGATTTTTCTCTTTTTCCTTCATCTTTTGCATAATTAATATCAGAGTTATAGTCTAATTCCCAGATTTCTCTTAATTCTGCAAGTCTTCTTACTGCTGCATCTCCTGTTAAATAATTCATTTCTTCTCTTGCTTTCTGCAAAGTTTGATTTTTTTCCTCTGCCATTTTTACCAACTCCTTTTCCTCATCATCTAAAAATAGGAGCCATTGCTCTATTTTATTGTTAATATTCTTATGTTTTTTTCTAAACTTTGGAAGTTCTATAAACCACCATTCAATATTATCAATAACTATTTCTTCTCTATGTTCGTCAAGAACTATTGCTGTTTTATGAATATATTCATCATATTTTTTAAACATATTATATCCAAGTATATTTATTAATATTATCTTTTTTATACTTCGATAATCTTCTCCTCTTGATGTTTCTCTTGACATTATTTTAGATGCATAAAATGTTGTTCTAACTTCCATATTGTGATTATTTCTTACTTGCATTTCAATATTGGCAATTACTCCATCATTTAATATAGCTTGAATATCAAGTCTTCCACCTTTTTCTTCGACTGAAAGCTGTTCTAAGTTCACATCTTCCTGTATCTCGATTTTTGTGATTTTAATTTTTAATAGGGCTTCTAAAAAATCTATTAAAAATTCTTCATTTCCTTTTTTGCCAAAAAATGCTTTAAAGATGATGTCATTTTTTAAATTTAATTTTTTATTATTCATTTTCTTTTCTTTCTATCTTATCACAGTTGCCTTTGTTTAGCAATAGTTTTAAGAAACTTTTTATATTTGCAACAAATATTATAACTATTACTTATATTTAAAAATAAAACATTTCCTCCTTTCTTTTTTTACTAAATCAATTTGAATTTTTTAGATATTTTTAGAATTTAACAATATCTTGAATTTTTGATTAAAATTTTTGAATAAATTTTCTTTACTTAAAATTAATATCTGAATTTATTGCAATATTTAAAATATTTATTGCATACAGATATATTACCATAAAATGGAAATTATTGCAATAGCTTTTTTAAAATAAATACAAAACACTGTTAAAAATGTTACTAGTCAGCCTTAGAGTCATTTAAATCTAAATATGTATATAAAATTATTTTTAAATACTGCGTAAGCGATCAAACGAATGAAATGAGTGCGATTGGAGCAATTTTCATTATATTAATTTTTTAATATGGAAATTGCAACTGCAAAGTATGTAAAAATAATTTTATATACATATTTAAGTTATAAATTTAAAAAGCTGACTAGTAACTTAAAAATAGCGAATTAGAAAATTTCTAATTCACTATTTTTATTTTAAGCTTTTACTTTTTTAGAATATTTTAGATAATTATTAACAAATTTCATTGCACTTTTGGTTTCTTTATCACTATAATCATTTTCTTTTTGCATCTTCTTTTCTAGAGCCTCTATATCTGCTTCCTTAGATTTAGAATTAAATCCATACATTTGTTCATGGTGATATCCTTGGAATGCAGCTTGTCTTGCCAATTTCTTTTTCTCTGCACTATCACTGTTATATTCATTTGCATATGCTTTTTCTGCTACATTTTCAAGATCTAACATTGTGTCAACATCATTAATCTTGTTATCTGCATAGAATGGTACAATTTCTTCAAGATATTTTTTAGCATCATTTCTATCAAGATCTTTTTCTTTTTCAATAGTACTAATGTTATTTGCATCCTCCATCATTTCTTTCTGTTTACGTAAAGCTTGTCTTCTATCATATTCTTCATTTCCATACATTGCTCTGTTCATTTCTTCTGGAACTCCCTCTACTGCAAGATCATTTCCTATTACATCAGCATATTTTCTTAAGCTATATAATGCTGCTCCTGCACCAGCTCCGTATTTAACTGCATTTCCTGCATCTCCACTTGCAGCACCTGCTGCAGTACCAACTAATGCACCCGCTGCAGCAATTGGAGCTCCTATTGCAATTCTAGCCATTCTCTTTATTGGTCTTCCTTCTGCTAAACTTCTTTTCCATTTTTGTTTCATTCCATCTTTCCAGGCATCTTTTCCTGCTACAAAACCTTTTGCAACTTTAGTACCAGCAATACGTTTTCTTATTTTTTCCCATCTACTTGTTTGTTCACTTGATGGTGGAGTTGATTGTGGACTTGATGTTTTCCTTTTTACAACTGCACCTGTTGGACCTCTTTTTATATTTCGAACTGGCGGACTTGATATTTTCCTTTTTATGGTTGCACCTGTTGGGCCTCTTTTTATGTTCCTATTTTTTGAATTATCAGTGGTTTCTTTTCTTTTTAATCTAGGAATTGATTTTTTATCATTTGATTCTAAATCTGGAAGAGCTTTCGATGTATGAATTCCTGCATTAGCAGATTTATTACTTGAATCTCCAGAACCTCCTGAAGAACCTCCACTTCCTGATGGTCCTTTAGGTCCACGTCCAGCAATCCATTTTAGTCCCCCCATAACCATAGCTGCTCCTGCTGCTCCACCAAATACTCCAGGTGTACTTGCTTTTCCAAAATTAAACATTTGCCTTAATACTTTTTCCGCTGGAACCATAAATCCCATTGCAACAATTGCATAGATCATATTTGTCGTTGCAAGCTCTATAGCACTTGATATTAAAACTGTATATAGCAATAAGTGCATAGGCTGCATTAACAAATTAAATGTATATTCTTTAAACCAATAATTAAATCCTTGTGCCTGACCATCATTTACTTTATCAATTGGGTATGTTAAAGCAACAAGTGGTGCAATTATTGTTAAAAATGCCATATATATTACCCTTTTTAAATATGTAATTGAAAAGACAAATAAATATATTACCATTATAGCAAATAATACTGTATATCCTATATATGCTGAACTATTGCTTTTATTAGCCTGAACATCAAATCTTAATTTTCCCATTAAGTTTGTTTGAATATATAAATAATTGTTTGCTTTTAATACAGACTGAGGAGTTAAATCTGCATTTGCTTTTATATTATCAACATCAGTTACTTCATAAATTTTAAAATTTGATTCGTCTAATTCGCTTTCTATTGTTCCATCTGGATCCTCTATTCCCTGAATATACATATGTGGATTTATAGTAGATAACATATCTGTTAATTTGTCAGCCATCTTATTTGCAAAAACCATTCCATAATGCATCATAAATAATATGACCATTCCCATAACCCAGTCACCTAGCATTTGCTTATATTTTGCTTTATCACTAGCAGTTGAACTAAGTAAAATCCTAATTCCCATATATACTAATACAGACATCATTCCAACTAATGCAACAATTAATATTCTATAATACCAATTAGCTACTGTACTTTGTAATTCATAACTCAATGCATGTATCCCTTCGCTACTATTACTTTCACCATAAGACGCTGATGTAGATGAATTATATGATACGGTAACATTAAAATCTTTTGAATTTTGCGTTTCTTCTGTGACTTTGTATGTTCCAGATATATTTCCATTAGTAAATACATAATAAGTAATATTTTTATACCATGATCCGCTTTCATTCAATGTTGTTGTTTCCATATCAGCTTTATGATCTTTTTTTATTATTTTTGCTAAGCTTAAATTTGAATTTTTATTTTTCAATTTTGAATTTAAAGAATTTAATTCATCACTCTTTTTATATTTTCCATTATCTTTTTGTAATTTTGCACTCCCTATATCTTCCCAATCTGTTGGTGGCTCATAATCTGTCAACCAGCTATAATCTACAGTTTCATCAGTTGGGTCGAAAAAGTTTACATCAAATAAAGGAATTTGTCCTTTAAATATGGCTTCTGGTGTTATTGAATAAATTGGTATATCAATATCTCCATCAAAAGAATCCTTATTATAAACACTTGCTCCAACATATATGCCGAGCAAATGTTCCTAATACAAATAAAGATCCTAATGTTGTATATGCTACTGCTGATAATCCTCCTGCAATTGCTGCAAGTCCGACTCCTCCAGTTCCAATTACAAAAGCACCTACAGCCAATGATACAAATATTGTTCCTAAAATCTTACCAATTTTTTTTAATGTACTATTTGTATCCACCGTTATAATCGTAGTATCTTGTTTAATCAAAACCTTATGTAAAACATTAGTCACACCATCGCCAAACCATACTACAAAAGAGCAAATAGGTTTCATTAAAGTACCACCAATATGATCATCTGCAGCCTCAACATTTTTAGGTGCCACAAAAGCTAAACACAAAACAGCGAGAAATACTATAACTAATTTTTTCCATATATTTGCATTCGCAAAAATTTTCATTTCTTTCCTCCTAATTTTACGTTATTTTGCGATCTTATTCAAGTTTGTTTCAACAAATTCAAACTCTTTTCTCGTTGGCATAATTTTCAAAATTGCAGTCTCAGCTCCAACTTTCAATAAGCCTTCACCTCTTTGACAGGTAACTAAAAATCCTGCCTCACCTTCAGAAAGTTTAAAAACTTCTTTAAGGTACTGTATTTCTGATTTATCTTGTGCTAAAAATAGTTTTGTATCAGAAGATGTAAGAACTGCCTGTGCCTCTGGCTTTTCATAGAAATCCTGGAATCTTTGAGAAATAATTGCTAAAGATACATTTCTTTTTCTTGCACGTCTAGCCATTTTATTCAAAAAGTCAACAGCCTCTGGGTAAGGCAATAACATCCAAGCCTCATCAACAATAACTCTCTTTTGTTTAGCTCTTTTTTTATCTTCACTGTTTTTCTTAACATATTTTTCCCAAATCCAAGACAATAAAATTTGTTGTGCAAGAGGTCTTGCAAACCTCTCTTCCAATTGAGAAATATCAATATTTATAAATGGTGAACCATCTAATAAATCAAAAGTAGATTGTCCATCAAAATATGCCATCTGACCATCATATTCTCTAACATATTGTCTCATAACCTTTAATAAATAACTATAATGGTATTCATAATTTTTATTTGTATTTTCCTTTGATTTTCTAAGTAATCTTCTATACCAGCTGCCAATTGTTGGCATTTCTTTCTTTTGTTTTGAAATCATGTCATTATATAATGCATTATTATTTGTTTGAATATATAAACTATTTGCATTACTATTAATTCCTCTTTCCATATATTCTTCACTAACAATTTCAGCAATAATTTGTTTAGTAAGCTCATTAACCACATCACTTTTTGTACTACCTTTTGCCATAGTCATTAAAGCTTGAGTAACATCTTCTACCTTATTTTCAACATTTACAATTCTCCTTTCCTTACCTGTTATTTCATCTTTTACAGTTTCAGGTTCAAGGTCAAATAGATTTATAACTGTTTTAGATGTTGGACTTATAACAACATTTATTCCTCCAAGAGATTCAGCAACAATAGAATATTCTCCTTCTGCATCTAAAGCTAAACTCTCAATTCCCATAAGAACAGAAGATCTTGAAATTAAAGTTTTCATAGTAACAGATTTACCTGCACCAGATTTTGCAAATATAACCATATTATAATTTGTAAGTGAACTATGGAAATTATCAAATAAAATTGGTGTTCCTGTTTGTTTGTTAAATCCAAGTGGAACTCCAGTAGGATGTCCCACTTCAGAAGTAGTAAAAGGAAATACGGTTCCCATAGAATTTCTATCAAAAGTATGTGTTCTTTCAATCTTATCGTCCATCAAAGGCAAATTACTTTGAAAAGCCTCTTCTTGCATCCCCCATGCTGTTTTTATACCAACTAAATTTTTTGACATTTCAGATGTAAGCATTTTTGTATATCTATCCAAATCTTCTAAACTATATGCAAATAATGTTGATACAACAGATGCCTCATATAATTTGTTAAATCCTGCAGCGATCTGATCCCTAAGTTCTTCTGCCTCATATCTTTTTTGAGTAAGAGTACTTTCTCTATTAATATTTCCTCTATCTGCAGCAACAATTCTCTCTGTTTCAATTTCATTTATCGCCCTATTTAATTCATTTTGAGATCTTTCTTCTTTTATTGGATTTATAAATATTGAAGTATTTACATCTCCAAACATATATAAATCTCTGAATATTTCAGGAAAAATTGCCATACGAGGTAAAGATGATACAAAAAAGCTTCTAGCATATCTTTTTGTTCCAGAAATTATTTCCAAATGGTCAATATTTGATGCATCAATACCAGATGGAGCTATAATCTCTTTTATTGTTTTTCTTTTCAAAAATTTTTCAACATTTTCTTCAGGCTGTCTTTCTTGGTCTTCCTGCTCTTTTAACTTTTTTTTGCTCATTTGAATTTTCCTCCTTGTTTTCTATATCTTCTTTCTTTTGTTCTTTATTATCTTCCTTAAAAATTTCTTTTCTTGCTTGTTCAACAATATCATCACCAAGCACATTTTTGTTTTCTTCTAATATTTCATCAGCCATTTTACTAACTAATTCTTTAAATTCTGCCTCTTTTTGTTTTATAAATCTTTCTTTTTCTCTCATATGTCTAACTTTATATATTGCCTCATTAGCCTTTTCAATAGCATCAATTTCAATTTGTTTATCTAATTCTTCCATTCTCTTATCAAGAACATCTGGTGCTGTAACATACATATTATCAAATCCAGCATTTATTGCTTTTTTCAAATCATACATTTCAGCTTCATCTCTGTTATATGCAGAATATAGTAAATCAGCAATTTCCATTGAATCTAATATTCTTCCTGTAACCCCACAAACAGATAATAAACTAATCGTAGATTGTGCTCTTGTATATAATTCAGAAAATGCAATATTTCTAATTTCATCTTTAGTATAAACCTCATTATTTGATTCTTCTGGATAAAATGAAATTATAACATAATATTGTTTACTCAAAATATTTCTATTTAAACTCATTCTTTCTGTATTATTTACAATATCTAATCCATATTCATATAAATTTCTAGCTTTTACAACTTCATAACGTTCTTTTGCAAGTTGCATTTTTGAATATTGACCTGAACGTTCTTTTTGATTATAATCAAACTCTTTTTGTGCCAAATTATTATTTAATTCTTGCACTTTTTGTTTATATTCAGAAATACTTCCGGTTAAATCAACTGTTCTAGTTTGTACATAAATTTGAATTGGATATCTTAATGTATTTAAATATTGAATAAAACCTTGTTCAACACTGTTTTTTTCAACACCTGACATCAAATCATAATTAATACCTTGGCATTTAATTATCATAATATATCTCTTTCCATTTTTTTGTACGATCATATTATCTTCAATTTTATCAAATTCCATAAATTTGAAAATTGATTGCATATTATATAATCCTTGTATTTTAGTTTTATCATCAACCTTTGCATCTTTTTCGCTTGAACTTTTCTCTTTTCTCTTAGACCTAACTTTTAAAAATATAAAAGTTAAAACAAGTATTACTAAAATACACAACATTACTCCTAAAACTATTATTAAAAGATTAGCAATTTTATCATTAGACATCTTTCTTTTCCTCCTCTGGTTTATATACATATATTTTTTTATTTTTTCGCTTGAACTTTATCCATTTTAGGATTACTTGGTCTAAAGGCTCTCCTCCTGTTTTTGCAGAAAACTTTGATGTATTTATCTCTGGAACTTTAAATGTGCCAAGTGCAAATCCTATAAAGCTAAATAAAACTATAAATACTACTCCTAAGGTTTTTAATGAAAATAAACTTAAAATATAATATAATACTACTCCAATCAGTGCTCCTATACCTGTAAACATAAATGCTTTTGTTGAAAATATAAATAGTATTTTATTTTCCCCTTTATAATTTCTTGGTATATTATATGGTCCTCCCATTAAATCTCATCCCTTTCTGTTTATTTTTTTCTTTTGCAAATAGGTACACTTCACCCTATTTTACTTCTATTCTATTATACCAGATTTTTCGCAGAATTGGAACATTTTATTGAAAAAAAATTAAATTTAATATATTTGTAATACTTATGTAATAAAATTGTAATGATTTTATGGTTTTTTATAACCATTTTTTTCTTTTTTAGATAATTTTTGGGGCAAAAAAAAAAAAGCTAGTCTTAAAAAGACTAAAACTTTTTAATTTTATGATGTTGTAAGATTTCCTGATAAACTTACAACAACTTGTGCAATACCTGCTGCTCCAAATAATATTATTGCACCAACTAAATATGGTATCATAGATTTTTTATAGTCTGCTTTTTCTTCTGCACTTCCTACCATATATTTAATACCTAATATCATTAATATAACTACTGCTAATACAATTCCAACATTTCTAATTATACCTGCAATATTACTACCTATATTAGTTAAATTAGTTGATTGTACTTTTGTATTTGGTTTAATATCAGTTACTTCAATAGCCATACAAACATTGCAAAGACTTACTATAACTGTTAAAGCAATTACTACCGCACATATTATTCTCATAGTTTTTTTATTAATTTTCATTTATTTCACCTCTTTATTTAAAATATATATTAAATTTAATATTAAAATATTAAAAAATTGTAAACTTATTTATAAATTATTTAATATTGTTATTGCTAATTTCCATATACCAAATGCTCCGAAAATTACTATACAGCCTAATACATATGGTATCATAGCCTCTTTAATTTTTGCTTTATCTTCAGCACTTGCAATCATAAACTTAACTCCAAGTACTCCTCCTACTAATACAGCAAGTACAATTCCCACACTAAGTAATATATTAAAAATGTCACTATTAGCTTCTTTTATTTCTTTATCACTTATCACTGATCCACCAGATTGTTGATTACTTGATGTTGCTTGCTCTTTTCCTTTTTGTATGAACTTATCTCCACTTGAGAATATATCATCCCAAATCGATGTTGCATTTGATTGTACCGGTAATATAATTATTTGAAGGATAAATAAAATTATGAGTATCTTTGATAAATATTCTAATATTTTCATAATATATTCCCCCTATCAGTTATCATATTTCTTTTACAAAAGTCATAATTATTGATGGTATACATGTCATTGCTACAATCAATACAACACCAAATATGTAACCTGGTATGGATTTCTTATATTCAGCTTTATCTTCTACACTTCCTACCATCGCTTTTATTCCTATTACCATCAATGCAATTACAGCTATAACTATGCCTATATTTCTAATGGCACTTGCAATTACGTTTGCCTTATCAACTAAAGTTTTTTCTTCGCCTAAATCACTTGGTTCATATGTACCTATATCTATCAATGCTGCATTACATATGTTTAATTGAGCCATTATACTAAACAATATAACTAATATTATACCTATTTTTACTATTTTTTTCATTCTATCACCCAATTCTATTTTTAATTATACACTATTTTTATATTTTTTGCAACTTTTTTTGCCAAATTTTTGGATTTTGTGTCAAAATTGTGAAATTTCTTTCTATTTATTCTTCTGAGCTATATACAAGATATTTTATAATATCCCATATTTTTATTTTAAAAAAAGTGACAGTTTAACCATACTGCCACTAAAAACTTATATTTTGGCGGAGCAGAGAGGGCTCGAACCTCCGCGCCACTTGCGTGACCTAAAAGTTTAGCAAACTTTCCCCTTCACCAGCTTGGGTACTGCTCCAAATAGTATTAAAAAGAGTATTGCTATTAACAATACTCATATAATGTTGGCGGAGAGGGTGGGATTCGAACCCACGGTACGCTACAAACGCACGCCAATTTTCAAGACTGGTGCCATAAACCAACTCGACCACCTCTCCGTGTGGCATTGACAATATTTATCTTACCACATAGTATAATATTTTGTCAATAGAAAAATCAAAATTTTTGCAAAAAAATTTTTGCATTGCATTGCTAATATGTTGTTTATAGTAAAAAACGTAAAAAATCTAACTCAATTTTTTAATTCCATCATAACTCATAGCCTTTAAAACAGCCTCATTTTCTTCTTCAGACATTTTATAGCTTGACTTACCATTAGATATAGGTTTAGCATAAATACTAGACATTTCTCGTGAATAAATACCATTAAAAACAATTCCATCATTTTTTTCATCTAATAATGCAACTGCAAAACTCAAATTACTTCCAGAATCTTTATAGGCATTATATCTTACAACACCAATTTTCTGTATACACCCAACTAGTTGTTTATCAAGTTGTTTGCAAAAAGTATTTGTTTCACTAAGCCCTGCCTCCAAATTAATAATTCTATCCATATATTTGTTTAAATCTTCTCTAATATCTTTGCCATCACCAAGTTTTCGTAAAAATTCACTTGTTTTTTTATTTAAATTTCTTACTCTAATACAATCTAGTATAACCAATAAAAATAAAAATATATTAACAACTAAAATTATTATCAAAAAAGTATCTGATTTTAAAAAATCCAATTTAATTCCTCCTGTCTATTTAAGTAAATCTAAAATCCTCTCTAAATCATTATTTGTCCTATATTCAATAACAATTTTTCCACTTCTTTTGCCTGCATCAACTCTAACTTTTGTTCCAAAAAATCCTTGAAAAGTATCTTCAATATCTTTATAAATCATTTCATATTTAGGATTAAACATTTTTGGATTTTTAACCCTACTAACCTTTCTTTCAATATCTCTACAAGTTCCATTACTTTGGATTAATGTTACTGCAGCTCTATATTGCTGTTCTGGATTTTCAAAAGCTAATAATGATCTAGCATGTCCTTCACTTAGTTTACCCTCTTTTACAAATTCTAATACTCTTTTATCAAGATTTAATATACGAATTGTATTTGCAACACCACTTCTTGATATACCAAGCATTCTTCCAACTTCTTCTTGTGTAAGTTTATATTCATCAATTAAAGCTTTCATTCCTTCAGCTTTTTCAATAGGATTTAAGTCTTGTCTTTGAACATTTTCAATTAAAGCAATTTCTTTATTTTTCTGAACATTATTTTCCCTTATAATAGCAGGAATTTCGTTAAGACCAGCTATTTTTGCAGCTCTCCATCTTCTTTCTCCTGCAACAATTTCATAAAATCCATTATGATCTGTAACAATTATAGGTTGAATAACACCATACATTTTTATAGAATCTGCTAAATTATTTAAAGATTCCATATCAAAATTCTTTCTTGGTTGATCTCTATTTGGCTCAACATCAATAAGTCTTAAACTTTTTAAAACATCTCCAGGTCTTTGTTGTTCTTCATCTATTTGTGCCATTGAAAACAATGCATCTAAACCTTTTCCCAATCCTGTTTTTTTAACCATCTATTCTTCCCCCTTTTGCATATTCTTTTTTTCTTCAGCATTAAGTTTTAAAAATTCTCTTCCAAGTTTTTCATAACTTCTTGCTCCTTTTGAATGTGGATCATAAATAGTAATAGGAAGTCCATAACTTGGAGCCTCACTTACTCTTACATTTCTTGGTATAACTGTTTTATATACCTTATCATCAAAATATTTTTTAACTTCTTTTACAACCTGATTTGAAAGATTTGTCCTAATATCATACATAGTAAGTAATGCGCCTTCAATGCACAAACTTTTGTTTAGATGTTTTTTTACTAATTCTACTGTATTTAATAATTGTCCCAGTCCTTCTAATGCATAATATTCACATTGGACAGGTATTAAAACACTATTTGCAGCTGTAAAAGCATTTAATGTTATAAGTCCTAAAGATGGAGGACAATCTATAAAAATATAGTCAAATTTTGATTTTATTTGTTCTAATTTTTCTTTCATTCGTTGTTCTCTTGACATCATTGAAACTAGCTGTACTTCTGCACCTGCTAAATTTATGTTTGATGGGCATATATATAAATTGTTTATTTCAGTTTTTATAACAATTTTACTTGCAGGATCTTCTGAAACTAATAAATCATATGTTGATAACTCAACGCTTTTATCCACCCCTATACCACTTGTTGCATTTCCTTGTGGATCAGCATCAACTAATAAAACTCTTTTTCCTTTTTTAGCTAATATTGTTCCTAAATTTACTGTCGTAGTTGTTTTTCCAACTCCACCTTTTTGATTTGCTACAGCTATTATTTTTCCCAAATTTATCCCTCCATTTTTAATCTTTCATGTATCACAAAATTAAAAATTATTCATCTTTAATTTTATTCCTAAGTAATTTATATATATAATATACAAAACTTATAAATATGTCAATAATTTTTCCAAAATTTCTATATTTTTTTCATAAAAAATTGTTCTCAAAAAATATTTGGAACGTTCCGAATTATGTCTCCTTGAAAAATTTTCTATCTCAGATGTAGAGCGGTGTTCGCCAATTCGTTTCACACTTAACTCTGTGAAACATTGGCCCTCAAATACAGACCACTAGCGAGGTTCCGCCGATAGGGTCTGTGAAACATTTTCCTGTTTTTCGACATTCTTCGACGTCTTTCGACATTATTCGACAAAATTCGACACGATTTTTATCCCAAAATCCAAAATTTGACCAATCCCAGTAAAATCAACACTTTTAGCCCTTTTATAGCAAAATCGATTATATGTTAACTTAGACATATTTTTGTATAATTATAGTCATACAAAAAAGCTGATAAAAATTGTATAATCACAATATTCTATCAGCTAAAAATTAATTTCCTAATGGTTGTTTAGAAGGTGTACCAGCTTTTCTTGGATATTTTTTAGGAGTATCTTTTATTTTATCTATAATAACTATTGTTCTTGAAATATCTGAATTAGGTAAGCAAATTTTATCAACAAAGCTAATCTTTCCACCTAATTCTTTAATAGCAAATTTTGCATTTTCTATCTCATTATCAGCATCAGGCCCTTTCATACAAATACATTTTCCACCAATTTTAACAAAAGGTAATAAATATTCAGTTAAAGTACTTAAATTAGCAACAGCTCTTGAAGTAGCATAATCATATATTTCTCTATGATTTTTAGCAAATTCCTCTGCCCTACCATGAACATTTTTAACATTATCTAATTTCAAAGTATTTACAACTTCATTTAAGAACAAAATTCTTTTATTTAAAGAATCCAATAAAGTAAAATTTAAGTCTTTTCTCATAATAGAAATAGGAATTCCAGGAAAACCAGCACCTGTACCAACATCAATAACCTTTTTATTATTTTCAAAATATTTTAAAATCGTTAAACTATCAATAAAATGCTTTAAAATAATATCATTTTGCTCAGTTATTGCTGTAAGATTAATTTTTTCATTCCATTCAAGTAAAATATTCATATATTTAAAAAAACATTCAATTTGACTGTTTTCCATATTAACACCGATTTTACTTGATAAATCAATCATATTATTTTTAAAATCCATATATATTCTCCTTATTTTTTTAATTGTAAATAAATTAGTAAAACATTTATATCAGATGGAGAAACTCCAGAAATCCTTGAAGCTTGACCAATTGAAAGAGGTTTTATTTTATCTAATTTTTGCCTAGCCTCTAAACTTAAACCTTTTATTGAAGAATAATCAATATTATCAGACAATTTTTTGTCTTCCATTTTTTTAAATTTTTGAACTTGTTCTTCTTCAATTTTAATATATCCCTCATATTTTATCTGAATTTCCACTTCTTCTTTTTCATGTGGAGAAAGATTTGGCATATTATCATCAATCTCACTTAAATCCTTATATCTAATTTCAGTTCTTTTTAATAATTCAGATAATTTTGAACCTGTAGAAAGTTTAGTAGTACCATGGCTTTCCAAGAAATTATTAACAATTTCATTTGGTTTTACAACTGTATTTTTTAATCTTTCAATTTCATTTTCAATATTTTGTTTTTTAATCAAAAATTTATTATATCTTTCATCAGAAATAAGTCCAACATCATGACCAATCTCCATTAATCTTAAATCTGCATTATCTTGCCTTAAAAGTAGCCTATATTCAGCTCTTGAAGTCATCATTCTATATGGTTCATTTGTACCTTTTGTAACAATATCATCAATCAAAACACCAATATATGCCTGTGTTCTATCCAAAACAATAGGCTCTTTTCCCTGTATTTTTCTACTTGCATTAATTCCAGCAATTAACCCTTGACATGCAGCTTCTTCATAACCTGAAGTACCATTTGTTTGACCTGCAAAAAATAATCCATCAATTTTCTTATATTCAAGAGAAAGTTTTAATTCTGAAGGATCAATACAATCATATTCAATAGCATATGCAGGTCTTGTAAATTCAGCATTTTCTAATCCAGGAATAGTCCTATACATAGCAATTTGTACATCTTCAGGCAAAGAAGAACTCATTCCTTGTGCATACATTTCATCAGTATCAAGCCCTATTGGTTCAATAAAAATCTGATGTCTTGGTTTATCACTAAATCTAACCACTTTATCTTCAATTGATGGACAATATCTAGGTCCTGTACCTTCTATCATTCCTGCATATAATGGTGATCTATGTAAATTTGCTCTTATAATTTCATGTGTTTTTTCATTTGTATATGTTAAATAACAATCTTGCTGCTCAAAATCTTTAATCTCATCATCTAAAGAAAATGGAACAATATTATCATCACCTTTTTGCACTTCCATCTTAGAAAAATCAATACTTTTTCTATTAATTCTAGCAGGAGTTCCTGTTTTAAATCTAATTAAATTAATTCCTAATTTTTTTAATGATTCAGATAATTTATTTGCAGCAAAAACCCCATCTGGTCCACTTTCTTGAGAAAAATCGCCAATAAAAATTTTTCCTTTTAAATATGTTCCTGTTGCAACAATAATTGTTTTAACTTTATAAATCGCACCTACAGAAGTTTCAATTGTATCAACTTTTCCATCTTTTAATGTAATATTTACTATTTCAGCTTGTTTTAATTCCAAATTCTCTTGTTTTTCCAATGTATGTTTCATTTCCATTTGATATCTTTTTCTATCAGCCTGTGCTCTTAAAGAATGAACAGCAGGTCCTTTTGATGTATTAAGCATCTTAATTTGAATCATTGTTTTATCAATATTTTTTGCCATTTCACCACCTAAACAATCAATTTCTCTTACAAGATGACCTTTTGAACTTCCACCAATATGTGGATTACATGGCATATTTGCAACAGCATCTAAGCTTATTGAAAAAACTAATGTTTTCATTCCAAGTCTTGCAGAAGCAAGCCCAGCCTCACAGCCAGCATGACCAGCACCAATAACTGCTACATCATATTCTCCAGCAAAATAACTCATTATATCTCCTCCTTATTTACATAATCATTTACCAAGACAAAATCTTGAAAAAATTTCGTTTATAATTTCTTCTCCAGCCTCTTCACCTGTGATTTTTCCTAAATTACTAAGTACATCTTTAATACTAATTGCTATAATATCAACAGGCATTCCATCATTTAATGTATTTATTGCCTTTTCTATATTTTCAATTGCTTTATTAATCAAATTTTTATGTCTTTCATTTGTTATAATAATATCATTATCTAAATTAATTTCATTTAAATTAAACATATCTCTAATTCGTCCATAAAGCTTTTCTAAACCATTTTTATTTTTAGCTGATAAAGTTATTATATTTTTATTAAAATCTTTTAATTTTGGATTTTCAGGCGTTATTTTTTGTTCTAAATCCATTTTATTTAAAACAATAATTGACTTTTTATTTTTTGCAATTTCTAAAATTTCTAAATCTTCATTAGTAAGCTCTTTGCTACCATCAATTATGCCAATAATCAAATCTGCATCATTTGCAAGTTTTCTAGATTTTTTAATTCCAATCTTTTCAACTTCATCTTTTGCATTTCTTATTCCAGCTGTATCAATTATTTTCAAAGGTACTCCCTCTATATTAACAAATTCCTCAATAGTATCTCTTGTAGTGCCCTCATATTCAGTCACAATCGCTCTATCCTCTTTTAAAATAGCATTTAATAGAGAAGACTTACCAGCATTTGTTTTTCCGATTATGACTGTTTTAATTCCTTCTTTTATAACTTTTCCATTCTCAAATGATTTAAGTAATATTCCTAACTCTTTTTTACTATTATTCAATTTATTAAAAATATCTTCATTTGTAACATCTGGTGTATCATATTCAGGATAATCAATAGAAACCTCAATATTAGTCATAATTTCTAATAAATCTTTTTTAATATTTACAATTTTTTCAGACAAAAATCCCTCTAATTGCTTAATTCCCTCTTTCGCCTCTCTATCTGATTTTGCATTAATAATATCAATAACAGATTCTGCTTGTGATAAATCAATTCTTCCATTTAAAAAAGCTCTTTTTGTAAATTCTCCTGGTTCTGCGAGTTCTGCACCATTTTTTAAGCATAATTCTAAGATTTTTTTCATCACAATATTCCCACCATGAGAATTAATCTCACACATATTTTCTGTTGTATAGCTCTTAGGAGCTTTAAAATATGATACTAAAACCTCATCAATAATTTCATTGTTTTGAATAATATGACCATATTTCATTGTATATCCAGCGATTTTTGCAATATCTGTTTTAGATTTTTGGATAAATATTTTATCTAATATATTAAATGTTTTTTCGCCACTCATTCTTATAATTCCAATTCCTCCAATACCGTGGAGCCGTAGAAATAGAAACAATTGTGCTCATTTTTAAATCCATCCTTTCCTTTATATAAATTTTAAAAAAGCCAAAGCTCTTAATCTTGTAAGACTAAATCTGAACTTTGACTTCTGATTTATATATTTATTTTAAACTTATAACAACTTTTCTTCTTGGTTCTTCTCCAATACTAGCTGTTTTAACTTTTTTTGAATTTTGTAATCTTGTATGAATAATTTTTCTTTCATAAGCTTTCATAGGCTCTAAAGTAACTGATTTTCTTGTTCTAATAACTGTTTTTTCTAATTTATCAGCTAAATTCTCTAGAGTTTTTTCTCTTTTTTGTTTATAATCTGCTATATCTAATAATACAGAAACTCTTTTATCCATACCTTTACTTGCAATTGAATATAATATATTTTGTAATGCATATAAACATTCACCTCTATATCCAATTAAAAATCCTGAATCTTCACCTTTTATATTAACATCTATACCTTTTTCAGATTTTGAGACCTCAAAACCTGCATTCTCACATGTTTTAGGTAAAAATTCGTTTAGAAATGTAGTAATATTTTCTTTTGCTTTTTCAAGCTCTTCTTCAGAAAATACTTTTGCCTCTTTTTTTATTTTTGTTATTTCTTTATTTTCCGTAGGTTCTTCTTCTTTTAAAGTTAATTCAACTTTTACAACTCTTGGTGCTAATATACTGAAAAATGTTCTTTTTTCTTCATTTTCAAGTACTTTTATATCAACATCTCTTTTACCTACTTTTAGTTCTTTTAAACCATTTTCTATAGCTTCATTTTTTGTTTTTCCTTCTGCAATTATACTTTTAGGCATTTTTTTCTACACCTTCTTCTTTTTCAAAAATTTTATTTAATATTAATCTTTCAACAATCATCAATATGTTATTCATTAACCAATATAAAGCAAGTCCTAATGGAGCAATAACAGCAATTGATACTGACATTATTGGCATAATCCACATCATTGTTTTATTTGCACTTTCCATTGGATCATATTCTTCCTCTTTTGGCTCATTTTTCTCATTATCTGAAACAACAACATCTTGTTTTTGTTCTTCTTTTTTCTTTTTTGACATTGTAGTTGTAAATTTTATTGAGATAAATGAAGATATGACATAAAGTACTGGAATTATAAGAGTTTTCCAATTTTTTATGTCTTTTGTAGGAACTTGACTTAAATCTATTCCGAAAAAATCCATATTTATATCAGCTTTATCTTTATATTCCGCAATATTGAAATCATCTTGTTTTTGTTCTTCATTTTGATTTTCATTTACAGTATTATTTTCTTCAGAAATGTTTTCTGAATTTTCATTTTGGTTTTCTGAAACATTTCCCAAATTTTCATCTTTACTTACGGAACTACCATTTTCGAGATTTCTCATATACTGTATAATTGCAATTTCACTATATGTATTATTTTGATTTTGTTGTAAAACAACACTTTCCATTTTTTGTATTACATCTGTATCCATTTTAACCATATATGTTAATGGTGAACGTACTAGTAAAAATACAGAGAATAATAAAATTATTTGTATTATTGAGCTAAAACATCCAGAAAGTGGATTCATTCCTTCCCTTTTGTATAAACTCATGATCTCCTGATTCATTTTTTCAGGGTCATTTTTATATTTAAATTGAATTTGTTTCATTTCTTTTTGCATTATCTCATTTTTTCTAAGTGTTTTTTGCTGTTTTATAGTAAGTGGTATCATCAATACCTTTATCAAAATTGAAAATAATATTATTGCAATACCATAATTTGAAACAAGATTATACAAAAAATTCAGAACATATCCAAATAAATTAGCAAAAATAGACATATTTACCTCCATGTTTTCATTTTAATGGATCATATCCACCTTTTGAAAATGGATTACACCTTAAAAATCGTTTAAAACCTAGCCACATCCCCTTAACAGCTCCATACTTTTGTATGGCTTGTTTTGTGTATTCTGAACAGGTAGGATAAAATTTGCATTTTATATTTCTGAAATAGAACATCCTATTCTTTTGATAAAATTCAATTATTTTTATCAATACATTTTTCATATTATCACTCTTGAATTAGAATATTTGCTTTTTTTAATATTTCATAAATATCTAAATTTATTTGATTAAAATTTGCATTTTTTATATCACTATTTTTTTTCCATAAAAATACTATACTGTAACCATTTTTTATTTTATTTTCAACATTTTTATAGTTTTCGCGTAATAATCTTTTAACTCTATTTCTTTGAACAGCATGTCCTGATTTTACACTTATAGCTAATCCTAAATAATTGACTTTCTGAAAATTATTTAGGATAAATGCCTCTATAGTTTTTCCAGAATAGTATTTTCCGTTGGAAAAGACTTTTTTAAATTCATAATTTTTTTTTAACATTTTAGTTTTTTTCATCTAACAAAATCATTCCTCTGTTTACGCACAAAGTTTTTTTCTACCTTTTGCACGTCTAGATTTTAACACGTTTCTTCCAGATCTTGTTGACATTCTTTTCATAAATCCATGTTCTTTTTTTGCTTGTCTTTTTTTTGGTTGAAATGTCATTTTCATCCTAAAAGCACCTCCTAAAATTTTATATCTAAATTCATGTTTAAAAAAATTTCCTTTTTTCACAAGTATTAGTATTATACATTCAAATTCCAAAATTGTCAATGGATTTTGAAATTTTTTTTATTTTTTCCTAAGGAAACACGAATTTTGCAAGTTTTTTTTAGATTTTTTTTATTTTTTGTTGCAATTTACCCAAAAATGTTGTATAACTTTTTTATCGTAACAAATTTGAAAAATTTAGAAATTCAAAAAAAGTTATCCACAGGTTATCCACAGGTTGTGCACAGTTTTACACAGGTTAAATTTTTTTATATTTTTACAATTATTAAAATTTTGAAAACCGCCTGTACGACTTGTTTCAGACTATAAAAATGTGTTTGGAAAACCAGTTATTTTTTACAGAAATATTACAAAGTTATCAACAACTGTGGATAACTTTGTGGATAACTTTTTTATTAAGAAATTTTTAAAACATTACATAATAGGTTATGTTTTTGTAATATTTCGACTTAATGTCAGAAAAGGAGGTTTTATATGAATTCACCTATGGATGGAAAAGAAATAGTAGCTAAAATGCAGGAAGTTTTAAGCAATGAAATCCCATTCATAACTTATGCAACATATCTTGCTCCACTTGATTTTGAATCAATGGAAGGTAATCACATAACATTTAAATGTGATTCACAGTATGTAAAAGAACCTGCAGAATCAAGATATGCTTCTTTACTCTTAAATGCTCTAAAATATATAACAAACAGAGATTTCACGTTTTCAGTTCACGCTTTAGACAGTGATCATCCAAGCACAAAGGATGATTCTAAAGTAATATCCAGTTCAAATAATGATCCAGATGATGAAATAGATTACTCACAACAATCTTTAAATCCAAAATACACTTTTGACACTTTTGTTGTTGGTAGTAATAATCGCTTTGCTCATGCAGCAGCTTTAGCAGTAGGAGATAATCCTGCAAAAACATATAATCCATTATTCATATATGGTGGTGTTGGTCTTGGAAAAACTCATTTAATGCAGGCAATCGGAAATAAAATTTTGCAAAATAACAAGAAAATGAATATTGTTTATGTTACTTCTGAAAAATTTACAAATCATTTAATAAATTCCATAAGAGATGGTAAAAATGATCCATTTAGAAATAAATACAGAAATGCAGATGCTTTATTAATTGATGATATCCAGTTTATTGCTAAAAAAGAAAGAGTCCAAGAGGAATTTTTCCACACTTTTAATACTTTATACGAAAATGAAAAACAAATAATTATTTCAAGTGATAAGCCACCAAAAGAAATTCCATTTCTTGAAGATAGGCTAAAATCAAGGTTTGAGTGGGGATTACTTGCAGATATTTCTTGTCCTGATTATGAAACAAGAGTTGCAATCTTAAAGAAAAAGGCTCAAGACGAGGGAATAATTATTGATGATTCAATTTTAGCAGATATAGCAACAAAAATTGATTCAAATATTCGTGAATTAGAGGGTGTGTTTAACAAAATTGTTGCAAGAGCATCTTTAACACATAGTCCAATCACAATAGAACTTGCAGAAAATGTCATAAATGAATTTATTGCTAAAAAAGAAAAAGTTATTTCATCAGATTCAATTCAAGATGTTGTTGCTAAGTATTTTAGCATTGATAAAAAAGATTTAGCTGGTAATAAGCGCTCAAATGATATCGCTTTTCCAAGACAAATTGCAATGTATTTATGCAGAGAAGTGGCAAATATGTCATTTCCACAGATTGGAATAGATTTTGGAAATAGAGATCATTCAACAGTAATGCATGCTTATAAAAAAATCGAAAAAGATTTAAAAGAAAAAAATAATACAAAGCTAATTGTGGAAAGTGTGAAAAACATTGTTTTGAACCGCGAGTAATTATATTTACTAACAAAATTCGACTTTTTTCAAATGTCTGTTTCTGAAAAAAATCGTTTGTTTTATACCACTTAACCTAAGTATCCGTAGGTGTTATACGAGTTATCCACAGGGGGGTGTGGATAACCTGTGGATAAACTGTTGATAACTCATTTTTAAAATTCAAATGTGGAAAGTGTGGATAACTACCCTAAGTTATCCACAGAGTTATCCACAGTGAAAACCGTACGGGTATAAGTTTTCCACATAGTTATCCACAGTTTCCACAGTACCTACTACTACTACTACTAAATATATTAATTATATTATAAATAATATATATATGCAAAACATTGCACAAAATGAAAGGATGATAAAAAATGAAATTTGTTTGTTATAAAGACACAATATCAAAAGCTCTTAATTCTGTTGTAAAAGGTATTGCTTCTAAAACAACAATGCCTATACTAGAAGGAATATTAATTCAAACTAATGAAGAAGAAATTAAACTTACAACATATGATTTAGAAATTGGAATTGAATATACATTCAAATGTGATATTAAAGAACATGGTAGTACAGTTGTTAATGCAACTATGTTTACAGAGATTATTAGAAAATTACCAAATACAGAAATAAATATAAGTGTTAATGAAAATAATTTATTGATTATAGAATGTGAAGGAGCATTATATAAACTTGCAACTATGAATCCAGATGAATTTCCGGAATTACCTAAAATTAAAGTTGAAAATTCTATAACTTTAGAGCAAAGTGCATTAAAAAACATGATTAGAAAAACAATTTTTGCTGTAAGCAATGATGAAAATAAACCAATTTTCACAGGTTGCTTATTTGAAGTTAGAGATAATAAATTAAATGTTGTTGCAATTGATGGTTTTAGAATGGCATTAAGAATTATAAATTTACCTGTTCCTGTGGAAAACTTTAAAGCTGTAATTCCAGCAAAAACTTTAAACGAAGTTATAAAAATTGTTTCTGAGTCTTTTGAGGAAATAAAAGTTGGAATTTCAAAAAATCAAGCATTGTTTGAAATGGAAAATTGCAAATTAGTTACAAGAATTTTAGAAGGTGAATTTTTAAATTATTTATCAGTAATTCCAAGTAATTGGCAAACAAGAGTTAAAGTAAACAGAATGGATTTATTAAATAGTTTTGAAAGAATAAGTTTAATATCATCATCAAGTATTGAGAAAGAAAAAAAATATCCTGTAAAAGTTTCAGTTGATATTGGTAAAATGACAATATCTTGTACAAACCAAACTGGTGATGCAAAAGAAGAAGTTTTTATTTCAACTGAAGGTCAATACTTAGAAGCAGGTTTTAACCCAAAATATTTCTTAGATTGTTTAAAATCAATTGATGATGAGGAAGTATTTATTGAGTTTGGAAGTAATATTTCACCATGTATAATAAAACCTGTGGAAAACTCAGATTATGTTTATATGATTTTACCAATAAGATTAAAAAATGAGTAGAAAAAAATAAAGGTAAGAGTAAAATGCTCTTACCTTTATCCACAAAATGTGAAAAAACTGTGGATAAATTTGTGTCAGAACTTAAAATTTTAAAAATTATTTTTAGTAAAAATAAAATTAATTAATAAAAAAATAAATAATAAAAAAGAAATTTGAAAAATAAATAATAAAAAATAATTAAAATTAATAAAAAAAACAAATACAAAAAAATCAAAAAAAAATCGAAAAAAATCGAAAAAAAAAGATTAAACGAGAAAATAAGAGATTTTTATATAAATTCGACCGATTTTGAACTATAATTTGGCGCAATCGCCTGAGAAAATTTTTTTTGACGAATTTTAAAATTAGAAAATTAAAGAAAATATATAAAAAAATTTGAAATAAAAATTTTAAAATTAAAAATAATAAAAAAATAAATTAAAAAATAAATAATAAAAATTAATAAAAAAAATAAATACAAAAAAAATTGAAAAAAATCGAAAAAAATCGAAAAAAAAAGATTAAGCGAGAAAATAAGAGATTTTTATATAAAAATAACTAATTTTAAGCTATAATCGGCTGTAATCGACCAAAAAAATTTTTTAAGATTAATTTTAGATTAGAAAAATACATTAAGTAAACATAAAATTGAAAAGAAAATGTTTTAATAAAAAAATACCATGTGCGAAAATCAAAAATAAGCGATTTTTTTAATCTAAGTAATATAAATAATTAATAAAAAAACATATTAATTTATAAAAAAAATAGAAAAAATCGAAAAAAATCGAAAAAAAAAGATTTAGAGAGAAAACGAGAGATTTTTATATAAATTTGACTTATTTTGAACTATAACTGGCTGTAATCGCCTGTAAAAAATCATAATCAAAAATAAATTTTAAACAGATGGTGGATAATATGTGGATAAAAGAAATAAAAATTAATAATTTTAGAAATTATAATAATGAAAAAATTAAATTAAATAAAAATATAAATATTTTTTATGGAGAAAATGCACAAGGAAAAACTAATATAATAGAAGCAATTTTTTTAAGTAGTATTGGAAAATCTTTTAGAACAAGTAAAGATAAAGAATTAATTAAATTTGGAGAAAAAAATTGCAATGTTGAAATTAATTATGAAAAATCTGATAGAAATGGAAAAATAAAAATAAATATTGAAAATAAAAAAAATATTTTTATTAATGAAATTAAAATAAAAAAATTAAGTGAATTATTAGGAAATATTAATATTGTAATTTTTACTCCAGATGATATTAATATTTTAAAAGGTGGACCTCAAAATAGGAGAAAATTTTTAGATGTTATGATTAGCCAGTTAAGACCAAAATATATGTACTTATATAATATGCATTTAAAAACAATAGAAGAAAGAAATTCATTTTTAAAAAAATCGGATAAAATTAATTATGATTTATTAGATATTTATGATGAAAAATTAGCAGAATATGGACATCAAATATATTTATATAGAAAAGAATTTATAGAAAAAATAAAAAATAAAATAAAAAATATACATTATAATATTACAGGTGAAAAAGAGAAAATTGAAATTAAATATATTTCAGATTGTGCAGAGGAAGAAAAATATTTAGATTTATTAAAAGAAAAAAGAAAAATGGATTTACTTAAAGGTTATACATCTAAAGGGATTCATAGAGATGATTTAAATATTTATTTAAATAATTTATTAGTTAATATTTATGGATCTCAAGGACAACATAGAACTGCTATTTTATCACTTAAACTTGCAGAGTTGCAGGTTATTTATGATGAAATTGGAGAAAATCCTATTTTATTATTAGATGATTTTATGTCAGAACTTGATGAAAGTAGGAGAGTTAGATTTTTAGAAAATTTAAAAGATACACAGGTTATAATTACTTGTACAGATAAATTTGATTTAGAAAATGTTGATTATACATTATTTAATGTTAAAAATGGAGAAATAAATAAAAATTTTAATAAAAATATTTGACAAATTAAAAAAAAATAATTATTATATAATATAGAAGAAATTTTGTAAGAGAAAGGAAGGCAAATATGGAAAAGTATGAACATAAATATGGAGCTGAACAAATTCAGGTTTTGGAAGGATTAGAGGCTGTAAGAAAAAGACCTGGTATGTATATTGGTAGTACATCTGTTAGAGGATTACATCATATGGTTTATGAAATTGTTGATAACTGTGTTGATGAAGCTTTAGCTGGATATTGTACAAAAATTAATATTAGTATTGATGAGGGAAATATTGTTACAGTTGAGGATGATGGGAGAGGTATACCTGTAGAAGTTCATCCTAAAACAGGTTTATCAACAGTTGAAACAGTTTACACTGTTTTACATGCTGGTGGTAAATTTGGAGGTGATAGTGGATACAAGGTTTCTGGTGGTTTGCATGGTGTTGGTGCATCTGTTGTTAATGCTTTATCAAAATGGACTGAAGTTACTGTTCAAAGAGATGGTGGAATTTATAATTTACGTTTTGAAAAAGGAAAAACTGTACAAGGTATTAAAAAAATAGGAGAGTCAAAGAAAACAGGAACAAGAGTTAGATTTATGGCTGATGATTCTATTTTTGAAACAACTGATTACGAATTTACAACACTTGAAAATAGAATGAGAGAAATTGCATTTTTAACTAAAGGTTTAAAAATTATCATTGAAGATAAAAGAGGTGAAACTCCTAAAAAATCTGAGTTTTGTTTTGAAGGTGGTTTAAAATCTTTTGTTGAGTATTTGAATAAAAATAAAGAAAAAATTAATAAAGAACCAATTTATATTGAAAAAGATGGTGAAGTTCCTGTTGAAATTGCTATTCAATATACAACAAGTTATTCTGAAAATATTTATACATTTGTAAATAATATTAATACAGTTGAGGGTGGAACACATCTTGAGGGATTTAAAAGAGCATTAACAAAAGTTTTTAATGATTATGCTAGATCTCATAAGATATTGAAAGATAAAGATAGTAATTTGCAAGGCGAAGATATTAGGGAAGGTGTTACTGCTGTTGTTTCTGTAAAAGTTAAAGAGCCTCAATTTGAGGGACAAACTAAAACAAAACTTGGAAATAGTGAAGTTACAGGTGTTGTATTTAGTATGGTTAATGAAATTTTATCAACATATTTTGAGGAAAATCCTCAAGTTGTTAAAGCTATATTAGAAAAATGTATTAGTGCATCAAGAGCTAGGGAAGCAGCTAGAAAAGCACGTGAATTAGTTAGAAGAAAAAGTGCATTAGAAACTACAACATTGCCAGGTAAATTAGCAGATTGTAGTGACAAAAATCCTGCAAATTGTGAAGTATATATTGTCGAGGGGGATTCTGCTGGAGGTAGTGCAAAACAAGGTAGGGATAGAAGAACACAGGCAATTTTACCATTATGGGGAAAAATGCTTAATGTTGAAAAAGCAAGAGCTGATAAAATTTATGGTAATGATAAATTAAATCCTGTAATTGTTGCTATTGGTGCTGGAATTGGTGCTGATTTCGATATCACAAAAATCAGATATGGAAAAGTTATAATCATGGCTGATGCCGATGTTGATGGTGCTCATATTAGAACTTTATTATTAACATTTTTCTTTAGATATATGAGACCTCTAATTGAAAATGGTAATGTTTATTTAGCTCAACCACCTTTATATAAATTATCTAAAAAAGGTATAGAAGATATATATTGCTATACTGATGATGATTTAACTAAGGCATATAAAGATCTTGAAGAAAAAGGTATTGCAAGAGAACAACTTGGATTACAAAGATATAAAGGTTTAGGTGAAATGAATCCTGAACAATTATGGGAAACTACTATGAATCCTGAAACTAGAATTTTAGTTAAAGTTACAATGGATGATGCTATTAAGGCTGATGAAACTTTTACAATTCTTATGGGTGATGAAGTTAAACCAAGAAGAGAATTTATTGAGAAAAATGCTAAATATGTTAAAAATCTTGATATTTAATATTTAATGACAGGAAAATAAAATTTTCCTGTCATTAATTGTAAATTTAATAATAATTTTTACGTAAAAATTATTAATTTAAAAATTGATATAACAATTAATAAATATTTTAAATATTAAATTTAATTAATTATTAAAATAAAATAAATAATTAAATAATTATTAAAATAAATAATAAAATAAATAATTAAATAAATTATTAAAATAAATAATAAAATAAATAATTAAATAAATAATTAAATAAATTATTAAAATAAATAATTAAATAAGTTATTAAAATAAATAATTAAATAAATTATTAAAATAAATAATTAAATAAATTATTAAAAATTAAATAACTTAATTAATTAAAAATTAAATAAATTTAATATTTAGTAATAATTTTTTATTTAATTATTATTAACTTTACAATATTATTATGACCAAAATAAAAAAATATATACAAAAATTAAAAAAAAACTTGACTTTTTCATTTTTTATGATAATATATATGTATTATTTTATTCTAAAATCCGTTTAAATCAAAAATAGAGTTAATTTTCTGGTTAATATTATATGAAAAAAATTGATTTTAATGTTCAAGATTGGTTAGAAATTGAAAATATTTTAAATAATGGAATAATTAAATTTAAAAATAAAAAATATATAAAAATAATAAAAATTATTCCAATAAATTATAATTTAAAATCTGATTTTGAAAAACAAAGTATTTTAAATTCTTATAAAATTTTTTTAAAAACATGCAATTTTAATATTCAAATTTTAATTCAAACAAATAAAGAAAATTTACAAAAAAATATAAATAATATTAAAAATAATTTGAAAAAGGAAAATAAAAATTTTTTAAATATTATTGGAAATAATTATATTGAATTAATTAATAAATTAAATTCAAATAAAAAATCCTCAACAAAAGATTTTTATTTAATTATTTCAAATATTCAAGAAAAGGAAAAAATTAATGAAGATATTATTATTGAAGAATTAAATGAAAAATATTTAAAAATTAAAGAATGTCTTTCAAGATGCGGAAATTCGGTAATTAATATAAATAATAAAAATGAAGTTATTAATATTTTATTTTCTTTTTTAAATTCAAGAATGTATTTTTTGCAATAAAAAATAAAATAAATAAAAAATAATTTAATTAAGAAAATAAAATAAATAAAAAATAATTTAATTAAGAAAATAAAATAAATAAAAAATAATTTAATTAAAAAAATAAAAAATAATTTAATTAAAAAAATAAAATTAATTAAAATAATAAATTAAATGAAAAATATAAAAAATAAATAACAAAAAATGTAAAGGAGAAAAATAAAATAGAAAAAAATAAAATATTAAAAAAATTATTTAAAAATAAAAAAATTAATTCAGAAAATTTTTATTCAGGAGCATTTAGAGATAAAGATTTAATTTCGCCATCATATATTAATATGCAAAATCCAAAATATATTGAAATTGATAATATGTTTTACTCAGGTTTAATTGTTGTAAATTATTATAGAGAACAAGAAGATTTAATTTTAAAATCATTAATTGAAACAAATATTAATATGAATATATCTATGTTTTATGAAAAGCAAAATCAATATTCTACTATAAAAGATTTAACATACCATATAGGAAATGTTGGAGTTGATATTCAATCAAGTAATCAAAATAGACAAGATATTGATATTGCTGTTTACACATATAATGATGCAAAATATATAAGAAAAGAAATGCAAGTAAATAATGAGGATTTATATTTTTTATATATTTATATAAATATTTATTCTGATAATGTAAAAGAAATTGAATATTCATTAAATAAGATTGAGGGAATCATGCAGAGTAAAGGTTTAATTACTAAAAGGGCATTTTTTAGACAGGAACAGGTTTTTAGAGCTTGCTTGCCTTTTATGGAAAATAGTATTGATATAAAAAAATCTGCTAAAAGAAATATTTTAACTTCTGGTTTGCTTTCAACATATCCATTTATTTCAAGTTCGATTTTTGATGAAAATGGGATTTTTATTGGACAAAATGTTTATAACAATTCTTTAATTTTTGTTGATAGATACAATACTAATAAATATAAAAATGCAAATATGTGTATTTTTGGAACTAGTGGTGCTGGTAAATCTTTTTATACAAAATTGTTAATTCTAAGATATAGACTGCTTGGAATTGAACAATATGTAATTGATCCAGAGAGGGAATATTCTACAATTTGCAAGAATTTGGAAGGGACAGAAATTAAGATTGGACCATCTTCTAATACATATGTTAATATAATGGAAATAAGAAAAGAGAGTTTAGAAGATGGGGAAAATGGATATTTAGCTACAAAGATTGGAAAATTAATTGGATTTTTTAATTTGATTTTTGGAGAATTAAATGAAGTTGAAAAAGCTTTATTAGAAGAAAAATTAATTGAAACTTATAATTTAAAAGGTATTAATTTTGATGATAATAGTTTATTTATTTTTTCAAAAAATAAAAATAAAAAGAATGTAAAAAAATTTAAATCAAGTAAAGACATGCCTTTACTTGAGGATTTATATAATATTTTTGAAAAAGATAAAAGAACTCAAAAATTTAAAATTAAATTAATTCCTTTTGTAAAAGGTTCTTTAAAATTTTTTAATAATTATACAAATATAAAAATATCTAATAAATTAATTGTTGCAGATGTTTATGAATTAGGTGAAGATAATTTAAAATATGGGATGTGGCTTTTTATTGATTTATTTTGGGATTTAATTAAAATAAACAGAAAAAATAAAAAAGCAATTTATATGGATGAAATTTGGAGATTAATAGGTGTTACTTCAAATAAAGATGTTGCATCATTTATTTATAAAATATTTAAAACTATTAGAAAATATGGTGGTAGTGGTGTTGCTATAACTCAAGATATTTCAGATTTATTTAGTTTAGAAAATGGAACCTATGGTAAAAGTATTTTAAATAATTCAAGTATTAAAACATTTTTTTCTTTGGAAGAAGAAAATATAAGAATTTTATCAGAAAATATTAATTTATCTGATAAAGAAAAAATAGAAATTAAAACTTTGAAAAGAGGAGAATGCTTGATGATGGTAGGAGATGATCATATTTTGGTAAAAATCGAGGCATCTGAAAAAGAGAAAGAATTAATTGAAGAAAAAAATAAATAATAGGAGGGAAAATGGAGATTAATTTAGAGAATAATATTTTGCAAGAAAATAAATTAGAAAAAGAACAAAATAAATTTTTAGATTCGGCACTTGGAAGTGCGATTAATAATGGTATTGATATTGGAATTAGATGTTTATTACCAGATTATGCAGAAAACTTTGTTATTGATTTAAAAAATAATTTATTAAATTATGGTTTGAAAGATGGGATTTCTCAAACTATAAAAAATGTTATTGAAACTGGAAAAAGCATGATTGGTATTTTTAATGGAAAATTTGAAAATGTTAATCAAATAAATAATGTTGTTAAAAATGGAGGAATTATAGATTCTGTTTCAGGATTGCTTGATGATGTTTTATATAAATTAAAATCAGCTGGAAAGATTAATTCTAGTGTTTTGGGAGTTATTAGGAGTGGAAAAAATGCAATTTTAAGTAATGTTGAAAAAAATATTCAATCTACTTTAGATAAACAAATTACTAGTTCAGAATATTTAAATAAGTATATTGGAAATTGGAAAGAATATTTTAAAGAAAAAAATTTTGATGGAATGGAAAAAGAGATTAATAAAATTAAAAGGGAATTAAAAAATATGGTTCCAATAGAAAATACAATTATTTCTGCTAGAAATATAGAAATGTTGCATTCTTTAATAAAGAATAAAGGGAAGAATTTTGAACTTTCTAATGAAGAATTGGAGTTGGCAAATAAACTTTGTTTGAATTAGTTATTGGTAATCCTTAAAATGATTTAAATTTAAATATATGTATGAAATTTCGTGTTACTACTATGGTTTGAATTAATTTTTTCATGAGAAAGTAGTTGGAATATAAGTTTAGCATCATATATCTCGGCTTATTACAAAATTTAATAAATTTTATTGAATTATATTATATATTAGTTTAAAATATATATAAGTAATTATTGAAAGGATGAGAAAATGAATAAATATATGAAAATTGCAAAATTAAATGCAGAAGATGGAATATCAAAAAAGGAAGGAGGACCTTTTGGAGCTGTTATTATAAATAAAAATGGTGAGATAATTGCAAATGGGAATAATAAGGTATTAAAAAATAATGACCCAACTGCACATGCAGAAATTGTGGCGATTAGGACTGCTTGTGAAAAATTAAATACATATGATTTGTCAGGATGTATTTTATATACATCTTGTGAGCCATGTCCTATGTGTTTATCTGCTATAATTTGGGCAAATATTAAAGAGGTTTATTATGGTTGTAAAAAAGAAGATGCCGGAAAAATAGGATTTAGAGATGATATTATTTATGAATATTTAAAAGGAAAGAACAAAGATTTAATACATTTAATAAATTTGAATAGAAATGATTGTATTGAAACATTTGAAAAATATAAAAATGATAATGGAATTATTTATTGATATATAAGAAAATGTAATAATTTACATCAATATAATTAATTTTACTAATTGATTTAATTGTGTTATACTATAATTTTTAAAGCAAATGCTAATCTTTAAAAAATGCGAAAAAGCAGAAAGGAATTCCTTATGAGAATGAGTGACATTATGGAAAAAAAGGAGAATTAATGAAAGAAAAAATATTATTAGATACCAATATGATGATTTATATTTTAGATGATCATGTTCTAGATGAACAAATATCCAAATTAACTAAAATATTATATGACTCTGATAAATATATGATTGCAATACACCCTAAAACGTTAGAAGAAGCTAACAAAATAAAAAAAGAAGAACGAAAATCTATATTTATGTCTAAATTAAAAGTTTATAATATAATAGATAATCCACCTAAAATGCCAGAAGAATTTAATAATTTAGCTGGATGTAAAAATGAGAATGATAAAATAGACAATGAAATGCTGTATGCTGTAAGAAAAAATTGTGTTAGATATTTTATTACAAATGACAAAAAACTTTTAAGAAAAGCAGCAATTTTAGGGTTAGATAATAGAGTATTGTCTATCAATAAAGCTTTAGAAAAGTTCAAAAAAGAAGAACAGGTTATTATACATACGCCTGAGTTTATTAAACCAGAATATCTATATAATATGGATTTAGAAGATGATTTTTTCACTACTTTGCGCAGAGATTATTTAGGGTTCGACAAATGGTTTAAAAGTAAACAATTAAAAGGCGAAAAGGCGTATGTTACTACTACAAAGGAAAATAAAATCACATCATTTTTAATGTTAAAAGAAGAAGATGAACATGAAAATTATTCTTCATTTGATAACCCATTTAAACCAGGAAGACGAATTAAAGTTTCAACTTTCAAAGTATCAGATACTGGGAAGAAAATTGGAGAGTGTTTTATAAAAATAATGGTGAATGAGGCTATTAGAAAAAATATTGATGAAATATATGTTACAACTTTTGAAAGTCAAGAAGCACTAATTTATTTACTAGAACAATATGGATTTAAATTATTTACGCACAAAAAAACTACTAAAAGTGATGGAACAATTGAAAAGGAAGCAATTTATGTAAAAAATCTTAAAGATAAAACTCAATATCCATATGTGCAACTAAAAGAACAAGGAATTTTCATTTGCCCAGTCATACCTAAATATCATAAACTATTATTTGAAGATGCAGAAAAAGAATACCAGATAAGTATTGATGATACACAAGGGAAAAATACTTCTGCAAATGCTATAAAAAAGGCATTCATTTCAAATTCAAAAATAAAGATGATTAATCCTGGAGATATATTATTGTTTTATGCTTCTCACGATAAAAAAGCCATAACCACATTGGGAATTGTAGAAACAACATGGAATAAATTTGAATCTCAAGAAGAAATTTTTAATATAGTAAGAAAAAGAACAGCTTATGAAGAAGAAGAATTAAAAGAGGTGACGACTCTAGACAGTTTAGTTATAATGTTTAAACATTTTATAACATTTCAAAAACCAATTACGTATGAGTTTTTATTAAATAATAATATTATTAATGGCTATATTCAAGCACCGACAAGTATAAAAAAAGAAAATTTAGAAAAAATAATAATAGAAGGAAAAGCTCAAAATATGATTGAAATACTGTAAAGGATACACAATAAAGTGTATCCTTTTTTTGCGTAAAAGTATTTACAATAAAGCATTTATTATATATAATATTAATAAATATGCTAATAAGCAGGTTTGTTAAATTAAGGAGAAAAGATGAATAAGAAATTTGGAGAATTAGTAAAGGAATATATGCTAAGAGCTTGAAAAAATTATGTGATGAAATAAGAATATCTACTGCTTATTTATCAGACACAGAAAACGGAAACAGGTTTCCATCTAAAGAAAAGCTAGATGAATTTATAAAAGCATTTAACTTAAAAGATGATGAAGAGGATAGATTTTATGATCTTTTGTCAAGAGAAAGTCCAAATAAATATAAAGTCTCTGAAGATATAGCAGAATATATAATGAAGAAGGAGTTTTTACGAAATTTTATTAGGATAGCAAAAGATAAAAAATTAGACAATTTGTATTGTAAGAGTAAGATAAAAGAATTGGAAAGTGAGAGTGAGTAAATTATGTGTAATATGTTAATTTCAATTAATCCACAACATGTAGAAAATATTTTTAATGGAACTAAAAAATATGAATATAGAAAAATTAGATGTAAACAAGATGTTGACAAAATAATAATATATTCAACATATCCTATAATGAAAATTGTAGGTGAAGCTAAAGTAGAAAAAATATTAGAAGATTCCCCAGATAATATATGGGAAGAAACTAAAAATTATTCAGGAATAGATTTGAAGTTCTATCAACAGTATTTTAAGGATAGAAGTAAAGCTATAGCATATAAATTAACCAACATAAAAAAATATAGTATTCCTCAAGAATTATCTAGCTATGGAATAAAGGCTGCACCACAGTCATTCATATATGTATAAAAATAAGTCCCAGAAGTTTCATTCCTTCTGGGATTTATTTTTTGTTATTTTATACATCCACCAATCAGTTGCACTCCTTATTTGAAGAACTTTAAAACTACTTGATGTTTTTTTTTGAAACATTCTTGAAACATTGTAAATATTTTCTTGAAACTTTTTCTTGAAGAAAATATGCACATTTTATAGAATTTTTCCGAACTCAAAAAAATTATGCTATTCTCAAATTTCTTTGAAAAATAGCATAATTCATAACTTTTGAATTTTTATAAATTCTCTTAAATTCCCTTGAAAAAGGGTAAAATATGGTCGAGGTGACCTTGGTTTATTCCTTTAAATAATGGTAAACCAATATTTGAAAAAAGTGATTTCAATTTAATTTAAGGAGAGCCTATATATTTTGAACTAGATGAACTTGGAAGAAGTAATGGTGCAATTGCTATTTTAAGTAAATATACTATACTTTTAGTTATAAAAAAGGATTTAACCTATCCAGATCCATATGGATGGACTAAAAGTTTAGAAAATCAAGTACATAAAGAAATAGAAGTGCCGAATAATTCCAAAAAAGTTTATCTAATTGATAACGAAGAATATATTTGTATTAAAGATGATGACTATAATTACACAATATTGACAGATGGTAGAGAACAAGGAATAAAATGGCCATTTAGAATATTAAGAGAGTTATTAGTAAGAGAAAGAGAAGATACAGGTAACTTGTTTATGCATGGAACTGGAATATTATTAAATGAAAGTGGAATTTTGCTATTAGGAAATTCGGGCAGCGGAAAAACTACTTTAGCAGTTGAAATGATATCAGAAGATATGGAAAAAAAGGGATTTGTTTCAAATGATAGAGTTTTTATGAGAGATGGAGAAATGCAATATTTTCCTATACCAATTGTATTTGCAAGTGGAACAGCAAAAAATAATCGATATTTAGATGAATACTTTAAGAAAACAAGATTATATGAGAGAAGAACAGGAAAATTTTATGAAAGCACATTAAATAATGACGAGGTACCAGTTCCATTAACAGATATAGAAAGAATATTTGAAGAAATCAAATTGGAATCTCAAAGAAAGATAGATACTATTATTTTTCAAAAAATTAATTTTAGTATGGGAAGTTCATTTAGGATAGAGGAAATGGACACAAGGAAGAAATACACATCATTAGATAGAACTTGTTTTACTCCATTTGATTCAGAAAGTTTAAGATTAGAATGGATTAGAAAGAAAAAGAAGAATATTGATGAAATTACAGAGAATAAATATGATGTTATTCAAGAAATAATGAAAGAAAAACAATTAGTACAACTTGAATATGGCCCTGAAAGTAATAAAAAAGAAATTATAGAAGATATAGTTAGATAGGAGGAAGAATGGAATTTATTGATATATATAATGAAAATCATAAATATTTAGGAATATGTGAAAAGGGGTTAGCACATAAATTAGGCTTATGGCATGAAGTTTTTAATGGAATTATAGTTAATAGAGAAAACAAAATGATGAGATAAATGGTTTTATAGAATTTAGAATTGATGATTGTATAGACTTATTCCTGAAAAATAAAACAAGTATTGTAGGTATTGATAATAATGAGAAAAATACCGAAGTAACATTAAAAAATTTCGTGGAAGCTTATTTGAATGGAGATGAACTGTATTTGAGACTAGTAATAGCCTCAAAAAGGTTTGTAGAAGGAGAGAAAATAAAATTATTAAAATGGTAGTTTTTTAATTTACAACTTTATGTAAAATATGGTATAATTATGAACATAGGAAAATGTGAGTAAAATAGAAAAAGAAGTAAAAGTATTAGATATAGAAATAGAACAATTAAAAAAGAAGTTAGAAAGCCTAGGAGCAGTTTTGAAAAATGATGGAATCAAAAAAATATATGTATATGACTTACCATCAATTTATTCTAGATTTTATGACTGTATGATGCAATTAGAAAAATGCTCAAAACCATATGATATAGAAGCATGTAAAAGCAAGTTGAGAACATTATTTTTGGAAGTAGATAATTTGATGACATTAAAGCAACAAGAAAATACTCTTAAAGCAGTTGGATATAAACATTTAAACGATATTTTATCAATTCAAGATACTGATAGATTAAAAGAAATTTTATCTACAGCAGAAGTTTATAAAAAATATGGATTAGATATATATCAATATAGAGAGTTAAGATTTAACGAAAAAGATAAAGGTATGGAATTATAGGTGACAAATACAAAATTATTTCTTTATAAACTATTTCTTCTGCTCTTGCCTGTGCATTATTCATAGCACAAACCCAATCCAAATCATCTCTTCCTTTTTGATATTCATTAATATGTTCCTGCCTTGCAATTTGATTTGTAATTAATCTTATTCTTGATTTTGCTCCTTCATTTGTATCAACTAAATGCTCAAATAATTTGTTATCCATTAACAATTGCTGATACAATCCTTTTTTATATTCTTTAAGATAATTTAATCTTAAGGTACCATATTTCCCAATTGTCTTATTTTTATATTTTGGATTTTCTTAAGGTAGTTTTATATATGGTATCAAATACTCTCCTTCTTGATGATATGTTATTTTGTTTTTAAATTCATTTTCCATTTTCAATTCCTCCATATTTATTTTTTTGCAATAAAAAAGACATTAAGTTATAAAACCTAACATCTCGTATTCATATTTCTATATTTGTATTAAATTGTTTTTTATACCATTCATTTAACTGTTTTCTGTTTTTAAAAATAATTATTTTTTCATTATTAACTTTAGATAATTTTTCTATAATACTAACTCTTTTATTTTTCCATTTAAGTAGAATCCTTATAAAATCAATATCCATTTTTTCCCTACAACCTGGAATTTCATTTTTCTCTTTTCCATGATTTTTCATAAATCGTTTTAGTACTCCATAAAATCTTGCTAATGATGAATAATCGAGAAAAATCACTAAATCAGAAGCATTCATTCTGGCATCTAAAGTTGAACTATATGTTCCATCCATAATCCATTTTGTTGCATTTATTTTATCTAAAATAATACTGTCTCTTTCTTTTTTATCTCTTGTTTTCCAATCTTTCAAATAGTTTATACCGTCAATATTATAAACTGGAATATACAATAATTTTCCTAAATTTCTTGATAAAGTAGTTTTTCCACTACCACTTCCACCAATTATACAAATTTTATTGTACATTATAATTCTCCTTTATATTACTAAGCCTAACATTTTTATAATTTGTTTTTATCTTTTTAAAATTTTATTCAATTCATCTTCTGCTTTTTTTACAAAATAATTACCTTTTTCAATTGGTATTTCTAATTCAGTTACCAATTGTTTTAATTCAACAATTGTCTTAAAATTATCATCAGTTTCAATTTCTATTAAAGTATTACTATTTTCAATGAATTTTATAGCTAATTCAAGTTTATCTTTATAATAAATTATATCACTTTCTTTAATATTCATAATTTGGTAATATCCAAGTTCATTAAATAAATTTATTCCTGCTTTATAGTCCAATACATCGCAATTAATTGCTTTTTGACTCAAAATTTCACCATTACCATTAATGTCTTTCTTTTTAAATGTTATTTTTTGAATTATTTTGCCATCATCGACAATATATCTAATTATTACGGCTTTAGATAAAATATCTCTTGTTGTTAAATCATCTAATTTCAAATATTTTGGGATTAAATAATAATCATCTAGTGTAAATTTTCTTCCCTCACAAAATCCTTTATCTGTTAAGTGTTTAATTAATTGTTCATTTGAACAAGTTATCTTAATTGTAATTTCATTTTCCTCTTTTACTGACATTTTTTAATCCTCCTAGTTTTAAATTATTAAGTTATTATACCACAAAAATTAATAAATTTGTTAAAAAAGGCAAAATTTCTTAATTATCATATAATTGTTCCAAGTTATTAGCATATAAATAATCTAATGCTCCTTCTTGATAATCTCTTTGCTCAAAATTGTTTTGATTGCTTTTAGTTCTATGATTATAGTTAGGTCGTAAATTTTCCGAGTCATGAATCGTATTTTTTCCGACTCTAGAATCGTAATTTTTACGAATCATATTTGGAATAGTATCATCATGATTAATTTTTCCAACATAAATAAGATTAGGTTTTGTTTGTCCTTGCTTATTTTCATAAATAAGTTTGCATTTATTTAATTGCTTAAAAGCTTTAGTAGCAGTTTTATCAGAAATATTAAGCATTTTTTGTACTTTTTCTTTTGTAAGTATTATATAAGCATCTCCATTTTCATCTTGCCAATTATTTTTTATAGATAAAGTTAATTGACTAAGTAGAAGTCCATATAGTATTTTAGCTTCTAATGACAAATTGTTTTTATAATTAGCATTAAAAAATAATTCCATTGGAACTTGGTAAAACATATATTCTAATGTTTCTGTAATTTTATATGGGGTAAATTCCATTTAATTCAGTTCTCCTTTCAATTTTTTGGAAAACTATAAATCTGCTTGAAATAAACAATTTTTGACTTTCCAGAAATTCCAGAAATGAATATAAAATTTTCCAGAAATTCTTTCCAGAGAAAAATAGGGTAATTTTCTGAAATTTATAAGCAGTTAAAATAATTTTTTTAGAATAAAAAAATATGCCGATCTTCAAAATTACTTTGAAAATAGCATATTTACTAGGTTTTAACTTCTTATAAATTCTATTGAAATTCAACAAAAAAATAAACAGTAAATTGAATTTACTGCTTAAATATGGTCGAGGTGACAGGGATCGAACCTGCGACCTCATGGTCCCAAACCACGCGCGCTACCAACTGCGCTACACCTCGATAGTACTTATATATAATATCATACTTTAAGAAAAAAAGCAAGTATTTAAAGAAAAAAATTTAAAAAATTTGTGACTAGTAAAAAAAGCAAGATATGGGATTGACAAAAGTTATGTAAATGTGATATACTAATATTGTTCGTTAAAGCAGGAATTCCTTAGTTTTTTTTAAGGGAAGAAAAAGGAGAAACAAAATGAAGAAAAATGACAGCAACGAAAAAATTTGGAATGAATATTTTGGAGGGGTTCTATTCATAATAGATGAAGGGATCTCAAGGGATGTTATTTTGCAGTGTGATATCCCTCTTAATGAGGGTGGATTACTAATGCAAATCGGAGCAAGTGCTCTGTTCTATGATTTTGAAAGAAAAGAAATTATAGGTGAAGAATTTTTCGAAAATGAAAAGAAAAAGTCTTCCGAACTTATAGAAAGTATAGGAAGATTTCGTGGGATAACTATAGCAATATCCAGTACATGGACATCATCTTCATGGGGGGAGATGGCAGATATAAATATCATCTTTGGTACGAAGGGCTATGCCACTTATATGGCAGGGAAAGCCAATAAATATATCATGGAGAAAAAATTTAAACTTTTTCTTCATGCAGACACGACAAAGAATTTATGTAAATTACTCCGGAAGATTTTAAACATTTCCAACGAAAATATGGTTGGAAATGCAGGAGTTTTAGCATATGGCAAAGCAAATTTAGCACTTCGTCAGGAGTTGCTAAATAAGAGCAAGATATAGCAAAGCAGATGCTTACTGCAAATTTTGTTGTGGTAAGTAGTAAGTATCCCCCTCAAGACACCCCAAAAGAGACTCTAATTAGAGTCTCTTTTGGGGTATGAGAATTTTTTTGATACCTATTAAAAAAATTAATCTGATAAATTAATTAAAGCATCAGAATCATATAATTCTAATTGTTGAACAAAATATTTTTCATTTTTAAAAGTATTAAGTACAACATTAGGGTTATGATTAACAATTTGCCTAACTTCCCAAAGTCCAATTCCTGAATGGGATTTTTTACCACTATAATTTTTTTCAAATATTTTTTCTGTATCAATATTTTTATCTGCATAAGTATTTTCAATAGTAATAATTTGAACATTGTTTTTTCTAGATTCTCTAAAAGATGCAACAACCTTTTTGACTTCACACTCTTTAGCTGCTTCAATAGCATTATCTAACAAAATACCTAAAATTTTTGAAAATTCATATAATTGTAAATTTAATTTAGAAAAATCAATAAAAAAATCAAATTTCATAAATATATCTTCTTCACAAGCTTTTTGATATTTTGTAACAAGTAAGTTATAAATTCCTGGATTATTTATATTATGAGGATTAAGAAGTTCAACAGTTTTAACAGTCATACAGTGATCTTTTAAAGAATTATAGTAATTCTGTAAACCATCATAATCTTTAGCTTGAACAAACCCATCCATAGTATTTATAACATTATCAAAATCATGTTTAAATCCTTTAACATTATCATATAAAATTGTAAGAGATTTATTATAATGTTCTGCATTTTCAAGATTTTTCATTGTAATATCAAGGTTTATAGCTTTCATCAAGCTATGAAAGCTAAACAAGAAATATGCTAAAATTAATACAAAATTAAATATTGAAACTTGAACTGGTACAACATTAATATAGTAATATGTTTGAAAAAGCTGAACACTTAAAGCAATTATTGCAAATATTAAATTTGCTAAAATCATGTAAGTAGTTTTTTTACCAATATCACCCTTCAAATTAAAAATGATTTTTTTATATTTGAAAAATAAAATCAAGATAGAGATAATTGCATATACAAAAAATAAATATGTAAGTTTGTAAATTGGTGTATTAGCTAAATCATTTGCGGTAATGCTAAATAATTTTAAAAATGGTTTTAAAATTAAACTATTAACTAGTCCAAAAACTATAAGTGGAATTGCAATTGCAGCAATTGACTTTAGAAAGCTAAGTTTTAAATAAAATATAAAGTAAATAAAATTTAAAATATAATTTATAACAACATTAAAAGGTGCTGATATAAATAAATTTGAAAATATTCCTATAATAGGAAAAATAATTATATAAATATTGCGTTGTGTTTTAGTATAATTTATTTTTAGTAATCTTGTAAAAAGCCAAAAAGAAAGATAATTTTCAATAAATGAACAAGGCAATGTAACAAAAAGTGTTGCAGTTTCATTTGGCGTAGTTAAAAAACTCATTATTAAATGTAATAAATTCATTTAAATCACATCTCCTTCCAATAATTTCCAATATTTGTATAATATAACAGAAGTCGAAATATGTCAATACTTGGATAATTGGAACTATCCGCATTTTTTGGTTTAATAAATTAGTTTTTGATATGATTAAATTTCCTTTTTTAAATTTTCTAATAGTTTTAATGTGATAGGATTTATTTCTTGACCTTGATTTTTTAAATAGATTTTCTCTGAATCAATAAAAAAAATTAATGCTTCATCTAAATTTTCATAAGCTAATTCTTTTACCTTTTCAAAAAAATCATTCATCTCAAACCTTCCAATTTTATCAGCTATAAATACCACTTTTTCTAATGTTGTCATTGGTACATGTCCAATTGTGTGGTAACATACAGCATTACAAATATCATCATCAAGATTATACCATTGTTTAACAACTACAGCACCTATATTTGCATGAATTATTTTAGAATATTTTGGATCTAATAATTCTTGTGACAGGTGATACTTTTTTATCCATTTTCTATTTTCTTCATCACTAAATTCTTTAGCAATATCATGAACAAGACCTGCAATATATGCTTTTTCCTCATTGATTTTATATATTTTTGCCAGCTTTTTGGCATGTTCTGCTACTAATAAAGAATGCTCATATCTTGGCTTTGATAATAATTTTTGTAAATTATTTTCTATTTTATTTATAATATTCATTTAATATCATTCCTTTTTCTATTAATATACAATTGATTAAATTATATCATAGAATTTTTAACAATTTCAATAACTTTTTGAAAAACACTTGAAAAATTTAAAAAAACACAGTATAATAAATAAAGAATGTGTGCCCATAGTCTAGTTGGATAGAATATTAGGCTACGAACCTGAAGGCGGGGGTTCGAATCCCTCTGGGCGCACCAAAGATTTTTGCATTTTGATATGCAAAAATTTTAGTATAATATTAATAGGAATTAATAGAGAATTTGTTCCTCTTTAATTCCAAAAAACAATTTATATATATCCCATAAAAGGGGAAAAAGACTAGAGTTGGCAGACACTAGTCTTTTTGTTACTAAATAATGGTTTGTATTGATTTCCTCATGTTAATTTTAAATAAACCATTATCCAATAACATCTTTTTCATAATAAGATTACAAATTAGTTGAAATTTAAAAATGATTATGATATAATATTAAACATAAGCAAAAGCTAATGTAGTGAACCTAAAGGAGGTCATAATGATTTATTTAATTGGCTTTATAGTGAGTTTTTTTGTCTTAATGATTTTTCACTTTTATCAGATGAAACGGTTATATTTAATATTAAATTACAATAAAAAGGCAAATGAAGCCATTTTAAGTGCAGAAGATTTTTTTAGAGGCATTAGTAGTGAATCAGAGATAAAGGGGAAGTACTATGAAATTGAATTACTTAAAGAGAATAAAACAGAAACTATAAAAAAGTTAATAGAGATATTTAAAGATGTAAAATTATTATATGAAAGAGTTTGTAGATATTCATTAGATGAGGATGAATTTGAAATGATAGATGAACTCAATATGAAAATAGAATATCTTTATATAAAACTAAAAAAGGTTTTATGGCTTGAAAACGGGATTTAATTTAGGTTAAATGTCTGTAAACTTTAAAGTTTACAGACATTGTTTAAAAGGAGAGGAATATGAAAAAAAATTATAGAAAATTATATGAAGCAAAAGAATTTAAAGATATAAAAGAGATTTTATATAATTCAGTAAAAATATATAAAGATAAAATTGCATTTGTAATAAAACACAAAGAAAACAAAGAAATTAAATATGAAAATATAACATATCCAAAATTATTAGAAGATGTAAATAGTTTAGGAACATCATTTTACGAATTAGGGTTAAAAGGTAAAAGAATAGCTATAATAGGAAAAAATAGATATGAATGGGCAATTTCACATTTTGGAGCATTACTTGGAGAGATAGTATCAGTACCACTTGATAAAGATTTACAATATGATGAACTTGAAAATTCTTTAATAAGAAGTAAAGCAGACTGCATTATTTTTGATGAAAAATTGAAAAATACAATAGATGTAATTAAGAAAAATAATAATACACAATTAACAGAATATATTTCTATGGATAAATTGGATGGGTATAAAAATATAGAGCAATTAATAAAAGATGGAGAAAAATTGATTAAAAGTGGAAAAAAAGATTATATAAATGCAAAAATTGATGAAAATAAAATGAATATTTTGCTATTTACATCTGGGACTACATCAAAATCAAAAGCTGTTATGTTATCTCAAAAAAATATAGCATCTAATATTTATGCAATGCAATGTGTTGAAGATATTAATTGTAATGATACAAATATAGCATTTTTACCATTTCATCATATTTTTGGTTCAACATGTTTGATTATGATGGTAGCAAATGGTGCAAAAACTGTTTTCCCAGATGGACTTAGGTATATTAAACAAAATTTAAATGAATATAAAGTTACTTTGTTTGTAGGTGTTCCAATTTTGGTTGAAGCAATTTATAAAACAATAATGAAAGAAGTAGAAAAACAAGGGAAAACTAAAATAATAAAAGGTGCAATAGGAGTAAGCAATTTTTTAAGAAAAATGAATATTGATGTTAGAAAAAAATTATTTAAGCAAATTATTGATGCACTTGGCGGGAAATTAAGATTTGTTATATCAGGAGGTGCACCAGCTGATCCAGAAATAGCAAAAGGATTTAATGATTTAGGGATAAAGCTTGTTCAAGGATATGGATTAAGTGAAACAGCACCAGTTATTGCAGCTGAAAATGAAAAAGTTATAAAACCTGGTTCTGTTGGACTTCCAATGCTTAATGATGAAGTTGAAATCGTAAACAAAGATGAAAATGGAATTGGTGAAATTAGAGTAAAAGGTCCAAATGTTATGCTTGGATATTATGAGATGCCTGAATTAACTGCTGAAGTATTAAAAGATGGATGGTTTTATACAGGGGATTTAGGTTATATAGATAAAGATGGTGTTTTATTTATAACTGGAAGAAATAAAAATATGATTGTATTAAAAAATGGTAAAAAAGTATTTCCAGAAGAAATTGAAACTTTAGTTAATAGAATTGATTTAGTTGAAGAATGCATGGTTTTTGGTTTGCCAGATAAAGATGATAAAAATGATGTTAAATTATCTGTTAAAATTGTATATAATAAAGATGTTGCAGAAGAAAAATATGCAGGAAAATCTTTTGATGAATTATACAAATTTATTTGGGATAAAATTAAGGAACTTAATACATCTTTTCCTAGATATAAGCATATTCAAAAATTAATACTTACTGATAAAGAATTGATCAAAACTACAACTAAAAAAGTTAAAAGACAAGAAGAAATGAAAAGAATTATGAAAGAAATTTAGAGATGTGATGCTATATAGCATCACATCTCATTTTCTAATCTAAGAAAAAAATATACCTTTTTAGGAAATTTTCATACTTTGGCAACATTTGACCCAAAGTATAAACTTTTTTCTTAGTTGAGACTGATTTTTTGGGAACCAGCTCAAGGATTTTTTCGGAAATAAAAATTTCTTTTTCAATGATTCCATGTGAGGAAGAATTTCCCACAACTAGGAAATCTCCTTCAAAGTTTCCACCCAAAGCCTTGGGATAAACGAACCGAAATGGTTCGTTTGCATCCAAAAATGCATAATTTGTGATGCAGATTTTTTCCTGCTGAGTGGTATTATACTTTGAATTCGTTTTCATAATTGTCTTCTTTGTCTTCATTTTTGTTTCCTCCTATGTAAAGCCATATGGCTATATATTAATTATAATACATATAAGGAATTATGTCAAATTAGCTTTTGCAAAATTAGGTTACGATCAAGTTTTTAAGTAATTAAAACATAAATAAAAAATGACCAGTAACCAAGATTAGACTAAATTTTAAAATTATAATAAAAAATATACCAAAACAAAAAAAAATATGCTATAATAGATAATGAAATTTAGTAAAAAGCCTTAAATAAATGGAGGAGTAAAGTGCAAGAAAAAGAAATATATATGAGAAAAGCATTAAAAGAAGCAAAAAAAGCATATGACAAATTAGAAATACCTGTTGGTGCTATAATTGTAAAAGATGGTAAAATAATAGCAAGAGCACATAATCAAAAAGAAACAAAATTTGATACAACAAAACATGCTGAAATATTAGCAATCCAAAAAGCAAGTAAAAAATTAAAATCTTGGAGATTAATTGATTGTGAAATGTATGTTACATTAGAACCTTGTACAATGTGTGCAGGAGCAATTATAAATTCTCGAATAAAAAAAATATATATTGGTGCAAGTGATGAAAAAACAGGAGCAGTTGGTTCTGTATTAAATTTATTTGATGATTATAAATTTAATCATAAGCCAGAATATGAAAAAGGTATTTTAGAACAAGAATGTTCTGAGATTTTAAAAAGATTTTTTAAAGACTTAAGAAAATCGAAAAAAGATAAGTAATTTGGAAGAAAATAAATTATTTCATTACTATATGTAATTTTGAGAAAGGAATGTTAGTTTTTTATGTCAAAAAATTTGAAAAAAGTAATTCATATTTGTATTATAATTACAATATTAGTTGCAATTGGTTTTACAGGTTTGATTGTTGTTTTAAGATATGACGAAAAGGGTGAAACCAATATGCCATTTGATATTACCAAAATAACAATTGTATCAACAACAGATGCAAAAGATGTTGAAGATGGTGAAAATATATGGAATTTAAATATCTGCCAAAATAATGATATATATATTGATATTGAAAAAAATGAAAATTATAAGAAAAAATCTATAATTAATAAAGTTATTATTAATAATGTTAAAATTGTAAAAGAACCTAAAAATGGAGAAATAAGCTTCTATAGACCATCTAATAATAAATTATCAACATTTGAAAATATTGAACAATATGAACAAAAGGAATTTGAATATCAGGGTGAAAAAACTTCTAATATTCAAGAAATGCAAATTTCTAATCAGGGCGGAAGATTGGCTTTTAGATGTGCAAATAATAATTTAGGTACATATAAATCTAATGATGAAGAAGAATTAGATTATAATAAATTATTAGATAAAATAAATATGAAAAATGATGATTTAGAAGCTAAAATTTCTTTTAATATTGAAATTGTTTTGATTAATAAAATTACTTTTAAATCAACAATTGAGTTAGATATTCCTGTTGGTGATATTGTTAAAGATGGAAAAACAAGTCAAGAGATTACAGATATGGATATAGTATTTAAAAGAACAGAAAATTAACATTAAAGTATATAAGGAAATAGTTGAAAAATTAATATAATGAAAATTGCTCCAATCATACTCATTTAATTCGTTTGATCGCTTACGCAGTATTTAAAAAATAATTTTATATACATATTTAGATTTAAATGACTCTAAGGCTGACTAGTAACTATCTGGTAACAAAATTAATAAAATTTTGAAAATCCTCTTGTCAAAATGGAAAATACAGTATATAATAGAGATGGTATGAAACTAAATTCTTGTATGGAGAGTATCCAATAGAAGCCTATGAACCTTGTCAGGTCCGGAAGGAAGCAGCAATAAGTAGATACTTTTATGTGGAAACTTTCCATAGAGGAATTTAGTATGCACACCATTTTTTCTTAAAATAGGGGGCGAAAATATGGGGTATACGGCTCTTTATAGAAAATTTAGACCAATAAAATTCAATGAAATAGTAGGGCAAGAACATATTATAAAAACATTAAAAAATCAAATATTAGCAGATAGAGTTGGACATGCATATTTATTTAATGGAGGTAGAGGAACTGGAAAAACAACTGCTGCAAAATTACTTGCAAGAGCTGTAAATTGTACTAATTTGCAAGATGGTGAACCTTGTAATGAATGTGAGATTTGCAAGTCTGCATTAGATGGTTCATTAACAGATATTGTTGAAATGGATGCTGCATCAAATAATAGTGTTGAAGATGTTAGAGAAATCAGAGAAGCAGTTAATTTTTTACCAACAAAAGCAAAATATAGAGTATATATAATAGATGAGGTTCATATGTTATCAACAGGTGCATTTAATGCTTTATTAAAAACATTAGAAGAACCACCAAAACATGTTAAATTTATTTTAGCAACAACAGAGCCACAAAAAATTCCAGCAACAATTTTGTCAAGATGTCAAAGATTTGATTTTAAAAGAGTTCCAAATGAAGATATTATTAAAAGGCTAAAAATTGTATGTGAACAAAGTAATATTGAGATAAGTGAGCAAGCATTAAATTTGATAGCTGTTTTATCAGAAGGTGGAATGAGAGATGCACTTTCAATACTTGAAAGATGTAATCAAGATGGAGAAGATAAAATTGATGAAAATAAAATTCGTGATTTAGTAGGGATCCCTAAGATTACATATATAAAACAGATTGTAAATGGAATTTTAGATTATGATGTTACATCAACATTAGAAGTAATTCAAAATGTACTAAATGATGGAAAAGACCTTAATAATATGTTATGGGAAATAATGAAATATGTAAAAGATATATTACTATATAAATCTACGGGAAAAACAGAAACATATAATCATGAAGAAATTGAAGATATAAAAATGCTTTCAGAAAAGGCAGAAAAACAAGATTTTATTGATTTAATTTGTAATTTATCTGAATTAGAAAATAAAATGAAATTGTCAACTCAAAAATTGATAGTATTTCAAACAGGAATTATAAAGTTATGCAATAAAATTAGTATTGAAAATAATTCATCTACAGGAAATAAAAATCAAAGTGATCCTGCACTAGAAGCGAGGGTGACAAAAATTGAAAATTTTTTACGAGCTGGTAATTTTGTTGTAGCTAAAAAAAGTGAAACAAATAAAAAAGTGGAAACAAATGTGAAAAAAGAACCAGATGTTCCGAAATATCAAGGTAAAACACAGGATTACTGGCCAAATTTAGTAGAAGATTTTAAGAAAAATGGCAAGATGTTTATGCATATGCTTTTAGAAGGCACTGTTGCAAAAGAAATAAATGATATGACAATTGCAATTGAATTTCCAAATGGAATGAATGAAGTTACAAAAGGTTTTTTAGAAAATCCGATAAATAAGCAAGAATTAAAAAATATGATTCATATTGCATCAGGAAAAGAAATGCAAATAAAATTTGTAGATTGTAAACCTAAACAAACTACAAATAATGCAAATGTTTTTGCTACATTTGCTCAAAATATGGATATACCATTTAATATGGTTGATTAATTTTATAGAAAGGAATGATTTTATGGGTAAAAGAGGAGGCTTCCCTGGTGGTTTCGGGGGAATGAATATAAATAATATAATGAAAGAGGCAAAAAAAATGCAAGCAGATTTACAAAAATCTCAAGAAGAAATATCTGCAAAAGATTTTGATGCTACAGCTGGTGGAGGAGCAGTAAAAGTTACTGTTTCAGGAGCAAAAGTTATTAAAGAATTAACTATAAAACCAGAAGTTATTGACCCAGAAGACGCTGAAATGTTACAAGATTTGATAATTACATGTATAAATGAGGCATTAAGAAAAGTTGATGAAGAACAAGCAAATGCTATGGGACAATTTAATATACCAGGATTTATGTAATAAGGGGAAAAACAATGTCAGAATATGCACCATCAATAGAAAAATTAATAGAAAGTTTTGAAAGGTTACCAAGTATTGGACATAAAACAGCTGCAAGGCTTGCTTTTCATGTATTAGATTGGAATGAAGAAGAAACAAATAGGTTTGTATCTTCAATTATAAATGCAAAAAAAAGCTTAAAATATTGTAGTAAATGCTATAATATTACAGATACAGATCCTTGCCCAATATGTTCAAATGCTACAAGAAATCAAAGTATAATATGTGTAGTAGAAGATGTAAGAGATGTTGCTGCAATGGAAAGAACACACGAATTTAAAGGAGTTTACCATGTTTTACATGGTTCAATTTCTCCAATGAATGGTGTTGGACCAGATGATATAAAAATAAAAGAATTACTTGCTAGACTTATGGATGGCAATATAAAAGAAGTTATTTTAGCAACAAACCCTAGAGTTGAGGGAGAGGCTACTGCTATGTATTTATCAAAGTTAATAAAACCTTTAGGCATTCAAGTTACTCGTATTGCACATGGCATACCTGTTGGAGGAGATTTGGAATATACAGATGAAATTACTCTTACAAAAGCGCTTGAAGGTCGTAGAGAAATATAAAGAATCAATGAATATTGGTTCTTTTTTTGTCGAATTACTATTGAAAAAAATATCGAATTATGTTATCATTAATAATAGAGAATGTGAGAAAATTTTGAATAGTAGAGCTATGACTGAAAATTGAAATTTTTCAGATTTATTCTTAAAGAAAGGACAAAAATATGCACAAAATTATTAGTTTTTATAACCAAAATAGAAGAAAAATTTGGGTAATATTAATTGCCGCTATAATAATAATTGCAATAATATATTATTTATTATATGGAATTACAAGAGATTCAAATAGAAATGTTAGTGATAGTGGAAGTTCTATAAATGAAATTTCTGATAAATTAAATTCAGTTACTATAACAACACCAAAATCTGTTATATCAGGAACAACAGTTGATGCAAATGAAAATAAACTAAAAACAATAGATGAGTTTGTAGAATATTGCAATAATGGGCAAATTGAACAAGCATACAATTTACTTTCTGATGATTGTAAAAAAGAAATATATTCATCTCAAGAATTATTTCAAAATATATACTATAATCCACTATTTTCAAATGGTAAAAAAAATGTGACAATGGAGAATTGGTTTAGTGATACATATAAGGTAGATTTTAATGAAGATTTTTTAGCAACAGGAAAATATACTAAAGAAAATACAAAACAAGATTATATCACAATTGTAAAACAAAATGATGATTATAAACTTAATATAAATAGATTTGTAGGAATATCAAATAGTGGTCACACAGGTAGTGCAGATGGAATTAATATAAAGTTAGATAATATTGCAAAATATATGGATTATGAAGTTTATACATTTGAGGTATCTAATAACACAGAACATACCATAGCATTAGGAAATCTTAATGAAGAAAAAAGTATGTATTTAGCTGATAGCAATAATTTACAGTATCCTGCATATAATCATGAATTATCTGATGCAGAAATTAGTGTAAGTTCTGCTCAAACTAAAATTGTAAAAATTAAATATTATAGTAGATATACTTCTAATAAAAATTTGAAATATGTTGTGTTCCCTAATATAATTTTGGATTATGATTCATTTAAAATTAATTCTGATTTTTATGAGGGCGGATACAAAAGTGTTAGTATAGATCTATAATTAAAACTATGAAAAAGTCTAGTGAAAGGAGGAGCAAAATGGCTAAAAAAGATAATAAAGCACCAAGTAATTTTTGGACAAGTATAAAAAAGGTTGCTTTATCAGCTTTTCGTTTAAGGGTAATTTTTATTTTATTTTTAATAATTGTTTTTTTTATATCAAGTTTATATATTTTAAAAGGCAAAGAAATTGCTTTTGCACAAGATGACCCTAAAAATGTTCCAGCAAATGCGGCAAAATTTACTAATAATGTAACTATTGATGAAAATGGAAATATTAGCACAGCTCAAACTCCTCTAGAATTATGGGAAGAAATGAAAAAAAATGGTAGCAATATTGATAAATATTTAGATTCTGCAGAAGATCTTTCTAAATTGATGAATGCTCAACTTGTTACTCAATATATGGATACAAGAAATGAAAAAGAAATAGATAAAGATATTGATTGGGATTCTATCTACCAGGCAACAGATTCTACTAATGTTCAGGGAATTATTAAAATGAAACGTGCAGATTCTGCCGGAAATGAAACAAGGATGACTTTCGTAGATAAAAAAACATTTAATTCTTGGATAGATAAGTATAATCAAACAGGAGATGCTAATGCAAAGAAAAATTTGCTTTCACATTTTACATTAGAAGAAAGTAGTAGTTCATTTGGCGGGGCAATAATGGGAATAGGCGATTTTTGCTGGCCATTGCCTGCTGAAAATACAAAAATAACTTCAAAATTTGGTCCGAGAGCAAAACCAGTAGCAGGAGCATCAACAAATCATGGTGGTATTGATATAAGTGCAACAATTGGTACAGAAGTTTATGCTGCAGCTGATGGTACAGTAAGTTATGCGGGGTGGCAAGATCCATCTAATCACTCAACAGGTTTTGGAAATTATGTAAGAATAGATCATGGAAATGGTTGTTTAACATATTATGGGCATTGTAGTGAATTATTGGTGTCAAATGGTGAACAAGTAAAACAGGGGCAATTAATTGCAAGAACAGGAAACACAGGAGCATCATCAGGTCCTCATCTTCATTTTGAAGTTCGTCAAGATGGAACTAAAATAAATCCGATGAATTTCTTTTCTACAGATGGAACGACATTAGAATTAGGTGGTAAAGTCAGTTCTGGAACAGAAACTACTGATGAAAGTAGTTCGGAAACAGAAGATAGTGAAAGTACATCATCAGTTAGTACAACCAATACAGCAAGTAATGCCTGTGCTTTAGTTGCTACATTTCAAGAAATTGGTTATTCAGAAGATACAGATGATCCAGAAGAAACTATAGCACCATCTACAATGGAATATGTTGCAACGTCAACAAGAGTATATTACCAAAATATGACAAGTGGATATACAATGCCATTTAATTATTTATGGACATGGCTTGTGTTAACAGAAAATAAAGATTTTGTTATGGATTTAGCTGATTTAGTATATAACAGCAAAATTGAATTTACTGTTTATGAAAAATATAATGGAGTTACAAATATAGAAACTGTAAATTATACAAGACAAAAAAATCTGCGTACATATGCGGAGGCATCATTGTGGTATAATGATGTTCCTTCAGGAACTAAATCTGGAAATGTTGAAAATTCAGAAGGAAAACAATTCTATCATACATACAAAACAACAACAGTAAATCAAACAGCAAATGTTTTACTAACAAAAGCAAATGTATGGATGTTAGATTATGAATTAGATTATAATGCAGGACAAAAACAAGAAGTAACATCTTCATCAGGTCCAACAGCTATGAATGATGAGTTTGTTATAGTAAATCAAAGATTAAATGGAGAACATGCTTTAGATAATAAAAATACAGATCTTGGTAGAAAAAATTTAGAAGAGATAAAATCATCTATATTGGATGAAACAAATGCAGAAAATATTACATGGAATACTGTAAGACATACATATAATGTGTCTAAAGTTAATCAAAGTAAAACAACTCAAAATATAGTAAGTACACAAGATTATGTAACGAATCCACCAATTGTAACAGAAAAAACAGATAGAGATTCAGATGAACCTAACTTTGTAACTGTATATTTAGCATCACGAAGTGCAAGGCAAGCTGTAAAAGATTTAGATAGTTGGCTATTTGAGTACTTAGAAATGAATGATGATACAAAGGAAATGGTTGATTTAACAAAATATTTATTATATATGGCAGAGGGAAAAGATTACGGTATAACTGAATTTGATTTTGATAGTTTTTGGAAAAAATCATATGAAAGTATGAATGGTGTTAGTGCGGGGGATATAATTGTTAATACATTAAATGATCCAAGTATAGCAATTAAAGATGTGGATACATTAAAAAAAGCATTTTCTGGATATGCTGGCTCAAAAAAGTTAATAGAAAATGCACAAATATTTTTAGATTTGCAGGAACAATATAATGTAAATGCAGTATTTGCAGCAGCTGTATCAATAAGTGAAACAGGTGCAGGAAGAGCTGGGCATGCTATTGATGGAAAAAACAATTGGTTTAATATTTCTTGTACATGTGGAAATTCATCACATGGAAGATTTGAAACATATAGTTCAACAAGAGATAGTATTGAGGCTTTTTACAAATTGATTGCAAATGGAAAATACTATTTTACACAAGGAAATTATTCTGTAAAAACAATTGGAGTTATATATTGTGAAAATGCTGAGCAATTGTGGATACCAAATACTTTAAAATATATGACTCAAATGCTTAATGCTGCTGGTATTTCAGTGACTTCAACAGAGTCATCATCTAGTATAGTTGAGGCAGCTGTAGCAGTACATCAAGAAGTAAGAAATTCAGGATATACATATAATAAAAATAGTGTAAAGAAAGTTCCAAATTATAATACAAAATATATAGATTGTTCTTCATATGTTACATGGGTATTGATGAAAGCAGGTGTAAGTGGATTTACAGAAGGAATGAATCAAAAGTCATCTAGTGATTTTAACAATAATCCATGGGGATGGCAAGAAGTATCTATAAATGAGGCACAACCAGGAGATATTTTGTGCTATAATGGTCATGTTGAAATTGTTGCAGACTCAACACCAAAAAGAAATAAATTTACGGTATATAATTGTGGTGGAAATACTTCAATAAGAGCAAAAGGAACAGATGAATTACCAGAATCTTCAACATCAGGTAAAACGATAAGTTCTATAACTAAGATACTTAGAGTTAATAAGTAAATATATAATGTAAAAAAGAAAGGAAAATCTATGGAAAAAAGATTTTTAAAGTGGTTAATTATATTAAGCATAGTAATAATATTTTGTATTTTGGGATTAATATATATATTGAAAAGTAATGGCTCTGAATTTGGAAAAAACAGTAATATACAAGATGAAATTCCAGATGAAGAGCCAGAGATGCAAACTTTTTTAACAGTATCAGATTATAATGACTATTTTATTATAAAAAATATTTTAGAGGATTATAGTTTATATATGCAATATATAAATGGAGATTACTATATATATGATAACCAAGAAAATAATAATACATTAAATCAAGTAAACGAAATACAAAGATCTGGTTTAGATAGTGTAAAAGATATGCTAGATGAAAAATATATAAATGAAATGAATATAAGTGATAAACAATTGATTGAAAAATCTCAGCAGTACAAAAATGATAATCAATACCAAGATGCGCGTAACTCGAAATACTTAATAAGAATAAATAGTTTATATTGTGCAGAGCTATCATATACGAAACGTATATTTTTAATTGAAACAGAGATTAATGATAAAAAGGAAAATATGTTGATAAAAATTGATAATGATAAAAATTTATTTTCTATATTTTTGAGTGATTATATTGAAAATAATAATATTAATAAAGATCTAAAAAAAGAAAGTTTCAATATAATTGATGGAGATTTACAAGAAAATGAAAACAATAGATTTGTTTATCATACTATTTCAAATGAAGAAATATCACAAGAGTATTTAAATATGTACAAATTTGATATGTTATATAATGGCGAACAGTTATATAACAAATTAAATGAACAATATGGTAAAGCTAGATTTAAGAATTATAATGATTTTAATCAATATTTACAAGATATGAAAGAAACAGTAGAAAGTTCAGCTTTAGCTAAGTATAATGTTCAATATGAAGAAGAAAAAACAACAAGTACGTATAAAATTTTGGATAATTATGAAAATTATTATGTTTTTTATGTAAGTGATGATAATATTTGTGATTATAGAGTTGAACTTGATGATTACACAATAGAAACTGATGAATTTAAAAATTCATATAATAGTGCATCAGATGAAGAAAAAGTCAAAACAGATGTACAAAAGTTTATTAAAATGATAAATTCAGCTGATTATAGTAATGCAGCTAATTTATTAGATAATACATTTAAGCAAAACAATTTTGTAAATATATCAGAATTTCGACAATATGTAAATCAACATTTTAAAAATCATCAAATAAATAGCACAAAAGAATTTGAAAAATCAGGTTCATATTATATATGTACAATTGAATTGGAAAAAGATTTGGAAAAAAGCGAAGAAACATTTATAGTTCAATTAAAAGAGGGAACACAGTTTATATTATCTTTTACAAAAAAATAATTAAAAATAATAGGTGATTAAAAAAATTCACCTATTATTTTTTAACATATGTTTCCATCTTCATCTTTTGGCATACTTGCAATAAGAGCAAGATTATCTCCAACTGCAGTAAAGAAAGCAGCAAGAATACCGATATCATCTGAAGAAAGACCTTGACTAATATAAATTGATAAAGTGCTTGCAAGCAAAACTAAATCATAACTTTGAGAATTACAATCCATAAATCCTCCTAATAATGAAAAATATGATTATTATATTTACTAATTATTTGTGGAAAATATAATATTACAAATATCTTTAGTGGAATTAGGTTTAGCAATTTTAAAAGTATTTTCTCTCATATTATTTAATATATTAGAATCATTTAATAAAATGTCTAAAAAATATTTAATATCATCTGAATTTTTAATCCAAATTGCAACTTTATTTTTAACAAGAAAATCTGCATTTTCTTCTTCTTGACCGTGGAATAGGGTTAATAATAACTAGGGGAACATGAGAAACCAAGCTTTCAGAAGAAGTTAAGCCACCCGGTTTTGTAACAACAACATCAGATATGCTCATTAATTCAGCAACTTTATCTGTAAATTCTAAAATTTTAACATTATTTGTTCTATCATTAGCTAAAACAATTTGAGAAAGTTTAGATTTTAGATTTTCGTTTTTTCCAGAAATTGCAATAATTTGTGTATCAGGAAATTTTGAAACCAAGCAATTGAAAACATCTAAAGTCATAGATTTCCCTAAGCCAAATTCTCCACCACCAAAAAATAAAATTATTTTTTTTGTATCAACAAAATTTAAATCATTTAAAATAGCTTTTTTATCATAATTTTGTAAAAATTTATTTCCAACAGGTATTCCTGTAACAAAAATTTTATTTTTAGGAATATTTTTTTCTATTAATTCTTGTTTCATATTTTCATTTGAAACAAAAAATAAATCTGTATAATCAGATCCAATAAGCCATTGACTATGTGATTTAAAATCAGTCATAATTGTTGCAATTTTAGCATCTAATTTGCCTTTTCTTTTTAAATAACAACACATTTGACTACCAAAAGGATGTGTTGAAATAATAATATCTGGATTTTTACTATTTAATAATTTAAATAATTTAATTGCCATAAATGAATTTGCTTTAGATGAAATACTGGCAATTGGACCTTTTTTTGAATCATAGTACAATTTTCCCCATGCCCATGGAGCCTTTTTTGCCATTTCTCTATAAGCCATTGTTGTAACTTTTTCAACAGTTTTATTTATATATTTCATACAATCAATTAATTCTATATCAATATCTTCATAATTATTTTTCAAATAGTATTCTAAAGATTTTGCAGCAGAAAGGTGACCTCCACCATAAGCTGCATAAAAAATTATAACTTTTTTCATATGCATCTCCTTAAGTTTTTTTACTATTGTATCATAATTTTTGAAAAAATGGAATAATTTTAAAAAATTTTTCCACAATAATATAGAACATTTGTCACTGGTCAGCCTAAAAGTAAATAAAGTCTAAATATGTATATGGGATTATTTTTACATACTTTGCAGTCGCAATTTCCATATTAAAAATAAATATAATGAAAATTGCTCCAATCGCACTCATTTCATTTGTTTAATCGCTTACGCAGTATTAAAAAAATAATCCCATATACATATTTTACTAATAAATTTAAAAAGGCTGACTAGTAACGAACATTTCAAAAATGATTTTATACACATATTTGGTGTTAAATCACTTTAAGGCTTGTCAGTAACAAACATTTTGTATAAGGGAGGATTATTAATAAAATGAAAAAAAAATTAAAAAAAATGCTAATGTATATAATTTATGCTGTTTTAATTATTGCGATAGCAATATTAGGGTATAAATTATATCAGAAAAATAATGAAAGTGTAATTGCAAGTGAAAATTTATATAATCAATCACTAAATGAATTAATAGATTATATGGAAAATGTAGAAAATTATCTTGCAAAATCAACAATATCAACAAGTGCAAAATATGGTGCAGAAACATTAACACATTTATGGAGAGAGGCAAATTTAGCACAAACATATTTATCAATGCTTCCAATTCAAAGTCAAGAATTAGAAAATACAGAGAAATTTTTAAATCAAATAAGTGATTATAGTTATAGTCTTTCACGAAAAAATATAAATGGGGAAAATTTATCAGAAGATGACCTAAATAATTTAAAAGATTTATATAAATATTGTGATGAATTAAATAATGTTATTTCACAAATAAATTCAGACTTAAATTCAGGAAATATTAAATGGAGTGACTTAACAGGAGATGGAAGAGTAGATTATGCACAACAAGTGAGTTCAAATCTTGATGTTATAACAGCAATGGAAGATAATTTTCATGAATATTCAGGTTTAATTTATGATGGTGCATATTCTGAACATATTACATCTGTAGAGAAAAAAGGATTAACCGGAAATGATTTATCTGAAGAAGAAACAACTAATATCGTAAAACAATTTATTGGAGAAGATAATATAAATGAAATATCAAATTTAGGATTTTCTGAAAATGCCACAGTCCCTAGCTACACATATACTGTAAAAACCAAAAATGATGGTGATGTAACAATTGCTATTTCAAAAAAAGGTGGACATATTGTATATTTAAATACAAATAGGGAAGTTAAAGTTGAAAATTTGAATTTTGATCAGGCAAATGAAAAAGGAAAAGAATTTTTAAAACAAAAAAATATTGAAAATATGGAACAAACATATTATTTAAAAAATGATGGTATAATTACAATAAATTATGCTTATTCTCAAGATGGAGTTATAATGTATCCTGATTTAATTAAATTAAAAATTGCATTAGATAATGGACAAATTTTAGGTATGGAAACTTCAGGATATTTAAATAATCATACAATACGTGATATTTCTGGTGCTAAAATTTCAAAAGAAGATGCTAAAAAGAATTTAAATAAAAATTTGGATATTCAAAGTGAAAAATTGGCAGTTATTCCTACAGAATGGAAAACAGAAATTTTATGCTATGAATTTAAAGGCAAAATTGAAGATAAAGAATATCTTGTTTATATTAATGCATCAACTGGAGAGGAGCAAGATATTTTAATAATTACAAATACTCCTAATGGTGTTCTTACTATGTGATTTTTTTGGAAAAAATTAATTAAAATAAAAATTTTGTTTTTGTAAATAATATTATTATAAAATAAATTAATTTATTTTAAGTTTTAATTTAATTTCTCAAATATATATATGGGCAATATTAAGGAGGGATATTATGGCTAGAAATAGTTCAAAAATGTCTGAAAATTTAAAAATGGAAATCGCTAAAGAATTAGGTGTTTATGATCAAGTAAAAAAAGATGGTGGTTGGGAAAATGTACCATCTAAAACTTGTGGAAATATAGTTTCTAAAGCAATTGAAATAGCTAATAAAGCAGTAAAATAGTTATATATAAGGCATATTGATTTAGTTCAATATGCCTTAAAATGATTAAAATATTTTTAATTGTTACTAGTCAGCTTTTTAAATTTACTGAAATTTTCAATTTCAAATATAAAACTTAAATAATAGAGTGATGACTGAAAATTGAAAATTTTCAGATTTGTTCTTTTTGATTTCACACATTGATATTGAAAAATAACATATAATAGGGTATAATAAATAAAAATAAGTATTAATAATAAGAGGAAAAAATAATATAATAAAAAAATAAGGAGGAGCTGAATAAAAATATGAATTTAAAAATAAAAGATATATTAAAATGTACAGGTGGTAAATTAATACAAGGTGATGAAAATTATGAGTGTGAAAATTTTACAAATGATACAAGAAAAATTGAAAAAGGAGATACATATATTGCAATAAAAGGTGAAAAATTTGATGGAAATATTTTTTTTGAAGAAGCAATTGAAAAAGGTGCAGACACTGTAATATTAGAAAATAAAAAAATAGAAAAAAAATATGAAAATAAAAATATAATAATTGTTGATGATACAAAAAAAGCATTACAACAAATTGCAACTGCCAAAAGAAATTTATATAAAGATTTAATTGTTGTAGGAATAACAGGAAGTGTTGGAAAAACAAGTACAAAAGATATGATATATAGTGTATTAAGTCAAAAATATAAAACATTAAAAACAGAAGGAAATTTCAATAATGATATAGGACTTCCTTTGACAATTTTAAAATTAAGGGAACATGAAGTAGCCGTAATAGAAATGGGAATGAATCACAAAAGAGAAATAAGTAAATTAACTAAAATTGCAAAACCACAATTGGCAGTAATAACAAATGTAGGTACAGCACATATTGGAAATTTAGGTTCAAGAGAAAATATTTTAAATGCAAAATTAGAAATTTTGGAGGGAATGAAAAAACCGAAAATTGTAATAAATAATGATAATGATTTATTACATGAGTGGAAAAATAATTTAAAAGAAAATATTGAAGTACATACATTTGGAATAGAAAATAAAAGTGATTGTATGGCAGAAAATATAAAAAAGTCAGAAAATAATTCTGAATTTATTTGTAATATTAATAATGAAAAAATAAAAATAAATGTGCCAATAGGTGGAGATGTTTTTATTATTAATTCATTATGTGCAATTTTGGTAGGAAAAAATTTGGGCTTATCAGATAAACAAATTCAAGATGGAATTGAAAATTTTGAACTTACAAAAAAAAGAATGGAAATAATTAAATTAAAAAATAATATTACTCTAATTAATGATAGTTATAATGCGAGTTTAGATTCTATGAAAGCATCAATAAAATATTTATCTGAATTAAAGGGAAAAAGAAAAATTGCTGTTTTAGGCGATTTATTTGAACTTGGAGATTATAGTGAAAAAATTCATAGAAAAATTGGTGAAGAAATTGTTAAAAATAAAATCGATTTATTATATTTAATTGGCGAAAATTCAAAATATATTAAAGATGAAGCTTTAAAAAATGGTATGAATAAAAATAATATATTTTATTTTAATTCAAAAAATGAAATAATAAATAATTTGAAAAATATTATGACAGAAAATGATATTGTTTTATTTAAGGCATCTAATGGAATGAGATTATTTGAAATTGTTGAAGAATTAAAAAAAGACTAGGGGTGTACCTTAGTCTTAAATAATTACAATTTAAAAAGATTGTTTTATAAAATAAAAAAAATGTCGAATTTTGTCAAAATATTTTTGTTTACAATTAATAAAATAAATGATATAATATAAAAAGATTTTATAAATTAAAATTTTAATTCTGTGTGTTTTTTTCTATTAATAAATCAAAAAAAGATTAAATAAAAAAGGTGGTGATAAAATAATTGAGTATTTTTTCAAAAAGAATTTTAATAATAATATTAATAATTGTTTCAATAATTTTTTTATCAATAATTAATTTTAAAATAAATAATTCAAAAAAATCAGAAATAAATAAAAATCCAGAGCAAGAAATAAATATAATAGAAAATAAAAATGAAATAAAAAAAGAAAAAATAAATGAGGAAAATAAAAATTATAATTGGTATATAGAAATAAAATCTATAAATTTAAAAGCACCAATTGCAGAAACAACTGAAATGAATATATTAGAAGATTATGTTGGACATTTTTCTGAAACATCACTAACCGTAGGGAATATTGGACTTGCAGGGCATAATAAAGGATATAAAAATAATTATTTCGAAAATTTAAATAAAGCCAAAAAAGGAGATGAAATTACATATAAATATAATGATTATATAAATAAATATATAATTGATAAAATAGAAATTATAAAAAATACAAATTGGGATAATTTAGAAAATACAAAAGAAAATAAAATTACTTTAATAACATGTTTAGAAGATAAACCAGAGCACAGATTATGTGTACAGGCAACAGAAAAAAATAATTAAAAAATATTTGAAAATAATTAGTATATAAAATATATAAATAGAATAAAAATTAAAAAAAGACTTTAGGAGGTATTTATGAATTTTAAAAAAATAATTTTTATTTTATTAATAATTTTTTCAGTAATAATTTTTATATTTATTTCAAAAAACATGACTAAAAAAACAAAAAATGGAAACAATATGAGTAGTCAAGAGGTTGTAGAAAATGTATTAAATATTAATTCATATAAAGCAAAGGTTACAGTAGAAGTACAAAGTAATAAAAATAAAAATAAATATATTTTAAAACAAGAATATAATACAGAAAATGGATATATTCAGGAAGTACTTGAACCAGCCAATATTGCAGGAATAAAAATAACAAGAAAAGATAATAATTTATTAATAGAAAATTCAAAATTAGATTTAAAAACAATTTTTGAAAATTATGAAGGATTAGAAAATAATTGTTTAGATTTATATAATTTTATAAATAAATATAAATCAGAACAAAATTCTATTTTTGAGGAAAATGAACAAGAAATAAAATTAAAAATAAAATCAAATAATAATAAATATCAAGAAAATGAAATATTGTACATAAATAGAGAAAAAATAATTCCAACAAAATTATTGGTACAAGACAATAACAATAATATAACAATAATCATAGAATATAATGAAATAGAATTAAATTAAAAATTCTATCTACAACTATATAGACTTTAAAAATATGCTAATAGTAGGAGTGAGATTATGACAATAAAAAGAGGAGATATGTTTTATGCAGATTTAAGTCCTGTAGTTGGTTCTGAACAAGGTGGAATAAGACCTGTTGTAATAATACAAAATGATTTAGGAAATAAATATAGTCCTACAGTGATTGCAGCAGCAATTACTTCACAAACAAATAAAACTAAATTACCTACTCATATAGAAATACAAGGAAATACTAAAGGGTTAAAAAATGATTCTGTTATTTTAACAGAGCAAATTAGAACTATTGATAAGAGTCGACTAAAGGAAAAAATTGGTCATATTGATGATATAAAAATAATGAATAAAATAAATAATGCACTGGGTGTGAGTTTCGGCTTAGACGAATAATGTGTTATTATATAAAAGCTGCAAAAATTAATATATTAAATTATTTTTTGCAGCTTGAATTTTTTCAAATTATACTTTTAAATTTTTAATTATTTTTTTCTCATTTAATAATTTATTTATTTTTTCTTTTCTTATAGTATAAGCCTCTTGGTATTCAGAAATGATTTTTTCAACATTTTCTGGTTGTTCATTTGTAATTAAATACATTTTTCCATATTCTAAGAAATATTCACGTTTATTTTCTGATTTTGCACTTTTCATTTTATCGAAATATTTTTTAGCTTTATTTAATCTGTCGATATTATCAAGTAAATAATACATATATTCTTGAAGATTATAAATCTCAAAAGAAATATCATCAAGAACAACTTTCAATAAAGCTTTTACAATAATTTTATTATTTTTTCCATATTTAGTATCGTTATCTTGATGATGAGCATTATCAACTATTATTTTTAATGTATCAGATTTTTTAGGTTTAGTATTTTCTATTAAAATTTTTAATGTATCTGAAATATCAATATGTGATTTATATTGCCTTTTGCTTACAATTGCATCATATTCATCAGCAACACGAATTATTTGTCCTTCATATGGAATATCTTCTTTTGTTAAGTGATTAGGATATCCTGAACCATCAAGTGCTTCATGATGATATAATGGACCTGCAGAATATGGTCGTAAAGCATCATCACGAATACACATATTATAACCAATTGTTGTATGTGTTTTCATGATTTCGTATTCTTCATCTGTTAATTTTGAGGGTTTTTGTAAAATTTCAGGTGGTATAAATAATTTACCTAAATCATGTAAATATGCACATAATGTGCAATATTCTGTAAAACCTTTTGAGCAATGTAAATAACTACAAAGTCTGCATGTTATAGCAGCTACATTTTCACAGTGTTTTCTTGTAAAAACATCTAAATTGCTTAAAGCATTTAATTGTGCTTGCATTGTTTGATTTAAATTGTATGATTTAAGCATCGTTCTATCATAAAAATCATAAGTTTCTTGTTTCAAATTTTTTCTCCTTTTATTACAAATATATTACAACCTTAGATTAAAATTGTAATATAATTATACTATAAATATATTTTTTATTCAAGTTCTTATTGACAATTAAATACAGAAAATATATAATAACTATTGCAAATTAAAATAAAAAATAAATAAAAAAAATAAATAAAAAAATAAATAAAAAAATAAATAAAAAAAATAAATAAAAAAATAAATAAAAAAAAATAAATAAAAAAAATAGATAAAAAAATAAATAAAAAAATAAAAAAGGGGTGATCAGATGAGTTTAAAAATAGTATACGGAAGAGCTGGAACTGGCAAAAGTGAATATATATATAATGAGGTAAATAAAAAAATAAATGATGGAAAAAAAATATATATAATAACACCAGAACAATTTTCATTTACTGCAGAAAAAAAATTAATGGAAAATAAAAAATCAATAATAAATGCAGAAGTAATAACATTTAATAGATTAGCATATAGAGTAATAAATGAAATTGGAGGAGTAAAAAATAATTTATCAAAATCAGGAAAAGCAATGTTAATATATTCTATTTTACAAAATGAAAGAAATAATTTAATATTTTTAAATAAATCAGATGAAAATATAGATTTATGTATGAGATCAATTTCAGAATTTAAAAAACATGGAATATTAATAAATGATTTAAAAAATGAAAAAGAAAAAATAAATGATAAATATTTAAAAAATAAATTAAATGATTTAATTTTAATTTATGAAAATTTTGAAAAAAAAATAAAAAATAATTATATTGATGAAACAGATTTATTAACTATTTTATCAGAAAGTATAGATAAAGTAAATTTATTAAATAATTCAGAAATATATATAGATGAATTTTCAGGATTTACGGAACAAGAATATTTAATAATAAAGAAATTAATTAAAATTGCAAATAATGTTACAATAACATTTTGTGTAGATAATTTAGAATTAAATACAAACCCAAATACTGATATTTTTTATCCAAATAAATTAACATATAAAAAAATAATTAATTTAATAAATAATAATGAAAAAATAGAAAAAATTAATTTAAATAATTTTTATAGATTTAAAAATGAAGAATTAAAATATATAGAAAAATATTTATTTAATACAAAAATAGAAAAATATAATTTAGAAAAAAATAATATTAATTTATTTTTAGCAAAAAATCAATATACGGAAATAGAAAATATAGCAAAAAAAATAAATATATTAATTAAAGAAAAAAATATAAGATTTAAAGATATTTCAATAATAACAAAAAATATAGAAAAATATTCAGGAATAACAAAAGCTATTTTTGAAAATTATAATATTCCAATATTTATTGATGAAAAAAAAGATTTGAATCAAAATATAATTGTACAATATATTTTATCAATATTAAATATTTATATAAATAATTATTCTTATGAATCAATATTTAATTATTTAAAAACAGGTTTTTTAGATATAGATGAAAATGACATTTTTAAATTTGAAAAATATTGTATTAAATATGGAATAAAATATAATAAATTTAAAAAAGATTTTAATTTAGGAATAAATGAAAAAAATAAAGAAAAAATTAATTATTTAAATGAAATTAGAAAAAAAATAATTAATCCATTAATTAATTTAAAAAATAAAATTGATAATGAAAAAAATGCAAAAAATATTTCAAAAGAATTTTATTTATTTTTAATTAATCAAAAAATAGAAGAAAAAATAAAAAATAAAATAAAAAAATTAAATAAAAATAATTTTTTAGATTTAGCAAAAGAATATGAAGAAACATTTAAAATAATAATAAATATTTTAGATGAAATAAATATTATTTTTAATGAAGAAAAAATTACAATTGATAAATTTAATAAAATATTAAAAGTTGGATTAAAAAATAGTGGTTTAGGAAAAATACCTACAATGCAGGATCAAGTAATAATGGGAGATGTAGATAGGTCAAGGAGCCGTAAGACGAAAGTAGTTTTTATAATAGGTTTAAATGATGGAGTATTTCCAAGTGTAAATAAAAATGAAGGATTTTTTAATGATGAGGATAGAGAATTTTTAAAAAATGATGGAATAGAACTTGCAAAAGGAACTTTAGAAAATATATATGATGATAATTTTAATATTTATAAAACATTTACAATTGCAGAAGAAAAATTATTTTTATCTTATTCATCTTCTGATAGTGAGGGGAAATCTTTAAGACAATCAAATTTAATTACAAAAATAAAAAAAATATTTCCTAATTTAATAGAAGAAAGTGATGTAACATTAAAAGAAGAAAAAATAGAATTAATTAATGAAAAAAAATTATATGAAGAATTAATTTTAAAAATAAATAAAATTAATTCTGAAGAAAAAATAGAAAAATTATTTTTTATTATTTTTAAATATTTTGAAAAAAATAATAAATATAATAAATTATTAAAAAATAATTTAAAATATATTAATTATAATTTTAGTGAAAATATTAAAAAAGAAAATATAAATAAATTATATGGAAATAATTTAGAAACAAGTATTTCAAAATTAGAAAAATATAATTCATGTCCTTTTTCATATTTTTTACAATATATTTTAAAATTAAAAGAAAAAGAAGAATTAAAAATTCAAAGTTTAGATACAGGGTCATTTATGCATGATGTAATAAATTCTTTTTTTGAAGAAATAAATAATAGTGAAAATAATAATTTAAAAAATATTTCTGATGAAAAAATAGAAGAAATAATAAATAAAATAATTGATGAGAAATTACAAAAAAATAATAATTATATTTTTAATGCAACAGAAAAATATAAATTATTAGTAATTAGATTAAAAAGAATAATAATTAAATCTTTAAAATATATTATTCAAACTTTAGTACAAAGTGAATTTAATTTATCTGGAACTGAAGTTGAATTTTCTGAAAAGGGAAAATATAAACCAATTATATTAAATCTCGAAAATGGTAAAACCGTAGAAATTACAGGGAAAATTGATAGAATAGATACAGCTACAAAAGATGGGAAAAATTATGTTAGAATAATTGATTATAAATCATCTGTAAAAAATTTGGATTTTAATAATATTTATGCTGGATTACAATTACAATTAATTACTTATTTAGATGCAGTTTGTAAAATCGAAGATTTAATTCCAGCTGGAATATTATATTTTAATTTATTAGAGCAAATAATAAATTCAAATAAAAAATTAACAGAAGAAGAAATAGAAAATAAAATAAAAAATAATTTTAAAATGAAAGGTTTAATTTTGGCAGATGTTAAAGTTGCAAAAATGCATGATATTAATTTAGAATCTGGAAATTCAGAAATAATTCCTGCATATATTGATAAAACTGGTAATTTAAGTCCGAAAAAAAGTAGTATTGTTACAGAAAAACAATTTAATGAATTACAAGATTATATTAATTTAACAATTAAAGAAATTGCAAAAGAAATATTTAATGGAAATATAGAATTAAAACCATATTATCAAAATAAAAAAACATTTTGTGATTATTGTTCATATAAAAAAATGTGTGGATTTAATTCTGGAATTTGTAAGAAAAAATATAAATATATTAATAAATATTCAAAAGATGAGATTTTAGAAAAAATAAAAAATACAGATGTGCAAAATTAATTTGAAAGGGAGAAAAAATGATTAAACCTAAAAAAATAAATTTTGGTGATACAATTGGTGTTGTTGCACCGTCTAATCCCATAATTGGAGATAATATAGAAGAAATAAATTTAGCAAAAAAGAAAATTGAGAATTTGGGATTTAAAGTTGAATTTTCTAAAAATTTATTTTCAAATACAAATATATATAGTGCAACACCTGAAGAAAAGGCAGAAGATATAAATAATATGTTTGCAGATAAAAATATAAAAATGATTTGGTGTGCAAAAGGTGGACAAAATTCAAATTCTGTTTTTGATTATTTAGATTATAATTTAATTAAAAAAAATCCTAAAATTATTTGCGGATTTAGTGATATAACATCAATTACAAATGTTATAAATTTAAAAACAGGGCTTATAACTTTTTGTGGTACAAATTTTAAAACAGTTGCAACAGATGAAACTGATTATAGTTTAAAACAAGTTTTAAATAGATTTGTTTACGGAAATCTGGATTTAGGGGATTTTGATGATGAGTTTGAAACTATAAATAGTGGAATTTCAGAAGGTGAGCTTGTTGGAGGAAATTTAAGTCTGACTAGAGGATTAGTAGGCGGAAAATATTCTATGAATTTTGAAAATAAAATATTATTTATTGAAGAATTAGGTTATGAAAGTGAACCTGCAATGGCTTCAAATAATCTATATTATATGAAACAAAATGGTGTGTTTGAAAATTTAAAAGGAATTTGGATTGGAAATTATGAACACCCATCAAAAATTAAACTTGAAGATATAGTTATTCACACATTAGGTAAAAACTGTGGATATCCTATAATAAAATCAAACAATTTTGGACATATAGATCGAAAAACTGTAATACCAATTGGAATTAGGGCCAAAATTGATACATCAAATAAAATAAAAATAGAATTATTAGAAAATTGTTTGCAAAATTAAATTAAATGTAGTAAAATAAAAAAACATAATAAAAAAGGGAGTAATATATGAAATCAGAATATTTTGAAAAAAAGAAGAAAAAAAGTTTATGGAAGAAAATATTAATAGCATTTTTAATATTAATTTTTATAGGAGGATCAACACTTGGAATATTATTATATGGTCCATATAGTGGTTTTAGAGATTGGTTAATTACAGTTTCTATGACATCAATGACACATCAATGGATTGCAGAACTTTTCTATAGTGATGATATGATAAATAATGTAATGAATAATAATAGAGTAGAGGCTGCAGATGAAGAAACAGATCTTAATTCTATAAAAGTAAATCAAGAAGTTGAAGTACAAGAAAATTTTACAAGTAGATATGAAAAACAGATACTTGGTAAAAATTTAAATAAAGATGAATATGATATTTATGCAGATGAACAGTCTTATAGAATTATACGAATTACAGGAAAAGGGTATACTGGCTATTTAGGAGTTGTATATGATCCTTCAAAAATAAAAACTTTAGTTACAAGTAAATTGGGCACATCAGGTGAATATTTAACAAAAATGGCAAAAGATAATAATGCCGTTTTAGCTGTTAATGGTGGTAGATTTTCTGATCCAAATTATAATAGCAATGGCGCAAACCCTAGAGGTGTAACATTTTCAAATGACATATGTAGGACATCTTATGAATACAAAAGTACTGGTGGTATCGTTGGATTTAATAAAGATAATGTTTTAGTTTTATCATCTACTTGTACAAAAGCTAATGCACAAAAATTAAATATTAGAGATTGTGTAACATGTGGTCCATTTTTAATTGTAAATGGCAAACCTTCTGCTGTACTTGGAAATGGTGGCTGGGGAACAGCTCCTCGTACTGCTTTAGGTCAAAGAAAAGATGGTATTGTTTTAATGCTTGTTTTAGATGGAAGGATGATAAAAAGACCTGGGGCAGATATGGATGATTTAATTGAAATTATGCAAAATTATGGTGCATATAATGCTGCAAATTTAGATGGTGGTACATCAAGTGTTATGTCTGTTAATGGTAAGTTAATCAATGATCCAATTGATAGTACAGGTGCACACAAAACAAGATATATTGCAACAGGTTTTGGATTAATTGAATAAAATAAAAATGGGGCTTCGTAAAAAAAGTCCTATTTTTTATCACAAATTTTAAAAAAGGGATAGATTTTTTTGAAATAAACTGTTATAATATAATCACATATTAGGTTTGAAAAGGAATGAAGGGAAAATGATATTTAAAGACTATTATAAAATATTATCACTAGAGACAAATAGAGTATCTTCTGAACAAATTAAAAATGCCTATAGAAATGCGGCAAAAAAATATCACCCTGATGTAAATGTTGAGGACAGACTCTCTGAAGAAAAAATAAAAGATATAAATGAAGCATATAGAGTGCTGAATAACCCATCTACTAAAAGAAAATATGATAGAATGTGGGTTAATAATGTTGGAAAAAAGAAAAAATATGAAGAATCAAATAGATCTTCTGGCTCCATATTTAGTGATTTTTTCAATATGTTTTTTGGGAATGTAGAAAATGTAAAAGAAAAAATTGTTAATAAAAAAGAGCAACAACCACCTATTAAAGGTGAAAATATTGAAACATCTATAAATGTTGAAATAGAAGAAGTTTTTTATGGTTTAGATAAAAAAATATCACTAAGAACAGTTGATGGAAAAATGAAAGTGTTTACTGTTTCTATTCCTGCTGGAATAAGAGATGGGGAAAAAATAAGATTGCTAGGTCAAGGAAAAGAAGGAGTAAATGGCGGAAAAAATGGTGATTTATTTATAAAAGTTAATATAGAAAATAATGATAAATTTAAACTTAAAGGAAATGATATATATACTGATTTGTATTTAACACCTTGGGAGGCAGCACTTGGTACCAGAGCACAAGTAAATTCTATAGATGAGATAACACAAGTCTATACACCAGAGGGAATACAATCAGGTGAAGTATTAAAAATTCCTGGTAAAGGTTATAAAGATGGTAAAGGTGGGAGAGGAGATTTAATTGCTGAAGTAAAAGTAATGGTACCTAAGAAATTATCTCCAGAAGAACGAAAATTGTTTGAAACATTAAATAAGGTGTCAAAATTTAATCCTAGAAATTGAAAAATAAGCCTATTGACATAATGCCGTTTTCATGGTATAATAAAAAATGGTATTTACGCAAGAAAAAATCTATGGATTAAAATTACATAGAAATTGGAGGAGAAAAATATGGAAAAATGGCAAGGTAAACATTTTAGTATTACAGATCCAAAAGGAGTAAATACTGTGATATATGAAGTGTATATTACAAAAAATGAATATTTAGACAGATATCCTAAATATACAATGGAAAGACTTAAGAGTACTGAACAAATAGTTGGAGATATGTCAAAAAAAACTTTTTTTGTGGAAGATCCACAAGAGGCAGGAAACAGATTAATAATCTTTTCATTTGCTAAAGAAAAAGTTGTAATAAATAATGGTATTTTACAAGGAAATGAAGTCAAAATTACTAAAAAACCAATACCATTTAGATATAATAAATTATATTCAGAGGAGCCTGCTGAACTTAAAGATGTTCAATATACTCCTAACTTGAAAAGGGCTATTACAGTAATAGACCCTGAAACAGCAGAGGAAATCAAGCCAGTGCTTTATTTTGATGAAAAAACTAATGAAGTTAAAGGTAAATGTAAGTTAAAACCATATAAATCTTACTTAGCCTTTGAATTAAGAGAAAATAAAAAGAAGTAACTTAAATAGAAAAGTAAGGAGGAGCTTGTAATGGAAGAAAATAATGAATGGAGAGATTCTGATTCACAAGGTAATTTTGAAATAACTACTACAGCAATAACGCCTGAACCTGAAAAAGAAAGCATAGTAAGAATAGGAAAGGATGTTCAAGGAAAAAAAATCCCTGTAGCTATGTCAACAGATCTTAATTTAGGAATGAAAATTCCAGCTGAAGATACACCTGTTAATGAAACAGATAATAGCAGAGTTTAATTTTAAATAAAACAAATGAGAGACAAAAAACGAAGTATTTCATCAAGGTTTAGACATTAAGAAAGGAATGAGAAAAATGGGATATAGATTATCAAGAGGAATGAAGAGAAATAGGAAAGTATTTATAATAGGGCTAGTATTATGGGCAATTTTAACCATAATACTAGTTTTGCCGTTTACATATAGTTGTGGAATAGCTAACCAAGGTGAAGGTTTTGATTTTACTGTATTTATTGATACATTTGCAAATTCAATTATAAAACCATTTACAGAAATAGGGTATATTTTTTCAAATGGACTTGGAAGTAAATTTTTATCAAACTGGATTGGATTTACAATAATTTATGGATTGTGTTTTGTAATTGGATTTTTAAGGACAATGCCAAAACATGAATATAGTGATATTGAACATGGTTCAAGTGATTGGAGTGAACATGGGGAGCAATATCAAATATTAAGTAATAAAGAAGGAATAATTTTAGCTGAAAATAATTATTTGCCTGTTGATAAAAGGGGAAATGTAAATGTGCTAGTAGTTGGTGGTTCAGGTTCTGGTAAATCTGCATCATACTCAATCCCTAATGCTTATCAGCTTTTAGGTTCATATGTATTTACAGATCCAAAAGGTGAATTGTATGATAAAACAGCAGGGTATTTTAAAGAAAATGGATATAAAATAAAAGTATTAAATTTAGTACATCCACAATATAGTGATGGGTATAACCCTCTTATGCACATATCATCTGAAATAGATGTAGATGTTATAGCAAATACAATTGTAAAAGGGCAAAAATCTGAAGGTGGAAGTTCAGACCCATTTTGGGACGATTCTGCAGAAATGCTTTTAAAAGCATTGATATATTATTTAATGGCAACAAGACCACTTGAAGAACAAAATTTGGCAAGTTGTGCAGAATTAGTTAGAGCTGCAAACAACAAGGGGGGGAGCAATTTACTTTCTGAATTAATGAGTCAGTTACCATATGACCATCCAGCAAGAATGAATTATAAATCTATAGAAATAGCACCAGAAAAAACATATAGTTCAATATTAAGTACATTGCAATCTAAGCTTGGAAAATTTGATTCAAAAGAAATTGCAGAACTTACTTCTACAGATACAATTAATTTTGAAGAAATAGGAAGTGAAAAAACAGCTGTATTTGTTATTTCTTCAGATACTCATGCTGCATATGACTTTTTACTTACTATATTTTTCTCACAAATGATACAACAATTATATGATTTTGCAGATAATAATGGAGGATCATTAAAAGTTCCAACATATTTTATCTTAGATGAGTTTGCCAATATCGGTAAAATTCCTGACTTTGACAAAAAAATCTCAACAAGTAGAAGTAGAAAAATTTCTTTTAGTGTAATATTACAAAACCTTGATCAATTAGAGGCAATATATGAGAAATCTTATGAAACAATAATTGGTAACTGTGATACACATGTATTTTTAGGAAGTAACTCACAAAAAACTGTTGAATATTTTTCAAAAGCATTAGGTGAAAAAACAATAAGCCATTATAGTGTATCTACAAACAGAGATAGACAACATTTTAGAACAGGAAGTAGTAATTCAGACCAAATTATGGCTAGAGCATTAATGACACCAGATGAACTTAGAAGAATGGATAATGATTTATGTATTATATTTGAAAAAGGTATAAAACCAATTAAAGCCAAAAAATTCTATTATTTCAAACATTCTATGGCAAAGAAACTGGAACAAGTTGCAATAAGTCATAATGATATAGGTGATATTAATAGAGGAACTTGGAGAAAATATAATCCATATAACCCATATGTTGAAGAAGAGGACAATGATAAAAAGGCTCAGGATTTAAAAGTTGAATCTTTAGATGATTTATTTGAAGATGAACCAAAAACAGAAAAACCAGATGTTAAACCTAAATTAAAATCTGAAAATAAAGTTAATGCACCAATACTTCCTATGGAAGAAAATGAAGAGGAAGAAGAAATGGATTTACAAAAAGAGTTAGAGGCGAAATTTGACGAATTATTTGGACCAATTGAAGATGAATAAAAAATTCCCCAAGTAAGGGGATTTTTTATTCATCTTCACCTTTTAATTTTTCAGCTCTATCAGCAGCAATTAAATTATCAATCATTTCATCTAAATCACCATTTAAAAAATTTTCAAATTGATAAACACTCATACCAATTCTGTGGTCAGTTATACGACCTTGAGGATAATTATAGGTACGAATTTTTTCACTTCTATCACCAGATCCAACTTGTGATTTTCTTGTATTTGCAATTTCAGAATCTTGCTTAGATTTTTCGATTTCATATAATCTTGATTTTAATAAATTCATTGCATATTCTCTATTTTGTAATTGAGATCTTTGAGTTTGACACTCAGCAACAATACCTGTAGGGATATGTATAAGTCTTACGGCAGAAGAAGTTTTGTTTATATGTTGTCCACCAGCACCAGAAGCCCTGAAAACTTCCATTTTTATATCGGCAGGATTTAATTCAATTTCAACATCTTCAACAACAGGCAAAACAGCAACAGTTGCAGCAGAAGTATGAATTCTACCACTACTTTCAGTATCTGGAACTCTTTGAACTCTATGAACACCACTTTCAAATTTAAGTCTGCTATATACACCTTTTCCAGTAATCATAAAAGATATTTCCTTATATCCACCTAATTCAGTAGCATTTTCATTAAGAATTTCAATTTTCCAATGTTTTTTTTCTGCATACATACCATACATTCTAAATAATGTTCCAGCAAAAAGAGCTGCTTCTTCTCCGCCAGCACCACTTCGTATTTCACAAATAATGCTTTTATCATCATTTGGATCTTTAGGTATTAATAATATTTTTAATTCTTCTTCTATTTTACATAATTTTTCTTTCGAAGAATAATATTCTTCTTCTGCAAGCTCTTTTAATTCTTTATCATCTTCATTTTCCATCATTTCTTTGGCTTCTGCCATATTTTTTTCAGCTTGTTTATATTCTCTGTATTTTAAAACAACATCTTCTATTGAACTATGTTCTTTTACTAATTTTCTCCATTCATTATTATTTGCTATAATTTCTGGATCACTTATTTTTTCTGTAAGTTCAACATATCTTTTTTCGACAGATTCTAATTTATCAAACATATATATTCTCCTTTTCTTTTCATCTACCTGTTTATTATACTACAAATTCGGGAAGTTGGCAAGAAAAATATGGCAATTATTCAAAGGAATCATAGAAAGTCTGAATAAAAATTCAAAATATATGGAAAAATAAAAAATAAAGTGATATAATAAACAAAAAAATATGAAAGGATGATACAAATGGAAGCAAATTTATTTGATAAAAAAGAAATTGGGTGGAAAGAAATAAATGAAGAGCAAAAAAAAGAAATATTTGAATTTTGCAATAATTACATGAAATTTTTAAATAAAGCAAAAACAGAAAGAGAATTCATAGAAAAATCAAAAGAAGTAGCAGAGCAAAAGGGATTTAAAGATATAAATCAAATGGAAACATTAAAACAAGGTGACAAAGTATATTTCATAAACAGAGAAAAAAGTATGTACTTAGCAGTAATTGGAAAAGAAAAAATGGAAAAAGGAGTTCATATAATAGGTGCACATGTGGATTCTCCAAGACTAGATTTAAAACCAAACCCATTATGTGAAGATACAGGACTTGCATATTTTAAAACACATTATTATGGTGGAATAAAAAAATATCAATGGACAACAATTCCATTAAGTTTACATGGAGTAATAATTAAATCAAATGGAGAGAAAATAAAAATAAATATAGGCGAAGATGAAAATGACCCAATATTTACAATTACAGATTTATTACCACATTTGGCACAAGATCAAATGGAGAAAAAGTTGAAAAACGGTATAGAGGGCGAAGATTTAAGACTATTAATAGGAAGTATACCTGCAGATTCTGAAGAAGAAAAAGAAACTGTAAAATTAAATATTTTAAGAATTTTAAATAAAAAATATGGTATTACAGAAAGAGATTTTGTAAGTTCTGAAATAGAAATTGTACCAGAATTTAAAGCAAGAAGTTTAGGTTTTGATGAAGGGCTAGTTGCAGCATATGGTCAAGATGATAAAGTATGTGCCTATACCTCTTTAATGGCAATTGTGGAACTTGAAGAGTTACAAAATACTGCAATATGTATATTATCTGATAAAGAAGAGATTGGAAGTATGGGAAATACAGGAATGGAATCACATATGTTTGATTATTTTATGTCAGAATTATTAAATAAAACAGGAGAAAATAGAGTTAATCTTTTAGATAAAGTATTTTGTTATTCAAAAATGCTATCATCTGATGTTGATGCTGGATTTGATCCAATTTATGCAAGTGTTTCAGATCTTAAAAATGCAGGATATCTTGGAAAAGGTATATCTTTAAATAAATATACAGGGGCAAGAGGAAAATCTGGCGCTTCTGATGCAAATGCAGAATATGTATCATGGGTAAGAAGATTATTTGAAGAAAATGATATTAAATTTCAGGTTGCAGAACTTGGAAAAGTTGATATTGGAGGAGGAGGTACAATAGCATATATATTAGCAAATAAAGGTGTTGATGTTATAGATTGTGGTGTTCCAGTTCTTTCAATGCATGCTCCATATGAAGTAACAAGCAAATATGATATATTTACTGCATATAAAGCATATAAAGCATTTTGGAAAAAATGAGAAAAAAGTTAGTTGAAAACAGCTAACTTTTTTTGTATAATAGAAAAGCTTCTATTATATAAAATACAAATTACAAAAATTTGCTTTAGCAAATCTGTTCAATCATAGTTTGGCATTTTCAGTATATTCAATAGTAAATAACTCAGATGGTGTACAATTTAAATGTTTGCAGAATTCTTCTATATATCTAAATGAAATTGATTTTGTTGAACCAATTATAATTTGATTTAGATTATAGAAAGTGATATTCATCTGATTACATAACCAATATTTTGAACGATTATTTTTGCGTAGTAATTCTTCAATATTTACTTTTACCATTAGATCACTCCTTTGCATATTAATTACATTTTATAATATTCTTAAAATACAAATAAGATACTTGCAAATATATCAATTTTAATATTGAAATAATGAAAAATAGTATGATATAACATAAAAGTATATTTATTTTTGAAAAAGCAGAAAAAAATTAAAAAAAAATTAAAAAAAATGTTGAAAAAAAGAACAAATATGATATAATAGAAAGTGGAAATATTCGAAAGAGAGGAGTATAAAAATGAATAAGAAAAAATATTTAATAATAAGTATAGTTGCAGTATTAACATTAATAGTTGCAACAATTCTGGCTATAGGAAATATAGCAACAACTTCTACTAATATAAAACAAGGTAGAGAAATAATGAGTAATAGCTCAACAATTGGTTCAAAAGGAACAATAATTAATGTTCCAATAGATTGTAGACCAGCTGGAACAACAGAATTTGGAGATTTAGTTGAAGTAGCAGGATACAAATATATAGAAATAAATCGATCTTTAGATACTTATCAAGGTACAGATGGTAGTAAATATATAAAAGGTACGCCTTCTTTAGAGCAATCAACACTTGAACAACAATTAAAAGAAAACAATAATTCAAATACAACAGTAATTATAAATTTATCAACATATTTCTTTGGAGGAATAAAAGCTGCAAGAGATCCAGCTAACTATACAGAATCAACAATGCAATCAAATTTACAAACATTAAAAAATTTAATATCAACATATAATAAACCTACATATTATGTATCAATGTCAATACCTAGAACTTTACCAGATTTAACTATAGATGGATTATCAGGTGGAGTTAGTGCAAATACAAAAGTTGCAGGTTTATCAGGTTCAAATGAAACTTTTGAACAAGCATTTATGGATTGGCAATATTTGCACTATGTTGCAAAATATAAAGGAGCAAGTTGGACACCTGTAAAAGCAAAACAATGGGCTACAAATTTTGAGAATACATATAAAACACAAACAACTGCATATTTAAATGTATATGATACAGTATATAAATATATTAATGATAGTTCAATTGGATTAAGTAAATTAGCTAAAGATTTAGGTTTTGAATTAATATTAAATACAGAAAGTAATGCATTACCAGATTCAATTGTTGATGAAAATATTGATTCAGAATATATTTCTAATGAAGTTCCAAAAACCTTTTATTGGGAAAATGATAGTACTGGAAATAAAGTTAGATATTCAGGATTAAAGCAATGTGTAGATGCTGGTTTGAAAAATTATTCTGGATTAACTGTAATTCATGGTGTAGAGAATGTAAATGATGTAATTTTAGCAAGAGAAATTGCAAGAAATAGTAATGCAAGAATTTCGTATAATTATATTGAACCATTAACAGGCAATAAATGGTCAACAGCAAGTGGAAGTGCATTAAATTTTGAAGATATTTATGATGAAATTTCAGAAACAGAAATATTAGATGAAAGAACAAACTTTATAAATAAAGATGGAGGAAGTGGAAGTTTAACTGTAGATTTATATGTTACAAATAAAGCACATACACTTTCTGGAGGAGAAGAAGAGAAATTTATAGATACAGTAACATCAACTTCATCAGCAGATGCAACAGGTATATTAGATTTAAAAAATCTTGGAAATAGTACTGAATATTATGATACATTAATATCATATGATGCAATATTTAAAAATCCAGTTTATGTAGATTTATCTGCAATAACAAATTCAACAAGTAAAGCATTAGCAACAACAGCTGTTTATGCATCATTACAAAAAGATTTTAAAAATGCATCAACTATAAATGATGAACTAAAATCAAGATTAACTAAATTTTCAGAAATACAATTAAGAAATGTTTTAGTAGATGGAGTATATTACAAAAAAATAAAAGAAAGTGGAAATTATACAGTAAATTCATCAGATTTAAAAAATAGAATAATAATGTCTAATGGAACAACTTCATCAAGTAGTTCAAATAAAAACTTGATAAATATGATGCAAAATACACAGATGTCAATAGCAGGAAAATCATATAAAGTAAATAATATTTCAATATCAAATGCTACAAACCCATTAAATAGAGATTATGAAGTATTATTAGAATCAAATATAGCAGGTTTAGAAATAGCACAAAATGGTGGAGTTACAACAGGTGATAGTTTAAAAGTTGCACCTGGTATGATTGAGATGAAAAAAGGTGAATATTGGAAAGTTGCAGCAATGACATCTGATAATAAGATAATTGATAATAGTGTTATAGTATGGTCAAGTAATAACGAAAATGTTGCAACAGTAAATGATGATGGAACAATTAATGGAATAAATGCTGGAAAAGCCACTATTACCGCAAAAACAAAACAATCATTTAATAGCAAAATATTTACAAGTACATGTGAAGTGACTATAATAGAAAAACAAGATGTAGTAACAGCTGTAGATATAACACCAAAAAATGGAACAGTAAAAGCTGGTGAAACACTTCAATTAACAGCAACAACATCACCTATAACAGACACAAATATAACATGGTCAAGTGCTAGTGATACTATTGCAACAGTAGATAGTACAGGAAAAGTTACAGGAGTAAAAGAAGGAACAGTAGTAATAACAGCTACATCATCAAATGGTGTTAAAGGTACAGCAACTATTAAAGTAGAAGATAAAGGTACAACACCAGGAGGAAATACAAACACAACACCAGGAGGAAATACAAACACAACACCAGGTGGAAATACAAATACAACACCAGGTGGAAATACAAATACAACACCAGGAGGTAATACAAATACAACTCCAGGAGGTAATACAAATACAACTCCAGGAGGTAATACAAATACAACACCAGGAGGTAATACAAATACAACTCCAGGAGGAAACACAAACACAATACCAGGAGGAAACACAAACACAACACCAGGAGGTAATACAAATACAACTCCAGGAGGAAACACAAACGCAACACCAAGTGATAACACAAATAGAAATAATAATACAACAACAATCAATGGAAATACAAATTCAGGAAACAGTAATAGCGGAACAGCATCAACTCTTCCATATACAGGATTTTTAAATAGAAATTTAGGAATTTTATTAACAATAATTGTTGCAAGTATTATGGTAGGTGTTACAAGTTTTATAAAATACAAAAAAATTAAAGTAAAATAATTTAAGCGGAAAGTATAGCTACTTTCCGCTTTTTTCTGAATTTTTTGCGAAAGTAGCTATTGACAAATATAAAAAAGTTTGATAAAATAGATAAGTTTCCACGAGAGAAGCATGGTAATAGGAAAGCCTTATAAACCTAAGTAAAATACGAGCAAACAAAAAAGTTAAAGCTTGGGAAAGGAAAGAGGAATGAAAAAAGAAGAAAACATTTTAGGATATGAAAAAATCGGAAAATTAATAAGAAAATTTTCAATTCCATGTATCATATCACTTTTAGTAAACTCTCTATATAATATTGTTGACCAAATATTTATAGGCTGGGGAGTTGGTTATTTAGGAAATGGAGCAACAAATATAGTATTTCCAATAACAATGGTTTGCCTAGCATTTGCATTAATGTTAGGTGATGGTACATCTGCATATTTAAGTTTAAAACTTGGAGAACAGAAAAAAGAAGATGCAAAAAAAGGTGTAGCAAATGGAGTATTATTATCAATAATAATTTCTGTAATATTTTTTGCAGTAGCACTAATATTTTTACCACAATTATTAAATGTATTTGGATGTACTAATGCATTAAGAGAATATGCATTAGGATATGGATATGTAATAGTTTTAGGTTTACCATTTATGATGATAGGTACAACACTAAATTCAGTAATAAGAGCAGATGGAAGTCCAAAATATTCAATGACATCAATGATTGCAGGAGCAATTTTAAATGTAATTTTAGATCCAATATTTATATTTGTATTTAATATGGGAGTTCAAGGAGCTGCAATTGCAACTGTAATAAGCCAATTATTAACATTTGTAATGAATGTAATGTATATTAGAAAATTTAAATCAATTAAATTACAAAAAGAAGATTTTAAATTACAATTCAGTATAGCAAAAAAAGTAATGTTACTTGGAATAAGTAGTTTTATAACACAAATGAGCTTTGTAGTTGTAATGGCTGTAGAGAATAACTTACTTGCAAAATATGGTGCATATTCAGAATTTGGAGCCGAAATACCAATTACTGTATTAGGTATTGTAATGAAAGTTAGTCAAATATTAAACAGTATAATTGTAGGTATTGTTGCAGGTGCACAACCAATATTTGGATATAATTATGGTGCCGGAAAATTTGATAGAGTAAAACAAGCACTAAAAACTGTATTAGGTTTAAGCTTAATTGTAAGTACAATAGCATTTTTATTGTTCCAATTAATACCAGATAAATTAATAGCAATATTTGGTAGTGGAGATGATAAATACATAGAATTTGCGTGTTTAGCATTTAGAACATATTTAATGTTAGTTATTTGTAATGGTATACAAATACCATCAGGTATTTTCTTCCAAGCAATTGGAAAAAGTACTAGAAGTGCAATATTATCAATTTCAAGACAAATCTTATTTTTAATACCAGCATTTTTCATATTAGGAAAATTATTTGGAATTAGTGGTATACTTTATGCAGGACCAATTGCTGATGGATTAGCATTTATCTTAGCAGTTATTTTATTAGTAAAAGAAGTAAGAGGATTAAAAATAACAAATATTAAAAAACAAGAAGCAGAAGAAACTACTATGTCAAACTCAATTTTACCAAACAAGATTATAATAACTTTATCAAGAGAATATGGTTCAGGTGGAAGATATATTGGTAAATTAATTGCAGAAAAATTAGGCATAAAATTATATGATAAACAATTTATTGTAAAAATCGCAGAAAAAACAGGTTTATCAACAGAATATATTGAAAATAATGAACAAAAAAGAAATGCTTTAGCAAATTTGAATAATGGTTACTATTTTGGTATGGATAATTCAGATGAATTATTTGTAAAAGAATCAGAACTTATAAAAAAAGTTGCAGAAAATGAATCATGTGTAATTGTTGGTCGTTGTGCTGATTTTATTTTATCTGATAGAAATGATGTTTTTAAAGTATTTGTTTATAATAATGAGGAAAATAAAATCAAAAGAGCAACAGAATTTTATGGATTAGATAAAACAAATGCTAAAAAAGAAATCAGGAAGATTAATAAGTTAAGAGCAAATCACTATAAACATTATACAGAGAAAAATTGGAATGATCCAGCAAATTATGACATTTGTATAAATAGTGATATACTAGGTGTTGAAAAAACATCAGATTTAATTTGTGAAATGATTGAACAAAAATTAAATAATAAAACTACAGCATAGCTTTTACGCTATGCTTTTTTATCAGCCTTAAAGTGATTTAAATCTAAATATATGTATAGCATTATTTTTTTCATACTTTGCAGTCGCAATTTTCTTATTAAAATTAATATAATGAAAATTGCTCCAATCGCACTCATTTCATTCGTTTGGTCGCTTACGCAGTATTTCAAAAAATAATGCTATACACATATTTAAGTAATAAATTTAAAATGGATTGACAAATTATTTTGAATGAAATATAATAAACCAAAAAGAAAAGGGGAAGAAAAATGAAACGAAAGATTTATTTAATAATATTAGTAATAATACTTGGAATAGTTGTATTAATTCCGAGTAAAGTAATGGCAGCAAGTAGAGCAAATTATACAATAAAAAAATATGACATAAAAATGGTAGTTCATAGTGATAACACATTTGATGTAACTGAGGAAATTACTGCAAATTTTGATATACCAAAACATGGAATATATAGAAAGATACCTTTAAGAAACACAGTTAGAAGGCAAGATGGAACTTCATCAAAAAATAAAGCTAAAATTAAAAAGATAAGTGTAAATGATAAATATACAACATCAACAGAAAATGGATATAAAATTATAAAAATAGGTAGTGCCAGTAAAACATATACAGGAGAACATACATATACTATAAAATATAAATATGATATTGGAGAAGATCCGCTAGAAAATGCAGATGAATTATACTATAATTTAATAGGAAATCAATGGGATACAAGTATAGAAAATGTAACATTTTCTATACTGATGCCAAAACCTTTTGATAAAGCTCAACTTGGATTTTCAAGTGGAAGAAGTGGTAGTGCCAATACTAGCAATATAGATTTTGATGTTGCAGGTAATACCATAACAGGTAGTGTTACAAATACATTAAGTTCTGGAGAGGGATTAACTGTTAGACTTACACTTCCAGAAGGATATTTTTCTAAGAGAATAGATTGGTATTCAATATTTGTTATAATATTATGTTTAGCATTTGTTTTAATTGCATATAAAATCTGGGCAAAATATGGAAAAGATGATCCTGTAATTGAAACAGTTGAATTTTATCCACCTGAGGGATTTAATTCTGCTGAAATAGGATATATGTATGAGGGAAAAGCAGATACAAAAAGTGTTATATCATTACTTGTATATTTGGCAGATAAAGGATATTTGAAAATTGAAGAAAAAGAAAAAAAGAGTATAATACTTGGTGGCGGAAATAGTTTTAAAATTACAAAACTTAAAGAATATGATGGTGGCAACCAATGTGAACAAAAATTTTTCGATGGATTATTTAGATGTGGTCACAGAATTTCTAAAAAACATACTGATGAGTTAGTTGGTGGTAAAGTAGATAATATTATTGAAACTGTTACAGATACTGACTTATATGATAATTTTTATAAAACAATTGATTCAATAAAATTAACATTAGATTCAAGAGAAAATAAAAATAAAATATTTGAAACAGTTGCAAGTGGCAAAAGGAAATATGTGATTTTTATGATTTTAGCAATTATTGGTACAATTGCTGGAAGATATATTGCAGAATATGAAGTTTCTAAAATGGCTGTTTTCACAGGGGTAATAAGTATTGCAACATTAATAATGTTCTATTTTATAATTCCGAAAAGAACAAAATATGGTAATGAAATGTTAGGTAAAATAAGAGGATTTAAGAGATTTTTGGAAAATGCGGAAAAACCTCAGTTAGAGGAATTGGTTAGCAAAAATCCAGAATATTATTATAATATTTTACCATATACTTATGCTTTAGGTGTATCAAAGGTTTGGATGAAACAATTTGAAACAATTGCTATGCAAGCACCTGATTGGTATGATGGATATGATTATTTTGATACTTATACATTTAATCATTTTATGAATGATACAATGCGTTCAGCAACAAATGCAATGGTTTCTACTCCACAAAGTAGTGGCAGTGGAGGCGGATTTAGTTCTGGAGGTGGCTTTTCAGGAGGAGGATTCTCTGGCGGAGGCTCTGGAGGAGGTGGAGGAGGTTCTTGGTAATCTCTTCCTTTTTATAATTTGTATTTTAAAAATAAATAGCATAAAAATGTATATAATAATAGTAAAATTAAAAAAGACTTGACTCATGTGCTTATGTGATGGTATAATATAAGCATATGGATAAAGAAAAGGGGGGATTATATTTTATGCCTAGTTATGAATTTGCAAAAAATTTTATTAAAAAACATAATGGAATGATTACAGCAAGAGAGTTTAAAGATAATAATATAAGTTTTTTCTTTATAAATAAATTAATTAAAGATGAAATTATAGAAAAAGTTGATAATGGAATATATAACAAGGTTGGAGATTTTGAAGATGAATATTTTATATTACAACACAAGTATTCAAATATAATTTTTTCATATAATATATCGTTGTATTTTCTTGGAAAAACAGAAGTAGTTCCAAATAGAATAGATATAACTGTACCTAGTGGATATAATGCTAATAGAATTCCAAAAGAAATAGTAATTCATTATATATCAAAAAAATATTTAAAACTTGGAACAATTGAAACGACAACACCTTTTGGGAATAAGATAATATGTTATAATCTTGAAAGAACTATTTGCGATTTAGTAAAAAATAATAATAGTGGACTTGATACAGAACAAATTAATAAAATTATTAGAAATGCTTTTTTAAGAAAACAGATTAATTTTAATCTTCTGATGGATTATGCTATAAAGTTACAATGTGATAAGAAAATAAAAACTTTAACGGAGATATTAGTTTAAAATGACATGAAATAAAGTGGGTAATTATGTTAAACAAGAAAGGAATAAAATTTAATATGATAAATAATGTACAATCATTAAAAGATAAAGCAAAAAACTTTGCTTATAAAAATAATATACAAGTACAAGTTGTGTTACAGAATTTTATGTTCGAGAGATTTCTTGAAAGATTGTCGAAATCAAAATATAAAGATAAATTTATATTAAAAGGAGGGTTTCTATTATCTTCAATAATGGGAATAAATGTTAGATCTACAATGGATATTGATGCCAATATTACTGGTATTGATTTTAATGAAACAGAAATTAGAAATTTAGTAAATGAAATTTCTAATATAGATTTAAATGATAATGTAAAATTTAAAGTAGATAAAGAAAAAACTATTAGAGAAGATAATGAATATGGAGGATATTGTTATAAAATAATTGGTCAATTTTATAATATTATAATTCCATTTTTTATAGATATTTCAACAGGAGATATTGTGACTCCAAGAGCGATTGAGTACAAATATAAGACTTTATTAGAAGATGAGTATATTGAATTATACACATATAATTATGAAACTATAATAGCGGAGAAATTTCAAACAATATTAACAAGAAGTGTGGCTAACAGTAGAATGAAGGATTTTTATGACATATATTATTTTATAACATATAAATGGAATGATATAAATAGAAAATCTTTAAAAAAAGCGATAAAAACAACTTTTGAACATAGAGGAACTGAAAAGGACTTGCAAAATGAAGTTTACAGCAGAACAAATAATAAATAATATAGAAATTATTTAGATTTGAGAAAGATATGACAATAGCTGAAGTAAGTAAAAAATATGGACTAACACAAGATACAATTTAGAAAAAAAAGATTTTATGGAGGAATGAAAATTCTTCCATTTTTACAAATTAAAATTTTCAGATTTGTTCTATTTACAAAAAATAGAAAGATGTGGTAAAATAGATTGCAGAGAAAGGAAGGGCAGAAAATGGAAACTAAAATTTTAGAATGTAAAAACCTAAGTAAAACTATAGGAAAAAAGCAAATTTTGAAAAATGTTGAATTAGAAATAAGTGAAGGAGATATATTAGGTTTTATTGGTCCAAATGGAGCTGGTAAAACAACAACAATAAAACTAATATTAGGCTTGCAAAAAATCACAAGTGGATATGTAAAAATAAATGGATATGATATAAAAGAAAATTTTGAAAAAGCAATTGAAAAAGTAGGAACAATTGTAGAAAATCCAGATTTATATATGTATATGTCAGGATATAAAAATCTAAAATTAATAGCAAATTTATATAAAGATGTTGATCAAAAAAGGGTAGAAGAAGTAATAAAAATAACAGGACTTGAAAATAGAATAAATGATAAAGTTTCAAAATACTCATTAGGAATGAGACAAAGATTAGGAATAGCACAATCATTATTACATAAACCAAATTTATTAATATTAGATGAACCAACAAATGGATTAGATCCTGAAGGAATAAAACAATTAAGAGATTTATTGAAAAAATTAGCTAAAAAAGAAAAAATGGGAATATTGATATCAAGTCATAATTTAGCAGAACTTGAAAGTTTTTGTACAAAAGTTGCTATAATTCAAAATGGAGAAATGGTAGAAAATTCAAGTATAGAAGATGCTAAAAAAGTAGATGGAAAAACAATATATCAAATTGAAATTGATAATACTGAAAAAATTGAAGAAGTAGTAAAAAATGAGTTAGAGAAAATTGATAAAAACAATATAAATGTATATGCTACCAAACAAGAAATTCCTGAAATAGTAGAGAAATTAGTACAAAATAAAATTAAGGTATATAAAGTTTGCGAGCAAGATATAAGTCTTGAAACAGCATTTTTGAAAAAGACTGGAGGGAATGTAATTGAATAATTTAATAAAAAATGAATTAATAAAAATATTTAATAAAAAATCTGTATATATAATACTTTTAATAACACTTGCATTTATGATATTAAATAGTGTATTATCAAAGATTTTTAGTGAAGACAATATAAATAATTTAGTGAATAATAAAGATTTTTATGAACAACAAATAAAAAATTTAGACCAAAATGACCCTGATGAAAAAGAAATGTATATAGCATTTTCAACACAACTTGAAATATGCAAAATAGCAGAAAAATATGGAATGAATTCTTGGCAATACCAAATTGGAAAAGAAAAGGGATATGATATAATAGAAAATATGTTGGCATCAGAAGGAACTGAAGATTATGATGCAAATAAAAAAATATATGATGAATTTATGGCAAAATTAGAAAAAGATGATTGTATGTCATTTATAAAACAAGAATTAGAAAATGTAAATAGTCAAATAAAAGAATTAAAAAATTCAGGAACAGATGGATTAGAGATAAAAACTCTAGAAATTTCTAAACAAGCATTAGAATGGAGATTAGAAAAAAATATCTCATATACAAAATCAAATATGAATTCATTTATCAGTATATGGGAACAAAATCAAAATACAATAGAACAAATAAAAGACTCAGAAAAAACTCAATCATTAACATATGAAGATAAATACAGTCAAAAAAATGCTGAAGCTACAGCTGCAATTTGTAGATATGCAATAGAAAATAATATTCAAGACAAAAAAGCTTTATTTAAAGAAAGTGAATGTATTTTAGGTACAGATGCAGATATGAATTTGATTAATGTATTTAGTGGTTATTCAATATTTATTATAATATTAATAGTTGTTATTGCAGGTACAATTATAAGTGAAGAATTTAATAAAGGAACAATAAAATTATTACTTGTAAGACCATATAAAAGAACTAGAATTTTAGTAGCAAAATTTTTAACATGTATAATAATGTTAATATTTACATTTTTAGCTATTGGATTAATGCAATATATTATTAGTGGATTTACATATGGATTTGGAAACTTTACAGGTGATATAGCAATATATAATTATTCATCAAGTTCAGTACAAACAATTGGATTATTGCAATATGTATTATTGATGGCTGTTTCTGTAATGCCAATGTTTATATTATTAATGACACTTGCATTTGCATTAAGTACAATATTTACAAATTCACCAATTGCAATTGCATTACCACTTCTTGGAATGATGGGAACAGATATAATAAATCAATTAGCATATAATTTTGAAAAAGCTAAATTTTTAATGTATTTTGTGACACCAAATTGGGATTTAAGTATTTACTTATTTGGAAAAATGCCACAATTTGAACCAATATCATTACCATTTTCAATTATGATATGTGTGATTTATTTTGTGATAATGGTTGTAGCAAGTTTAATAATATTTAATAAAAAAGATATAAAAAATATATAAGATAGGAATAAAAAAATGTTAAATCAATTTTCAAGAACGGAATTATTAATAGGAAAAGATGGATTAGAAAAATTAAAAAATTCAAAAATTGCAGTGTTTGGAATAGGTGGTGTAGGCTCTTTTGTAGTAGAAGGGCTTGCACGCTCCGGAATAGGAAATTTTGTTTTAATTGATAATGATACAATTTGTTTAACAAATTTAAATAGGCAAATACATGCTACTACAAAAACAATTGGAATGTATAAAGTTGATGCTATGAAACAAAGAATTTTAGATATAAATCCAGATGCCAATATAGAAAATTATAAAGAATTTTATTTACCTGAATCTAAAATAAAAATATTAAATAAAAATATAGATTATATTGTAGATGCGATTGATACTGTTACTACAAAAGTTTTGCTTGCGTGCCAGGCAAGAGATTTGGAAATACCAATAATTTCTGCAATGGGTACAGGGAATAAATTAGATCCAACAAGATTTGAAGTTACAGATATTTATAAAACAAGTATGTGCCCACTTGCTAAAATAATGAGAAAAAAATTAAAAGAAAATGGTGTAAAAAAACTTAAAGTTGTATATTCTAAAGAAGAGCCAATAAAACCTTATTATGATGAAATTAGAAAAGAAGAAAAAGTGAAAGCTGGTTCTATATCATTTGTACCATCTGTTGTTGGTATGATAATTGCAGGTGAAGTTATAAAAGATATTTTGAAAAAATAATTTCATACATATTAGGTAATAAATAATGAGAGTGAGGGATAATTTTATATGATTGATAATAAAAAATCAAATTTTATTATAATTGCTATAATTGCAGTAGTTGTAATATGTGTTATAGCATTTGTTATAATTAAAATGACAAATAATAAAGAAACAGAGCAAACAAATTCTGTAGAAGAAAATGTTATTGTAAATGAAGTAAATGAGCAAAATGCAAAAGCAAAAATTAATAGCAAATATTTCTTGACATTGCAAGAAGCAGTCGATAGTGTGATTGAAGGTGGAACAGATACTAAAATTGAAATATTGAAAAATATAGATGAAAATATTGTAATACCAGAAAATAAAAATATAGCATTAGAATTAAATAATAATAAAATAAAAAATCAAGATAAAACTAAAACGACAATTACTGTAAAAGGTAATTTGACAATTAATAATGGTGAAATAACAAGTGAAATGATGGCATTGGTTCCAACTATTTTAATTGAAAATAATGCAAAATTAAAATTATCTAATACAAATATATCAAGAGAATCAGCAATAGAATATGCAAAAGAAACTATTGGAGTACATGGAAAGTTAGATATTGATTCTGGAAAGATTTCAAGTGATAATAGTAATTCTATTTATACATATACAGAAAGATATGTTGAAGTAAATATTAGTGGAACTGCAGAAATAACATCAGTAGATCATCCAGCTATATCTAATAGAGATCAAGTGAAAATAAATATTTCAGGAGGAAGTATTTATTCTGAAAATAATGATTCTGTAAATAATCAATTTGGAGGACAAATTATTGCAACTGGTGGAAAGATATCATCTAAAAATGGAAAACCAGTAAATAATTATGGAACATTTGAAATAAATGGAAATGCAGAAATTAGTTCTATTAATCAACCTACAATATATAATCAAAGTGGTTCAAGTTTGAAAATTGCTGGAGGAATGGTTTTTACAAAAACTGCTACAACAATAATAAATCAAAACAATGCATTTATAGAAGTTACAGGAGGAAAAATATCGTCTGAAACTGGTAATGCTATAAATAATAGTGGTAAATTAAAAATAAGTGATGGTTCAAATATATCATCAAATGGTGAACAATCTCCAACTGTGTATAATAATAAAGATGGAGAGGTTGTGATTTTAGGAGGTATAATATTTAATTCTGCCACAAATTATGATGTATATAATAATGGTGGTAATGTTAAAGACGAGAATAGTATTGTAAATAAAAAAAATTGGGAAAAATAATCTATTTTTAATTATTGATATGTATATGTATTGTTTTGTTAATACTACGTAAGCGACCAAACGAACGTATGTGAGTGCGATTGGAGCAATTTTCATTATATTAATTTTAAGAACGAAAATTGCGACTGCAAAGTATTAACAAAACAATACATATACATTAAATAATAAATTTAATAACAATTAGAAGGGATTTTGCAATTGGAATTTTATAAAGAAATTGAAAAAGGAATAATAACAACATATAGAAAAAATATTTGGAGCAAATTTGTAAAAGGAATCAAAGAGTTTGAAATGATAAATCAAGGAGATAAAATTGCAATATGTATTTCAGGTGGAAAAGATTCAATGCTACTTGCAAAATGTATGCAAGAATTTCAAAAACATAATGAAGTTGACTTTGGATTAGAATTTATTTGTATGGATCCGGGGTATAGTAAAAAAAATAAAGAGCAAATTTTAAAAAATACTGAAATTTTAAATATACCTATAAATATGTTTGAATCAAATATTTTTGAAACTGTAGAAAGATTAGATGACCGTGTTTGCTATATGTGTGCAAGAATGAGAAGAGGATTTTTATATAGAAAAGCTCAGAGTTTAGGGTGTAATAAAATTGCCCTCGGACATCATTTTGATGATGTTATTGAAACTGTTTTGATGGGAATATTTTATGGAGCACAAATGCAAACTATGATGCCAAAACTTCATAGTAGTAAACATGAAGGTATGGAACTTATTAGACCACTCTATTTTGTAAAAGAAAAAAATATTATAAAATGGAGAGATGATAATAATCTAGAATTTATAAAATGTGCATGTAAAATTACAGAAAAAAATGATATAAGTCATAATGGTTCAAAACGTGAAGAAATGAAACAACTGATAAATACACTTAGGAAAAAGTATGACAAAATTGATATGAATATATATAACAGCACAAAAAAAGTAAATCTTTCAACAATTATTTCATATTTGGAAGATGGAAAAGAGCATAGCTTTTTAGATGATTATGATAAAAAAGGTGGGATTTAAATGACAGATATAGAAATTGCAAGAAATACAAAATTAGATGAAATTAGCAATATAGCTAAAAAAGTTGGTATTGATGAAAAATATGTTGAACAATATGGGAAATATAAAGCAAAAATAAATAACAATATTTTTGAAGATTTAAAAGATAAAAAGAACGGAAAATTGGTGCTTGTTACTGCAATGAGTCCAACACCTTTAGGAGAAGGAAAAACAACAATTTCTATTGCAATTGCAGATGGATTAAATAGATTAAATAAAAATGCAGTATTGGCATTAAGAGAACCTTCACTTGGACCTGTTTTTGGAATAAAAGGAGGAGCAACAGGTGGAGGAAAAGTACAAGTTGCACCAATGGAAGATATTAATTTGCATTTTACAGGAGATATTCATGCAATTACAGCTGCAAATAATCTACTATCAGCTATGATAGATAATCATATTTATTTTGGAAATGAATTGAAAATAAAAAATGTTATTTGGAAAAGATGTATGGATTTAAATGATAGACAGCTTAGAAAGATTAATACAGGATTATCTGGAGAAAGCAAAATTGTTCCAAGAGAAGATGGTTTTGATATAACTGTTGCATCAGAGATTATGGCTATAATTTGTTTAGCAAAAGATATAGAAGATTTAAAAGATAGAATTGCAAATATTATTATAGGATATAATGTAGATGGTAAACCTGTTTTTGCTAAAGATTTAAAAGCTGAAGGTGCTATGACAGTTTTATTAAAAGATGCTATAAAGCCAAATTTAGTACAAACTTTAGAACATACACCTTGTTTAATCCATGGTGGACCTTTTGCTAATATTGCACATGGATGTAATTCTATTATAGCAACAAAATTAGCTTTAAAATTAGGTGATTATGTTATAACAGAGGCAGGGTTTGGATCAGACCTAGGTGCTGAAAAATTTATGGACATAAAATGTAGAAAAGCAGATATTAAACCAGATGTTGTAATATGTGTTGCAACTATAAAAGCTATTAAATATCATGGTGGTGCTTTAAAAGAAGATATTCAGAAACAAGATATGGTAGCTTTAGAAAAAGGAATGCACAATTTATATACACATATTGAAAATATGAAAAATGTATATGGTGTAAATGTTATTGTTGGATTAAATAGATATAATACAGATACAGATACAGAAATAGAATTTGTCAAAAATTGTGTTGAACAAAAAGGTTATGGATTTAGTATAGTTGAAGGATGGGCAAAAGGAGGAGAAGGTGCAATAGATATAGCAAATAAAATTACTGAATTAAATTCAGAAAATAAATTTAATTTTGCATATGATTTAAACCAAGATATAAAAACAAAAATTTTAAATATTTCTCAAAAAATCTATAGAGCAAAAGATGTAGAATACTCAGAAAAAGCTTTAGAAAATATAGATAAAATTGAAAAATTAGGATATGGAAATTTGCCTATATGTATTGCAAAAACACAATATTCTCTATCAGATGATCCAAAAGATTTACTTTGCAGTTTACCATATAATATTCATATAAGAGATGTTATATTAAAATCTGGTGCTGGATTTATTGTAGTATTAGCTGGTAAAATAATGACAATGCCTGGACTTCCAAAAATTCCTGCAGCAGAAAACATAGATATAGATGAAAATGGTGAAATAATAGGTATTTTTTAAAATATGAATAAAAAACAAAAATCTTCCGATAATAGATTTAGGAGGATTTTTGTATGTATAATTTTAGAACAGATTTAGCTTTGGAAAGAACAAATATGTATAGAAAAGCTAACAAATTAGAACAAATTGATGGAATAGATACAGATGAAGAAAATGTGAGTGATAATATTAAAGTATCACGAGTAAAGATCACAAATGAAAATGGAGAAAAGGCAATTGGAAAGAAAAAAGGAATATATGTTACAATAGATTTAAAAAAATTTAAATTAGCAGATGATGATGAAATTCAGAAAGCATCTGATATATTATCAAAAGAATTAAAAAATATTTTAATAACTCATATTTCTGAAAAAGATGATATATTAGTAGTAGGTCTTGGAAATGTATATGTTACACCAGATTCTCTTGGACCAAAAGTTATAAATGAAATAGATGTTACAAGACATATTATAAAATATTTGCCACAATATATTGATGAAAATACAAGACCAGTAACTGCAATCTCTCCTGGAGTTTTGGGAACAACTGGAATTGAAACATTGGAGATTTTAAAAGGAATTGTTGATAATGTAAAACCTAAATTATTAATAATAATTGATGCTTTAGCTTCAAGAAGTATTGAGAGAATAAGTAGTACAATACAAATTTCTGATACTGGAATAGTTCCAGGAGCAGGAGTTGGAAATACAAGAATGGAACTATCTGAATCAACTTTGGGAGTGCCAGTTATTGCTCTTGGAATTCCTACAGTTGTAGAATCTGCCGTTCTTGTAAATGATTGTTTGGATTTACTAATTGGAAAATTACAAGATGAGGCAAAATCAAATGTTTTTTTAAATCAATTAAAAGAACAAGATAATTATTCAACAATTAAAGATGTTCTTGTTCCTCAAGATTATAATATGATTGTTACTCCAAAGGAAATCGATGAATTGATTGAAAATATGAAAGATGTTGTGGCAAGGGGAATAAATATGAGTCTTTAAAGTTTAAATCTGTGTATACAATTATTTTTGAAATACTTTGCAGTTGCAATTTCCATATTAAAAATTAATATAATGAAAATTGTTCCAATGATTAATAAGAAAGGAGATCTTATGGCATTTGATTGTATAGTTACAAAAAAAGTAACAGATGAATTAAAAAATTTAAAAGGATATAAAATAAGCAAAATAAATCAGCCTGATAAAAATACTATAGTTCTAGGAATATATGGAAATTCCATAAATGTGGCTATGTTAGCTTGTATTTCTGCGAATAATTATAGAATACATTTAACAACACATCAACCTAAAAATCCATTAACTGCATTAAATTTTTGTATGCTACTTAGAAAGCATATTTTAGGATATAAGATAGAAGATATTTATTCTGAAGATTTTGAAAGAATTGTATATATTAAGCTTAAAAATGATGACAATCCAGATAAACCAATTTACAAAACATTAGTTGTTGAATTAATGGGAAAACATAGTAATATAATTCTTTTAAATGAACAAGGAATTATTATAGATAGTATCAGACATACCAGCATTGAGGAAAATTCACAAAGAGATATTTATCCAACTGCAAGATATATAAAACCAAAATCATCAAATTACTTAGATTATATTTTGAATCAAAATCCTGATATCCCTAAGGAAAAATTAGAAGAAAAAATATCTGATATTATGAACGCAAAAAATATTGGGATAAAAATAACTAAATATAAAAATGAAATTCCTAGAGATTTTGAACTTGATTTTAATTATGACAAACAAAAATATGATATTTTTCCACTTGATTTTTCATTAGATGATTTTTATTATATTAAAGAAAATAGCGAGATATTTATAAATTATAGAAATAGTATTTTACAATTGATTTTAGCAACATTAAAAAAATACGAAAAAAGATTAGAAAATATTGATGATAAACTAAAACAGTGTGATGATATGGATAAATATAGATTATATGGAGAACTTATAACAGCAAATTTGTATCAGATTACTTCTAAAAATGCGGATTTTGTTGAGTTACAAAATTATTATGATAATAACAAAATTATTAAAATTAATTTAGATAAAAGATATTCACCTAGTGTTAATGCTAAAAGATTTTTTAAAAAATATAATAAATTGAAAAATGCTCTTGAAATTGTAAATGAACAGAAAAAAGATACTATAAATGAAATAAACTATATAGAAAGTATTGTTTTTGAACTTGAAAATTGTAAAACTATTGAAGATGTTCAAGAAATATATAATGAAATATCTGAAACTGATATTTTTAAATTAAAGAAAAAAGAAAAAAAGACAACGAAAAAAACAAAAATAAAAAAAATGACAACAAACAAATTTGCTAAATTTAATCCGAAAAAAGTTGTAATTGACGGCTATACTATTTTTATTGGAAGAAATAATGTTGAAAATGACTATTTGACAAATAAGTTTGCAAAAAAGTCAGATATATGGTTTCATACTAAAGATATTCATGGTAGTCATGTCATTTTAAAAACTAATCCAGGTGAAATAGTTCCAGATAATATTTTATATCAAGCAGCAAAACTTGCTGCTATACATAGTAAAGCAAATGGTTCTTCAAATATACCTGTTGATTATTGTGAAGTGAGGTTTGTTAAAAAAATTCCTGGAAATCATCCTGGGCTTGTGATTTATTCTAATAATAAAACTTTGTATGTGGATGGGAGTTGAAATTATAAAATATATTGGAGAATAATAAAATGTAATAAAAATGTAATAAAAATGTAATAAACCCTAAAACCCTTGTGGCTGTATATATATATATATATATATATATCGATATTTTTATAAAAAATAATATTGAAAAAAAATAGATAAATGATAAAATATGACAAGAAGAATTAAAAGTGTTATGCCACATATGTACTGTGGTATACAATAATACAAGGGGGAAAATATATGGAAAAAAATGGACAAAAAGGTATTACATTAATAGCATTAGTCATTACAATTATTGTTTTAGTAATTTTAGCAGGTGTTAGTATAATGATGATATCAAGACAAGATGGGATTTTAAGTAAAACAGCAGATGCAAGTGTTCAAAATGATATTTCATCAACTAAAGAAAAAATAAAATTAGAGCTTATGGGGAAATATAATAATAATGGTCGATATACAAACGAAGATGTAGCTGATGCAGTATGGAAAGTTACAGGGAATCAAGTTCAGATAGGAGAGGAAATTGTTTTAAGTAAAAAAGGAAATAGTGTAAATATAGCTGATTTATGGAAAAAACAAGTTACAGATGAATTAACTATAACATGGGAGGAAGAAGAAACAGAATCAAGAGCAACTGCTTTGAAAGTAAAAGTTGCAGGTGTGATGTCATATGAAGAATATGCAAGAGATTATATCAAAGATGTACAAGATGGACCAGATTTAATAAAAATATTTGTTGATGGAGTTAATTATGGAACTAATAGGAATATGACATGGGAAGAAATTGCTGGAGATAATTATTCAACAGTAGCAGAAGCTTATGAGAATGAATTCAAAAATTGGGGAGAATATACAGATTATATAGATTTTATGATAAAACGAAGAGTTATCGATCCAAAAGGATATGAAGAAAAATATGTACCTACAGTAATATGTAATGGACAAACAGAAAAAATACCAAGTGAATATTTAGAATATGTAGATTTTGTAATAGTATTAAATGGTGAATATGATGTAACAGCAACTACACAAGATGGAGGAAGAGGAACAACAAAGGCTACAATAACAAAATGCAAGATAGAGACTTTTTCAAATATATGTGATACAAATACTGAAATTACAAGTGATGGATATACAGTAACAGTTCCTGCAGGATTTGCATATGGAACAAGTGATAATGTGAAAAGTGTAAATGGAGGACTAGTTATTACAGATAGTGTTGATTCAAATGGAAATAGTACTGGAAATGAATATGTATGGATACCAGTAGATAAAACAAAATTAACAGTAGGAAATACAGACAAGAAAATAACAAAAATATCAAGTGGAACAGATTATGAAGGTGTTTTATATAATTTTAGTGGAACAAGTTCAACAGAAATGACAGATTATGGATTAGGTACAACAAGTTGGAGAGAGCCAGATGTAGTATCAGATCTTGATGAAACAAGTGATGATCCAGTAGGGATAAAAAAAGAGAATTTACAAAAAGAATATAATGATATGATAGCAAGTATAAAAAAATATGAAGGATTTTATGTTGCAAGATATGAAGCAGGAATAGAAAATGGAAAAGTAACATCTAAGATAGGAATTATACCAACATCTGCTGCAAATGATCAAAGCAAAACATGGTATGGATTATATTCACTTGCAAAAACATATACAAATAATAAAAATTCAGTAACAAGTCAAATGATATGGGGAAGTCAATATGATGCAATGCTTAATTTTGCATTGACAGGTAATGATAAATCCAAAATCGCTTCAACAGATTATGGGAATTATACTGGTTCATTATTAAAAACAGGGTTAACAAGAACATCAGATAAAATAAATAATATATATGATTTAGGAGGAAATTTAAGCGAATGGACATCAGAAGCCTATTACACCAACGGCAGAGCTTATCGAGGGGGCAGTTGCGTCATCAGCCGTCCAGCGGCTTTTCGCAGCTGCAGCAATCCGGCCGATAGCTATCCTTTTGGTTCTTTGAGGTCTTCAATTTATGTTAACTAAGTCTGAACGCTAATTGCGATACACTTGTAATAGTTGATTGGTAAAATATAGCAATTGCTGAAACCTTACGGGGCGTTGTTGTTTAAAATAACAATGCCTCAATTTATATGTTAAAAAATATGATGTGTTTATTAATTATAATAATAGGTGAAAAAATTATGAAATTAAAAAATAATATAAATTTGATTATAATTGTAATTGAAATAATTGCAAGCACATTTTTTATGGGGGATATATTAAATGAAAGCAATATTTATGGAGTATATATATTAATTTCATTACATAGTATTATTTATTTTTTTGTAACAATTTTAAAAACAAAAAAAATTGAAGTAGATAAGTTAGATATAATATTACTAATATTAACAGGTTCAACATTAATACCTTTAATATTTAGAACATATGTGAGTTTAACAGAAGAAATCCATACAATATTAAGAGCTTTTATAATATATTCTATATATTTAATATCAAAAAATGAATGTAAAATTAATGCAAATGCAAAAAAAGTTATTCGAAATACAATTATTTTTAGTATATTAATATTGTGTATAATAGGTTTAGATGAAATAACAAATAATTATTTAAGAAAATTTAAAATGTTTATTAATTATGAATATGTATTATATGATGAAAAAAGAATTCAATCATTGTTTGGATATCCAAATGCAATGGCTATTGTTGCAGGCATTGGAATATTTTTATGTATTGGAGAAATATTTAGAAATAGTAAAATTACAAAAAAAATCATATATATTTTATCTGTTTTTATTATGGGAATAACTTTAATATTAACATACAGCAGACTAGTATATATTTTCTTTTTTAGTATGATTATTATATATGGATTAATTTTTATTATAAAAAATAAAAGAATTAAATTAAATAAATTAATATTAATAGTTTTAGTTAGTATTATTGTTTTTAGTATTTATATAATGTTTTCATTAAATATAGGAGATAAAGTAATTGTAAAAGATAGTTATCAAAAAATATTATATACTGTTGAGCCAAATAAAAAATATGATTTTAAATTTGATATTAATGCAATATCTGAAAAAGATGAAAATTTTGGAATAAAATTAATTGAAAAAGATAACGAATTTGAAAATGTAAAAATTACAAATGAGGTTTTTAAAGAATGCAATGGAATAAAAGATATTTCAATAACTACACAAGAAGATACTGCTGTGATGTATATTGAAATTACTACAAAAGATAAGTCAATTTTAGTTATAAATAACTGTGTACTTAATGGTGAAAACTTTATTTTAAAATATAAATTTCTTCCAACAAAAATGGTAGATAAAATAAAAAGTATAAATATAAATAATAAAAGTGCATCAGAAAGATTGATTTTTATAAAAGAAGCCTGTGGTATAATAAAAAATAATTGGATATTGGGATATGGAGGAAATTCGTGGGAAACATTACAATTTAAAAACAAAGAATACAATCATTCTGCAAGATATGTGCATAGTTATCCAATACAAACATTTTTAGAATATGGAATTATTGGATTTAGTGCTTGTTTATTGATTTATATTTTTATGATATATGAAATTTTAAAACAATGCAAAAATGACAAAATAGATTTTAATAAATTGAGCTTATTATTTGCAATACTACTTGTTTTATTACATAGTACACTTGATTTTGGGATGTCTTTTTTCTATATTAATTTTATCACATTTATTTTATATAGTATGATAGAATTTAATGATAAAAAAATTGAAATAAAAAATCACTTTGTTGAGATTATATTGATAGTTGTTTCAATTATAAGTATATATATTTTTAGTGTAGAATTATTTTATAACAAATATAGTGAAGAGATTAAGCAAAATGACTACAATAAGATAAATGTATATAATGAACTATTGCCTTTTAATGCATATATTACTACGAAAAAATATAATATGATTGAATATAATAAAAAAATATCAGATATTGAAAAATTAAATACATTAAAAAAATTAATAAGAAATGAAAAATATATAACAAATAATATAAACTTAAAATATATTAATAAATATCTAAAATTATCAAATTATACAAAAGAAAGCATAGATTTCGCAACAAATTATATAACTGAAACAGAAAAATTTTCTGAATATTTACCAGAAGTTCAAGTAGAAAGATTTAAAAATCTTAATCTAATTATACAAGAATTAAGTTTTGAAAAAAAGACTGAATATAAACAAAATTTAGTTAATCAATTGAAAAAAGAAATAGATTCAAAAGAAGAAAAAATTCTTGATTACAAAAAGTGTAAATATAGTGAAGAACTAGTAGAGAGATACAAAAATGATATTAATAAAATAAAAAATAGTTATTGAAAATGGAGAATTTAAATGGATATATCAGTTTTAATACCTGTATGTAATAAGGAAAATGTAGAATATTTCAAAATGGCATTAGATAGTATAATTAATCAAACATATCAGGCAAAAGAAATAGTTATAGTAAAAGATGGAATTTTATCAGATGATTTAAATAAAACCATAAATTCGTATATAACAGAATTTCCAAATTTTATACATTCATATCAATTAAATAAATGTAGATGTTTGGGAGAAGTTTTAAGATATGGTGTAGAAAAATGCAAATATGACTATATAGCAAGAATGGATGCTGATGATGTTTCTATTACAACAAGATTTGAATTACAAGTTGATGAATTAATTAAAAATAAAGATATTGATATTATTGGTGGATATATTGAAGAATATGATGAAAAAATGGAGAATCTAATTGATGTGCGTAAGGTACCATTAATATCAAAAAATATAATAAAATTTGCAAAAAGGCAATGCCCTTTTAATCATGGGAGTGTTATTATAAAAAAATCTACTTTATTAAAAATAGGAAATTATTCAAATTATTTACTAGAAGATTATGAATTGTGGGCTAGAATGATTATTAATAAATGTAATATGAAAAATATCCCATATATATTAGTGAAAAATAGGACTGGTAATGAAATGTATAAAAGAAGAAGTGGATTAAAACAGGTGAAAAAGATATTTCAGATTGAAAGAGTTTTATTAAACTATAAAATTATAAATTTAATTGAATTTTTTTGCAATATAATTATTAGAATTTTGGTAGCTTTTTGCCCAGTAAAACTGAAAAAATTTCTTTATAAATATATTATAAGAAAATTTATATGTTGAAAAAATATTGACAAATACACCATAAATGGTGTATTATATCAATAATGTGTTTCTATAGCTCAGCAGGATAGAGCAGTCGCCTCCTAAGCGACCGATGGTGGTTCGAGTCCGCCTAGGAACACCAACATTTATGCTTAAAATTACTAGGAAAAAATATTGTTGATGAAATAAGTTACATATAATAAAAACATCAAAAAAAGCACCTAATCAAAAACTTTTATATTTACAGTTTATGATTAGGTGTTTTTGTCTATCAATGAGAAAAATATTTAATTCCATGATTTAAAGCATTACCTTTAAAAACAATTTTACCATATTCAAATAGTTTTCCAGCTGTTGCAAAAGAATCACTAACAATTATTGCAAATTCTAAAACACCAATGTGAAATTTAGTGAAAATATCAGATTTTATATCTGTATTTACTAATACTAAAAAATATTTAGAGTTATATTCATAAAGAAAAATATTTTTAGCCAAATTTTTAATATTGTAAATATTAATGTTTTTAAAGTATGTACAAAAATCACAAAATTCGTCAAATGTTTCAAATTGATAAATTACATTCTTTTTAGTAGAAATATTTTTTCTTGATTTTAATCTTAATGTTCTATTTGGTTGAACCTTTTTAGGTTTACCATCTGAAATTTTTGTAAAAACAATAACAAAAAATTCATCAGAAGCTATAAATGCTTCAATCAATAATTGGGAATCTGCAAAATGAAAGTCAACTTCCTTTTCTGCTTGAAGCAACATTTTTTTGAACATTTTTTTTGATGCTTCATTATCTTGTGCTAATGAAACAATATCTATATTTTTTTTAGCAAGTTCATCAATATTAATAATTATTCTAATTTTATTTTCAGTTATTTTTTCAATTTTCATACAATATTCATCCTTTCCTAAATATATTATACTACTAATATTATTATATTTAAATACACAATTTTTGGTAATACTTTTTATTTGTTTATATAGCACTTTATATATTATGAATTTTTAATCAATAATAACATAAAAATAGGAAAAAATCTATAAATTTAATAAAAAAATTGCATATATTATAGACAAACCATATATCATTCCTTTATATTTACTTATTTATAGGTGTGTAAATAAAAATAAATCATAATAAAAAATTACAAAACAATATCAGATGGAAAATGTAAAAATGGCTTGATTTCAAGCCATTTTTTGAAATGAAAATTATATTTTAATATTATTTATTTCTTCTTCTGATAAACTTGTGATTTCTGAAATTTGTTCAATTGGCATTTAAAGTTATAAAAATATTCATAAGAATATTATTGACAATACGTATAATACGTGTTATAATAATGGTATCGAAAGGAGGAAAGTCATGAATTTCCGACAAGTAGATCAGCTATTAAGAGATGATGGCTGGTATTGCATAGGAGCTTCAAAAAGTTCTCATTATCAATATAAGCATTTAAATAAACCACGGTAAGGTGACGATACCTAAACATAAAGGTGATTTAGCACCAAAAACTCTTAATAGTATACTTAAACAAGCAGGATTGAAATAAATCCTTGCTTGTAAATATGTAGGGGGTATAATCATGAAAGTTATTTATCCAGTTTGTATTTTTCAAACAAAAGATGAATATATGGTATTTGTTCCAGATTTAAATACAAATAATACTTCTGGAAAAACATTAGAAGAAGCTTTAACTATGGCACAAGATTTAATTGCAACATATATATTGGAGGATTTAGAAGAGGTTGGTAGAAACGAAATACCAAAGCAAAGTAAAATAGAAAATATAAATATAAAAGAAATTCAAAAATATTGGGAAATAGATGATGAAGATATAATAAGTTCTTTTAAAACTTTAGTCATAGTTGATTTAGATGAATTCTTGCAAAAATGGAGTAATAAGTCAGTTAGAAAAAATCTAACAATTCCACAATGGCTAAATACAAAAGCAGAAGCTCTAAATATAAATTTTTCTCAAGTATTACAAGAGGCATTAATACAAAAGATTTCTAAATAATAGTTAAAAAAGCACCTAATCAAAAACTCTTATATTTAAGGGTTATGACTAGGTGTTTCTATAAGATGAAAACAAAGAAATATGTATAAAAGAGGACGAAAATAGTGGAGCAAAATGGGTGCCAATTGATAAAATATTATAAGTATCATCTGAAGTCTGGGTACGAGATAGAATTTATACTAAAATAATAGACAAGATGAAAAGGAATGGAATATTATAAAAAATATTGACAATTAACACAAGGTGCAATATAATACAAGTATCAATTTAATTCCAGCCAAGTGCTGTTTTTATATAAAGTCATAACCATACTTAAATTTAAGGAGGGATCATTATGCAAATTAACTGTGATGGTATTGTTCACAATCCACTGGGTGGTGCTTCGTATGTTTTTGAAAAAGAGATTATTCCATATATTCTTGGAACACTCCATAAAAACAAGCTGAAGATAAGTGTTGGTGCGCAACCAAATTCTTCGCCACATTTTGGAACATTAGAAACAATTGCTTTGGCTTTTGCTTTAGCTCAGAAACTTGAAGAGTACGATTCAAATAAAAAAGTTACTATTCTCTATGAGGTAATTGAAACTGCACCGAGTGAAACAGTTGTTATTGATGGAGTAAAATATCAGAGAAGTTTAAACTTTACTGGTAAAATTGATAACTATTTTTCAGAATATCTTGAAATCCTTAAACATTATAAGGAATTGACGGGAATTGACTATGAGATTAGATATCAGCATGAATTCAATGAACAACCTGAAACTCAGGAAGTCTTTAAGACAATCTTAAAAAACAGAGAATATGTTGCTAAAAAACTGGATCAGAAACATGGAAATTTAAGAGTAAGAATGTCATGCCCAATTTGTGGTTTAACAGACAAAAATAGTGTCAACAATGTATATACAGAAGACACAATAACTTTCTATTGTCCTGAACATGGGGAGTATTCTATAAATATTAATGAAGGAATTTCTAAACTTGAATATAATTCCCCATTAAGAAACTTAATTAGAGGAATGAGTTATACTGCAACAAACCATAGTAAAAACTATGATTTTGAAATTTTAAGGATTACAGGAAGTGATTATGCAGGTTTTTACCAAGAAGAATTGAGATATAAAGTAGCATCTTATCTTGGGTGTAAAGTAAGTGATATGTCTATGATATTTTATGCTCCTTTAGTACTTGATTGGTCTGGTGCTAAATTATCAAAATCGCTGTATGTGAAAGAAGGGGCTTACAGAGATATTCCTAAAAGGTTTATTAATTATAGTTTCTTAAAAGAAGAATTAGGTTTCAAAGGACTTGATATTTTATATGATATTGTGATAAACTGGATTAATAATCCGTATATGCTGTTTAGGCATTACAGTATCTACTATTTTATCAAGGAGTTCGAGAAATATGAATGATGAATTAAGTAATGGAATATATGTGAGCATTAAACAAGAGCCAATTTCTAAAATCATACAGGGGAAAAAAAATCACGAATTTAGAAACTATATACCTAAAAGAAGTTTTAAATTCATGTATGTTTATGTAACTGCCCCCAAAAGTCAACTAAGATATGTGATAGAAATTGGAGATATTGTAAAATATCCTGAACAATTAGATTTTGATGGAGATGGAAACTTTGATTTTAATTATGGAAAAAAATCAAAATATGCTTATCCAATAATCAAAGTTTATGAACTCATTAATCCAATTTCATTAGAAGAGCTTAAAGAGAAGTTTGGCTTTGTACCACCGCAAGCTTTTTCATATGATGAAACATATAGAGAATTAACAAAATATATATTAACATCTGAAAAAGTGGTTATTATAAATCGATAACATAGTAAAAGACGCTGACAATGTCAGTGTCTTTTATGAGGTTAGTTATAATAATTGTATTTTTATTGCAAGTATTCCATATTTTTTTTCTTGTTCAACTGTATAAAACGTATGGACACGTTCTATTTTTTCTTCTAAGTTATTTGCAGTTCCACAAAGTCTATAGTCAATATCTGAAAAAAAATCTGCGAAAGTTGGATATATTAATAATGCAAGAACATTTACAGAAATGGTATCATCTAAATTATTTAGGTTGTGAAATATAATAGTATCTCCTAAGTTTATATTTTTTCTTCTATCATCATAAAGTCTAAGTTCAAATTTTTTTATACCATTTTTGATATTATTGAATGCTTTATCATTTAATTTCATTTCATGTATCATTATAATTACCTCCATATAATAAGTATAACATTATAAAGAATATTTTTCTATATATTTAGTGAAAATAAAAAAAATTATTTCAAGTTTATAAAAAATTATATATGCCAAAATGTTCATAGAAAATAACATTAAAAGAAAAAAGAAAAAAATTCATAAATTACTTGAAAAAAAGTCAATTTGCATATATAATATAAAATGTGAATTTCCGTAAGGGAAAATACCAAAGAAAGGAATGAAAAAAATGGCAGTAAAAGACAAAGGAAAATGGGTAGCAATATTATTTATATTATCAGGACTTGTAATAGGAGGATTGTTAGGAGATTTAGCAGCAAATATTGATTGGTTATGGTGGTTATCATTTGGAGAACAATTTGGACTTGAGGAGCCATTAGTATTAGATTTAAAAGTATTAACAATAACATTTGCATTAATGATAAAAATAAATATAGCAAGTATAATTGGGGTAATTATAGCATTATTGATATATAGAAAAGTGTAAAACAACAGGGGAGAAAGGAAAAGATAGAGATAAAAATTAAAGAATTACCAGAAATAGAAAGACCATATGAGAAACTAGAATTATATGGAGAAAAAAATTTGTCAAATGCAGAATTATTAGCAATAATAATAAAAAGTGGGACAAAAGAATATACATCAGTTGATATAGCAAACCAGATATTAAACCTAAATCAAAACCAAGATAAAGGAGAGTTGAATTTCCTAAGGGAACTAAGTTTAGAACAATTAAAAAGTCTAAAAGGTATAGGAAGAGTAAAAGCTATACAATTAAAAGCTATATGTGAACTATCAACTAGAATGAATAGGACAAGTAACTATAGAAAAATACAAATAAAAAGTCCAAATGATGTAGCAAATTTATTAATGGAAGAACTAAGATTTGAGAAAAAAGAAATAGTAAAAGTTGTAATAATAAATAACAAAAATATAATATTAAAAATACTTGATGTTGCAATAGGTTCAGGCAATTATTCTAGTTTAAATATAAGAAATATATTATCTGAAACAATAAAAATGAATGCACCTAAAATGATACTTGTGCATAATCATCCAAGTGGAGATCCAACACCAAGTAAAAAAGACTTAGAAGTTACAGAAACTTTAAGAAATGCAGCAAAAATTTTAAATATTGAATTATTAGATCATATTATTATAGGAAATATGTCATATATGAGTATAATGCAATATAAAATTAGACAAAATAATAGCTGAGAAAGGAAAGTTGATAATGGGTTTATTTACATTTGGAATTAAAGATATTGGTATTGATTTAGGTACAACAAATATATTGATAACATTAAAAGGAAAAGGAATAGTGTTAAGAGAACCAGCTGTTGTTGCAATTGATAGAAGGACAGGAAAAATTGTAGCAACAGGTCAAGAAGCTAAAGAAATGTATGGTAGAACACCAGAAACTATAAAAGCTGTAAAACCATTAAGAGATGGAGTTATAGCTGATTTTACAGCGACAAAATTAATGATCAAAAATATGCTAAAAAAAGTATGTAGTAGATATAATGTTTCAAGACCAAGAGTAGTTGTAAGTGTTCCATCTGGAATTACTGAAGTTGAAGAAAGAGCTGTTGAAGAAACAATATTACATGCCGGAGCAAAAGAAGTTTATCTTATTGAAGAACCACTTGCAGCAGCAATAGGTGCAGGCATTCACATTGAAGAACCTACAGGTTGTATGGTTGTTGATATTGGTGGAGGAACAACAGAAGTAGCTGTTATTTCACTTGGCGGAATTGTAGTAAGTGGTTCTACAAGAATTGCTGGTGATGAATTAGATAGAGATATAATAAATTATGTGAGAAAAAAAGAAAGTCTTTCAATAGGTGAAACAACTGCAGAAGAAATAAAACATCAAGTAGGTTGTGCAACACCTTTAATTTCAGAACTTTCAATTGAAATTAGAGGAAGAGATTTAAATACGGGTTTACCAAGAAATATTACATTAACATCAAAACAAATTTTAGAGGCAATGAGTGAATCAATTAATAGAATTATTGAAACAATAAAAACAACATTAGAAAAAACGCCACCAGAACTTTCAGCTGATTTAGTAGAAAAAGGAATTATTGTTTCAGGAGGGGGAGCTTTAATTAGAAATTTTGATCAATTATTAAGTAATAAAACTAATATGCTTGTTTATGTTGTTGAAGAACCTCTAGAAAGTGTAGTAAGAGGAACTGGTAAAACATTAGAAAATATTGATAAATTAAGACCAATATTAATAAAAACAAGAAAAAGAATTTAAAGATATATTGTGGAAAGGAATGTTTATATGTATAATAAAAAAAAGTATGGAATATTAGGTATAATAGTTACTGTAATTATATTAATATTTTTGGTTGCACTAACAAATACTAAAAATAGCAATTTATCTTTTATTGAAAATTTAGCAAACAAAATAGTAATGCCAATACAAAATGGATTAACATATATAAAAAATAGAGTAAATGGAAATTCATCTTTTTTTGAAGATGTAAGTAATTTAAAATCTGAAAATGAAAAACTACAAAAAGAAAATGTTGAATTAGAAAAAAGCTTAAGAGAACTTGAAATAATAAAATCTGAAAATGAAACATTAAAACAATATCTGAATTTAACAGAAAAATATAAAGATTATAAAACAATACCAGCAGATGTAATAAATAGAGATATAAGTAATTATTCAAAAACAATAGTTATAAATAGAGGTACAAATGATGGAATAAAAGAAAAGATGACAGTAATTGCTGCAGAAGGACTAGTAGGATATGTAATATCTGCAACAGCATCAACAGCAAAAGTTCAAACAATAATAGATACATCAAGTTCAACAAGTTGTTTAATAAGCAGTTCCAGAGATAGTATAGTTTGTAAAGGAACATTAAATGATGTATCACATTTAAAAGCAATGTATATTCCAACAAATGCAACATTATCACAAGGTGATACAGTAGAAACTTCAGGCATAGGTGGAATATATCAAAAAGGAATATTAATAGGTAATATTTCAAGGGTTGAAAATTCATCTGATTTATCAAATAGATATGCTGTAGTTGATCTTGCAGTTAATTTTGAAAAATTAGAAACAGTATTAGTTATAACAAATTAGGGAGGAAATTGTGAAAAAACTTATTATAAATATAATATTATTTATTACATTTATTTTTATATATCTTTTACAATCAAATTTTTTTACATGGTTTAAAATAGCAGGTATTATGCCTAATTTGTTTGTAATATTTATATTGTTTATAGGGCTTTATACAAATAAATATATGGGAATTACATATGGAGTGATTTTAGGGTTATTAATAGATTTATTTATTTCAAAAAAAATAGGAATAACCGCTATCATGCTTGGAACAATTGGGATAATAGGAGTAATGTTTGACAAAAACTTTTCAAAAGAAAATAGAATTACATTAATATTAATGGTAACAATATCAACAATTATATATGAGTTCGGCTCATATATTTTAGGATATTTTGTTTATGATACATATTTTCAATTGTGGAATTTTATAAAAATATTAGTAGTTGAATGTATCTATAATATAATAATTACAATAATATTATATCCATTAATACAAGTTTTAGGAAGTAAACTAGAAGATGTATATAAAGGGGACAAGATATTGACAAGATATTTTTAGAGAAAGGGAGAAAAATTTGAAAAAAAGAATAAAAAAAGAACATGTAAATCTAAGATTTAATATTTTGACAATTGTAGTATATTTTATTGGAATTATTTTACTTGTAAGATTATTTAATCTCCAAATAGTTCATGGTGCATCATATAGAGAAACATCAAATACTAGATTATCAAGAGAAAGCACATTAGAAGCGGCAAGAGGGGAAATAATGGATAGGTCTGGAAATGTTTTAGCATCTACATATACAACATTTAATCTTGAACTATATAAAACAAAATCTGATAATGAAACATTAAATAAATGTTTATTAAATTTGGTTAATTTATTAGATAAATATGAAGAAAAATATCCAGATAATTTCCCAATAGATAGTAATAAAAAATTCACAATTAAAGATGAAGAACTTACAAAATGGCTGAAAAACTATAAATTAGATGAAAGCTCTAGTGAAGATGATGTTATAAAATATTTTGTGAAAAAATATGAAATATCAAATGAAAATTGGGAAGATATAAGAAAAATTTTAACATTAAGATATGAAATTTCAACAAAAGGATATAGTAGTACAAAATCTTTGGAAATTGCTACAGATGTATCAAGAGAAGTAGTTGCACAAGTAAGTGAGAGAAATGCTGATTTTCCAGGAATTACAATTTCAACAGATACAGATAGAACATATGGTTATGGTGAACTTGCATCACATATTATAGGATATATTGGAAGGATAACACAAAAAGAATTAGATAAAGATACTGATAATATATATGAAAAAAGCGATTATGTTGGAAAAACAGGGATTGAATCTGTGTTTGAAAATTATTTAAGAGGAAAAGATGGAAAAGAAGAAATAGAAATGTCTGTTGATGGTGCGGTAACTGGTACTACAGTAACGCAAAATGCTGTTCAAGGTTCAACAGTTGTACTTACAATAGATGCAGGTTTGCAAGAAGTTGCTGAAAAAGCTCTTGCAGAAAATATAGATAAAATTAGAAATGGTGGTTTTGCAACAAGCCATCCTGCAGAAGGTGGAAGTGTTGTTGTTTTAGATGTAAAATCTGGAGAAATATTGGCAATGGCAAGTAATCCACAATATGATCCTAATTCATGGGTTGGAGGGATTAGTGAACAAGATTACAATAAAATAAAAGAAAATAATGCACTATTTAATCGTTCAATATCTGGTGCATATGCTCCTGGTTCAATATTTAAAATGGTAACTGCAATTGCAGGTCTTGAAACAGGTGCAATAACTCCAAAAGAGAAAATAAATGATACAGGTATTTATACTAGATATAAAGATTATCAACCTGTTTGTTGGTCTTGGACTGAAAAGCATAGAGGTCATGGATATTTAAATGTATCACAAGCAATTCAACATTCATGTAACTATTATTTTTATGAAACAGGTTACAGAACAGGTATAAATAATATTGTAAAATATGCAAAATATTTTGGACTTGGAAGTAAGACAGGTGTAGAACTTACAAGTGAAACTGCAGGTACTTTATCTTCTCCAGAAGCAGCAGAGGCTGCAGGAAATAAATGGAGTAATGGTAATACTTTGTCTTCTGCAATTGGTCAGAGTTATAATGCTTTTTCACCATTACAAATTGCAAAATATATTGCAATGGTAGCAAATGGTGGAAATAAAATTGAACCTACAATTATTAAAAATATTTTGAATGCAGATGGAACAGAATCATCAAAAAATGAAATAAGAAAATATGTAAATGAAAAATTAGGATTAGGTACTGATGATAGTGAAAATCTTTCAATATCAAAAAGTAGTATAGATGCTGTTCGAGAAGGTATGAAGTCTGTTGCACTAGAACGTGGTGGTACGGCATACAGTATATTTAGAGATTTTGATATAGAAGTAGGTGGAAAAACTGGTTCTGCAGAAGCACCAGGTGGAAAAGTAAATGCATGGTTTGTTGGTTTTGCACCATATGATGATCCGGAAATATGTGTTGTTGTTATGGTTGAAAATGGATGGCATGGAAATTATACTGCTGAAGTTGTAAAAAAGGTTATTGCAGAATATTATGGAATGAATATAAATTCTGATGAGATTCAAGAGGATAATAGTGCGGAGAATTATATAGAACAACTAAACTAAGTTAGTTAAAAAATAATTACAATTTTTGCTACGTCAAATTTCATTTAAAACGCGGTTACATATACTATATATGCGCCCTTGCCTTTTAAATAAAATTTTCCTTGCTAAAATTTAATTATTTTCTAACTGAAAAACTGAAAGTGTGTAATGAAAAGGAGGAGAACATGAAAAACTGTATAAATGTGGCTCAAAAAAAAGATCTTTTTATACTAAAAATTAGTGATGATGCTGAATTTGATAGTATAAAAAGAGAACTTAAAAGAAAAATGATGCAATTAAAAAAACTATACAAAGATGAAAAAACACCTATTTTGGTTGTAGGAAAAGTACTTAGAAACAAAGAAATTGAAGAAATTGAAAGAATTATAAAAAGTTTTTTAGATGTTGATGTTGATTTTGATATGCCAAGAGAACTTGGATTATCAAGTATAAAAAAGACATTTGCAAAAGAAATTTTTACATCAGAAACTAAATTCCATAAAGGTTCATTAAGATCAGGTCAAAAAATTGAAGAAGATGGAAGTATTGTAATATTAGGTGATGTTAATTCAGGTTCTGAAGTAATTGCTGAAGATAATATTGTAGTTCTTGGAACTTTAAGGGGACTAGCACATGCAGGTGCTAAAGGAAACAAAGAAGCAATAATTGCAGCTGGAAGATTAGATACTGTACAAATGCGTATCTCAAATATTGTAAAAGAATTTAATAGAGAAGAAGAAACATTTCGTAAATTAGCATATGCTTATGTAGATGGTAATGAAATAAAAATAGAGTAATTCACAAAATGTTTCAGGAAATTAAAAGCATAATTAAACTTAAAAATAATTCAAAATCTTTTACTTCTTCTTTATATAGAAAAAATAAGATACATATAATTAAAATATCATCATAATAAAGTTTTATGCCAAAAAGTTCAAAAAAATATTCTGAAGATTCAGCCTTTTTAGGTTCTGGGTCTTCTTTTTTAGGCACAGAATTTTGCTTAGGGGGCTGGGGATTATGAGGTGGTGGAGGGACATTATTATGATATAAGTATTGTGGCCTTTTGTAATTATTATAGTAATATGGAAATCTAAAAGGCATGTGAAAAGGCATTATTATTTCTCCTTTTCATTTTTAAATAAATTTGTTATCTGTGATAATTTCATAAGATTTGCATATTGGTCTAATTTAGCTTGTTTACTTTCTCTTAAATATGGCTTTAATGAATATAATAAATTAGAATTTGCATCATTTTGTGTATTCATTTTTTCCATAATAGTTTTAATTTTCATAATTGTTTCCATATCAATTGTATTTGAATTTCCTTGAGTATTGTTTGTGTTTTGATTATTTGTTTGAGCTCCAGAGAAGTTTGATAATACCTCATTTATATTTATTGATTTTAATTTTTCACTTATTTCTTCTGCATTTATATTGTTTAAATTTGAATTATTTGTATTATCATTTGTTTTTAACATATTTACCAAATTGTTAATCATTTCTGGATTTATGTTTATATCATTTGCCATCAAATCAGTCCTTTCATATAAAATCTTCTATATTATATTATTATATGTAGTTGATTAATATTCGTTAAAAATATGTTAATTAAATGTATGATCTAAAATGTTGAAAACTATAGACAATTAGACATTTTTATAATATAATTATGGTATCGAAAAAGGAGGAGTTTTAATGGAAGAGAATTTAGATGTATTAAATGAAAGAGGAGAGTTTACAGGAAAGGTAGCTACAAGGGAGGAATGTCATAGAATTGGAAAAGATAAAAAAGCAAATACCAAATTCGAATATTGTTGTATCAAGGGCGGAGAATCTTGCTACGCTAATAAATAATAGCTATGATATATATATATCATTAAGAACATATAATTCATCATTTTTTAATGTAAAACAAGCAATTTCGGAAGCCTATAGGGTGTTAAAGAATGGTGGTAGTATAATTATTTCTATTGCAAATGTTTTTTTATGCCTAGAGGATCAATATATAATTCCAGGATTAATTATTCCAGGAACAGAATTTGTTGATATTTATAGAGGCTTTGATATGATAAAAAAATTGTCAACGGAACTTCGTAATAATTATTTTGAAGATATTAGATTTTTTCCGACAAATGTAGAACTTTTTTTATCAGCTAAGGCAAAAAAGTGATGTTAAATTTTAAAGGAGGTACTAAATGATTGAACAAAAAACATTCGACCAGAAAGTAATAGAATTTAATAAAAAGTTATCTAAAATATCAATGGAATTACCGGATGGTTTTAAAATTATAAATCCGTTTAATGGAAGTCAAAAAGAAATAGTAAATGAAATTTCAACAACGTTCTACAAAAGGTTTTATAATAATTGTAAGAAACGTCGTATAATATTAGGAAGCTCACCAGCACGTCGAGGAACAGCTGTTACAGGTGTACCATTTGAGGATGCAGCACATCTTCAAAAAGAAACGGGTATTTTGATTGATAAGTTTTACATTAACAAATCATCTTCAGGTTTTTTATATGATGTAATTGAAAAATATGGTGGATGCAAAAAGTTTTATTCGGATTTTTATATGAATTTTGTCTGTCCTGTTGGGATAGTTAGAACCAATTCAAAGGGAAATGAGGTTAACTGTAATTATTATGATAGTAAAAAATTGCAAGAAACATTGTATTCTTTGATTGTTAGTTCAATACAGGCACAAATTGATTTTGGAATCGATACTTCTGTGTGTTATTGCATAGGAAGTGGGGATAATTATACATTTTTATCTAAAATAAACGAAAAATACAATTTTTTTGATGAAATCATACCTTTGGAACATCCGAGATTTATAATGCAGTATAATTCAAAACATAAAGATGAATATTTTGAAAAGTATTTGACAGCTTTAAATCAAAATCATAATAAAGAAAAGGAGATTAATATAGAATATGATGGAGAAAGATAGTAAAATTTTAGTTCATTTTGATACTAATGATACAAGTATATATCAGTTAAAAGGAGATAGAATAGCATTAATAAAAAAGGAAAAGGTTTATTTTAATGAAATGCTCCATGTTCTTGAACAATATGATGAATATTGTTTAGAAAATAAAAATAAGAGAGGGATAGATGAAGAACGTTAAAAGAAAATATATTATATCAACATATTTACGAGAAGTACAGGAATATGAATATAATTTAATAGAGGATAAAAAAAATAATTGCTATATATCAAGAAAAAAAATAATATCTATAAAATCTCCATTTTGTACTGAAAATAGTGGTTGTTTAATAAATAAAATGTATTCTATAATTGAAATAGTTCCATTAGATGAAAATTATTGCATAAGACTTTTTATAGATAAAAATAAAAAAATTATTTTATATTATTTTGATATTACTTTAAAAAATGGTTTTGATAAAAATTTAGAGTCTCCATATTATGATGACTTATTTATAGATATTGTTTTAAAAAATGATAAAATAATTATTCTTGATGAGGAAGAATTAAACGAAGCTTTAGAAAAAAAATATATATCTAAAAAGGAGTATAATTTGGCTCAAAAAGTAAAAAATGAACTTGTTGATAGTTTGAGTTCTAAAACAAATAAGTATATGAAAATAGAATTTACCAAATATTTATAAATATTTGGTAAATTCTATTTTAAATAAATAATAAAAATATTTATATTCAAGCAATAAATTAAAATGAATTATCTTTATGTTACCATAAAAACTTTCGAAAAAAGATGGAAAGTACTTGAAATTTACGGAAAAACAAGGTATAATAAATAATAGAGTTTATTATGCGATTATTGGTAAAAACTGTAACTAAAAAATAAAGAAAATGTAATAAAAATGTAAAGAAGACCTATAAGTGTAAATCCGTAGGAAAAAAAGCAATTTTTTACAAATCTTAAGGAAAACAGTATTGACTAAATAAATTGCATAATTTATAATAATAAAAATATAGGAGAGAAATGAGGAGGAATAATAATGAGTACTGGAAAAAGAATAATCCAAAAAACAACAGCAATGTTATTAATATTTATATTAACATTAGCAGAAATTGCACTAGTTGGACAAGTAGCTATATCATATGCTGTAGATGCTGTAAGAACAAACAATAAAAATGTTGAAATTTCAGCATATTTTGAAAATGAAAACGGAGAAAAAATAGCTAATATTGAAAGTGCAATAAATGCAAATTTGAAATTAATAGCTGAGATAACTGTAAAAAATGAAAATGGTCTAGGTGGATATTTTGACGGAAATATCAGTTTAGACAATTCAAACTTCAAATTTAAAGATGGAGAAAATGCTAATATACATGTAAATGCAGGTGATACAAAAAGAATTGAAAAAGAAGTTCAATATGCAGAGAAAAGTGATCTTAATGTATCATATTTAAGCCAAGAAACAAAAATTAATGTAAATGGAAAATATGTAAATAGTAAAAAAGAATATGACATAAAAGGCGAAACTGCTGTAACTGTAAATTGGAAATCACAAGAAGATGCAGAAACACAATTTTCAGCAGATATATTAACAAATTCTGTTTATACACAAGGAGAAGAAAATAAAAGAATTGTACAAATTTTAGTAAGAAGTAAATTAAAAGATAATTCTTATCCAGTGAAAAATGCTAACATAGATTTAAGTGTACCAGATGGAGTAGAAAATGTAAGTGTAAATAAAAGAACTACAAATGCAACAAATGGTAATAAAAACTTTGGTGAAGAAAATTATACATATAATCAAGATACAAAAACATTAACAATAAATGTAGAAAATAATGAAGAAAATGGAATTATAAGTTGGAATAAAAACACATATGATATGTTTGTTGTAACATATGTATATCCAGATTCAACTGATTTAACAGATAATGAAATATCTGCAAAATGCAAAATAAAAACATATGATGAAAAAGAATTTGAAGCAGAATCAAATACTAAAATTGAAAAAACATTAGACGGAATTGTAACAAGTTCTATAATAGAAAATGAAAATAGAATTTATAAAGGAAAAATATATACAGGAGAAAACAGAAATTATACAACAACAACACAAACAAATATAGATTATATTGAACCTTTAAAAGATATTGAAATTAATGAAAATAAAGTTGTATTTGTTTCAGGAGATGATGAAATAAATGCAAATATTCAATATGAAAAAACAATAATTAATAAACAAGAATTTGATAACTTATTTGGTGAAAATGGAGAAATCACAATAACAGATCAAAATGAAAATGTAGTAGCAGATATTACAAAAGATAGTAGTGTTGATGAAAATGGAAACATAGTAATATCATATGGTTCTGAAGTAACAAGTTTAGCCATAAAAACAACTACTCCAATTTCAAAAGGAATATTAAACATAAAACATGAAAAGAAAATCTTAGAACAAGGTTTATCAAGAAAACAAATTCAGAGTTTAACAGGAATAAAAGAAAGTATAAGCACAATATATAACAAAGATGGAGAGCAACAAAATACAGTAAATAATAGTAAAGTTATAGATTTAGAAGAAACATCTACAAAAGCAAAATTAGAAATGGAAACAACAAGTTTATCAACAACAGGTGAAAATCAAAACGTAAATTTAAAAATTACTTTAGAAGCAAACAATGAAAGCAAAGATTTATATAAAAATCCAGTTATAAAAATAACTTTTCCAAGTCAAATAACAGGGATATCTGCAAAATATGCTGTACTTTATTCAAATGGATTAACAAAAAAACAAGCTAAAATAGTTGAAGAAAACGGAAACGAAGTTATGATAATAGAAATGGCTGGAGAACAAGAAAAATATTCTAGCCAAGCAGTTGATGGAACAATAATAGAATTAAATGCAAATGTAAAACTTAATAATTTAGCTGTAAGTAGCAAAGAAGAAATAACTGTTGAAATTCAAAATGAAAATGCAGTAAATTATGTAGATGATGGAATTGAAAAATTACCAATAAATATTGTATCAGAAAATTCAATGATACTTACAAATAATGCAGAAAATTCAAAAGTTTCAACATTTGGTAGTGATGAACAAAAAGAAGTTAAACTTGAAAATAATGCAGAAAAATCATCTGAAACTATTAGCACAAAAATAATTAATAATGAACAAGCAGAGATTTCAAATGTGTCTATTTTAGGGAAAATTCCATCAGTTGATGGAAAAATAGGATTAGCTGAAAATGTAAAAGCAAATAAAAATTCTAAAATTTATTATACAAATTCAGAAAATCCAACAATAGATTTAAATGATGAACAAAATGGTTGGACTGAAGAAAATATTTCTAATCCAAAAAATTATTTAGTTGTTGTAGATAATATGAAACATGGAGAAGAATTAGATATTAATTATAATTTAGATATATCAAGTAATTTAGGATATAATGTAAGAACAGTTGAAAAATATAATGTATATTATACAAATACCAAAACAGGAATTGAAACAAATATTGATTCAAGTGAAATAACATTTACAACAGGTACTGTAGCTGTAATTTCACAAAATGTAAAAATGACAGTTGGAAAAGATGAAATAAAAAATGATGATGAAGTAAAGGCAGGAGAAATTATAAAATATGATGTATCTATAGTAAATGATGGATATGAAAAAGCAGAAAATGTTGTACAAAAAATAGTAGCATCAGATGGTGCAAAATTAATGCAAGTAAATCCAAAATATTTAGATTCATCAGCTGGAATTGATGATATTGATGAAGATGCTACAGTAGATGAAAATGAAGTAAGTGAAGAATATCCATATTTTGTTGATGTTGCTGAAAATCAAATAACAACTGAAAATATAACTGTTGATGCAAAACAAACTGTAAATTACACATATTATGTTAAAGTTGCAACAAATTTATCAGATGGGGCAAAAACAGGAGCAACAATAGAAACAAAATATAATGATGAAACAAAAAATGAAACAATGACAAATACAGTAAAATCTGCAAATGTATCTGCAGAACTTGTACCATTAGATAGATTTGAAACAGAAACATTAGAATCAAATTACAATTATTTATACAAATTAACTGTAAAAAATAATACAAATAAAGATTTAAAAAATATTGATATAACATTAAATAAAAATGATTTAACACAAATACAAAAAATTACTTATACAAATGGAACAGGAGAAGATGCAGAAGTTGTTGAAGTAGATACTTCAAAACCTACATTTACAATTGAAAAATTATCTGCTGGAGAAGGAAAAGAAATTGTAATAGATACAAAAACAAGTACACCAAAAGCAGATTTAAAAGCAACAGAAATTTATGCAACTGTTTCAGATAAAAAAGATAATGTTGTAAGAAGTAATTCTGTATCAGAAAAAGTTGATGGTATAGTTACAGAAATGTCTATACAATCATCTACATCTTCAGAAAATACAACAGGACATATAAAACCAGGTGATAAAATAACATATACAATAAAAGTAAAAAATAGTGGAGAAAAAGAGGCAAAAGGTTTAGAACTTGCAGATTATTTCTCTGATTACCTAGAATTAGAAAGCATAAAAGTTAGTAGTAAACAAAGTGATTATAACTTAGAAGAGAGATTTGAAGAAAAATATAATGTTATGACAATTATGTTACCAGATTTAAAAGCTGGAGAAACTACTGAAATAGAAATTATAGGTAAAGTAAAAGAAGATATATTATCAGATGATTTATTAGATGTTACAAATAGTGCAAAATTATATAATGACTCAATAGAATTAAATGAAACTGAAGTTGTAACATATGTACTAGAATCTAATCCAGATGTAAGCCAAAAAGCTGAAGATATTGGTGATGGAAATAATCAAAATGCAACATATAATTTATCAGGTGTAGTTTGGGTAGATGAAAATAAAGATGGATCAAGAGATACAGGTGAACCTTTATTAGAAGGTGTAACTGTTTATGCAATTGATACAAAAACAAATGAAATTGTAAAAGGAAATGATGGAAATAAAATAACATCTACAACAAACAGTGATGGTGGATATTCTTTACCATTACCTAAAGGTGAATATATAGTAGTATTTGAATATAATACTCAACTTTATACTATAACAACATATCAAGCAGAAGGAGTACTTACAACTAAAAATTCAGATGCTATAAAATCAAGTTTAAGGGTAGATGGAGAAAATAAAGAAGTTGCTAAAACAGATAATATAAAATTATCAAGCAATGTAGGAAATATAGATTTAGGTTTAAAAGATGCAAATGAATTTAATCTTGAACTTAAAAAATATGTAACTAAAATGGTTGTTACAAATTCTAAAGGAACAAATACTTATGACCAAAAAGATGGAACAACTTTATCTAAAGTTGAAATAGGTTCAAAATCTCTTACTGGAACAAATGTTGTAATTGAATATGCAATAAAAATTACAAATAAAGGTGAAGCAGCCGGATATGTTAAAAATATCGTTGATTATTTACCATCTGAATTAAACTTTAGTTCAAGTCTAAATTCAGATTGGTATCAATCTGGAGAAAATATATATAACTCAAGTTTAGAAAATACATTAATAAATCCAGGTGAAACAAAAGAAATCAAATTAATATTAACAAAAGTAATGACAACATCTAATACAGGTCTTATAAATAATAAAGCAGAAATTGTTGATAGTTTTAGTGCAATAGGAACAGATAGAGATAGTGAAAATAACAATGGTTCTGCAGATGTAATTATAGGTATCAAAACAGGTGGAGTTATAAGTTATATTTTATTAACAATAACAATAATAGCTGTAATATGTGGAATTGCTTATTTAGTAAATAAATTCATATTACAAAAAAAATTAAATATTTAGAGAAGGGAGGTCTATTATGAAAAAAACAAAAATATTAAAAGCTATAATATTAGGAATTATAGTATTTCTATTAGGAATTATGCAAATGACAAATGTTAAAGCTGCAACATATGATGCAAATAATATTGCAAGCGGAAACATTGGTGATTCAACAACTGTTACAAAAGGCAAATTAAAAGCAAGTAGTTCTTTATATTGTATACAACATAAATCTGCATGGCCAAATGGAACATATAAAATAACAGATATAATTGATATCCAAGGAAATAAAGCTACTTTAACAACTAAAAATGGTACAAGTAAACCATATGAAAGTACTGCAAATGGTAAATTAGCATATATTTTAGCTGATAGTTCAGGTGGAAAATATGGATATAATTCAGAAAGACAAAAAGAATTGTGGGCATATTTTAATGAATGGTATAAATATTCTGGAAAAGTAATTGGATTAAGAGATCTTTCTTGGTCTAAAAATACAGCTGCAGTAAATGCAAAATTAGATAAAGCAGCAACTCAATATGCAAATAATGGCGCAAATTCAGCAGCTATAAAGATAAATGGTGCATCAAATGTAACAGTTAAACAAAATGGTTTAATAGGACCAATTAATATTTCTAAAACAGGAATAATATCAAGTATAGCAATAAATAATCAAGTTATTGGACCAAATAGCACAGATTTCGCAATTTGTGATCAAAATGGAAATATTATAAAACCAGATGCAGCAGGTGCATTTAAGAATATTGCAAATAAAGCAACTTTATATGTAAAACAATTAGGCTCAACACCTGCAGAACATATGAAAATAGTTACTTCTGCTACAGATACATATAAAGTGAGAATATGTGTATTAGAGTCAAATAGCAATGGTCATCAAAGATTAATAGCTGTAAAATATAGCAGAGAAAAAACAATGGATTCTGCTGAAATTGATTTTAGTACAAATACAACTTTAGAAATAGAAAAAGTTGATTCTAGAACAAAAGCAAAATTAAAAGGAGCAACATTTGTATTACAACATAAAAATAGATTTGCAAGTAAAGTCGAATATAATAATGGTGTTTATTATGTAAAAGAATGGACAGAGAGTTATTATAAAAAAGATGCAGCTGAAAATGAAAAAGCAATGCAAGAAATGATTGATAAAGGATTAGCATATCAATTTGTAGTTGGAGATAATGGACTTAAAATTAATATTCCAAGAGATGATAGTTCATTATATGCTTTAGCAGAAATTAAGGCTCCAGAGGGATATGAAATTGGACTAGGTTTTGTTGAAGGAAAACAAGTTACAACATATGTAATGAATAGAGAAGAAGATGCAGTAAGCTCAACATATACAGATTCATATGGTATACAAACACAAAAAGGAAGATCAACATTTTACTTTAATTTAGCATATAAAAATAGTGCAAAAGTAGTTTTATCAAACTCTAAAAAAGTTCAATTAACTATTTACAAAGTTGATAAAGATAATGTAAAAACAAGATTAAATAATGTTGAATTCTATTTCAAACATGACAATTTATATGCTATGGCTGATTTTACAGATACAACAGGAATTTGGAAAGTTACAGGTTGGACTAAATATGAAAACCAAGCTACTAAATTTATAACAGGTGATAATATTGATGATGGTAGATTAGTAATAGAATTCCCTGAAGATGGAACAACAAAAGGAAACCAATATTTATATGGTTTAGTAGAAGTTAAAAATCCAAATGCTGAATATTTATTAAACCCAGTTTATTTGGAGGGTTCTAAAAATGTAACAGATGTAAAATCTGATGAAGATAAGTTATCATTTGTAATAAATGCAAGTGGATATAATAGTGAAGCAAATATGACAATAGGAAATATTACAAATACAGTAATAACAGTTAAAAAAGTTAATGCAACAGACACAAATAAAAATATTCAAGGTGCAGAATTTGTATTAAAACATAATAATTCATATGCATATGCACATAAAAATAGTAATGGTATATGGGTAATTGATGATTGGAAATCTGTTATGGATTATACAATAAATGATAATAAAGTAACTAAATTTACTACAGATGAAAATGGTGAAATAAAAATTGAGGTGCCAAAAGATGGCGAGTTATATGCAATTATAGAGGTAAAAGCAGCAGAAAGCTATGGAATTAATTTAGGATATGTAACTGATAAGAGTACAGGTGTAAAACCATTTGATGGAACAAAATCTAATAAATCGTGGGCTAAAGGAATAAATTCAAATGGTATTAGAACAGGAAAAGATGAAGATACTCAAAAAGCAATATCAGAATTCTATTTCTATATTTCAGATAATTCAGGAGCAGACATAAAAGTTTGGCTTACAAATGCTGGAGATACTCCGATATCTATTTCAGGTTTTGCTTGGGTAGATAGAGCTAGTGGAAAAGTAAATGAAACTAATAATCAATATGACTCAGGAGAAACACGTTTAGCAGGAATAACTGTAAAATTAATTGAAAATGAAACAGGTAAGGAAATTGCTAAAACTACAACAAATTCAAATGGTGAATATACATTTAATAATGTATGCACATATAATAATGTTCAAAATTATCATATAGAATTTGATTATTCAAATACAGAATATAACAAATATTATCCTGTAACTCCAAACACTAGTGAAAATGGTTCAAGAGCCGTACAACTTGAAGAGCATCTTGAAAAAGGTAAAGCTGTAATTTATGGATTAGGAGATTATTTAGAAAAATTTTATGATACTAAAACTTCAACTTTAAAATATATGAATATGGGAATAAGAAATATAATTGAACCAGAATCATCAGTTACAGAAACACTTGAATATGTAAAAATTGTTATGAATAATTATACATATTTCTATGAATATGGTGTAAATGGAGAGATAAAAGGCACTCCTCCAACTGTTAAATATCAAAATAAAAATATATCATCATATTATTCAAGACCATTTTATCCATCTGATATTTTAAAATCTATGACAGATTGGGAAAATGGAATTGAAGTATATGTTGGTTATAGTATTACAATTAAAAATAATGACAATGGTGGAGATCAAGTTCATTTAGATATTGAAAATCTTGTAAATGAATTTGACAGTAATAGATATGAAGTTTGGAACCAATCAGATGGACATGCAACTAATAATGAAATAGAAGTAAAGATGAGAAGTGATTATGCAAATTGGGATAAAGACGGAAATTATACAAATAAAACAGAACACTCTGATAAACAAGGAAAAGAATGTCCACATAATCTACCAAGTATTAAAGGAAAAAATGTTATAACAGGAGGAACTTTATCACCAGGACAATCAGTTACAAAATATATACAATTTAAAGTAAAAAATAGAGCAATAGAAGATATATTAAATATAAATAATCAAAATGGTATTGAAGAAGAAAATCCTACAAAAGCAAAGGCTTCAGGTTCATATTACAAAACATCAAGCTTTAGTCATGTTGTTGGAATGAAAACTTGCACAGGAACAAACCACAGAAATACAGGATATTCAGGAGAAGATTCAGCTCCATACTTAGTATTTTCACTAGGAACTGAAAGAAAAGTTTCAGGAACGGTGTTTAATGATACTGTAAAAACTTCAAACTTAGATGAAGAAAAAATATTAGGTGATGGAAGATATAATAAAGATAAAGCTGATGATGATTATGATAAAGACTATCCAGTACAAAATGTTAAAGTTGAATTAATGCCAGGAAATACAGAATATAATTATCAATCTGCACAAGAAGAAACAACACCAGCACTTATATATTACACAAGTGATGATGATTCTACAAAATCAGGTGTACCAGCTGTTACAACAACAGATGAAAATGGTAATTTCACAATAAGCGGAATAAATCCAGGAATTTATTACTTGAAATTTACTTATCCAAATGGTGATACAAAAATTATGGATTCAAATGGAACTGCTGTAAATGTTAATGATTATAAATCAACTGTAGTTAAATCAAATATTGTAAGAAAACAATTATTAGCATCAACAAATAGCAAAGATGGTGAAAAAGCTAATGAAGAAGTACAATTAGATACAGGTTGGTATAGACATATTGAAGGTGATAATTATTCTGTAGCAGTTGATAATTTAGCTAAAAGATCTGAATTTAATGAGGACTATAGAAAATATGTATATGAAAATGGTCAAGAACCAAAAACAGATATGTATGCAACAACACCAAAATTTGAAATAAAAGTTGAAAATTTTGATTTAGATTCAGGCAAAAATAGATTAAATGGTAAAACTGCAATTAATGAATGGAATTATTCTGGATTTAACTTTGGTATTATAAAACAAGCTAAACAATTAGCTGTAATTCAAAAAGTTATAAGTAATGTAAAACTTGAACATGATCCACAAGTTATATTTGATGGAAATCCAGAAAGTGGACTTCCAGGTGTAACAGATTTAGATAATAAAAACCATACAAGAAAAGTATCAAAATATAAAGTATATGATGCAAAAGATATGGAAAACAATAATGGTAGTACATATCTAAGAATTGAAATTGCAGAAGATTCTTTATATGGTTCAGATTTAACATTAACTTATGATTTAAGAGTACAAAATGAATCAGAAGTAAACTATTATGAAAATGATGAAAAATATTATGGTTGGTATTATATGTTTGGTGATGTTATAGATAAAGTAACAATACCTGTTGAATTATCAACAACAGTAGATGATTATTTAGATTCTTTACTACAATTTACTGGTAATACAAATAATGCTACTCGTGAACAAAATTCAGAAGAAATAAAATCTACTGATGGTAAAACAGTTGTTGGTTATAGATATGGATTAGCATATAATAATCAAATTAAAAGAACCGAAACAGAAACAGTTGTATTACAGGCACATAAATTATTGTCAGAATTAGAACAAGAATGGAATTATGATAATGGTGCAAAAATTAGGACTTTACAAAATAAAACAGCAAGTGGCGAAAAAAGTAATAAAACTTCTATAGGTCTTGTTGTAACTCCTGTAAACTCACCTGCATCAAATGCGAAAGTTGGAGATGATTTTGAGTCTTTCACAAATACAATTGTTACAACTCCGACAGGTTCTGATAAATTATCAATAATCTTATACATTATAACAGGAACAATTGGACTTGCAGTATTATTCAGTGGAATAGTATTTATCAAAAAAAGAGTTATAAAATAATAAAAGATGGAGAATAATCTCCATCTTTTTTCACTTTAATAAATATTTAGAGAAGTATTGCACAATATGGAAAAATGTGGTAGTATATATATTGAAAGCAAATATCTTACCAAATATTTGAATTTTAAATATAGTATATAGGAGAACACAATGGAAATAGAAAGGAAATTTAGAGTTAACAGAATTCCTGATAAAATTGAAAAATGTGAAAAAGACGAAATAGAGAAAGGATATTTATGTATATTTGAATAATTAAAGAAAGGAAGAGTAAGAAATGGGAAAAAAAATATTAATATTTTTAATTGCAATATTATTAATTATAGGAATAATATTTGGAATATGTAAAATAAAAGAAAATAGCATAAATTATGAAATTTCAAAAGTACAAGATTACAAATATTTTAAATATAATGAAAACGAAAAAATGGGAATTATAGATAAAAATGGAAATATAATAATTGCAGCACAATATGATGACATAATAATTCCAAATTTAGAAAAAGACATATTTATATGTTATGATAATCAAACAAATAAAAATAAAGTTTTGAACTCTAAAAATGAGGAATTATTTACACAATATGACAACATAGAGCCAATAAAATTAAAAAATGTAGCAAGTATATTATGCTATGAAAAAAGTGTCTTAAAATATGAAAAAGATGGTTTATATGGATTAATAGATTTTGATGGAAAAGAAAAAACAAAAAATATATATACACAAATAGAAAATTTACAATCAACTGAAGGAAAATTTAAAGTTGAAAAAGATGGAAAATATGGAATAATAAATTTAAATGGTAAAAAGCTAGTGGAGTGTAATTATGATGACATATCCACAGATAGTTATTATAATGTGGAAAACGAGTATAAAAAATCAGGATTTATTGTCTCTAATAAAACAGAAAATGGAATAAGATATGGATATATAAATTATAAAGGAAAAAAATTATTAGATTTAAATTATAATGAAATTGTAAGGATTGGAAATTTAGATGAAATTTATCTAATAGTTGCTGAAAATGGTCAATATGGATTATATAAAAATTCTAAACAAATAATAAAACCACAATATCAATCAATAGAATATTGCGATAATGGTGGAATAATAATACAAAAAAATCAAAATTACGGTATATCAAATTTAGATGGAAAAATATTAGTTGATACAAAATATGATAATATTGAGGCAGATGGCATATATTTATATGCACAAAATTCAAATGAAAATAAAGTATATGATGTATCTGGAAATGAGGTAGAAATTAATTTTAATAAAAGAGTATATAAAACAGATGATGAAAATTACAGAATTGTTACTCTTTTAAATAATGATATAACATATTATGGAATTGAAAACAAAGATGGAAAAACACTTGTAAATACAGGATATAGGTATTTGGAATATTTGTATAATGGATATTTTATTGCTAAAGATGAAAATGATAAATATGGTGTGATTAATTTTAATGGAAATCAAAATATTGATTTTAAATATGATGTAATTCAAAAAATAAAAAATAAAAATATGATACAAGCATTAAATTTGGAAACAAAAGAAACAATTATTTATTCATCAGAATTAAAAAATATTTGTGATTTAAAAAATGTTAGTATAGATATTCAAGATGAATATTTGATAGTATATAATGATGATGAAAAAATATTTATAGATAATAGTGGAAATATAATATCAGAAGATTCTGATATTGTAAAAGATTCTAAAGTTCAAGTTTTGCCAAGTAAAATAGGTGATTATGATAAAATACAATATTCTTTAGAAGATGCATATTATATGAAAAAATAATATATTCACAAAAAAATATAAAAAACATAAAATATAGAAGTTAGTAGTACTAATTTCTATATTTTTTTAAAGAGGTGAATATTGTGACAATATATTTTGATAATGCTGCTACAACAAGGGTTAAGATAGAAGTGTTAAAAGAAATGATACCATATTTTAGTGAAGAATATGGTAATCCATCATCAATATATCAAATTGGAAGAAAGGCCAAAAGGGCTGTGGATTTTGCAAGAGAAAGAGTGGCAAACTTAATTAATTCAGATAAAAGTGAAATATATTTTACTGGGTGTGGATCTGAAAGTGATAATACTGCATTAAAGGGAATTGCATATAAAAATAGGAGTAAAGGAAATCACATTATAACATCTAAAATTGAGCATCCAGCAATATTAGATTCTTGTAAAATGCTTGAAAAACAGGGATTTGAAATTACGTATTTAAATGTTGATAAAAATGGTTTTGTGAATTTAGCTGAACTTGAAAATTCTATTACTGATAAAACTATTTTAATAAGTATAATGTTTGCTAATAATGAAATTGGTACAATTGAGCCAATTGAGCAAATTGCTAAAATAGCTAAAAAGAGAAACATTATTTTTCATACAGATGCAGTTCAGGCAGTAGGAAATGTACATATTGATGTAGAAAAAATGGGGATAGATATGCTCTCAATGTCTGGTCATAAAATATATGGACCAAAGGGAATAGGAGTATTATATGTAAGAAGCGGTGTTGAATTTGAAAAGTTTATGAATGGAGGCCATCAGGAAAAAAATAAAAGAGCTGGAACTGAAAATTTGGCGGGAATTGTAGGTATAGGAAAAGCGTGTGAGCTTGCAAAAATGAATATGGAAGAACATATAAAACAAATACAAGAACTAAGAGATTATTATGTTTCAAAGGTTAAGGAAAATATTCAAGATATAAAAATAAATGGACCTGAAAATGATATGAGATTGCCAGGAAATAGTAATATTTCATTTAAAGGAATTGATGGTACAGCACTTTTGTTAGAACTTGATAAAAAAGGAATATGTGCATCAGGTGGTTCTGCATGTTCTTCTCATAGCCTAGAACCGTCACATGTTTTGACATCAATTGGACTTAAAAAGGAATATACAGATTGTGCCTTAAGAGTGTCATTTGGTGAGTTTAATAGAAAATGGGAAGTTGATTATATGGTTGAAAATTTAAAAAATATTGTAGAAAATTTAAGGCAAAATTAAAAAAATCATTGTTCAATACTAATTTTTTCAACTTAAAAGTTTATACTGTATTGTTTTTTCAAACCTTGCAGTCGCAATTTTCTTTTTTAAAATTAATAATATGAAAATTGCTCCAATCGCACTCACTTCGTTCGTTTGGTCGCTTACGCGGTATTTCAAAAATAATACAATATAAACTTTAAGCATTTTAATTTGATGTATTGAACAATAATTTTTTAATTTATATGTCTTAAAGCATCTACTCTATCTTCTAAACTTGGGTGTGTTGACCAAATACTAGAAGTTTTTTTGCCCTTTTTATCTCTAAAAGGATTAACTATATACATGTGTGCTGTAGAATTATTTGCTGTTTCAAGTTGTTCTGGATCTCCAGAAATTTTTTGTAATGCAGAAATAAGTCCTTCTGGGTTACGAGTAAATTCTACTGAAGTAGCATCTGCTAAAAACTCTCTTTTACGTGAGATTGCAAGTTGCATTAATTGACCAAAAATTGGTGATAAAATTAAAAAGATAAGTCCTATTAACATAAGAATTGCATTTCCAGAATTTTTGTCATTGTCATTATCTTTAAAACCTCCCCAAAATAATGCTCTTGAGAAAAAATCAGAAAGCATAACAACAAATCCTAGCATTACAGAAACTACAGCAGATAATCTTATATCATAATTTTTTATATGTGCAAGTTCATGACCTACAACACCTTCTAATTCATAATATTCTAACTTTTCTAAAAGACCTGTTGTGACACAAATTACTGCATGTTCAGGATTTCTTCCTGTTGCAAAAGCATTTGGCTGAGGATCATCAACAACATAAAGTTTAGGTTTTACAGGTAGTCCAGCAGCAACAACTAAAGAATCTAAAATATTTACTAATTGTAAATCTTCTTCTTTTGTTGCAGGTCTTGCTTTATTTAAGCTTAAAATAATTTTATCACTATAATAATAACTTGCCCATGATGAGCATATTGAAACTATAAGTGCTAAAATTATTGAAAATGTTCCTAGATCTAGTGCCATACATACATAATATATTATAAGTGCAATTACTATTGTAAATATTGTAACAATAAACATTGATTCTCTTTTATTTTTCTTTATACTATTAAACATATTTTGCTCATTCCTTCCTAAAGGCATTAATTGTAAAGGGTAAAAGAATAATACTTTTACCCTCTTACTTATTGATTATTTCCAAAATCAACTTTTACATTTTTTCTAGCTTCTTCATTTTCTGTTTTGAATAAATCAGATGGTTTAAATCCAAACATATTAGCTATTATATTTGAAGGAAATACTTGTAATTTTGTATTGTAATTTGTTGTTGTATCATTATAATATTGTCTTGAAAAGGCAATTTTATTTTCTGTATTTCTTAATTCTTCAGATAATTGCATAAAGTTTTCATTAGCTTTTAAGTCTGGATAATTTTCTGATACAGCCATAATTGTTTTTAAAGATGCAGATAATTGATTGTCTAAATCTGCTTTATCTTGTACAGTTGTAGCATTCGCCCATGATGTACGTAGTGCTGTTATTTTTTCAAGAGTTTCTTTTTCATGAGTTACATATCCTTTTACTGTTTCAACAAAATTTGGAATTAAATCAAATCTTCTTTGCAATTGAACATCTATTTGACTCCAAGCATTTTGAACTTGCATTCTTAATGTTACAAGACTATTATATAATCCAATTATTGCTAATATTATTACTGCTATAATTATTAATATTATCCACCACATATTTTTCTCCTCCCATCTCTTAATTATTATATTAATATTTTATCATATTATTATAATATTTTCAATATGCTAATAAAATATTTCTATCTCTCATCACCGTTTATCTAATTGTATATCCTGTTTTTCTGGAACATTTTTTATAATTGGCAATTTAGAATTATCAACCACTAATGAATCTTTATATGAATTTTTATTATAATAATGCTCTTTAGAATTTTTATTTTGGTAATTTAAAATATAATTTGCAGGAACATTTTGGGTTAAATTTTCAAGAGCAAAAGATGTTTCAATCAAACTTTTAGAAAAATTATATTGTAATAAATTTTCATTTATATGAGTTTTATTAACTAAAGGTGTATTTATAGTAAATCGACTGTTATCTAAAATATTGGCATCATTTAAAATTTTTGCAAGTGTTGTAACCATTGGAATATCATTATCTTCAATATTATATTTAGAAACCAATTTATCAAGATTTTTCTCATTATAATTTTGACCTTCAATTAATAATTGTACAATTTGTTTATCATGATTATTAAATTTTTTTCCATCTAAATAATGTAAATTGATTTTATCTATTTTTTTAGCACTTCTTTTAGCAGCTAAATTTCGATTAGAAAGATGTCCAATATCATGATAAAATGCAGCAGTGGTTAAAAGTTCCATTTCTCTTGTTGAATCATCTTTAAAAAGGTCTTCTTTTTGAGCAATTAACATTGAAAGCAAACAAACTCTATTACTATGGCTTCTTCCATAATTTTCATTAGATTTTAAATGAGCTTCATCAAAAGTTTTTGATTTATCACGTAAAAAAGCTCCAAACTTACTATTAACAAACTTAGGTAAAATTTCTTTTATATTTTCTTGTACAATTCCTTGTTTTTGCAAATTTGATATTGCTATTGCAAATTTTGAATCTGCATATGGATTTTTTCTAGTAAGATACTTATTTTCATCTAATATACGATTTAATCTTTGTTCAGGTCCCTCATCTAATAATTTTTGGTGATTGGAAATTTTATTTTTAAAATCTTTCAAATATGTAAAAAAATTCTTTTTCATATTTTTGACAGATGAATCAATTTCATGTCTAGCTCCATGAAAAATAAAACTTGCACGGTTATATGAATCTGCAATTTTATTATTTTTATTAATATATCTAAGTTCTTTTCTCTTTTCAGATATATATTTCATATATTCTTTAGATGGGATATACTCATCTGGACTTTGATTTATTTCCTGCTCAGTTCTTTTTCTAACACGAAGTCCAATTATATTTCCATCTTTATCTTTATTTAAATCTGTAACAAGTTCTACAGGTTTTACTCTATCTTGTGGAAAAACACAATATCCTTCATACATTATAGCCTCATCAGAAAATGGTCTAGTTTTATAATTGCCAAGCTCTTCTTTTTTTATATCAAATTCCACAGCATGTGTTATTTGTGTAGGATTACTATATGGATCATAAGAAATGTTTTTTATATATGATTCAATTTCAGGCATTCCTGCAAACATAAAACAACAAGATTTACCATATGATGTAATGTTTTTAAATAATCCTGTTGCTGGCTTTAAATATCCACTTTCTAATATTTTTTGAATATTTTCTTTTGATGAACAATGGTATAGATGATTTTCTTCTATATATTGCTTAGAACTTTCAGATATATTAGTTTTGATTATCTTAGTCATAAGTGCAATAATGCTGGCTGGATAAAATAACATAAGATCACCTAATTTCATTTTTGAGCATTCCTCCTTAGTTAAAATTTTATTATTAATATATCATAATAAGAAAAAGATTTCAATAAAAATGTTATATTACTTGTCAATATTTTTTCCAATTTATGGGTTCTTAGACAATTAAAAGAAATTAAAATTGTAAAGAAAGTAACAGAATTAGCGTTTTATACAAAGTAATTTGATTAAATTAAAATTTATTTGTGTGCAAAAAGAAAAATATAAAAAAGTAAGTGAAAAGTATACCATAGTAAAAACTTTTGAAAAAATTGAAAAATTTTTAAAAAACTGTTGACAAAATTCGACAACCGTGATAAGATATATTTGTACCGCGAGAAAAAAGAAAATTTTAAATAAATTTTAGTAATTAAAAGAGTAAAAACGAGAATAAAAAACAGCCCAAATTACTAATTTTTTTATGCCTTAAAAACGGGCAAAAAAATAAAATGAAAAATTTTCAAAAAAGGTATTGACAAAATGAAAACAACATAGTATAATACAAAATGTCCCTTGAGAAAAAGGAAAAGTACATTGAAAAGTAAACAATAAATTCTTTAGAGTAAAAACCAAACGGTATGTGTTTTTAACCTAAAACAC
>CAKPOA010000002.1 GCA_934169575.1 uncultured Clostridia bacterium
TATCTTCACAAAATTTAACATTTTTTCTCATTTTTTACAAATCCTTTCGTTTATTTTCTATTTTATTTTTCATTTTTTATTCTATTTTAAATTTTAAAAAAAGTCAATATTTTTATTAAAAATCTTACAATTTTTTTTTTGATTTTATGTAGTTCCGTAAGAATTTTATTGTAATATTTTTGTAACAAAGTTTAATTTTTTCTCTTTGGTTTTAAAATAAAGTTATCGACCACTTTTGATGTATAAACATCTAAAAGTGGTCGATAACTTGCATTTTTTTATTATTTTAATTAGATCTATAAAAAGGAAATCTTTTTTCAAGATTTCCTTTTTTTGTTTTATGCTTTTCTTAGCACACCTATTTTACTTTTATTTGTTGATTTTTTATTTTTTTTAAGTTTAATTTTTATAATATCAACACAATATGTTATACCAACCATTGCAACATTAATTCCAAGTAATAGTCCAATATATTCTGCTTTAAAGTTAGTTGCAGTAGGTATTAAAATTTCTCTTAATAAATCAATTGCATAAGTCATTGGTAAATATGGTGATAACACTTGGAAGAATTTGTTTATAGTTTCAATTGGGAAAGTACCACCTGATGCTGCAAGTTGTAATACTAAAATAATCAAAGCCAAGAATTTTCCAATATCTCCAAAGTTTCTAATTAAGAATTGAATAATGCTTATAAATGTTACACCTAATAGAGCAGAAACTCCGAAGTATAGCCACATATTTTGTATTTCAAAACCTAATCCTAATTTTAATAATCCTGCAGTTAATATTCCTTGAATACCTCCAACAATTAAATACAAAACATTTTGTAATAATTTATTTTTATTATCATGATCTAAAATTCCAAATCTATGTCTTTGGTCATAATAAAATACAACATAGCACATTAATGCTCCAACCCATAATCCTATACACAAGAATAATGGTGTAAATGCTATACCATATGAAGATACATCTCCATATCCTTCTGTTTCCATATTTACGGGTTCTTTAGAAAATTCCTCTAAACCATTTAATGTTGTTAATTCTTTATTTGTATCACTTATTCCTGAATTTATTTCATCATTAAATTCTCGAACACCACTCGTAAGTTCATCACTTCCATCATAACCACTACTTGCTCCATCATCTAAAGTTTGTAATGCTGATTTTACTTGTGTAGAACTTTCATCTAATGTAGATAAACCACTTGTTAATTGTGTACTACCTGTTAAAAGTTCTGTTGTACCATCAGACAATTTATTTACACCTGATTTCAAACTTGTTGTACCAACTTTTACTTGTGCCATTGCATTTTTCAAACTTGTAATTCCTTCTGTTATTCCAGATAAGCTACTTGATTTTGTAGCTAATTCTTGAGTTCCTGCTAATACACCTTCTGCACCATTTTTTACATCTTCTCCTTTTGTTACTAAACCTTCACCAGCTTTACTAATTTTAACTCCACTTTGATTTAATCCTTCTGCAGTTTTGTTAAGCACAATTTCAGTTTTATCTAAATCACTTGATGTTGTTAATAATGTTTGTGCACTTTTAGCAAGTTCTTTTATATTTTCATCATCAGAATCTGTCATCTTAGAAAGCTTTGTTAAAAGTTCTGTTGTTTTTTCATTTGCTCCATCTACTGAGCTAATATAATTTTTAACATTTTTTGTGTATTTTTCTACACTTGATGTATAATTACTAACATTTTCTGCATAACTTGCAGTTCCTTCTAAATATCCAGAAACTCCAGTATTTAATCCATTTGCTCCATTATATAAATCTTGAATACCTGTTGATAATGCTGCTATTCCTTGATTTCCTTGTGTTGATAATTCATTAATTCCAGAATTTATTTGTTCTATTGCTCCATCCAAAGATTCAGTTCCTGTTGCTAAACTATTTACTCCTGCTTGTGCTGTTTTCAATCCACTATCAATTGATGTACTTCCATCATAAGCAGAGCTAACTCCTTTATCAAATTCTGAGTATTTACTATTTAATTCTGATGTACCATTTTTTATTTGTTTCAATCCAGAATTCAAATCTTCTGACCCATTTAAAATTTGACTAGCTCCATCAGATATATCATTTAGACTATTTGGTACTTCTTCTAGTTTTTCAGATAAATTTGCAACTATTTTACTATTTACTTCTGCTTGTAAATCTGCTTCTACTGTTTTCATAGCACTATTTACTATTTGTGTTGCTAAATAATTACTTGCTTGGTTTGGATTATATGTTATTGTTGCAACCTTTTTATTTTCTGTTGATGCACTTTCTAAATATTCTGTGAAATTACTTGGTATTGTTATCATTGCATAATATTCATTTTGTTGCATCCCTTCATTTGCTTCATCTAAACTTACTTCACAAATATTAAATGTATCACTGTCTTTAAGTTTTGCAACAAATTCCTCTCCCTGATTTTCTTCATCTTTTCCTTCATCTAAATTTACAACAGCAATTTTCATATCTGATAAATTTCCATATGGATCCCAATATGATTTTAAATAAAAGAAACTATATATTACTGGTATTAATAATACTACAGCAAATATAATATACTCCATAATTTTTTTATTTTTCATTTTTATCTACTTCCTTCCTTAACCCACTTTTTAAAATTTTTGAAATAGTTTTTGCCATCATCTGTTCATTAACCTTCTCTTTTCCATTGTCCCAATCAAACATTAGTGCAATATACATTTTATAAATTAAAAATGTAGTAATATCAGCATCTTCATAATCTATGAATCCTTTGCTTTTCGCAAGTTCAAGTTTTTCTTTTATATATTCTTTTATTTGTTTATCAATTAATTCAAGATTTTCTAGTATTATTTCATTTTTTAAAATTTCTCCTTCTTTTGCAATAATATTTAAAAAATCTTTTTCTTTTTTATATTTTAACAATTTATATATTCCTAAATTTACACTTTCAAAAAATTCTAAATCTTTTCTTTTTTCTATTTCTTCAACTATTTGCTTCATATTTTTTAATTCTTCTTCTATAAAATATTTAAGCAATTCTTCTTTACTTGAAAAATACATATAAATTGTTCTTTTAGTTACACCTGCCTTTCTTGCAATTTCATCCATAGATACTTTTTTAAAACCATATTTATAAAATAATTGTCTTGCAGCTTCTATTATTTGATCTTGTTTCATTAAAATTACTTCCCCTCTATATTATAGTATATTAATTATACTAATATACTGTTCTAGTATATCAGTATACTACTTTTTTCTAATTTTGTCAATAGTAATATGAACTTTTTTTCACAAAAAAAAATCTAAAATATAAATATTCTAGATTTTTTTCTATTTTATACTAACATTAATATTGCAGTTTCAGCTCCATCACCTTGACGTTTACCAGCTTTAACTATTCTTGTATAGCCACCAACTCTTGATTCATATTTTGGTGCTATTTCGTTAAATAATTTTGAAGGTACATCTATTTTGTTTCCTTCACTATCTTTAACTTTATTAACTTTATTCATTATTATTCTTCTTGCATTTAATCTTGATGGCATATCTTTTTGTCTTTGTTCTGTAGTTTCTTCTTTAACTACTTTTAAATATTCTTTACCATTTTTACTTGTTGCAAGTTCAGTTAATTTATTACCTTTTGAATCTAATTTTGCTTTAACAACTTTTACATCTACCATTTCAAAATTATCTTTTTCTTTTACAGCTAATGCTATAATACTATCTGCTATAGATTTAACTTCTTTAGCTCTAGCTTCTGTTGTAGTAATTTTTCCATATACAAATAAATCTGTTGTTAAATTTTTTAACATAGATTTTCTTATATCAGTAGTTCTTCCTAATTTTCTATTAGCCAACTTCTTCTACCTCCTATCTTAATCTTCTTCAGGTGCAAAGTCTAATCCTAAGTTACGTAATTTTGCTGTAACTTCATCTAAAGATTTTTTACCTAAATTTCTAACTTTCATCATTTCTGCTTCTGTTTTATTTGTTAAATCTTCAACAGTAGCAATTCCAGCTCTTTTTAGGCAATTGAATGATCTTACAGATAATTCCATTTCTTCTATAGACTTTTCTAAAATCTTTTCTTTTTTATTTTCTTCTTTTTCTATCATTACTTTTGTATTTTTTGTAGCTTCTGATAAATCAATAAATAATTCCAAATGACCTGTCATTATTTTTGCTGCTAAACTTAGTGCCTCATATGGTTTCAAACTTCCATCAGTCCATACTTCTATAACTAATCTATCTAAATCAACCATTTGACCAACACGTGTTGCTTCAACTTGATAGTTTACTTTTTTTACAGGTGTATAAATAGAATCTATTGGAAGTACAGATATATCTTGATCAGGCTTTTTATTTTTATCTGATGATAAATAACCTCTTCCTCTATTTGCAGTTAATTCCATTTCTAGGTGTCCACCTTCAGACACAGTAGCTATATGTAATTCTGGATTTAATATTTCAACAGTACCATCTGTTTGTATATCTCCAGCAGTTACTTCTCCTTCACCTTTAAAGTTTATATGTAAAACTTTATCTTCATTTCCATCGAATTTAAGTCTAACATTTTTTAAGTTTACTATAATTTCTGGTACATCTTCTACCACATTTGGAATACTAGAAAATTCATGTAGTACACCTTCAATTTTTACACTTGTTAATGCACACCCAGGTAATGATGATAACAATATTCTTCTTAATGAATTTCCTACTGTAACACCATATCCTCTTTCTAGTGGTTCACAAACAAATTTTGCATAATTGTTTTTATCATCAATTTTTGTACATTCAATATTTGGCCTTTCAAATTCTATCATTATTTACCTCCTAATTATTTAGAGTATAGCTCTACTATTAAATGTTCTTCTAATGCGATGTCTATATCATCTCTTGATGCCAATCTTAATACTTTTCCACTCATATTTTCTTTATTTTTTTCTAACCAAGCTGGTATAGGTCTATTTGCATTAGCTTCAACATTTGCTTTTATACAACCATTATCTTGTTTAGTTTCTCTAACTGAGATAACATCTCCTGGTTTTACTAAATATGAAGCAATATTTACTTTTTTACCATTTACAGCTATTTGAGAATGATTAACAATTTGTCTTGCTTCAGCTCTTGATGCTCCAAGTCCTAATCTATATACAACATTATCTAATCTACTTTCTAATATTTGTAATAAGTTTTCACCTGTTACACCTTTTTTATTTGAAGCCATTACAAAATATTTTCTAAATTGTTTTTCTCCAACTCCATAATATGATTTTGTTTTTTGTTTTTCTCTTAATTGTGTTCCATATTCAGAAAGTTTTGCCTTTTTTTGTCCATGATCTCCAGGGGCATAATTTCTTCTTGATACACTACACTTATCTGAATAACATCTTTCACCTTTTAAGAATAATTTGCATCCTTCTCTACGGCAAACACGACATTGTGCGTCTTTATATCTTGACATTTTTTATTTCACCTTCCTTATTATTAAACTCTACGTTTTTTTGGTGGTCTACAACCATTATGTGGTATTGGTGTTACGTCTTTTATAGCACTTATTTCTAAACCTGCTGTTTGAAGTGCTCTTATTGCTGCTTCTCTTCCAGAACCAGGTCCTTTTACAAATACCTCAACAGTTTTCAAACCATGTTCCATTGCTTTTTTTGCTGCTGTTTCTGCAACTTCTCCTGCTGCAAATGGTGTGCTTTTTCTTGAACCTTTAAAACCAAGTCCACCAGCACTTCCCCATGAGATTACATTTCCAGCTGTATCTGTTATTGATACAATTGTATTATTGAAACTAGAATGTATATGTGCAGCTCCTCTTTCAATGTTTTTTCTATTTCTTTTTGCAACTGTTTTTCTTGTTACATTTTTAGCCATTGCTTTTATTTACCTCCTCTATAAAAGATATCTTTATTTAACTATTTTGCTTTTTTTGATTTACTTACTACTTTACGTGGACCTTTTCTAGTACGCGCATTAGTTTTTGTTCTTTGTCCTCTTACAGGTAGTCCTCTTCTATGTCTTAAACCTCTGTAGCATCCAATTTCAGTTAATCTTTTAATATTTAATGCTATTTCTCTTCTAAGGTCACCCTCTACAGTAAATTCTTCATCAATTACTTTTCTGATTTTTGCTAAATCATCATCAGTTAAATCTTTTACTCTAACATCTGGGCTTATCCCTGTTTTTTCTAGTATTTTTTGAGAACTAGATAATCCTATACCATATATGTATGTTAGTCCTATTTCTACCCTTTTTTCTTTAGGTAAATCTACTCCTGCTATACGAGCCATTCTTTTTGCACCTCCAAAAATTATTATAGTTTTGTATCTCCACTTAAAGGTGAAATGCATCAAAATAAATTTGATCTTTAAGTTTTTAACACAATATATATAAACATAAATGGATATAAAACTTTTAAAGTTTCAGCCGCTACCTATTTATGTTATAATCTTTTTTTGATTTCTATATTAATAGAAATATTTAAAATAATTATATGATATCATATAATTATCCTTGTCTTTGTTTATGTTTAGGGTTTTCGCAGATAACTCTTATTACACCTTTTCTTTTTATAACTTTGCATTTATCGCATATTTTTTTTACTGATGGTCTTACTTTCATTTTTGCACCTCCTCAAATAACTTAGTAATATTTTTATTTAGCTCTCCAAGTAATTCTACCTCGATTTAAATCATATGGTGACATCTCTACCTTAACTTTATCACCAGGTAAAATCTTGATATAATTCATTCTTAATTTTCCTGAAATATGAGCCAATATTTGATGCCCATTTTCTAATTCTACTTTAAAAGTTGTATTTGGTAAAGATTCTACAACTACACCTTCAACCTCGATAATATCTTCTTTAGCCACTTTCTCGCCTCCTTAAAGAGCTATATATATTAGATAAAACTAAGTATTATGTAACTCTATAAAATTACATATTTACCCTAATTTTACAATAGCTTTTATATTATATCGCACTTTTATTAAATTGTCAATATTTTAGGCTCATTTTCTGTAATTAAAATTGTGTTTTCATAATGTGCAGCCAAACTTCCATCTTCTGTAATAATTGTCCAGCCATCTTCAAGCTCTAAAATATTGGGTTTACCTTGTATTACCATTGGTTCAACAGCTATTGTCATTCCTGGCACAAGTCTTATTCCTCTCCCTGCTTTTCCGTAATTTGGAACTTCTGGTTCTTCATGCATTTGTCTTCCAATACCATGACCTTCAAATTCTCTTACAACTGAATATCCATTTTCTTTTACAAACTCACCTATTGCATGTGAGATATCTCCAACTCTAAATCCAGGTTTTGCATATTTTATTCCTTCAAAAAATGCCTGTTTTGTTACATCAACTAATCTTTTAGCATCTTTAGATGTTTTTCCAACTATAAATGTTCTTGCAGCATCACCATTAAACCCATTTTTTAAGGCTACTGTATCAACACTTACAATATCTCCTTCTTTTATTATTTTATTTTTATTTGGCACTCCATGTATTACTTCATCATTTACTGAAATACAGGTTGAGTGCATATATGGTGGAACACCTTTTATCCCTGGATTATACCCTATTTGTGCAGGAACTGCTCCAAGTCCTCTCATTATTTTTTCAGCTTTTGAATCTAATTCTAAAGTGGATATTCCTGGTTTTACTTCTTTTTCTAATTGTTCATAAAATTTTGCAACAATTCTACATACATCTTCCATTAATTTTATTTCTTTTCCTGATTTTATATTTACCATCTTTTCTTCCTCTTTTCTCACTTTTCTATTTTATACCTTTTTTTCAAAGTTGTCAATATATAATTGACATATTTTACATAATGTAGTATACTGTATACATAAGCTATTTTTAAGTGCAATGCACATTACAGGAGGAACAAATGCTAAATTTTAATGAAGTGGTAAAAGAATTTTCTTTACAGAGAGTTTCAGAAGAGGAACTTTGGCAGCTTCGGCTGGGAAAAAAACCTTTTTTAATCGTAAAGCTAAATGATTATCTATTTGTAAGTCTACATCGTAAAGATTTTTCTGCGATAATTAAAAAATGTAAAAGCTATCACATACATTTATGTGATAAATGTCGCAAGTTTTCAGCTCTTTCTAAAGAAGAAGGGGGTTGTGATAAAACACATGATATTTCTCTCATATTCCCTTATTTTAACAATTTGAAACATTTAGAAAAAGATGGCAAAAAGAATTTCACTGAAGATTGTCTAACTGAAATATCTTCTTCTTTCCGCATAGAAAAATATAATTTTGTATGTTTTGGAATTGAAGTTATACAAAAAGGATTGTCCCGGTGTATAATTCTAAAATGTAAAGATTTTGAAAAAGAAATTTCAACCCCAAAAAAGAAGTCAGCTTATGTTCCAAAGACAATTGATAAACTTCCTGATTCTTTTGAAGAAGAAATTCTTAAAAAAATTATGGAGAAAATTTCTTCATAATTTATTCACATGTATTTAGTAAATCCGGCTTTTATTGAGCCGGACTTTATTTTTATTTATTTTTTATATATTCAACTACATCTTTTGCAGCATCAGTTCCTAATCTATTTATAGCAACACTTACTTCTTCTTCTCTTACAATTCCTTTTTCTCTGTAATAATCCATTACAGGTTGTGTTTGTGAGAAAAATATATCTAATCTTGTTTTCAATTTTTCTTCTGTATCATCAACTCTTTTTATTAGAGGAACTTTGCAGTCATCACACAATTCACCCTCTTTTGGTTTACTTAAAATCATGTTATATACTCTTTTACATTTTGGACATTCTCTTCTTGCCATTACTCTTTCAACAATTTCTTCAGTTGGAGTTGTTAAATATACAACTAAATCTAATTTATCATTTTTTTCCTCTAACATTTTATCTAATTCTTCTGCTTGTGCTAAATTTCTTGGATATCCATCTAAAATAAATCCATTTCTGCAATCTTCTTCATTTATTCTATTTTTTACCATTTCATTTGTTACTTCATCTGGAACAAGTTTACCTTCATCTGCGTATTTTGTAGCTATTTTTCCTAACTCTGTTCCTTCTTTAATGTTTTTTCTAAATATTTCACCTGTTGATATATGTGGAATATTCAAATCTTGTTTTAATATGCCTGCTACAGTACCTTTTCCTGTACCTTGTGCACCCATCATTACAATGTTCATATTTTTCGCTCCTTTTTATATTTATTTCATATAGATTGTAACCTTTTTTATACTAAATGTCAATGTTTTTATTATAATATTTAGATTTTACTCACTCGAAAATATAAAATTTAGAAGGATGACTTATTAAAAAATAAAGTTAAAAACCAAATACTCCCATATAAAAAATCTTAATACATAAGATTCTTATATGGAAGGTATTTTTACCAACTCCTTTTCTTCATCATCTAAAAATAGGAGCCATTGCTCTATTTTATTGTCAATATTCTTATGCATTTTTCTAAACTTAGAAATTTCTATAAACCACCATTCGATATTATCAATAACAAATTTTTTCTATTAATTCTTGATATTCATTAATTAGTTTTTGGTTATCAAAAACTATATCTTCACCATCTATTTCCCATTTTCCCTTATTTTTCACTAAGAAATCTATAATATCTTCAGAATTATTCATAACATCAATAATTTCATTTATTGAATTTTCAACAGTTTTATCTGCTTTTTCTTTTTCAATATCACCAACTAATTCATTTCTGTAAAGTTCAATGTAATAATCATCTAAATTTTTATCATCTATATATGACATAATTTTTTCTTCTGTTAAAAATTCATTGTATTTTGAAGTACACTCAGCTAGTTTGTCTGAATAATTTTTTAAAAGTTCTTTAGTTTCTTTAAAATCAGGTCCATCATTCTTATAATTTTCTGCAGATAATGCTTTTACAATTCTTTCATCATCAAATATCTCTGTTATTTCGTGAGTATTATTTAAAAAATCTTTCATATATTGTTTAAAAGCTTTTTCAACTACTGCATAATCTTTTTTAGTAACTGTTTGGTCAAGCCTTTTATTAATTTCATCCAAATTGCTCATATCCTCATAATTTATCATATTAGATATATCATCTAATTCTATTTTTAAATTATCTTCTTGTTTTAAATCTTGATATACACTATATCCAATTATTCCTGCTAATATTGCAATTATCAAAATAATTATTATTATAATTTTCTTTTTCATCTAAACTACTCCTTTTATTTTTTCTTTTTAACTGAAAATCCAAATTTTCCTATTTTTTCTCCTTGTGTATAATATCCACCATTTTGATATGAAATCAAATCACATTTTGAAATATCAAATGCACCATTTTCATCAATAAATTTTTCATCTGCATCAATAGAAAGAACATCAGCAACAAACATATGATGTGTACCAAGTTCTCTTATTTCTTTTACCTTACATTCAATAGAAACTGGAGATTCTTTAATTAATGGACAGTTAACAAAATTTGCTTTTTCTTTTGTTAAATTCATTTCTTTAAATTTATCATATTTTTCTCCACTCCTACAGCCACACCAGTCTGTAGCTTTAGCTAAATCCTTTGTTGTTAGATTTATAACAAATTCACCTTGATTTTTTATAATTTCATATGAATATCTATTTGGTCTTACAGAAATATAAACCATAGCAGGATCAGTATTTAAAACTCCTGTCCATGCAACTGTAATAATATTTGATTTTTCAAAATCACCACATGATACCATAACAGCTGGTATTGGGTATATGAATGTGCCTGGTTTCCACATAGTTTTACTCATAAGCATACCTCCTATATTAATATATTATTTAAAAAATAATATATTACAAACTTTAAATTATTTAACTGCAATTAATTCTACTAGTTAGCTAATTTAAATCCATTACTTGGATATTTATATTGTATTATTTTTAATACTGCGTAAGCGATCAAACGAGCAATGCGAGTGCGATTGGAGCAATTTTCATTATATTATTTTTAATATGGAAATTGCGACTGCAAAGTATTAAAAATAATACAATATAAATATCAAGAATTACATTATAGCTAAATGTATGCAATTAATGCTTTTATTTTTATTCCTTGTTCTGAAAACATTTTTTCATGTTCTGTAATAACATTTTCAATATCTTCAAAAAAATTAGTTTCAGAATGTAAATCATATGATTTTTTATATATTTTAAAACCAGCTTCTTCAAAATAATTTAAACTTGAATTAAATAAATCATCATCATCTGTTTTAAAATATATTTTGCCATTTGGTTTCAAAAAAGTTTTGTACTTTTCTAATTGCCTTGTGTGTGTTAAACGTTTTTTTCTATGTTTTCCTTTAGGCCAAGGATTACAAAAATTTATATAAATTCTTTCAATTTTATCTTCATCACTTATAATGTTTAAAATCCTATCAATGTCATATCTTGTTAATGCAATATTATCAATACTCAAGTTTTTTTCCTTATATACTTGTTCTACATTTCTTTTTGCTAGACCAAGCATTGCATCTATTAAATCTATTGCAATATAGTTAATATCCAAATTTTCACTTGCAAGTTTAGATATAAATTGACCTTTTCCACATCCTAATTCCAAATTAAGAGGCAAATCTGGATTTTTAAAAAATTTTTTCCATTTGCCTCTTAACAATTCAGGATTGTCAACAAAAAAATCACTTGCCTCAAGTTCAGGTCTAGCCCATTTTTTGTATCTAATTCTCATATTTTTTCTCCTATTATTCTGTTTTTGCTTCTTCAGCTTTTACATCTGCAGTTTCTGCAACTGGAGTTTCTTCTACTGTTGCAACTTTTTCTACAACAGGAGTTTCCTCTACTACAGGAGCTTCTTGAGTTGCTGGTTCTTCAGCAATTCCTTTTATTTCTATTTCTTTATTTTCAATTCTTGCACCAACAATTTCTTTAGTTTTTGCAGATTTACCTACTCTATCTCTTAAATAGAATAATTTAGCACGTCTAGCTTTACCTACTCTAACTAATTCAACTTTTTCAACTAATGGTGAGTGAATTAAAAATGTTTTTTCAACTCCTACTCCATATGATGTTTTTCTAACTGTAAATGTTTTATTAATTCCTTCTCCTTGAACTTTAATTATTATTCCTTCAAAGATCTGAATTCTTTCTTTATTTCCTTCTTTAATTCTTACATGAACTTTTACTGTATTTCCAACTTTTAAATCTGGTATTCTTGCTTTTAAGTGTTCATGTTCAATAGATTTTATAATATCCATTTTAATCCTCCTTTTTGATTTTGAGCGGTGCTTAAAACAGCACTTCTATTTTAAAATATCAGGTCTTTTTTTAGATGTATTTTCTATAGATTTTTGTTTTCTCCATTTTTCAATATTTGCATGATGTCCAGAAACTAATATCTCAGGAACTTTTACTCCTTCAAAAATCTCTGGTCTTGTATATTGAGGATATTCTAATAGCCTATTTGAAAATGATTCTTCTTTGCGAGATTCTGAAGAAATCACACCTTCTGTATATCTTGATACAGAATCAATTAAAATCATTGCAGGCAATTCTCCACCAGTTACAACATAATCACCAATTGATATTTCCTCATCAACAATTTTATCTAATACTCTTTGATCTATTCCTTCATAATGTCCACAAAGAATTATTAAATGTTGCTCTTTTGATAATTCTTCAACTTTTTTCTGTTCAAGTTTATTCCCTTGTGGTGACATATATATAACTTTTGCATTTTCACTTTTCACAGATTTATATGCATCATATACTACATCTGGTCTAATTACCATTCCTGCACCACCACCATATGGAGTATCATCAACTTTTTTATGTTTATCTTTTGAAAAATCTCTTATATTTACCAAATTTATGTCTATAAGTTTTTTTTCAATTGCTTTTCCTATAATACTCATTTTAAGTGGTTCAAACATTTCAGGAAAAAGTGTTAAAACATCAAATTTCATTAAACTAATCCTTTCAATAAATGTACTATTATTTTTTTATTTTCTATATCTACATTTTTTATTACATCAGGTATTCCTGGTAATAATATAGATTTTCCGATTTCATTTTTCACAACATATATATCATTACTTCCAGTATTATAAATATCTTCAAGTATTCCTAATTTTTCGCCTTCATCTGAATATACTTCAGATTCAAGTAAATCAACTATAAAATATGTACCTTCTTCAAGTGGTATAGCATCTTTTCTATCTATTTCTAAATAGGCATTTTTTAAACTTTCTGCTTGTTCAACAGTTTCTATACCTTTGAATTTTAATAATACCATGTTTTTATGATATTTTACTTCTTCTATTTCATACTGTTTAATTTCTTTTCTAATTTTTATATACACTGTTTCCAAATCATCAAATCTTGTTATATCATTTACCCATGGTTTTACTTTTACAAAACCTCTTATTCCAAATGTATTAACTATTTGACCTATTTCTAAATTTTTCATTTAATCCTCCATAGCTTTAAAAACTATCCTATAAATTCTATAGTAACCTTTTTTTGTTCTTTTGCAGCTATAGCTTTCATAATTGTTCTGATTGAACTTGCAATTTTTCCTTGCTTACCAATAATTTTTCCCATATCATTTTCAGATACTTTTATTTCAAAAACTATTGATTTTTCTCCTGCTATTTCATTTATTGAAACTTCAGATTTATCTTCAACTAAACTTTCTATAATAGTTTGTAAAATTTCTTTCATCTTGCTCATCCTTTCTCTAATGTATTTAGACTTATTTTGCTTTTTCTATTAAAGCTTTAACTGTATCTGTTGGTTTTGCACCATTTTTAATCCATTTTTCTACTTTTTCTTTGTCTAATACTATTGTTGATGGTTCAGTCATTGGATTATATGTACCTATTTGTTCTATAATTCTTCCATCTCTTGGAGATTTTGAATCTGCAACTACTATGTGATAAAATGGAGCTTTTTTCTTTCCAAATCTTTGTAATCTTATTTTTACCATTATGTTCACCTCCTATAAATCAAGATATTTATATTAAAAAATTAATTACATCATATCTTTTAGTTTATCAAGATCCATGCCTTTCATCATTTTCTTCATATTGCCTTTATTGTTCATTTTTTTCATCATTTTTTGTGTCATTTCAAATGTTTGCATAAATTTATTGATATCACTAACTTGTGTACCACTTCCATTTGCGATACGTTTTCTTCTACTTCCATTTAATATTTTTGGGTTTGCTCTTTCCTTAGCACTCATTGAATTTATCATCGCTTCAATTTTATCAAATTCTTTATCATCAACTTTTAAATCACCATATTTGCTCATTCCAGGTATCATTTTTAATACTGATGAAAATGATCCCATTTTCTTTATTTGTTTTAGTTGTGCTAAATAATCATTTAAATCAAACCTATTTTTTCTTAATTGTTTTTCTAGTTTTTCTGCTTCTTCTAAATCAAGTGTTTGTTCTGCTTTTTCAATTATTGAAAGCACATCTCCCATTCCCAAAATTCTTGATGCCATTCTGTCTGGATGAAATACTTCAAGTTCACTTAATTTTTCACCAACACCTATAAATTTTATTGGAGCTCCTGTAACTTTTTTTACAGATAATGCTGCACCACCTCTTGTATCACCATCAAGTTTTGTTAATATAACTCCATCAATTCCAACTTCAGTGTTAAAGGTTTCTGCTACATTTACTGCATCTTGACCTGTCATACTATCTACTACAAGCAAAATTTCGTGTGGTTTTACAGATTTTTTTACATTCTGCAATTCTTCCATTAATTCATTATCTATATGTAGTCTTCCCGCAGTATCAAGAATTATAACATCATTTAATTTTGATATTGCAACATTTATTGCTCTTTTTGCAATTGCTACTACATCTTTTGAATTTTCTTCAGAATATACAGGTATATTTAATTGACCACCAACTACTTGTAATTGCTTTATTGCTGCAGGTCTATAAACATCACATGCAACAAGTAATGGCTTTTTCCCTTGTTTTCTAAGTAAATTTGCAAGCTTTCCAGCTGTTGTTGTTTTTCCTGAACCTTGCAAGCCAACAAGCATTATTATTGTAGGTGGGTTTGGTGATATATTAAGCTTACTTTCTGTGCCACCTAGTAATTGAACTAATTCATCTTTTACTATTTTTACTACCTGTTCTCCTGGTTTTAAAGATTTCATTACTTCTTGACCTAGTGCTTTTTCTTGTATATTTGATATAAATTCTTTTACGATTTTATAATTTACATCTGCTTCTAGTAATGCAAGTTTTACTTCTCTTAACATTTCTTTCATATTGCTTTCTGTAATTCTTGCTTCACCTTTCATTTTTCTTGTTATTTCCTGTAATCTGGAAGATAATCCTTCAAATGCCATCTTTTACCTCCACTTATCTTAAAAATCTAATTGAGCTTCTATATTTTTTATTATGTCTGGTTCTATGTTTTTTTGTTTTAGTTTTTCTAATTGTTTTTTTATTTCTTGTTGCTTTTTCATTATTTGCAAGTTTTTTTCAAGCTCTTCTAATTTTTCTTTTGATTGCATTAGCATTCTGCTTGTTGCTTGTCTTGATATTTTTTTGTTATTTGCTATTTCTGTTACTCCTAAATCTTGGTTACAATAATAGTCCATATATTCATATTGTTTTTCTGTTAAAATGTTTTTATATATGTCTAATAATATACTTAATCTCACTTTTCCTTTCATTATATCTTTTTCCATTTTTATAACATTCCTTTCACAATACGAACTTTTTTGTAATACTAATATAGTTTACACTTTTTTTTCATATTTGTCAATAGTTTTTTGATTTTTTTTACTAACCATACATTACATTTATTTTAGTTATTACAAAATTAATGGTTCTGATACATAGAACGCACTATAATTTCCATTTCTATATGACATAATTATTCCTTCTTTATTTATTTTTGCATATAGCAACTTTATTTTTTTCTTTATTATAAATAATAATATTTATTTTTCCATGTATAGTTTTAGATAATACTAATGGTTTATCGAATTTGCTAATATCATCATCTACAATTGTATCAAAACATGTATTTACTGGAATAACAACTATTATTTTATTATTTTTTTATCTTTATTAAAAGCTATTTTCATAATATCGGCATACCCAACTTTAATTGTACCATTTCCTTTTTTCCATATTGTCACTTCTTTTTTTATTAAGCATATATATATAATAGCCAAAGTTACTGATAATACAAATATTAGTATTAATATTGATATTCTGCAATTTATTGAATTTATGCCTAAATCTGCCCACGATATAAAAGTTAATATTATTGTTAATATAGTATATAAACTACTCGCAATCTTTACTGTTGTTTCGTAAATAATTTTGAAATTTAATTTTATTGTTTCTGTTTTTTATCACCTCTCTTTCAACATTTACTTGATTTCTCTTTTTGTTATTTTCATTTTCTATTTGTAATGTACTTTTGGTTTCTATTCTTTGGTTGTTCAGGTATTGTCATTTTTAATTTTTCATCTTTTAAAAGTGGATTAATATATTTTTCTCTAAAACTTCTTGCATTTTTATATCCACAATATTCAAGTATCTCTTTTAAACTTCTTGCTTCATTACAAAAGTCAAGTATAAAATTTTCTTGTGCATTTCTTGTGCGTTTCTTGTGTGTTTCTTGTGCGTTTTCTTGTGTACTTTTATTTTCTTGTGTTAAATCAAATAATTCTTCATCTGTTTTTCTATAAAATATAACTGTAAATCCACTTTTTTTAATTTTAAATTCAACTTTTACATTTTCAGCTTTACATTCATCAGTTATTCTTTTAAATCCAGAGCCCCATTTTTCAATATCTTTTGATAAATACAAAGTATTTGCAATTAATGGATTTCGTGGCATAGAGCCTTCGTATATTTTCATCATACATTTTAAGTTGACTAAAATCATATTTAAGGTCATTATAGCATTAAATATTTTTATGGTCATACTTTTTTCGACAAAATTTGATTTTATTTTTTTACATTTTTGTTACATTTTAGAAAACAGCAAAAAAATCGCTTTATTCAAAACGATTTTTCTTTTTTCTAATTATTTTTATGTTGATTAATATATTTAAGTTTAGTAGCCATCCCTCCTCTTATATGTCTTTCAGATTTATTTTCATCTAGTACTTCTCTCACTTCTTTAGCTAAAGCTGGGTTAATTTTTAAAAGACGTTCAGATACATCTTTGTGTACTGTACTTTTACTTATACCAAAAGTTTTTGCTGTACTTCTTACTGTTTCTTTTGTTTCAATTATATAATGTGCCAATTTAACTGCACGTTCTTCTATTAATATTCCTTTCATATATTGCCCCCATACAATTAGTTTTGTTTAATTGTATTCACAAAACAATGTCTTAGAACTTTTACTCACTAAATCCTAAAATTCGACATAAAATATATTATACTCCATCTGGAGGTGACAATATGAAAAAAGAAACAACAATTTTATCTTCAAGATTAAAAAACGAAATATCTACAGGGAAAATTCTACATTTAGATGGAGATAGAAAATATAGTGAAAAATCACGTAGATATTATCAAAAAGTAGGATTAAAAGCAATTGTAAAAAATATTCCTGAGAGTAAGCAACCAAAAGTAGTTTATAATTTATTAAAATATTATAATCCAGATATATTGGTTATAACTGGGCATGATGGTATGTTCCACAAAGAAAGAGGATATAATGACATATATAATTACAAAAATTCACGTCATTTTATAGAAACTGTCAAAGAGGCTAGGAGATATGAGAAAGACTTTTTTAATGATATTGTTATATTTGCAGGAGCATGTCAAAGTTATTTTGAGGCTTTAATTATGGCTGGTGCAAATTTTGCATCATCACCTGCACGTATTCTAATAGATTTTCTTGATCCATTAATTATTGCTAAAAAAGTTGCAACAACAGATTCTTTTAAATATATCACAATAGATGATATTGAATATGAACTCCGTGATGGAAGGCGCGGTGTTGGCGGAATTGGAGCAAATGGTAAGCAAAAAAATAGTAATGTAATTTTATTGTAATATAAATGTAATAAAATTGTAACATTTTAAATTTCGACACAAAATTTCTTAGAGCGACAAGAGGTACAAGTTTTTTTTCATAAACTACCTCTTTTGACATTTTATGTATATTGTGGTATACTAAGTGCAGAATTTGAATAGAGGGTGAGTATATGATTTGTTATGCTGATATTACTAATCTAAAATCAGATATTTTAGAAAAAATCGGACAAAAGATTATTATCAAAGGTTCTCTTGGTAGAAATAAATCCTTTGAAAAAGAAGCCACTATAGAAAAAGCGTATCCAAATATATTTACTGTAAAATATATTGATGATAAAAGAAACGGTACTTATACATATACAGATATCTTAACAAGAACTGTAGAAGTAAATGTATTAAATGGTGATTCTTATAGTCCATTAATACCACCTATTCAAGATAATGGCAAGAAAAAGTCAAAAGTTATTTAAAATAATCTGTATTTAAGTTAAAAAGATGTTGTTTTCAACATCTTTTTAACTATTCCAAAATACAATATTGCTAAGTATTACACAAGATAATGTAAATGCAAATATTGTAACACCTGCCAATTTCTTTTTCTCTTTCACATATTGGAATCTAGCATATGAAGAACAATAAAGAAAAAAATACAAAGTAATTATTAAAAAAAATATTTTAATAAATATATTATTCATAAATAATTTTTATCCTCCTTAATCTGAATTTAATATAGTACCATAAACTTTAGAATCAACATAAATATTAAATTTACTTTTTAAATATCTTTCACTCCAATTAAATTGCTTCCATTCAGGTATAGTTTTAAATTCATGTTTAGCATATTTATAAAATCCATTTATGTCGCATTTATATTCTGATATGGTTTTATTTAAAAATTCTGATATTTTACTTTGTAAATATTCATCAACTAATTTTGAAAATTCTCTTAAATCTTTTTTAGGTAAATTTCCATTTAACTTGTTCATACCAACAATTGTTCCATCTACTTTTATATATATAGTAATAATTGGATTTTCTCCAGATAAATCAACTTCTATTTTCGGCTGAGTATTTTCTATTAATTCAACATCAATATTATTATCATCTTTATCTTTTATTGTTATTAAACTGGAATTTACCTCACCTGCAATTAATGTATGACATAAAGTTTCTGTAGCAGTTAAGTCACCTATATATTTGTCTTTATTAAAAACCGCAAGTCCAATATTTTCTGTACCTCTTTGTCCTATAATTGGTGAATTTCCCGCAACAATTGTATCTGTAGAAATTTCATTTTTATTTTCTTTAACTTCCATTTCCGCTTCTTTCTCAGACAAAATATCTTGTTCATTTAAATTTTTATCTTCTGCTGAATTGCCTGAACTCTTTGAACCACTGGAACTCTCTGAACTTTTTGAACTACTTGAACTATCTGAAGCGGCTTGTTCTGAAGAATTACTTGGCTCTGGAAGTGCTTCTTTATTTAGTCCACCAAGTATTGCTAGATTTCCACAATCATCATTTAATAAATAATTATAAAATTCACCTATAGTTACATCTGATGTATATCCTGTATATTCACTACTATTTACAAAAATATCATAATATTTTGTTAAAACTTTTTCTAATTTGGATACTGATTGTTGTATATATTCTACAGCTGTGCATTTGCTAACTATCAAATTTGTTGTTGGTCTAACTTGAATATTATTCATAAGATCTGTAACTTCTGATAAAATACCTTTTTTAGCCATATCTTCTGAAAATATTATCACTTTGCAATGTGCTAAATTGACTTTTTTTCCTGTATACCCATTTATCATATTTATTGCACTACTTATTGAAGGTGCAATAACATTATCTAAAATAGGTTTTGAAGATTTAGAAGATTCTCCACTTGAAAATGATGAACTATCTATAAATTCAAATGTTACTTTTAAATTTTTGCCATCTTCATTTAAGTCAATTCCAAGAGCTGTAATATAAGCTATATTTTCCATATTGTTAGATTTATAAGATAATGAAAAAGCATATATAAAAATTATTGTAACAATTATTATCATTAAATACATTATTACATTTTTTTTCACAATTTTGACCTCCTATCTTGTATAACTTTTTTTAAATTAGCACATATCAAAATTGTAAATCCACCACCTATACATATGCTAAAAAATAATATTTTTATAAATTCATTTTGTACTATATCTAATTCATAATATGAATTAAATATAATTGAAATACTAAAAATTAATAACATTAGTGGATATACTAAAGGTTTTTCATCTTTAATACTTAATATGTTTTTTAATATTTTTAAAATTAAATTAGCAGTAATTCCCATATAACTCAAAAATGCCATAATCCTAATCAACAAAAATGCTGAATCTAATCTTTGAAAAAATGTTCCAAATTCTATATATCTAGAAACAATATATATAGGAAATAATTGTCCATTTACCATTTTATCATTAAACATTAAAGTAATTGTTGATATTGTTACAATCATAAATATTGAAGACACTACTATTCCCCATATAGATATTTTCAATAATTTATCACTATTTTTTAGTACTGGTGGAAGAAAAAATATATATGCAATTCCTCCAAATGAATATAAGCTGGATATTCCTTTTATAAATGTTGAATCTATCCCATTACCAAATATAGGGTAAATATTTTGCATATCAAAATTTTTCAAATTTCCCACAAATGCTAATATTAAAGTTATAAGAGATATTGGTAAAATAACACTATTTACCCTTATAGAAGCATTATTTTTAAGATTGCATATTATACCAGTTGCAATAATAAATAATAAATTTATATATACTCTATTTGTTATTGGATAATATATTATTTTTAATACTTCAACCAATTTGCATAATAATGTTGATGCAGTTGCTAAAAAATAAAATATAAATAATATTCCAACAATTACTTTTAAAAATTTTCCGCCTAAATATTCTGATATATCTAATATTCCAACACCAACAAATTTTCTATATAGAGTACAAATTAGTATTGTTAAAATTATAGAAATTATTCCAACATATACTGAATTTAAAATACTTGCAGATGAAAAACTTTCTATTGCAACTTGATTTACTATTAAAATTGATATATTCGTGCAAGTTGTTATAATTAAAGTTACAGCTTGTCTACTACTTAATTTCTCCACTTCATACTCACCTCACTCTGAGATTGATTTTTCTTTGGCGCTAAATATTTACTCCTATATTCTTGTTTCCAAAATGGTGATATGAAATAGTTTTTACCTGTATTTAAATTTGATGCTGAAATTGGAGTTATATAATTTACGCCAAATGATTTTAAACTAGATATTGTTGCTATATATACGACAATTCCAAGACCGATTCCTAAAAATCCAGCAATATATCCAAGTATTATAAATCCAAATCTATATACTCTTAAATGAAATCCAAAACTAAAATCTGGTATTGTAAAAGATGCAAGTCCTGTTATAGCTACAATGATTATTAAAATTGGACTTACAATATTTGCAGATACTGCTGCATCACCTAAAATCAGTGCACCTACAATTCCAAGTGTAGCACCTATTGCTGATGGACTTCTAAGTCCTCCTTCTCTTATTAGTTCAAATGCTATTTCCATTATTAATAATTCAAATATTATTGGAAATGGAACATTTTCTCTTGCAGCAAGTATTGAAAACATTAATTCTGTTGGCAATAATTCTTGATGAAAACTTGTTATTGCTATATACATCCCTGGTAATAATAATGTTAAAATAAATGCTAAAAATCTTATTTCTCTTAAAAAATTTGCAAATAATGGTTTTAAATTTGAATCTTCAGGTGAATTTAAAAAATCTGTCATAACAGATGGAATAATTAATACATATGGATTTCCATTAACCATTATTATTGCTCTTCCTTGCATTATTGCTTTTACACACTTGTCTGGTCTTTCTGTTGATAAAATTTGTGGTATACCTGTTGTCAAATAATCATCTTGAATTAGTTGCTCTAATTGTCCTGTTGAAGTTAATGTGTCTATATCTAAATTATTTAATCTATGTCTTGCTTCTGCAACTAGATCTGAATTTGTAATATTTTGCATATAACATAATGCACATTTGGTTTTACTTATATTACCTATAGATATATTTTCGATGATTAATTTTTCATTATTAACTAACCTTCTTAATAATGATGTATTTGTTCTTATATTTTCTACAAATGCTTCTTGTGGACCTTTTATAACATTTTCGCTTATTGGCTTATCTATATTTCGTTGTTTAAATCCTTTTACATCTATATTAAAGGCAACTTCTATAGTATCAATAAATAATACACAATTTCCAGAATTTATACTATCACATATTTTATTGAATTCTGTTTCTTCTATTACATTATTTTGTGGTATTAAAGCATTATAGATATAATCTTTTAGCTCTTCTTTTCTTATTATCTCTACTTTATTGGATTCATTTTTTTCATATGTGTTATTCTTATTTCTCATCATCAATGGTTTTAATACATAATTATTTATTAAATCTGAATTTGTCATTCCATCTATAAAAAATAAAAATGCTCTATATTTTTTATTTTCTGCAAGTAGAAAAAATTCTCTTACCACAATATCACTGTTAATTGCTGTATTGTATTTTATATTCATATATTCTAAATTTTTATCATATGACTTATATACTTTTTGGTTTTCATCTTCTTTTTGGCTTTTTTCATTTTTTATTGATTGTTGTATTGTAAAATTATATTCTTTATTTGGTTCATATTTGAACATTGCTTTTAAACTCATCTTTTTTTCTCCTTCGTTTACTATTATTTGCACATTTTTACATTTTATACATTTCTTAAAACTCTAATATAATATTATTTTTTTCTATACCTTGCAGTCGCAATTTTCGTTTCAAAAATTAATATAATGAAAATTGCTCCAATCGCACTCGCGTTGCTCGTTTGGTCGCTTACGCGGTATTTCATAAAATAATATTATATTAGAGTTTTATGTTTAATGTAAACTTACATATTAAGAATATTTTTAAATATTCTGGAAATAATTATATTAAATTTATTTTTCTAGGAGGTTTTTAGTGATACACAAAGTAGAGATATGTGGTGTTAATACTTCAAAATTACCGGTTTTAACAAATAAAGAAAAATCTGAATTATTTATTAAAATAAAAAATGGAGATGAAAATGCAAGACAGAAATTTATTAATGGAAATTTAAGATTGGTTTTATCTGTTATTCAAAGATTTTTAGGCAGAACAGATTCACCAGATGATCTTTTTCAAGTTGGTTGTGTTGGTTTAATTAAAGCAATTGATAATTTTGATTTAACACAAAATGTTCAATTTTCAACTTATGCAGTTCCTATGATTATTGGAGAAATTAGAAGATATTTAAGAGATAATAATACAATTAGAGTTAGTCGTTCAACTAGAGATTTGGCATATCGAATTATTCAATATAAAGAAAATTATTTAAAAGATTTTGGAAAAGAACCTAAAATTGAAACAATTGCCAAAGATTTAGAAACTACTGTTGAAGATATTGCATTTAGCTTAGATGCAATTCAAGATCCTGTTTCTTTGCAAGAACCTGTTTATAATGATGGTACAGATAATTTGTATATTATGGATCAAGTTAAAGATTCCAAAAATTCTGATGAACTCTGGGCTGAAAATTTGACAATAATTCAAGCTATGAAAAAACTTAATGATAAAGAAAAAGAAATTATTATTAGACGCTTTTTTGATGGTAGAACTCAAATGGAAGTTGCAAGTGAAATTGGTATTTCTCAAGCTCAAGTTTCACGCCTTGAAAAAAATGCTATTGATCATATTCGAAGATTATATGTTTAAAAAGATTGCTTTTATACAATTAATTACTGTATAAAAGCAATCTTTTTATAAAATATTATAAAGAATAAATTGTTCCTAAAACTATACAAAGAATTACTAAAATTATTCCTAATATTATAGTCCATCTTTTTTGCTTTCCTTCCTTAGTATTACCCTTATTTTTTTCATAGAAGTTATTTGCAGATGAACCTGTAATTGTTGATGATAATCCCTCATCTTGTTTTGATTGTAACATTGCTAATATTATTATTGCCAAACATATTACAAAATAGATTACCATAAATATTATTTTTAATACTTGCATTTTCTCCTCCTCCTTAGGGGATTATTAGTCTTCTTTTTTTTCTACTATTTGTTTTCCATCATAGTATCCACAATTTGAACATAATGTGTGTGGTAATACTGGTTCTCCACAATTTGAACATTTTGCAAATTTTGGTGTTTCTAATTTCCATGTTGATCTTTTGCTATGTGTTCTTGCTTTTGACCATCTTCTTTTTGGTTGTGCCATCTATATTCCCTCCTCTTGTACTAGATATATATGTATACCTTATTTCTCATTTTTATTGATACTTTAAAATTATACCCTTTTTTTTGTATTTTGTCAACCATTTTTACAGTATTTTCATGTAATTAACTAAAATATTTTTCTAACCACATATTTACCTGGCATAAATAAGCCATTAATTGTGGTCCTGTCATCAATTGTCCAAACCATGGTCTAGTAAATGCCTTTCCATCTGTTTCAATAATATCTAAAATATATTTTCTATTAAATATCCAGTTTATTGGGGCATCTTCTTTTTTCATAATATCTGAAAGCATTGATTTTACAACTTTTAAATAATTAGGATTATGAGTTTTAGGATATGGAGATTTTTTTCTATCAACAATTTCTTTTGGAAGAAAATCTTTACATACATATCTTAATAAACCTTTTTCACGTCCATTTAATGCTTTCATCTCCCATGGTACATTCCACATATATTGTGCAAGTCTATAATCACAAAAAGGTACTCTTATTTCAAGCCCATTATACATTCCCATTCTATCTGTTCTTTCTAAAAGTGTTTGCATAAACCAATTTATTGTTAAATATGATATTTTTCTTTTTTCTGCTGTTTGTTTAGAATCACATTCTAAAATTTCTACTTCAGCCAAACTTTCATTATATCTAAAATCAATATATTCTTTTAAATTTACCTTTTTAGCAATTTCTGAATTTAGCAATTGTTGTCTTTCTTCTATTGCTATAGACCATGGAAAAGTTCCTGAATTTAAAGCATCTTCTCTAAAAAACCATGGATATCCACCAAATATTTCATCTGCACATTCCCCCATTAAAGTTACGGTTTGTTCTTTTTTTACATTTTTACAAAATAATAATAAAGATGAATCAACATCTGCCATTCCTGGTAAATCTCTTGCAATCATTGCATCTTTCAAATATTTAGCAAGCTCTGGAGTATCAAGTAATATTTTTTTGTTTGTTGAGTACGTATTTTCTATCATAAGATCAATATAGTAATTATCTGAATTTGGTTGAAAATCTGACTTTACAAAATTCTTATCATTATCCACATAATCCACAGAATATGTACTAATTGGGGATAATCCGTGCTTTTTACAATAATTTGCAGCAAATTTTGTAATTATACTTGAATCAAGTCCTCCTGAAATAAATGTGCATAATGGTACATCTGACACCAATTGTCTACTTATTGCATCTTCTAACAAAAATTTTAATTTATCACATGTTTGCTCAAAATCATCTGTATGTGGCATACTTTTTAAGCCCCAATATTTTTCTATATATAATCCAAATTTATTATATATTGCAAAATGCGCAGGTTTTATTTCATAAATATTTTTATAAACTGTAATACCTGGAGTGTGTGCAGGTCCAATCCCAACTAATTCAGCAATCCCCTGTTCTTCTAATTTTTTTTCTACTTTTGGATATTCAAATATTGCCTTTAGTTCTGATGCAAATATAAATGTATTATCAACCTGTGTATAAAATAATGGTTTAACTCCAAAATGATCTCTTGCTAAAAATAATTCATTTTTTTTGCTATCCCAAATTGCAAATGCAAAAATTCCATTTAAATGATCTACTACATTTTTTCCATAATAAATATAACTCTTTAGTAAAACTTCTGTGTCACAATGCCCATTAAATTCAAATCCATTTTCTAAAAGTGTTTTTTTAAGTTCTTTTGTATTATATATTTGACCATTATATACTATAGCATATTCCCCAAATTCGTATTTTTCTATCATTGGTTGTTTTCCACCATCAGGGTCAATTACAATTAATCTTTTATGTCCTAATGCTACATTTTCATTTATATATAATCCTTCTTCATCTGGCCCACGGTTTGAAAGTGTTTGTGTCATTTTGTTTAATATTTCCTTTTGGTTTGAAATATTTTCTTTATAATTTACAAATCCTACAATTCCACACATAAAATCCTCCTAATATTTTTTATACTAATTATTTTATGCTGAGAATTTTAAATGTTGTTTTATTTTACTAAAATTTTTTTACTGTGGCAATTTTGACAATAATTACATAAGATATTCTGGGTGATATAATGGAAACTTTAAGATTAGGTTCTCATGGACCTATGGTTGAATTTTTGCAAAATATATTGCAAAAAATTAATTTATATAATGGAAAAATTGATGGTATTTTCGGTGATTCAACTAGAAATGCTGTTATTACTTTCCAAAAACAAAATAATTTAACTCCAGACGGAATTGTAGGTTTTAGAACTTGGAATGCATTAAAACCATATATTAATGGAGGTCTTGGTTTTATTGTTCCAACCAATATTAGTTATAGTTATTCAATTATGAAAATTAATCTTGATTCTTTAAAATTACTTTATCCATTTTTAGAAATCAGATCTACTGGAAATAGTGTGCTTGGAAATGAAATTCCTGTTATAAAAATTGGTCGTGGCTCTAAAGAAGTTTTTTATTCAGCTTCAATACACGCAAATGAATGGATAACTTCTCCTTTACTTATGAAATTTATTGAAAATTATTGCTATGCTTTTTCTAATAACCTAAATATTTTCGGTTATAATGCTAGAAACATTTATAACTATTGCACAATTTACATTATGCCTATGATTAATCCAGATGGAGTAAATTTGGTTACTGGAGAAATTAGTTCAAATTCTTCTTTATATACCAATACAGAATTAATTGCCAATAATTATCCATCAATACCTTTTCCATCTGGTTGGAAAGCAAATATCAATGGTGTGGATTTAAATCTTCAATTTCCTGCTGGTTGGGAAAATGCACGTAGCATTAAATATTCTCAAGGATTTACCACCCCTGCACCACGTGACTTTGTAGGATATGGACCATTAACTGAACCTGAAGCTCTTGCTATATATAATTTTACTTTACTTCATAATTTTTCTTTAATTTTAGCTTATCATACTCAAGGTGAAATTATCTTTTGGCAATTTCAGGATTATAATCCTCCAAATAGTTTTGCAATTGGTCGCCAATTCTCAAATGTTAGTGGCTATGCTTTAGAAGGAACTCCATATAATTCAAGTTTTGCAGGTTACAAAGATTGGTTTATCCAAAACTATAATAAACCAGGTTATACTATTGAGGCTGGTCTTGGTGATAATCCTCTTCCTATCTCTCAATTTGATAAAATCTATAATGATAATATTGGTATACTAGTATTAGGGGCAATTTTATAATTGCCCCTAATCATTTCAAAATTTCTTATTTTATATCACTTTTTATAATATATTATTGTTTAATTATTATTGCAATACTCTACTATATTTGAAATTAATTTAAAATCTCTATCTGAAAGATTATCCAAATTATTTGATATTTGATCTAAAAATATATTTTTTTTATTTTCTATATATTGTTCTAAAAGTTTTGCTGGAGTAACATCTAAAGCATTTGATAAATCTATTAATGCCAGACATCCTGGTAAATACATCCCTTTTTCTAAACCATAGATATAATTAGATGACAGATTACTTTTTTCTGCAAGCTGTTCTCTTGTATATCCTTTTTCTTTACGAATTTTTAATATATTATTTCCTAAACTCTCTGCAATTTTCTTTCTTCTTATTTCTACCTCATATTCCTCAAAATTATCCATTTGATCCACCTCCATATTATATTTTTATTTTATAAAAAATCTATTAAAAGTAAACAAAGATAACTGTTGATTTTTCTTATTATTCTGTTAGTTTTTTTCTTCTTTTTCTTGTATTTTTTATAACAATTCTAATATTTATTATTAGTTTTTTTATGTTTTTTATAAGAAAACTGTTGACAAAATTAAATAAAAATTATATAACTAATCTAGAAAGGGGGTGAACAAATGACAAAATGTAAATATATTGTTGTAATATTTTTTATATCACTAATTTTATTTATTATTCCAAATATCTCAAATGCTACTGATATTGAAGTATCTAGAACTATATATTCTAATAATGGTAGTATGAAATTTACATTTTCTGGTTTAGAATTAGATACAACTCATGAATATCAATTCGGATTAACTAAATCAACTGGTGCAGATATTGATAAATGGTATGATATAACAGATTATACAGCCACATCTGCAATTGTAGATATACAAACTACAATAAAAGAATTAAGAGATACATGGAATTCTACTGATGTAGGATATATTACAATAAAAGATAAAACTTCTGATACAATAATATTATCCAAACAAAGTGTTGATTTAAAATTGCCTTTATTTCATGTTGCAGATAGAATTGTATTGAAAAATGGTACACAATTTTCTGATTCCTCTTCCGAATGTATTTTTATTCCTTCTAGAAATGCAGACCATTCAACAGCATATTACCAATATGAAAAAATAACGGATGAATCTTTTATATCCAAATATAAAAAAATAAAAGAACAAAATGGCAATTATTTAAATTTAGAAAATTTGATAACTTCTTCAATACCAACAACTGGTTGGAAAGCGTGGCATTATTTCAATGGTTATGGAACATTAGTTAACCATGCTGGCGAGGGATACCCAGAAGCAACAGTTTCTGTTCCTGACTCAGGATTATATTATATGTGGATATACTTCTCTGGTGAAAATATAAAAAACATTTATGGATGTATTTTAGTCGATAATCTCCAACCAGACATTAGTTTAGATAGTGTATCATTACCTGCAACAGCAAAAGTTGAACTTGGTAAAACGCTTACACTAACACCAACATATAACCCAACAACTGCAACAAATAAAGTCCTTACATGGAGTTCAAGTGATGAAACAGTCGCAACTGTAGATAATTCAGGAAAAATAACTCCTAAAAAAATCGGTTCAACAATAATTACTATTGTATCTAAAGATGGAAATAAAAAAGCAACTTGCACAGTTACAGTAACACAAGCTACAAATGGAAACAGTGAAGATAATACAACAGCAAATGGTAGTCTTCCATACACTGGATTAGGAATAGGAATTACCTTTTTTATAATTTTGATTTCTGCTGTTGGATTTATTTCATATTTTAAATATAATAAATTAAAAAATATTTAAGTTACAAGAGGGTGTTTTTAATACATCCTCTATTATAAAAGGAGCAAATACCATGCAATATAATTCAAAAAGTAAAGTAATTAAACTCCCTCTATATATAATATTGTTTATCATTTTTCTAATATTCATTTGCATATTCAAATTCTACTCTTTAGCATTTTCAGAAGATAATACAAATTCTATAAAAATAGATGAAAACTCTAATATTATAACTATCCCTGAAAATGTTATAACAAACAATTCTCAAGAAACTATCATAGAAAATACAACAGAAAATGATATTTCTACTAATACAAATATAAATTCAAATACATCAAATAAAAAAACAGCTAAATATACTACAAAAAAAGGAGATACCTACGAAACAATTGGTATTTTAGAAATACCTAGTTTAGATATAAAATACCCTATTTTATCTGAAACAAATGATAAATTATTAAAAATATCTTTGACAAAATATTGGGGTGGAAATCCACATGAAATTGGAAATCTATGTATTCTAGGTCATAACTATAAAAATGATGATATTTTTTTTGGAAAGTTACTTGATATTAAAAATGGTGCAATTATTAAATTAACAGATGTGAATCAAAAAACTCTTAGCTATAAAGTTTATGATACATTTATTGTTGATCCAGATGATACTTCTTGTACAAGTCAACTAACAGATGGTCATATAGATATAACCTTAATTACATGTTATTATGAAAGCGGAAATTCACATGCTACAAAAAGATTTGTAGTTAAAGCAAGAGCATCTTAAATTACTAATATTAGGGGCAATTTTATAATTGCCCCTAATCAAATCAAAATTTCTTATTTTATCTAAATTGCTAGTCTTAATTTAGATAATCTCGTTTTCCATAATATATATGAGAAACAAAAACAATATTATTTTCTTCATCTAAAGTATATAGAACAATATATTTCTTAACAACTATCCTTCTATATATTCTATTTAATTCATCAATCTTTTCAATTTTAGGATATATTTTGGGATTACTACTAAGATTTTTAATTTCACTTTCAATTTTTCTCATTAAATCTTTTGCAGCATTTTTGGCATATAATTCTTCTGATATATAAGTATATATTCTATCTAATTCTCTAAATGCCGTTGGGGTAATTATTACTTTGTATTTTTTAGTATCCATACTTATGTCTCAGCTCCTTAAATGCAACTTCTGCATCAATTCCTTCTCCATTTTCAATTTCTTTTTCAGATTTCTTTAATTTATTTATTATTTCATTTTTTATTTTTTTCTCATTATATTCTTCCATACTCATATAAAAAACATTGTTATTTTTTTTACTTAATACTAGTTCACCATATTGATTTATAGCTGTTTTTAGAGCTTGAATATTTGTTACTTGTTGCATATCTAACACCTCTCTTTTATATTCTATTATTAGTATATCACAAAATTACTATTTTTAAAATATATTTTTCAAAAATTTCTTATTTTATTTTGTATTTGCATCAGCACTTATTCCTCAATATATAGAATAATTATTACATATGAAAACACATATTCTCTCCTATCTTGCTAGAACTAATAGCTTATCTAATACATTTTTGCTATTTGTTTCTCTAACATATTTTATAATTTTTTCAAAATCCAGTTTGCATTGTTCGATGATATTATATAAAATTTCATTTGCATTCTCAACTTCAATATAAATATTATCCTTGTTCTCTAGTATATCTATAAATTGCAAATACCTATAATTTTCATTTGTTATTTCAATTTTAGGTTTTGTTATATAAGTTCCTTTTTTTTGATTTTGTCAAATATTTGATAAAATCTATAATGATAATATTAGTATACTAATATTAGGGGCAATTTTATAATTGCCCCTAATACTATTCATTTCCAACCTTATATTCTATATTTTCCATATGAGGGAAAATCTCCATAACACGTTTAAGTGTCAACATTGTTGATTTTGGATGTGGATTTTTATCTGAATTAGATAATAATTTTTGTGTATAACAATTTTTAGCTGTTCTAAACAACAAATATCTATTATTAACATAAGTATAATAAATTTGATATCCATTTCTTAAATCTTCATACATCATTTCAAAAGTATAATTTTCCATTTTAAAATTCATTCCTTTCCAGTTTTACTTAAGTGGCATTTATAGGCATAAATCATTTATTCTAAATTAGATACATACCTATTATTTTCTATTTTTCTAACATTTCTATAAATTCTTGTTCATTTAATATTTTAACACCAAGTGTTTCAGCTTTTGCAAGTTTACTACCACTATCTTCTCCAGCAATTAAATAACTAGTTTTTTTAGATACTGAACTAGATGCTTTACCACCATGTTTTTCTATTAATTCTACAATATCATTTCTTTTGTAATTTTCAAAACTACCTGTAATTACAAATGTTAAACCATAAAACTTGTCATCTATTACAGCATTTTTGCTATCTGTCATATTTACACCATAAGATTTTAATCTTTCAATTAAATCTTTTGTTTGTTCTTGTGAAAAAAATTCAATTATACTATTAGCAACTATTCCACCAATATCATCAATCATACTTAATGATACATAATCTGCATTTGCGAGATTATCTAAAGTTTTGAAATTTTTTGCTAATACTTTAGCACTTTTGGTTCCAACATGTCTAATACCTAAAGCTGTTATTAGTCTATATAATTCATTTTGTTTACTTTTATCAATTGCATTTTTCAAATTTTCTGCAAATTTTTTACCATTTTTTTTCAAAGATGCAATATCTTCTAATTTTAAAGCATAAATATCAGCAATATTATTAATTAAATTTTTGTTCATTAATTGATCAATTATGCTTTCTCCAAGACCTTCTATATTCATAGCTTCTCTTGACACAAAATGAACTAAATTTCTATACAATTTTGCTGGACATTCTATGCCTGTACATCTTAAAGCTGCTTCTCCTTGTTCTCTAATGGCTGGTGCTCCACATATAGGGCAAATTGTTGGCATTTCAAATATTTTTTCATCACCTTTTCTAGCCCTTTTCTTAACTTTTACTATCTCAGGTATAACATCACCTGCTTTTTGTATTACAACAATATCTCCAATTCTTATGTCTTTTTCTTTTATAAAATCCTCATTATGAAGTGTAGTTTTAGATATTGTTGAGCCAGCTACTTGGACAGGTTCTAAAATTGCAAGTGGTGTTATTGCTCCTGTTCTTCCAACATTACATACAATATCTATTAACTTAGTTTCTTTTTGTTCTGGTGGATATTTATATGCAATTTGCCATCTTGGACTTTTGCTTGTAACACCTAGTATTTCTCTAAAATCTAAATCATCAACTTTTATAACTGCTCCATCTATACCAAATGTCAATTTTTCTCTCTCTTCCCCAATTTTTTCTATAGCCTTTACAACTTGATTAGCATCTTCACAAAATATTTTTACAGGATTAACATTAAAACCTAATTTTTCAAGATAAAGTAATTCTTCATAATGTGAATGAAATTCCTTTCCTTTTATTTCTTGAACATTATATACATAAATATCAAGTGGTCTTTTCTGAGTTATACTTGTATCTAGTTGCCTTAAAGATCCTGCAGCAGCATTTCTAGCATTTGCAAATAATGGTTCTTCATTTTGTTCTCTTTCCAGATTTAATTGTTCAAAATCAGTTTTACTTATAAAAACTTCTCCTCTTACAATAATATCTATATCTTCTGTTAATTTTTTCGGAATATTTTTTATAGTTTTTAAGTTTTCTGTAACATCTTCTCCAACCATTCCATTTCCTCTAGTAGCTCCTCTTACAAATACACCTTTTCTATATTCTAATGCAGCTGTTAATCCATCTATTTTTGTTTCAACAACAAAACTAGAATTTTCTATATTTTTTTCTTTTGCCTGTTTTTGAATTTTATCAACATAATCAACAACTTCTTCCATTTGAAATAAATCTTGCATACTTAATAATGGAATTTTATGTTCAAATTTTTTAAACCCTTCTCTTACATGTCCACCAACTTTTTGTGTTAATGATTCCTCATTTGTAAGTTCTGGATATTTTTCTTCTATCCCTTCCATTTCATGTATCATCATATCATATTCAAAATCTGATATTTCAGGACTATCTTCATCATAATATTTTTTAGCATAATATGCTGTTTTCTCCCTTAATTCTTTAAGCCTTTTTTCCGCTTCTTTTTTATTCATTTTTACCATTCCTTCCTTCACAAGATACCTCCAAAGCCTTTTTATCACCTACATGAGATAACTCTAAATCTTCTTTTTCATTTTCTATAGATAGATTTTGCTCATCTGCTTTTTCTTTTTCTATAGATAAATTTTTTCCATCTGCTTTTTCTTCTATATCAAGATTTAAAATTTTTTCTCTATATGAGTCTACTTTGAATTCACTTTTGTCATCAAATTTTATTATAATAACCTTTGTGTAATTCTCTTTACATGGTTTATTATATTCTTTTATGATTAAGCTAGCTTTATTCTTCTTTAGTGTATCAAATGTATTCATAAAACCTAATCCTGTTCCACCACTATCAGCATGTGTTGTTATAGGTTCTTTTCCTAGCTTTTTGAAAGTTTCTGGTTCAAATTCTATTCCTGAATCATATATGTATAAACTATATATTCCATCTATTTTTCCAATTCTTACTAATATACTTCTGTTTATATTGTCAGAATGGTTTATTGCTATTATAGCATCTTTTACATGGTCTGCTATTAATATTTCTAATTCATCTTTTGTTACACAATTATTTGTCATTTGATATATATTCCCATATATTTTAAGTTCAAACTCTATATTATTTTTTATACATTCTTCCTGCATACATCCTAACATATCATCTATATTTTCTATACCAGTTTTTTCTAATTCTACATCTTGTGGTTCTTGATATAACTCTTGTGATAATTTTTTAACCTGGTCACTTATATCAATCTCTTCTGCTATTTCACTATTTTGCATTAATATTCTTATTTTTCTTTCTAATGATTTTTGCTTGTGTGCTAATGTATGACTTTTTTTGTTGAAACTTAAGTTTTCTTCCTCTAATCTTGCATTGTCTTCTTTTAATTTCTCATTTTCCTCTTTACTTTCTTTTAATTCTTGGATTAAAAGGTTTTGTTTGTAGTATAACTCTAAGGATTTTTTGATTGTGATGTACATAATTACCATCAATACAGTTAAAATTAACATTATTTTTGCAGTAAAAGCATCTCTATACTCAGATATAATATTTATAGTAAATAAAACCAATGCACTTATATTTATAATTAATAAATTAAAATATTCATTTTCCAATTTTTTCTGTAAAAATATTATTCCATTTTTTATTTTTCTAATTCTTAAAAATTTATATAATAAAATTATATACACAAATATCAAAATACCAAGATTTATATAATCATTAGTTATGTTAAATATTACCATTGGTATAAAGCTTATTAAAATAGCAATATAATAAATTATATCGTTTATGCTAATTGCTATTATTGTATTAATTACTGTATATCCACTCTGTTTTTTAAATATCAATTTGTTTATCATAACAATTCCTAAAATTTGAATCATTGTAGCAAAAGTATTGTCATAAAAATCTTCAAAAAAAGAAACAATAACTGCCAATATAACTATTATTAATGTCATTACCATATAATCTATTTTCTTTACATCTTTTACATTTATAATTTTTTTAAAAGTCAAATTACAAAGTAATAAAAAGAAAAAATATTTTATTATTTTCATTATAAGATTTGTATCAGGTGATTGAATTATTAAAGTTGCATTATTCATAACATTTCCTCCATTTTTAAAATTCAATGTTATTATATAAAAAATTTTAAAAATAATCAATATTTTTATGCAAAATAAAAAGCATAGCAAAAATTTTTAATTTACCATGCTTTTAATAATTAATTATGTTTTAATTAAAACCATTTACTTACCCATCTTGCTAATGCTTCTATCCAATCTCTCATATTTTTCACCACCTTTTTGATTTTCGTTCGTAAATCATTTTGTGATATAAAAATATCATGAAAGTGGCTATTTTCCGTGGTTTTTTCTGACTAAAAAAATTGGCGAAAAAAGAAAAAAAATAGCAAATCACAAAACTGATTTTTTTCACCAATTTGAAATTTACTATTTTATTTTTCTGATTTTATTTTTTACTATTTTTTATTATTTAAATTTTAACTTTAAGCAACTTTTTAACTATCATTACATTACCTCTGTTTCAATATTTTTCAATATATATTAATTTTTGTAATCTCTTTGCTCAAAAATGCAAAGCATTTTATTATTAGTATTTTTATATTTAGTTATATTCTTAAACTTTTCTTCAATAGGTATTGGTTTTCATATAAGCTTGTATCTTAAAACTGTAAACGAAAAAATTTCTATAAAAAAATTGCCTTGAACTTATTTCTAAATTCAAAGCATTTTCTATATGATTTTTTAGTCTTTTATACTCCAATGTTCACATCTTAGCGTACATTCTCTTTCTATAATACCTTTTGATTTTAATTTTTCCAAATTCCATTTAACAGTATAGGGTATATTGTAACTACTGCTATATTATTTGCAATTTTTGTTTCCATTTTCTATCCTTTCTCTAAATTGTAATTTCTTGTTTTATGATTTATTTTTATTTACATACCTATAAATAAGTAAATATATTAGAATTATGCTAGAAACTCCTATTGAAATAAAACCTATATTGTCTAAATTATATCCATTCTCTCTAATATATTTTTCTAATTCTCCTAAATTAAACATTCCCTCTGTAATATATAATGTTTCTGTCTTTCCTAAAGAATGATATATGGTTAATTTTCCTGAGTGCCACCCTTGACCTAATATAATTTTAGTAACATCATCCGTATTTTCTATTTCTCCATTTAATGATTTACTAACTAAATCTTTATTTTTTGAATTCACATTTATTGCAATACCTTCCTTACTAAAAAGAGAAAATGCAAATACAATTACTAATACTGAAACTATTATCAATATACAATTTATTTTTTTCATTATTTGCCTAACCTCCAAATTACTATTTTTTAATTAATTACTAATTTTTTCTTCACTATTTCATTATAACCAACAAGATTATATTCTTTATCTTTATTTTTTTCGTCTAACAGTATTTGTGTATAGAAAACTGATATTGAGAAAACACTTATATATACTATAGCTCTTAAACTTTTAATAAAAAGTGTCTTTTTTTATTATATTTATATTTTAAAACATGTTGTTTTTATTGTCAATATGATTTCTTCCATATAAAAAAACACCTCTAAAATCTGTTAATATTATACTACAATATTAACTATTTGGGAAGTATTTGTATCAAATAAATTGAGGAAGAACCATTTTTCTATTGACAATAACACTAATTAACCTTAAACACAAAATTTCAATTGACAATTAATAAAAAAATAGCTTTGAATTTATTCTCTCATAAACTCAAAGCGAAATATTAACAATAAAATTTTACATTTCCAGCATGAATTTTCTTCCACAGTTCAATAATTTGAAAAAAATGCAAAGAAATATCTTCACAGATAATATTCAATTCTCGTTTAGGAATTTTCCCTTTATTATGACAAACCACGCATCCACCAGATTGAGTTAACCATACTTTTGTTGCATTAGCGGTTGGAATCCCTTTTGAAATGTGAACATGTACAGGTTCATCATTTTCATTTGTCCAAAAATAAATTTTGTATCCGTTTTAATTCAAAAATACTAGGCAATTTTTAAACCTCCTAAACGTGCATATTTAAAAAAGAAAGCTGATCCATTTTTTATAATTTTCATAAAATTCTCTTTTTCGTCTTCAGAATAATTTCCATCTTCTAATATAATATTATAACTTGGTAATTCTACAGAAAAAGTATCAAATCCTTTTTCTGTTGCTCTCTCAAAAGTGACACAAATAAATTCTTCTTCATTTTGTTTTTTTCCTATATCTGAAAACACTCCAATTGTTCCATCTGGATATTTTGCAAATTCATGTGTCATATCTCATCACTCTCCTTATTTTTTAATAATTGGCTTTTTATTATATTTCTAAAAATATTTTATCATATGTTTTAGTGTACGTCAATAGCTTTTTTTAGTCAGGGAAATTTATAATTTTCCCCATATTCTCATTTTTCATTTATTTTTCCACTAAAAAAAACTACGGTGTATCCGTAGTTTTTATTCTAAAAATCCTTTATAATGTCTCATTACTAATTGAGATTCTAATTGTTGAATTGTTTCTATTGCAACACCTACAACAATTAATATTGCAGTACCTCCAAAAGTAATATTCAAACTTGTAAATCTAAGTAACATTGGCAAAATAGCAATTACAGCTAAGTAAAAACCACCAAACCATGTTATTTTTGAAATTACAGAAGATAAATATTCTGTTGTTGGTTTACCAGCTCTTATACCAGGAATGAAACCACCATTTTTCTTAATATTTGTAGAAATTTCTGCTGGGTTCATCATTGCATAAGTATAGAAGAAAGTAAATCCAACTATTAATAATAAATATATAATTGCATTTGCTATAGTATATCCCCATCCAACACTTGATGAAGATGTTGCAGCTGAGAACTTATATACTACTGACCAAAAGCCTGATAATGCAGTTATATCTTTGTTAAACATCTGTATAATTTGTGCTGGAAACATCATAAATGATGATGCAAAAATTATTGGCATAACACCAGCCATTGCAAGTTTCAATGGGATATGTGTGTTTTGTGCTCCAACCATTTTTCTTCCAACTACTTTTTTTGAATATTGTACAGGTACTCTTCTTTCAGCAAGTTGCATATATACAACTGCAGTAATTAATATAATTGCTCCAATTACTATTGCAAGTGCTGTTAATAATCCTATTGTACTAAATCCTGAAGATGTAATAATTAAATTATATATTGTTACAAGAGCTGATGGCATTCTTGAAATAATACCAACAAAGATAATTAATGATATACCATTTCCTATACCTTTATTAGATATTTGTTCACCCAACCACATTAATAGTGATGTACCTGCCATAAATCCAGCAACAATCATTGCTCCTGTTTGGAACCCAGGGTTTACAAAAACTCCATATGAATTATATGCTAGATATAATCCTATACCTTCAACTAAAGCTATAACAATAGTTAAAATTTTTGTATATCTGTTTATTTTTTGTCTTCCTTCTTCTCCACCTTCTTTTGTTAACCTTTCTAATGATGGAATAACAAATCCCAAAAGTTGTATAACAATTGATGATGTAATATAAGGTGTTATACTCATTGCAAATAATGAGAAATTTGAAAAAGCTCCTCCTGAAATTAAATCAATTATTCCTGCTACACCAGACGAACTGCTTGACATTAATTTTTCTAATGCTACTGCATCAACCCCTGGAACTGTAATATAGCAACCTAATCTAAATACTACAATTAATATTAAAGTATATAAGATTTTTTTTCTAACTTCAGGAGTTTTTAGGGCATTTTGCATTGTTTTAAACAATTAAATCACCTCAACCTTTCCTCCTAAAGCTTCTATTTTTTCTTGAGCTGCCTTTGTAAATCTAGTAGCTTTTACATTTAATTTTTTATCTAAATTTCCTGTAGCTAATACTACAATACCATCATTAATTTTTCCAATTATACCTTCTTCTAATAAACTTTCAGCTGTAACATCTTTTGCTTTACTTTTGTTTAACATTGTTAATGTTACTTCTGTATAAGTTTTTGCATGTATATTTGTAAAACCTCTTTTTGGTAATCTTCTATATAATGGTGTTTGACCACCTTCAAATCCACGTCTTACTCCTCCACCAGATCTAGCTTTTTGACCTTTTTGTCCTCTACCTGATGTTTTTCCAAGACCTGAACCAATTCCACGTCCAACTCTTTTTGATTTTGTTTTTTTCATTGCTGGCTTTAAGTCTTCAATTTTCATTTTTGCACCTCCTCAATTTTATTTACATTAATTCTTTTATATAATTTTTCAAAGAATGCATATGTACTTATATGTTTTTGGAAAATTATAATATTTCTGATACTTTTTTGCCTCTTTTTGCTGCAACTTGTTCAATAGTTTGCATAGATTTTAATCCTTCAATTGTAGCATAAACTACGTTTCTTGGATTATTTGTACCAATAACTTTAGTACGAATATTTTTATATCCTGCAAGTTCAAGTACAGGTCTAACACTACCACCTGCGATAACTCCTGTACCAACAGCAGCTGGTTTTAATAAAACATTTGCACTACCAAATTTTCCAATATATTCATGAGGCACTGTTGTGTTCACAATAGGAACTTCTATTAAATTCTTTTTAGCTTCTTGAATAGCTTTTTTTATAGCATCTGGTACTTCTGCTGCTTTACCATTACCAACACCTACATGACCATTTTCATCACCAACAACAACAACAGCACTAAATCTAAAGTTTCTTCCACCTTTAACAACTTTTGCAACTCTGCTGATAGCAACTACTTTTTCTTTTAATTCAACTTCTTGCTTTTCTTGTATTTCCATGTAAATTTCTTTACCTCCTTTTTATTGTAAGTTTATCTTACATTTTCTTAATTAGAATTTTAAACCATTATTTCTAGCTGCATCAGCTAGCTCTTTAATAACACCATGATAAATATATCCACCACGATCAAAAACTACTTCTGTTATATTTTTTTCTGTAGCTCTTTTTGCAATTAAAGTTCCAAGTTCTGCTGCTGCTTGTTTATTTGAATGTTTAGTCTTGATTTCTTTATCTAGTGTAGAAGCACTAACTAAAGTGTTTCCTGCAACATCATCAATTACTTGTACATATAAGTTTGAATTACTTCTAAATACACATAATCTTGGTCTTTCTGCTGTACCAGATATTTTATTTCTAACTCTTTTATGTCTTCTTTCTCTTTCTAATTTTCTATTAGTCTTTGAAACCATTTCTATTCTCCTTTCTTTAAAACTGTTTATTATTTCTATTTACCAGTCTTACCAACTTTACGTCTAATAACTTCATCAGCATACTTAATACCTTTACCTCTATATACTTCAGGTGGTCTTTTGCTTCTTATTTCAGCTGCAACTTGACCTACTATTTCTTTATCAATACCTTTTACTATAATTGTGTTAGCATTTGGAACATCAAAAGAAATTCCTTGTGGTGCTTTATAAATTACTGGATGAGAATATCCAAGAGAAAGATTTAAATCATTTCCTTGTTTTTGAACTCTATAACCAACACCATTAATTTGTAGTTCTTTAGTATACTCATTTTGTACACCCATAATCATATTATTAATTAAAGTTCTTGTCAATCCATGTAAACTTCTGTTTTTTCTATCTTCACTGCTTCTTGATACAGTTAAAACATTTCCATCTAAAGACATAGAAATTTCTGGTTCAACATCTCTTTCTAAAGTTCCTTTAGCTCCTTTTACTAAAATATGTTGACCATCTATTTTTAATTCAACACCTTCTGGAACTGTAATAGGTTTATTTCCTATTCTTGACATTTGGTTTTCCTCCTTTTCTCAATTATTACCAAATATAAGCTAAAACTTCTCCACCAATACCTGCTTCTCTAGCTTCTTTATCTGTCATTAAACCTTTTGATGTAGAAATTATTGCAATACCTAATCCATTTAATACTTTAGGTAATTCTTCTTTATTAGCATATACTTTTAATCCAGGTTTACTTATTCTTTTTAAACCATCTATTACTTTACTACCTTTTTCACCATATTTTAAAGTAACTCTTATAGTTCCTTGAGCATTATCATTTATTTGCTCAAAAGATTTTATATATCCTTCTCTAAACAATATTTCAGCTATACCTAACTTCATTTTTGATGCTGGTATATCAACAGTTTTATGTTTAGATGTATTTGCATTTCTAATTCTTGTTAGCATATCTGCTATTGGATCTGTTGTATTCAATACATTCAACCTCCTTTTTCTAATTTTAATAATTCCACTTATTACCAGCTTGCTTTTTTTACACCTGGTATTTCTCCTTTATGTGCTAATTCTCTAAAGCATATACGACAAATACCATATTTTCTGATATATCCGTGTGGTCTACCACATAATTTGCATCTATTATATTCTCTAGTTTTGTATTTTTGTGGTTTTTGTTGTTTTACTTTCATTGACATTTTTGCCATTGAATATTTCCTCCTTTTTTTTGATTTTAGGCTTTAAAAGGCATTCCTAATAGTTTTAATAATTCTTTAGCTTCTTCATCAGTTTCAGCTGTAGTTACAAAAACTATATCCATTCCTCTTACTTTATCAACTTTGTCATATTCAATTTCAGGGAAAATCAATTGTTCTTTTAATCCCATAGAGTAATTTCCTCTACCATCAAAAGAATCAGTTGATACACCTCTAAAATCTCTAACTCTTGGAAGTGCAACATTAAATAATCTGTATGCAAAATCATACATTTTGTCACTTCTTAAAGTAACTTTACATCCAATGTCAACACCTTCTCTTATTTTAAATGCTGCAATTGATTTTTTAGCTTTAGTAATTATAGGTTTTTGACCTGTAATTTGAGCTAATTCTTTTATTGCATTTTCTAAAGCTTTAGGATTTTCTCTAGTATCTCCTAAACCTATATTTATAACTATTTTACTTAATTTTGGAACTTGCATTACAGATTTATATCCAAATTTTTCAGTCATAGCTTTAACAACTTTATTTTTATATTGTTCTTTTAATTCGCTCATTTACTTAGTTCCTCCTTTCATGTTTTTATTTTAATTTTGCTCCACATTTTTTACAAATACGAGTTTTACTATCTTTTTCAATTATATATCCAATTCTTGTTGGTTTTTGACATTTTGGACATACAACATTAACCTTACTACTATGTATAGGAAATTCTGTTGGTATAATTCCACCTTGTTCTCCAGCTTTTCTTGGTTTAACATGTTTTTTTCTAACATTTACACCTTTAACAATAACTTTTTGAGTTTTAGGTATAACCTTTATAATTTCTCCTGTTTTGCCTTTATCATTTCCTGATAAAACCATAACATTATCACCCATTTTTAGCTTCATGATAAAGTATTCCTCCTTTTCTTATCAATTTACTATTTATACACTTTTAATTATAATACTTCTGGAGCTAAAGATATAATTTTCATATATTCTTTATCTCTTAATTCTCTAGCTACAGGTCCAAATATACGAGTACCTTTTGGTGTTTTATCATCTTTTATTATTACAGCTGCATTTTCATCAAATCTTATATATGATCCATCTGGTCTTCTTATAGGATTTTTTGTTCTAACTATAACAGCTTTTACAACATCACCTTTTTTTACAACGCCACCTGGTGTAGCAACTTTAACAGAAGCAACAATAACATCTCCTATTGTAGCTGTTTTTCTGTAAGAACCACCTAAACATCTGATACACATAATCTCTTTAGCACCTGTGTTATCGGCTACTTTTAATCTTGTTTGTTGTTGTACCATATTCTAGTTTCCTCCCTTTCTCTGTTTTTATAAAAACATCATTTAATATTTAATTATTTTATAACTGCCTTTTCAACTATTTCAACTACTCTCCATCTTTTATCTTTAGAAAGAGGTCTAGTTTCCATAACTTTAACTGTATCTCCAGTTTGGCATTTATTTTCCTCATCATGAGCTTTTAATTTATATGTCTTTTTTACTGTTTTTCCATAAATTTTATGTCTTACATTTCTTTGAACAGCTACTACTACAGTTTTATCCATTTTATCTGATATAACTGTACCAATCATAACTTTACGAAGATTTCTTTCCATCTAGATTTCTCCTTTCTTTTCAGCTATTTTTCTCTCAGTTAAAACAGTATTAATTCTTGCAATATCTTTTTTTACTGATTTAATTTTTGAATGGTCTTTTAAACCATTTGTAGCTAAACTGAATTTTAGTTTAAATAACTCTGTTTTTAATTCACCTAGTTCTTTTTCTAATTCAGGTGAAGACATTTCTTTGATTTTATTTATTTTCATTATTTTCACCCTCCTTGATCTCTGTTTCCCTCATAACAAATTTTGTTTTTACAGGTAATTTATTTTTTGCAAGTCTTAAAGCTTCTCTTGCGATATCTTCAGGAACACCTGCGATTTCAAACATAACTCTTCCTGGTTTAACATTTGCAACCCAGAATTCTGTGTTACCTTTACCTTTACCCATACGAGTTCCAGCAGGTTTTCTTGTTACTGGTTTGTCTGGGAATATTTTAATCCAAACTTTACCATCTCTTTTCATATAACGAGTCATTGCAACTCTGGCAGCTTCAATTTGGTTTCCAGTAATTGCTCCAGCTTCAAGAGTTTGTAAACCGTATTGACCTTCAGTTACAGTTGTTCCTCTAGTAGCTTTTCCTCTATTTCTACCTTTTTGTACTTTTCTATGTTTTGATTTTTTAGGCATTAATGGCATTATTTGTCTCCTCCTTCCATTTTTTTGCTAGGAAGAATTTCTCCTTTATATATCCAAACTTTAACACCGATTTTTCCATAAGTTGTTGCAGCTTCTGCAAAACCATAATCTATATCAGCTCTTAAAGTTTGTAATGGTATATTTCCTTCTTTATAGAACTCTGTTCTAGCCATGTCTGCTCCACCTAATCTTCCAGAAACAGCAGTTTTTATTCCTGCAGCTCCAGCTTTCATAGTTTTTTGCATACATTGTTTCATTGCACGTCTAAATGAAATTCTTCTTTCTAGTTGTCCAGCTATATTTTCTGCAACTAGTTGTGCGTTAAGGTCAACATTTTTTTCCTCAACAACATTAAGGTTTACATCTTTACCTATTAATTTTTTAACTTGTTCTTTTAAAGCTTCAATTCCAGCTCCACCTTTTCCAATTAAAATACCTGGTTTTGCTGTATAAATATTTACTTTAACCATTTTAGCAGTTCTTTCTATTTCAATTTTAGAAATTCCAGCTTCATATTCTTTTTTCTTTAAAAATTTACGGATTTTTTGATCTTCTACTAAATAATTTGCAAAATTATTATCATCTGCATACCATTTAGAGCTCCAATCTTTGATTATTCCTAATCTTGCTCCTGTTGGGTGTACTTTTTGTCCCATTAGCCTTAATCCTCCTTTTCTCTAAGAACAATTGTTATATGACTTGTTCTTTTTCTAATTCTTACTGCTGAACCTTTTGCTGCAGGTCTTATTCTTTTTAGAGTTGGACCTTGATTTGCATAGATTTCAGATATATATAATTTTTCATGTTTCATATCATGATTATTTTCAGCATTTGCTATTGCTGATTTTAATAATTTTTCGATGATTTCTGAAGATGCTTTTGGTGTAAATTTTACTATTGCTAATGCTTCATCTACGTTTTTTCCTCTTATTAAATCTGCAACAATTTTAACTTTTCTTGATGAAATTCTTGCATATTTAAGAGTGGCTACTGCCTTTTTTTCTTCCATCTCATTCCTTCCTTTCTGTCTTACGACGTCAAAATTCAATATTTATTAATTATTTTTTAGTTGTCTTTTCTCCTGCATGACCTTTAAAAGTTCTAGTAGGAGCAAATTCACCTAATTTATGACCAATCATTTCTTCTGAAATATATACTGGAACATGTTTTCTTCCATCATGTACAGCAATAGTATGACCAACCATTTGTGGATATATAGTAGAAGCTCTTGACCATGTCTTTAAAACTTCTTTTTTTCCATTTGCATTCATAGCTTCTATTCTTTTCATTAATTCTGGAGCTACAAATGGTGCTTTTCTTTCTTTTGACATAAGTTTTATTTCCTCCTTTTAACTATAAATTTATTTGATTGTTTCTTTTTATTTCTAGTCTTGTATCCAAGAGCTGGTTTACCCCAAGGTGTTAATGGTCCAGCATGACCTATAGGTGCTCTACCTTCACCACCACCATGTGGGTGATCTACTGGGTTCATTGCAGAACCTCTAACTGTAGGTCTAATACCTAAATGTCTTTTTCTTCCTGCTTTTCCTAATTTTACATTTGAATATTCTGAGTTACCAATAACTCCGATTGTAGCTCTACAATTTGCTAAAATTAATCTCATTTCTCCTGATGGTAATCTTACATGTGCATATTTACCTTCTTTCGCCATTAATTGAGCACTTTGTCCAGCTGCTTTAACAAATTTTCCACCTTGACCTGGGTTTAATTCTATATTGTGAATTAAAGTACCAACTGGAATACTATTTATTTCCATACAGTTTCCTGGTTTAATATCTGCAGATTTTCCAGATATTACTTTATCTCCATCTTTTAACCCTTGTGGTGCTAATATGTATGATTTTACACCATCTTCATATTGGATTAATGCAATATTAGCTGTTCTGTTTGGATCATATTCAATTCCAATAACAGTAGCTTCCATTCCATCTTTTTTACGTTTAAAATCCATTATTCTATATTTTTGTCTATTTCCACCACCTTGATGACGAACTGTTATTCTACCATATGAATTTCTACCAGCATTTTTCTTTTTTGTAGCAAGTAAAGATTTTTCAGGTGTTTTTTTAGTTATTTCTTTATAATCTAAGCTTGTCATATTTCTTCTTGATGGTGTATATGCTTTATATGTCTTCATTTTAAATCCTTTCTTGAGGTTTTTACCTCTTTATATAAATTTGTGGATTTTTCCTGTTCCACTACAGATAAAATTTATTTTCCGGGTTTTCTCCCGATACTTTTTTTAATTTATGCTCCCATAAATCCTTCGATTGAATCTTTATATTTTTTAGAAGCTTTTACTTGTTTTCCACCTTTTCCAAGATATGTAACTTCACTTGGGTTTGTTTCTATTTTTACAATAGCTTTTTTCCAATCAGAAGTTTTTCCTTGATGGTATCCAACTCTTTTCTTCTTTCCTTTTACACTTATTGTGTTTACTTTTAATACTTTTACTTCAAAAAGTTTTTCAACAGCATTTGCTATTTCAACTTTTGTTGCATTTTTATTTACTTTGAAAGTATATTTTCCTTCTTGTATAAGGTCATTACTTTTCTCTGTAATAACTGGTGCAATTATAATTTCTTCTGGTAACATTAAGCGTACACCTCCTCTATTTTCTTAACAGAATCAAGTGGTAATACTAAATTTGTATATTTTAATAAATCATAAATATTTATTTCATTTACTAATATTACTTTTGCATCTTTTATATTGTTTGTTGATGCTTGAACATTTATATTTTTTTCTGGTAATATTACTAATGTTTTTCCAGATACTTTTAAATCTGAAAAAGCTTTAACCATTGATTTTGTTTTTATTTCTTTTAAATTTAATGTATCAACTACTGTTAATTCATTTTCTAACACTTTAGAACTTAATACAGATCTAATTGCTAATCTCTTTTCTTTTTTATTTACACTATATTTATATGAACGTGGTTTTGGTCCTAATGCAATACCACCTTTAATCCATTGTGGTGCTCTTATACTTCCTTGTCTTGCACGACCTGTTCCTTTTTGTCTCCATGGTTTTTTACCACCACCACGAACTTCTGCTCTAGTTTTTGTACTTTGAGTACCTTGTCTTTGATTAGCTAAGTAGTTTACAAGTACACTATGTACTATAGTTTCATTTGGTTCAATTCCAAATACTTTTTCATTTAATTCTACATCACTAACCTTTTTACCATTTATATCATAAACATCTATTTTTGGCATTTTCTATATCCTCCTTTCTTAATTTGCAGCCTTAACTGTTGATTTTATTTTTAATATTGCACCTTTACATCCAGGTACACTACCTTTTACTAATATAACATTTTTGTCCATATCAATTTTTACAACATCTAAGTTTTGTATTGTAACTGTAACTCTTCCCATATGTCCTGGTAATTTTTTACCTTTAAATACTCTACCTGGTGTAGATGTTGCACCCATTGAACCTGGTCTTCTATGATACATAGAACCGTGTCCCATAGGTCCTCTATGTTGACCATGTCTTTTTATAACACCTTGGAATCCTTTACCTTTTGATATTCCTTGGATATCTACTCTTTCACCTTCTTGGAATATATCTGCTTTTATTTCATCTCCAACTTTTACACCTTCAATTGAATCTAATCTAAATTCTCTTAAATGTTTTTTGTTGTCAATTTTTGATTTTGCAAAATGTCCCATCTCTGGTTTATTCATATGTTTTGTTTTAACTTCTCCAAATCCTAATTGTAGTGCATTGTATCCTTCTTTTTCTACAGTTTTTACTTGTGCTACTACACATGGACCTGCTTCAATAACTGTTACTGGAATAACATTTCCTTTTTCGTCAAATATTTGTGTCATTCCAACTTTTCTACCTATTATTCCTTTTTTCATAATTTTTTCATTCCTTCCTATTGGCTGACATATGCCAGCATTGGTTTTTTATTTATTAATTATAATTTTATTTCAATATCTACACCTGCTGGTAATTCTAATTTCATTAAAGAATCTACAGTTTTTTGTGATGGATATAGAATATCGATTACTCTTTTATGAGTTCTCATTTCAAATTGTTCTCTTGAATCTTTATGTTTATGTGGAGAACGAATTACTGTTACTATTTCCTTTTTTGTAGGTAATGGAATAGGTCCTGAAACTTTAGCTCCTGTCTTTTTAGCAGTATCTACTATTTTTGCAGCAGACTGTTCTAAAATAGATGGTTCATAAGCTTTTATCCTTATTCTAATTTTTTCGCTTGCAACAACTGTTTTTGCCATACTAAATTTCCCTCCTTCTAAAATTTCTTTGAATATAGCTTGGCAAGTAGTAACGTACCCTGGTGTTTTGTGATATACCAGTATAAAATCCCAATGTATGATAATTGGGATAAGTATTTACCTTTAAACTTACCGCCTGGTCTATGCCATGACATACTCCACTGAAGTTCCCTCCACTTTTACTGTGTAGCCACATTCAGCTTCAACGCTAAAATTCATACTGTAATATTATATATCCTATTTTTCCATCTGTCAAGTACTTTTCAGAATATTTTTTACATAATTATATCCTGTTTTATATAGCATATCAATTTTACTACTATCTAATAAAGAAATTTTAGGTAAAGGAATATTTATTATATTTTGAATACCGCATTTTTCATATATTGAAAGTTCATGGCAAACCAAGTCTAAAGAGCGAATTGCAATTTCAATCATATTTTCAAATTCATCATCTTCATCTAAAATTGTTTGAAAGCCAATTCCTAAAACTTGATCAGCTCCTATATCAATTAATTCTTTCCATGGTAAATTTTCCCTAATTCCACCATCAACCAACCTAACACCTTTATATTCACAAGGTGAAATAACAGCTGGATAGCTGCAACTTGCTCTTACAGCCTTCCCTATTGGCATATCATATATATATTTTATATCATCTGAATATGTTTTTCTATTTTGTATAGATGATGCAATATATACAGTTCCAGTTTTAAGATTTACCATTGGAATTAATAATGGCATTTTTATATCTGTAATTTTTCTAATATTTTTTTCAATACATATTTCATTTATCAATTTTTCAATGATTTTTCCACTATTTAATCCATCAACAACAAGTTTTCCTCTAAACATAAGCCCAAATATTATTTCAAAAAATTTTAAAGGTTCAATATATTTTATTTTTCTAGCATATCTTTTGAAAATTTCTAACATTTCATCACTTGTATATCCTAAGGCATATAGTGTTGCAATAATACTTCCTGAAGATGTTCCTGATACATATTCAAATTTCATATTTTTTTCTTCTATTGCCTTTAATGCACCAATATGTGCTGCAGCTTTTATGCCACCACCTGAAAAACATAAACCATTCATATAAATTTTCCTTTCAAAAACTAATTTAATAAACCAAAAAAGTAGGAATATACCACATATTATTCTATTGACAAGCAAAAAAGTTTTGTTGTAAAATAAAATTACTAATATAAATAATTATATGAGGGGGTGTATTTATTTATGTTAAATTTTTGTGCAATTGATGATGACACAGAAACATTAAATAATTTAGCAAAAATGCTTGAAACAATTTTTATGCAACATGATATAGATGCAAGTTTAGTTTTAAAAACATCTAATGCTGATGAATTGTTGAGTTTCGCAAATAGTAATAAAATTGATGTTTTATTTTTAGATATAGATTTATGTCAAAATTGTTCTGGATTAGATTTAGCAGAGAAAATTAGAAAAAATGATAAAGACTGTTATTTTATTTTTGTGTCTGCTTATCCAGAATATGTTTTTCAAACCTTTAGTCATAAAACCTTTGATTTTATTTTCAAACCTTTTGCTTTGCAAAGAATTGAAAAGTGTGTTTTGCGTCTTGTAGATGATATTGTTAGTTCACCAAAAAGATTTATTAGAATCAATAATAAAAATACTATAATTGATGAGAGAGAAATTCAATATATTAAAAGAGATGGTATGAAAGTTGTTTTTCATACTAAACTTTGTGATTATGAAATATATAGTTCTATTTCAAAAATAGAATCAAAACTTCCAGATAACTTTGTTAGATGTCATAAATCATTTATTGCTAACATTGATAATATTACTAGAATTGAACCATCAAATAATCTAATTTATTTTAATTCTTCAATATGTGATATTGGTCCGAAATATAAAGCTCATTTTATAGAACAAGTTCAGTCGTCAGAAAAAATCTATGAAAATCTCATATAATTTTCATAGATTTTTTACATATATGTACATAATACACTTTCAAGTCCTATTGATAAATCAATTAATCCTATTTTTGATTTATAATCTAATTCATATAATTCTTGTAAAATCTTTTTAAGCTCGCTTGTTTTAAAATACCCTGCCTGCATTTTATATTTATTTGCCAAAAACACTTGATTTGGTTTAAGTTCCAAACTTGAAACTATGTCTTTATTTGATTTTATAGCTATTTTAGTTAAATATATTTTTCTAAAATGATTATATAATGTTATTAAAATCTTTTGAAGGGGCTCTTTTGATAAAACCAAATTTCTTAAAACATCTATAGCTTGTTTTGTATTCTTTTTTCCTAAATTATCTGTTAAATCAAAAATAATACTTTCAATTTTTTTTATTGATAATTTATCTATATCTTGTTTTGTTATTGTATTTCCTTTTCCTTCATATTCAATTAATTTTCTTATTTCATTTACAAGTTCTTGCATATCAGTACCACAACATTCAATAAAATAATCTATAGTTGTTTTATCAATATTGACACCATATAAATTTGCTATATTTTTAATTCTTGTTTGAATTTGAAAAGGTTTTAAATATTCAGACTTACAAACTATTCCATGTTTTTCAAATATATTTAATAATTCACATTTTTCTGCTGTTTCTTCAATAAATACAAGAACAACATCTTTTTTTAGTATATCTATATTTTCTTCTAAATAACTTGTTAATTTTACCTTTATATTTGAATTATCATTTTTTGTTTTTTTCTTTGCATCTTTCTTAAATAAGCCTGTATTTTTTGCAACAATTAATTTTCTTTCAAATCCAAATGCTGGTGTTTGTATATCAGATATAATTTCATTCACATTATTTTCATCAATTAACACAAAATTTATTCCAGCAATTTTCTCACCAAATAATTTTTCAATATTTTTCACACAATTATTAATCAAGTACTTTTCTTCACCATATAGTAAATATAAACTTCCTAATATTCCTTGTTTCAGACTCTTTTCTAATTCTTCAATTTTCAAAATATTCACTTCCTAATATTATAAGTCATTTAAAATTTATTACCAAATATATGTATAAATTTTTTTCATACTTTGCAGTCGCAATTTTCTTATTAAAATTCAACATAATGAAAATTGCTCCAATCGCACTCGCTACGCTCGTTTGATCGCTTACGCAGTATTTCAAAAAATTCATCCATATATTTTGTTTTAAATCATTTTATGCTGATATATATCTATAATTTTTCAGAAAATCTATATGAATGTGCATGACAAATTGCAATTGCCATACTATCTGTTGTATCATCTAACTTTGGCAAATTTTCCTCATTTAAAATCATTTTCACCATATGTTGAATTTGCATTTTATTAGCTCGCCCATATCCCACAACCGCTTGTTTTATCTGAAGTGGTGTATATTCATAAATAGGCAAGTTATTAATTTTAGCAGTTACTAAAATTACACCTCTTGCTTGTGCAACATTTATAGCTGTTTTTGCATTATTATTAAAAAATAGTTCTTCTATTGACATTGCATCTGGTTTATATTTTTTTATTATTTCTTGTAATTCATTATAAATCTGTTCTAATCTTAATGGAAAGGAAGTATGTGCTTCTGTTAATATTGCACCAGAATCTATTAAATTAAATTTATTTCCAATATAATCTATTATACTATATCCTGTTATTGCAAACCCTGGGTCAATCCCTAAAATCCTCATTTTCAATCACATTCCTTTATTAAATTATAAACTTGGTTGGAAAACTCAAATTATTTTCCAACCTTTTTTACTAATAAATAATTCTAAACACTTCTGCCACACTCCAAGCCTGTGCAATTGCACCTTTTGGTTCAAAAGGTGTTTTAGAATCATATAATTCTGAAATAGAACCTATGCAACCTCTTTCAAATAACTCTTTTTTAAAAGTCTTTTTAGTTTTTTCTTTAAATTTCATAATCTTATTTTCCATTTCTTGTTTTATATCTTTATCTGTTTGAGCATTTTTTATATTAATTAACGAATTATAATATAGGCCTAATAGCCATGTCCAAGTAGGTCCTTGATGATAACTCATATCTCTTTTAAAATTATCTCCATCATATATATCAACAAAACCTTTTTCGTTTTTTGCTAAAGTTTTTAAGCCATAATTGTTTAATAATTTTTTTTCAACAGTTGAGATAATATTTTTTGCCATTATAGAATCAGGTTCAATCACCGGATATGTTAAACTTAATGCAAATAATTGGTTTGGTCTAACTTTTTTATCACCAATGAAATCATATAAACATTTTTTTCTTGGATAGTAAAATTTTTCTTCAAAAGATTTTTTACATCTTTCTGCCAATTCCTCATATTTTTTTGCTTCAATTTTTCTACCGAATTTTTCAAATTTTTTAATTAAACTTGCCATTATCATTAAAGCATTATACCACATTGCATTTATCTCAACAACTTTACCATATCTAGGGGTTGCCACAATGTTCATACATTTAGCATCCATCCATGTATTTTGTGTATCTTTATGTCCAGAATATATTAACCAATCTGTATCAAGATATATATTATTATTTGAAAATGTTATACCATCAATATAATTTTTCATAATTTTCTTTAGTTTAGGATAAATATCTTTCTTTATAAATCCATAATCTTCTGTATAATCCAAATATTTTTTTACTTGTTCAAATAATAATAAAGAACTATCAACACTATTATATAGTGGACTATTAGTACTATCAGAATATCCATTTGGAATTAATCCATATTTTATATCTCTTGTTAATGTTAATAATACCTCTTTTGCAATATCATATTGTCTTGTTCTTAATAACAAACCTTCAAAAGATATTAAAGAATCTCTTCCCCAATCTGCAAACCAAGGATATCCTGCAATTATTGTATGTAATCCGAAAGAAGGTCTGTATACAATAAAATTATCTATTGCAGTTAAAAATGTTCTTTTTAATTCATTTTCTTCTTTTTCCTTTTTGCTCGTTTCTTTTTTATTAATCATTAATGTTGTGTTAAAAAATTCACTTTGCCTTATAATTTCATTATTTATCAATTTTTTAGAATCTATTTCATCAATATTTTCTTCTAAAGAGCAAATAAATGCAACTTCTTTTTCTTCTTCTGGTTCAATTTCAATTTCAAATCTACCACTTACTATATGATTTTCTTCAGGAAAAAATCCCCTTTTTTCTTCTTCTATATAAAACATATTTTTAAATATATCATTATGATGTTCTATATATTTTCCATCTGTTATTCTCATATAAATTGGTGTTGAAATATTATCATCAACAATAATTTTTATTTTATTATTTTCTATTTCTTGTTTCAAAGAAAAATTATGATTAGTATTCATTTCGTGCGAATCACGCATATTTATAACAGGTGCTAGAGTAAGTTTTATTTTTTTACTTCCATTTCTAATCTTATAAAATACCTGAACTGTGTTTTGTTCATATATCATACAAATATTTTTAGAAATATTTACATCTTCTACTTTAAATTTAAATATTGGCAACATATCTTTTGTAAATGATTCCATATATTTAAATCCTTGTGAGATATATTCTTTTCCTACATTTGTAAATAATTCATATTTTTTTTCATTGATCTCTACACTTTCATCTAATTTTGAAAGTACCAACATTCTTTCTGCTGGTGGTTTAATTGGTGCAACTAGTAACCCATGATATCTTCTTGTATTTGCCCCAATTACTGTAGAAGAAGCATATCCTCCTATTCCATTTGTTATAATCCATTCTTTTTTTAAACCTTTTTCTAACCCTAAGTTTTCTTTTTCTAAAATCATTTGTTACCTCCATTATTTTTTTGCCATGTTGTTGTTAAATTTCTTAAGCATTTCTTTTCTTATTTTTTCATAATTTTCGATTTTAATTGATTCTTCTTTTTGTTCAACATTATTTTTTCTTCTTTGAATATTTTGCTCAGATTCTCTAATAGATTTTATTCTTTCATCATATTTATTTGCAAATTTACTTTTACTTTTTATACGTTTAGGTTTATTATTTTTTCCATTTTTTTGTTTTTTTAATGCTTTTTTCTGTTTCTTACTTATTTCTTTATCAGCTTTTAATTTTGTATTCATTAATAAGTATTCTGGTTCATTTTGCTTGTCCATATATTTAAAGTCATCACATATCATTTGGATTACAATATCTGCAATCATTGTTGCATTATGTCTTATACAATTTTCAGAAACAACAGATAAATCTTTTTTAATAAATTTTATTTTTTTATCTTTAATATCTTGTAAATTTTGTTCAACTAAATCTGCACCATCTCTATTATATCTTTTCAAAATTTCTGGTATAATCTCACCTGTATCATATAAACAATAATCAATCAATCCTTCTCCGCAATGTTCTGTTATACTATTTATATGATCTGCAACAGAATAATTATCTGTTAGTCCAGGTTCTGTCATTATATTACAAACATATATTTTTTTTGCATTACTTTCTTTAATTGCTCTTGATATTCCTTTTACAAGTAAATTAGGAATAACATTTGTATATAAACTTCCAGGTCCAATTATTATACTATCTGCATTTTTTATAGCTTCAATTACTCCAGGGGTAGGTCGGCAATTTGATGGACTTAAGTAAACTCTATTAATCTTGGTTAATTTATCATATACCATTGATGCTATTTTTGATTTTTCTTCAACAACATATCCATTTCCAAGTTCAGCACATATTTTTATTTTGTCTTCTGTTATTGGTAAAACCTTACCATAAATTTTAAATATTTCATTACTATTTTTTACTGCTTCTGCAAGCCCATTTGATATATCTTTTATTGCCTCAAAATATATATCTGAAAAAGCTATTCCCTTTAAATAACCTTCTTTAAATCTATAATTAAACAATTCTAACATTTTACTATTTTCATGTAATGAAAGTGCTGCAATTCCATTTTTTATATCTTCTAGTTGTAGATATTTCATTTTATCATTATCTTTCGTAAGTGTTTCACCATAATTTGATACAGTCACAATTGCAGTTATATTACTTGTATATTTTTTAAACCCTTCAAGTAAAGTATTTAATCCACTTCCTCCTCCAATTATTACAATATTAGGTCCATCATCATAAATTTTTTTATTAAATATCAATGAATTAACATTTATCTTTTTGTTGCTTCTTGATCTTTGGTCTGTTGATTCAATAAATAATTCCATTGCTCTTTTATTAAAAAATATCATTCCTAAAATTATGCAAGTAAATCCTACTACAAAATATATTATTATTTTCGCTGCATGTTTAAATGTTATTGAATCTGTTGATACAATAATATTAGCCATACCAAATGATGCAAATACAACTCCAACTAAAATAAGCATCATCCATCTTTTCATTTTAGAACTATCTTTAAACCATCCAAATATTTTTTTCATTAATAAACAAATCCTTTCAATATTAAGTTTATATTATTTCTACTTCTTCTTCTATTTTTACATGATAATTTTTATATACTTTATTTTTTGTATATTGTATTAAATCTAATATATCTTTTGATGTTGCATTTCCTTTGTTTATTATAAATCCTGCATGTTTTTCTGAAATTTGTGCTCCTCCAATTGAATATCCTTTTAATCCACATTTTTCAATCAATTCTGCTGTTATAAATCCATTTCCTCTTTTAAATGTACTGCCAGCAGATGGATATTCTAATGGTTGTTTTTCTTTTCGTTGTTTCATTATATTTTCCATAACATTTTCTATTTTTTCACAATTGCCTTTTTTTAATTTTAATTTTACCTCTAAAATTATATATTCATTATTTTGAAAAATACTTTTTCTATAACCTAACTCTTGTTCATTATTTAAGAAAATTTTTATTTTTCCATTTCTGTCTATACATTTTGTTTGGATAATTATATCTTTCATTTCTTTATTATATGAACCTGCATTCATTCTGTTTGCTCCACCTATAGTTCCGAGGAATTCCAGATAATTCTTCAAAACCCGATATTCCATTTTTCTTTAATATTTGTGCCAATCCCATCATTTTAACACCAGCACCAACTGTTACGATTACATTTTTTTTATCATTTTCTATATCTATATTTTTTATATCTATTTTTAATACAATTCCCTTTATCCCCTCATCTTTTACAACTAAATTACTTCCATTACCAATTATATACAATGGTATTTGTTCTTCTTGGGCTAGTTTTAAAATTTCTTTTATTTTTTCTATTGAATCTGCTTTAATACAATATTCTGCCTTTCCTCCTGTTTTAAATGTTGTATGTTTATACATTGGTTCATTATATTTAACATTTTCTTTAGATACAATTTGTTCTAACCTCTTTCCTATTGAATCCATTTTTTAAGCCCTTCCTTCCTAAAAGCACCTTATTCTACATTTTTATATAATAGTTCTCCATTACTTGTTGTTTTAGTTTTGTAATTAAATACTTCTCCTGTAGAATAATTTATAATATATTGTTGTTCACTTCCTGTTATGCCTAACTTTTCTAATATTTCTGAATCTATTTTATAATAATATATTTCATCATCTTGATTTGATGTATCATCATAATTTTCTCCTCTTAAACTTAATGAACTAGAAATTTCTTGAAGTGATGTTTTTGCTTCATTAAATGTTATTTTTTCTCCTAATAAAATATTACTATTTTTTGTTTGTTTATATTTTATATCTGTTTCTAATACAATTTGTTGTACTTGTGTAATTTCTGCTTCTAAAACTGCAGATTTTGTGTCTTTTACATTTTTTTTAGCATCAATTCCCCTAGTTATTGTAATACTAGCAATTATTGCAAGTACAACTATTGTAATTACAAGTGTTACCAATGTTATACCTTTTTCATTTTTCATCTGAAATCACAATCCTTTCTTTTGTCCAATATATAATATCATTTTTTTATATTTTTTACAACATTTTTTTGCAAAAAAATTTGATATATTTTCCATAATATGTTATAATTAATATTAGAGATGCAAATGGAGGTGCTTTTATGTGGGGATTTTGGCTAATATGTAGTGGAATATTTTTTATTATTGAAATATTTACAACAGGATTTCTTATTTTTTGGCTAGGGATTGCAGGTTTATGTTCAATGGTTGTAAGTTTCTTTACTTCAAATATTTTTATTCAAACAATAGTATTTGTTGTAGTTTCAATTTTACTTATTTTATTTACAAGACCATTAATAAATAAATTTTTAAAAATTGATAAAAAAAACATATTACCTACAAATGTCTATAGACTTATTAACAAAGAAGGGATTGTAATCCAAAATATAGAGCCATTATCAAATACTGGTAAAGTTAAAGTCGGTGGAGAACTTTGGTCTGCCATATCTGATATGGAAATTGCAAAAGATACACATATAAAAATAACAGGTGTTGAAGGTGTTAAATTAAAAGTTGAACCTGTAAAACAAACATCAAATAAATAAGTTTTTTAAATTACCATTATGGTATTAATATAAATTAAAGGAGGATATATTATGGGATTTTTAATAATTTTACTTATTATTATTGTAGTAATAGCTCTAACATCAATTAAAGTAGTAAATCAATCTGAAGTATATATTATTGAAAGATTAGGTAAGTTTCAAAAAATGGCAGATGCAGGTCTTACTATAATAATTCCATTTTTCGACAGAGTAAGTTCAGTAGTTTTACTTAAAGAACAAACTATGGACATTCCACCACAAGGTGTTATAACAAAAGATAATGTTACAATAAACATAGATACAGTTGTATTTTATCAAATAACAGATCCTGTAAAGGCTGTTTATGAAATACAAAATTTGAAAAAAGGTATTGAATATCTTGCAATTACAACTATTCGTGATATTGTTGGTAAAATGGATCTTGATGAAACATTTGGTTCACGTGATTCGATAAATTATCAATTATGTTCTATCTTAGATGAGGCAACAGATAAATGGGGTTGTAAAATAAATAGAGTTGAAATAAAAGATATCAATCCACCAGCAGATATTAGAGATGCAATGGAAAAGCAAATGAATGCTGAGCGTAATAAAAGAGCTCTTATTTTAGAAGCTGAAGCACAAAAACAAGCTGACATTACAGTTGCTGAAGGTAAAAAACAAGCATCTATTCTTGAAGCTGAAGCTGATAGTGAAGCTAAAATTAGACGTGCCGCAGGTGAGGCTAAAGCTATAAAACAAGTTGCTGAGGCTAAAGCACAAGAAATTGCTATGGTCTATAAAGCAATGATGGAAGCTAATCCAAATGATAAATTAGTTCAATTAAAATCATTAGAAGCTTTATCAAAAATTGCAGATGGTGAGGCAAATAAAGTATTTATACCATTTGAAGCAACTTCAGCATTAAGTGGAATCGGAGCAATGTCTGATATAGTAAAAGAAAAAGATAAAAAATAATATTTAAAAAAGAAAAACAATATCAAATTAATATTGTTTTTCTTTTTTTCATCTTTTTCTTCTACAATAACACCCTGTATTATTTGAATTAATGCTATTATTATTTGTTTCTTCTTCCTCATATGTCATAAAATTCACTTTAATAATATATGCTGTTATAAATGCAATTATTGAGTAAATTATTGTTGCAATCAAAGCTTCTGCAAGTGAACCAGAGAAAGCTGCAAATGCTATAATTAAATATATAGCAAAAAATGTAATTCCTACTAATATGGGACATTTTAAAACTGTCTGTAAAACAATAGAGAGTAAAATTGTTGCAAGTGGTAATGCAAAAAATACTAATAAATTCATATAAGCCTCCTCTTTGTTTATTTATATATTTTATGCATTACATTTTTTATTGTTACTTTTGAGCAAGATCTACTTCAAAATAAAATTCTACACCACCTGCTACATTTTTAACACCATATTTATTTCCATAATTATTCATAATTGCTTTTACTAAAGAAAGCCCTATTCCATTTCCACCTTTTGAACGATTTCTTGATTCATCTAATTTATAAAATCTATTCCAGATTCTTGTCATCTCTTCTTCAGATAATCCATTAAATGTATTAAATATTTTAACTCTAAGTTTATTTGTTTTTATATTGATTTCATTTTTAATTTCTATTCTTTTTTCACCATTAATTTCTGTTGAATATTTTATTGCATTCATAATATAGTTTGTCAAAACTTGTTCAATATAAAAATCATCTGCATAAATATTTATATTTTCGCATTGTTCAAAATTCACATTAATATTTTCTTTTTCAATCATAACTTGTGATTTTCTAAGAATCTCTTTTTCTAATTCTACAATATTAAATTCACTATTATTAAATTCCATTTTTCCATATTCAAGTTTCATTAATTCTAAAAGTCTTTTAACAAGTTTATCCATTTTAGTTGCTTCATCTAAAATAACTTCAGCATAAAAATGTTTACTTTCTTCATCAGTATTTACATTTTCAAGCAAACCTTCGCTATATCCCTGAATTAATGCAATAGGTGTTTTTAATTCATGAGACACATCTGAGATAAAACTTTTTCTCATTTCATCAATTTGGGATTTTTCTTCTACATCTTTTTCAAGTTCAAAATTAGTTCTTTTTAATTGTTTTATAGTACTTTCTAATTTATCAGAAAGTACATTGATACTTTTTCCCAATTCATCAATCTCATCATTTGTTGTTGAACATTTATACTTTTGACTAAAATTTAAATTTGACATTTGTTTTGCTATGTTTTCTAATTCCTGTATTGGTTTACTAAATCTTTTAGAAACAATATTTATAACAAATGTTCCAATCAAAAGTACAAATATTGCAATTATATATAAAAATTTATTCGATATTTTTACACTTTCTTGTATTGAGGTCATAGGCATTCTAATATATAATTTATATCCATTATCTAACTTTGCAGTAATCATTATATATCTTATATTTGTACCAGTATCATTTACCTCACTAACCATAAAATTTTGTTCTTGTTCTAGAATAACATAATCTCTATCTCTAAAGTCTCTTGATGACATTATTGCAAATTGCAAAATACTAGAAAAAAAATCTTTATTTGAAAAATATATATTTTCATCAGAATCATTTTTGATTAAAATATCAAAATCATTTTTAATTGATATTCTTTCAAGTTGGCTATTTATATAATCTTGTTCATAATCTTGATTATAATATTCATTTACCAAACTATATACTTTTTTTAATCCTTCTTTTTTATTATACACATAAAATTTTTCTAAGACAAAATTATTTAATAAAATTGAAAGAGTCACAATTAAAAGAACAATTACACAAAGAGATAAAAATAATTTTGCTCTTATTGATGTAAATACTTTTTTCATTTTATAGTACATTCCCTTCTAACTAATTTTTCACTTCAAATTTATATCCGATTCCTCTTATTGTTTCTATATATCTTCCTTTTTTTCCTAACTTATGTCTTATCTTTTTTATGTGACTATCAATAGTTCTTGAATCTCCATAATAATCATAATTCCATACATTATTTAAAATTTTTTCTCTTGATAAAGCTACTTTTTCATTATCTAATAAATACTTTAAAAGCTCATATTCTCTGAGACTAAGTTCAATTGGTTTACCATCAACAGTAACAGTTCTACCAATTTCATCTATCTCAATTCCATCAAAATTTCTTACTTGTTTTGATTCACCTTTAATTCTTTTTAATATTGCATCAATTCTAGCAACCAAAATTCTTGGGCTAAATGGTTTTGATACATATTCATCAACACCTAACTCAAATCCAAATAATTCATCTTGTTCCTCTCCTCTTGCGGTTAACATTATTACAGGTGTTTTAGCCTCTTGTCTTATTTTTCTAAGTACAGTCCAACCGTCAACTTTCGGCATCATAACATCTAAAATAACTAAATCTATTTTTTCTTTATTTAACTCAAATATTTCAAGTGCTTTTTCTCCATCTTCTGCTTCTAAAATTTTATATCCTTTAGCATTTAAAAAATCTTTAATAAGTTTTCTCATTCTTTCTTCATCATCTACAACTAGTATTGTAATATTATCCACAAATAATCCCTCCTATAACTTATAGTAATTATTATACAATATCTATATGAATTTTATGTGAACATTTTGTTAATAGTCAGCCTTTTTAAATTCTAAATCCTAGAAATTTATATTATATTATTTTTTAATACCGCGTAAGCGACCAAACGAGCATAGCGAGTGCGATTGGAGCAATTTTCATTTGTTTATTTTTAAATATGGAAATTGCGACTGCAAGGTATGAAAAATAATATAATATAAGTTTTTAGGGTAAATATTTTAAGGCTGACTTAACAAATTTTAAGTATTTTTTATCTCCATTGTTTCTAATGCAAGTTTAATATCATTTTGTTTTATAATATTCATTATTTCATAATTTAATTTTCCTTTTTCTATACAAAATTGATCAAAATCTGTAACATTTAAATAACAGTAAATATGTATATTATAATCATCCGAATTTATTTGTTTTAAAAATACATTTGCACTTTGCTCAACAACCATATCATAATTATTCAAAAAGTCTAAAACAGAATGTTCAAAATTTGATAATTTGGCTAAACTTGTATCAAAATTAACTTGTAAATCTATTTCATATAATCTTTTCTTTATTCTACTTATATTCACAACAGTTGTACTGGAAATAACAGAATTTGGTACTTGTGCTAAAGAATTGTCACGCATTCTAACTCTTGTACTTCTAAAAGTTATATCTTCAATAGTACCTTCATATGTCCCAAATTTCACATAATCTCCAACCTGAAATGGTTTATCTAATGCAATCATTATTCCGCTAAATAAATTTTTCAAAGTATCTTGTGCAGCAAGTGTTAACACAACACTTCCAAGTCCAAGGCCTGTAACTAATCCACTTAGATCATACCCTAACTCGGCAATAATCATAAAACCTGCAATAATATATATTAATACTTTTATCATTCTTATCAAAAATTTTACTGATGAATTTTCAATATCTTTTTCAGATTTATCAATAATTTTTCTTACTAAAAAAGATTCTTTATCTATACTTTTTGCAAGTCCAATAGCAGTATTTAATATTACAATAACTTTAAATATTTTTGTTGCAATATTCATAAAATTATCATCAATATTTAAAGTTGGTTTTAAAAACAATAATGCTAAATATACACCTAATACCTTAAAAAATGATTTTAAAGGTATATAAAAAGCATTTTTTTTAATTTTAGCACCTTTTTCTTTAAATTTAAATATTTTAATTACTGCATAAGAAAAAAGCGGACTAAAGATGTCTAAAACCGCAATTATTAATACAGCAATTACTAAATCTACTGTTTCTTGACCAGTTAAATTTTCTAAAAAACTCTTTATATTTGACATTTATTCCACTTCCTTTTATATTAAACCATATAATCTCTTAATTTTTTACTTCTACTAGGATGTCTTAATTTTCTAAGTGCTTTTGCTTCAATTTGACGTATTCTTTCTCTTGTTACATCAAATTCTTTACCAACTTCTTCTAGAGTTCTTGCTTTTCCATCATCCAGTCCAAACCTTAATCTCAATACTTTTGCTTCTCTTGAAGTTAATGTTGACATTACCTCTTCAAGTTGCTCTTTTAATAATGTATATGCAGCAACATCTTGAGGTTCAGGTGAATCATCATCTTGAATAAAATCTCCCAAATGGCTATCATCTTCTTCACCTATTGGAGTTTCTAAAGAAACTGGATCTTGTGCAATTTTTTGTATTTCCATTACTTTTTCAACAGGCATTTCTAATTCCTTTGAAAGTTCTTCAGGTGTAGGCTCTCTTCCCATTTGTTGTAACATATGTCTTGAAGTTCTAATTAATTTATTTATAGTTTCTACCATATGAACAGGTATTCTGATTGTTCTTGCTTGATCAGCAATAGCTCTTGTTATTGATTGCCTGATCCACCATGTTGCATATGTGCTAAATTTAAATCCTTTAGTATAATCAAATTTTTCAACAGCTTTTATTAATCCCATATTTCCTTCTTGAATTAAATCTAAAAATAGCATACCTCTTCCAACATATTTTTTTGCTATACTTACAACAAGCCTTAAATTTGCTTCAGCAAGTTCTTGTTTTGCTTCTTCATCACCTTGTAAAACTCTTTCTGCAAGTTTAGTTTCATCTTCATATGATAATAGTGGAATTCTACCAATTTCTCTTAAATACATTCTTACAGGATCATCAACACTTATTCCTTCAAAATCGTCTGGTCCTATATCATCTAATTTCAAATTTTCAACTTCTTCTAAATCTTCTTCATCTGGTCCTTCTTCAAAATCATCTCCAAAAAGATTTACTCCCATTTTCTCCATTGCATCAAAAATTTTTTCCATTTGGCTTGGATTAGCATCATCTAATTCAGATGCAAGTTCCCCATATGTTATTTTTCCTTTTTCTTTTGCTTTTTCTAATATTTTTTTAACTTTTTCTTTTGTTTTTTCATCACTATTTTCGGCTTTATTTTCAACATCTGTTTCATTTTTCACTTCAATATTTTCATTGTTTAATACTTCATTTTTCTTTTCTTTTTCATTCATTCTAAATTCACCTCTATTTTAATTTTACTAATTCTAAAATTATATTATTAAGTTCAATACCTAGTTGTTTTTTCTTTTCAATATCAATTTCTTGTTCTTCTTGTCTTAATATTTCATCACGTCTTTTTTCAAGCTTTTCTCTTTTATATTTATGAATTATTTCTGTTATTGCTTTTTTATTGTCTGTAATCCCATAATCTTCTGTCATAATTGATGTTATATGATCTTGCAAATTATCATCTTGCATGTGATTTAATATTATATTAATATTATAATTTTTATTTTCAATTTCAGTATATATCTCAGACAATATTTTTTTATTTATTTCACTTTTAAAATCATCTATTGCTATATTTTCTTTTATTATTTGATATGTATCTAAATTGTTTAATAATATTGCAATTATTGTATTTTCTCTTTTTAATATTTCTTTTGATATATTTTCTTCTTGCTTTTTCACTTTTATTATTGGTTTATTTTTTTCGAGAATCCTACTATCTTTTCTATTTGAATATTGTAACTTATTTACTTCTGCATATATTGCTTCTTTAGATATATTATACCCTTTTGCTATCTTTTCTATGTATATCTCTTTTTCCATTGTATTATCTATTTTAGCAATTAATTTTGCAATTTCATTTAAAAATTTAATTTTATCACTTGCATTTTCTAGATTTAAATCTTTCTTTAGAATTTTAACTTTATATTCTATTAATGATATTGCATCATCTAAAATTTTTTTAAATCTTGCAGCACCATATTTTACAACAAATTCATCAGGATCTTTTGCATCATGTATTTGCAAAACTCTAATATCACACCCCATATTTTGCATAATTTCCATAGCCCTTAAAATTGCGGTTTGGCCAGCATCATCAGCATCAAATCCTAAAATTACTTTTTCAGTACTTTTTCTAAGAAGCCACCCCTGGTTGGTTGTAAGTGCTGTTCCTAATGCTGCAACAACATTTTTTATTCCTCTTTGATGAAGTGATATAACATCCATATATCCTTCTACAATTAATAATTGTTTTTTTATATCACTTTTTTTTGCAACATTTAATCCAAATAAATGCTTTCCTTTACTATATACCACATTTTCTGGTGAATTTATATACTTAGGTTTAGAATCATCTAATACTCTACCACCAAATGCAATTACTCTTCCTCTTTCATCACATATTGGTATCATTAGTCTATTTCTATATCTATCAATATATGTCCCATTATCATTTTTATTTACTAATCCAGATTCTAATATTTCTTCATCTTGAAATCCATTTTGCCTTAATGATTTATATAATTCATCAAATTTTCCTGAAAAGCCTATTTTAAAATTTTCTAATGTTTCATTATTCAATTTTCTTTTTTTTACATATTCTTGTCCTAATTTTGCATCTGGTGTATATAATCTTTTATGATAATATTCTGCTGCATATGAATTTACTTTATACACTTTTGCTCTTAATTCATCTTTTCTACTTTCTAAATCATTTTGAATTGTTGGTAATGTAATATTTGCTTTTTCTGCCAAAAGTTGTATACTTTCTCTATATCCTATATCTTCAATTTTACGTACAAATGTTATTACATTTCCTCCAACTCCACATCCAAAACAGTGAAATATCTGTTTTTCTGGTGATACAGAAAGTGATGGTGATTTTTCATTGTGAAATGGGCATATTCCAAAATAATTTCTTCCACTTCTTTTTAAATGTATGTATTGTGATATAACTTCTACTATGTCATTTGATCTAATTACTTCATCTATTATCTCATCACTATATCTCACATACATTCACTCCTTTTCTAAAAATCTCCTATATTATATTATTCGACCAATTTTACATAAATCCCTCTTTTTGTTTCATTTTTTTCCATTTGCAACCTAAAAAGAACAGACATTTACATTTTATATTAATTGTCTGTCCTATTGTTTTAATCAATATCAAGTTTTATATGAACATCTTTTAATTGTTGATTACTTACAACAGAAGGAGCATTCATAAGTAAGTCTCTTGCTCTTTTATTTTTAGGAAATGCTATTATTTCTCTTATATTTTGAGAATTTGCAATAAGCATAACCATTCTGTCTACTCCAGGAGCAGCGCCAGCATGTGGTGGAGTTCCATATTGGAAAGCATTATATAATGCTCCAAATCTATTTTCAACTTCTTGTTCAGTATATCCAGCTATTTCAAATGCTTTAACCATTATTTCTGGACTGTGATTTCTAACAGCACCAGAAGCCATTTCATATCCATTACAAACTAAGTCATATTGATATGCTAAAATATCAAGTGGATCCATATTTTCTAATGCTTCTAATCCACCTTGTGGCATTGAAAAAGGATTATGTGAAAAATCAATTTTACCTTCATCAGATAATTCATACATAGGAAAATCTACTATAAAGCAAAATCTATATGTATTTTTTTCTAATAAATCTAATCTTTTCCCAAGCTCAATTCTAACAAGACCAGCTATTTTTTGTGCAACATTAAATTCATCTGCGACAAAAAAGATTGCACTATTTCTAGTTGCTCCATAATCTGATATTAATTTTTCTTTTATATCATCTGTTATAAATTTAGCTATTCCACCTTCACATATATTTTCCTCATTGATTTTTGTCCATGCCAATCCTTTAGCACCACATTCTGTAACTGCAAAATCAGATATTTTATCGAAAAATTTTCTTCCTTGAGTACCACATTCTGGAACAACAATTATTTTAACTGTTTTATTTTTAAATGCATTAAAATCTGTATTTTCAAATAATTCAGTTGCATCTTGTATAATTAATGGATTTCTTAAATCTGGTTTATCAATACCATATTTCTCCATAGCCTCTTTATATGGTATACGTATAAATGGTCCTTTATCAACTTTCCAATTTGTGAATTTTTCAAATATATATGGTACAACTTCTTCTATCACTCCAAAAACATCTTCTTGTGTAGCAAAAGCCATCTCAAAATCTAGTTGATAAAACTCTCCTGGAGCTCTATCTGCTCTTGGATCTTCATCTCTAAAACATGGTGCAATTTGAAAATATTTATCAAAACCAGATACCATTAATAATTGTTTAAATTGTTGAGGTGCTTGTGGTAAAGCATAAAATTCCCCTGGATTTAATCTACTTGGTACTAAATAATCTCTTGCACCTTCTGGTGATGAATTTGCAAGTATAGGTGTTTGAATTTCTGTAAATTCTAGTTCATCCATCTTATCTCTTATAGCTTTTAAGATTTTAGAACGTAATAAAATATTATTATGCAATTTTTCATTTCTCAAATCTAAAAATCTATATTCTAATCTTAAATCTTCTCTAACATCTTGTTCTTTATTTATTTCAAATGGCAACATATTTTTGCATTTACCTAAAATTTCTAGTTTTTCTGCAATAACTTCAATATCACCTGTTTTCATTTTTGAATTTTTGCTTGTTCTTTCCACAACATTTCCACAAATATGTATACAACTTTCTGTTGTACATTCTTTAGCTTTTTCTTGAATTTTTTCATCATTAATAACAATTTGAGTAATACCTGTTTGATCTCTTAAATCAATAAAAATCATACCACCCAAATTTCTTATTTTTTGAATCCACCCTGAAAGTTCAACATATTCACCCACATTTTCAATTCTTAATTCACCTAATTTTTTTGTTCTATACATAATTTTCTCCTTTTATACTATTAAAATATCTATCTAACTCAGTTATTATTTCATCTTTATTTTCTAAAAAATTTATTTTTCCTCTAAACACACTTGAATCTGGCAATCCTTTAGTATAATAGCTTATATGTTTTCTAAATTCACGTATACCTGTATATTCACCTTTTTCTTTTAGTTCTAAATCAAAATGTTCTTTTATCAATTCAAGCCTTTTTTCTAAATCAACATCTTCCAAAAATTCTCCATTTTTTAAATAATATTGTATTTTTTGAAATATCCATGGATTTCCTAAAGAACCTCTTCCTATCATTATTCCATCTACGCCCGTTTTTTCAAACATATTTAATGCAGATTTTTCATCTACAATATCACCATTTCCAATAACAGGTATATTAACAGATTGTTTCACTTTTTTTATTATTTCTAAATCTGCTTTTCCAGAATAATAGTCTTCTCTTGTTCTTCCATGAACTGTTATAGCTGAAACTCCAAGTTTTTCTGCAATTTTTGCAATTTCTATACCAACAATATTATTTTTATTCCATCCACTCCTAATCTTTAATGTTACAGGTTTTAATGAATTATCTACAACAGATTTTATAACTTCACCTGCTTTTTCTAAATCCATTAACAATCTACTTCCATCACCATTTTTTGTAACTTTAGGTGCAGGACACCCCATATTTATATCAACAATATCAGATATTTCTGAAACATATTTTGCTGCATATCCCATAGTTTCTGGATCACTTCCAAATATTTGTATTGCAATCGGTCTTTTTTCTCCATCTATATTCATAAGTTTTTTTGTTTTTTCATCATTATAAAATATAGCTTTCGAACTTACCATTTCTGTTGTTACAAGCCCAGGCTCAAATTTTTCCACAATTTTTCTAAATGGCAGGTCTGTTATACCTGCCATAGGAGCTAATAATATATTATTTTTCAATTCTACATTTCCAATTTTTAAAGTGTGTAAATACATTTCTCCTCCTCAACCAAATTTTCCTCAAACAACATATTTGAGGAGAATTTTATTGTATAAATATTGTCTTTTTTCTATTTCCACTAATATTTAATAATAAACCTATACATATAAAACTTGTAACTAGTGAACTTCCACCATAACTTACAAATAAAAGAGGTACACCTGTTATTGGCAACAATCCCATTGTCATTCCTATATTTTCTGTCATATGGAATAAAAGAACACCACTTATACCAGCAGCAATATATGCTCCACTATCATCTCTTGCAGTTTTTGCAATATATAGTGATTTTGTTATTAAAAATACATATGCAATTATAACTGTTCCAGCAACTATAAATCCCATTTCTTCACCTATTGCTGAAAATATAAAATCAGTTGTTTTGGGTGATAAATAACCAAGTTGTGTTTGATTTCCATTTAACAAGCCCATTCCTGTAAGTTCTCCAGCTCCTATTGCAAGTTTAGATTGAATTATATTATATCCTGAACCTTTTGGGTCAGATTCTGGATTTAAAAATACATCTATTCTTGATTTTGCATGGTCTGGCAATACAAATTGGTATATTAATGGTATTCCAATTACTAATAATATACTAGCTATTATAATATATTTTTTATCTATTCCAGCTACAAATAGTACCATTATTAATGCTACAATATATGCTGCAGCTGTTCCAAAATCTGGTTGTAAAATTATTAATACTACCGGTAATGCTACAACAGATATTATTGTTAATAATTTAATAATTCTATTTATTTCTTCTTTTCCTGTTACTTGTACTCTTGTTACAACATATGCTAAAAACAAAATTACAGCAACTTTTGCAAATTCTGCTGGTTGCAATGAAAATGCTCCTATATTAAACCAGCTACTTGCACCATTTATTGATTTTGTAAATAATACTACAATTAGTAATATTATTGATAAGCCATATAAAATTGGAGAAATTTTCACTAATATTCTGTAATCTATAAATGTTACAGCAATCATTATAAATAAACTAATGCCAATCCATATTAATTGTTTTTTTAAATCTCCAAAATTATCTGATTGTGTTGTTGAATAAAGTGCCACACAACCTATTACACAAAGTAGTATTGATAAAATTAAAATCCACCATTCTACATTTTTAAATTTTTCTCTATTCATCTTCACTCTCTTTTTTAATATTTTCTTTTTTATTAGTAGTTTTTTGATTTTCTACTTTTTTTGTTTGTTTTTCTTTGTTGCTATTTTCATTATGTTGAACTTCTTGTTTTTCTTTGTTGCTATTTTCATTATGTTGAACTTCTTGTTTTTCATTATTGTTTTTTTGATGATGCTCTTTTTGCATATCATTCTTTGGTTTATGGTCTTTTTTCATTTCTTCTTGTTTCTTTTCTTTTATTTCTTTATTTTTTTCTGTTTTTTCTTCTTTCTTTTCTTCATTTTTCATAGTTCTTGTTGTTTCTTTTATATTAATAATAGGGATATTTGCATATAAAGCTGGAGCTCCTTGTGTTCCATCTTCATTTTCTTGATTTGTTAATCTAACATCCATTGCAGTTTCATCTATATCTATATATTTTTTTATTACCTCTATTATTTCTTGCCTCATTAAATCTAAGAAATCTGCAGATACATTTGCCCTATCTTGCATAAGGACTAAATGTAATCTTTCTTTTGCAGTTTCTTTAGAACTAGCATTAAGTGCTTCTCTTTTATTAGCCTTTTTAAAAAATTTCATAATGTTTTCAAACATCTAATTACCTCCATCTCTATTTCATTTGTTTTTATCTTTTTTTAAAAAGTCTCTTTAATCTTGCAAAAAAGCCTTTTTCTCTTCCTGGAATTGTTACTTCTATATTTTCTCCTAATACTCTTTTTGCAATTTCTAAATAAGCTTTTCCTGATGGAGCTTTTTTATTTTGTATAACTGGTTCACCTTTATTTGTTTGTGTTATTATATATTCATCATCTGGAACTACACCAATTAAATCTATAGATAATAAATCTACAATATCATCAACATCCATCATTTCACCTTTTCTAACCATATTTGGTCTTATTCTATTTATAACCAATTCTGGATTTTTTATTTCAGCAGATTCTAATAATCCAATTATTCTATCTGCATCTCTTATTGATGATATTTCAGCTGTTGATACTACTATTGCTCTGTCTGCTCCTGCAATTGCATTTTTAAATCCTTGCTCTATTCCTGCTGGGCAATCTATAAGTATATAGTCGAATTCTTCTTTTAGTTTGTCTGTAAGATCTTTCATTTGTTCTTCATTTACTGCAGATTTATCTCTTGTTTGTGCAGCAGGTAATAAGTATAATTCTTTAAATCTTTTATCTTTTATTAATGCTTGTCTTAATTTGCATTTTTCTTCAACAACATCTACTATATCATATACAATTCTATTTTCTAGTCCCATTACAACATCTAAGTTTCTTAGCCCTATATCTGTATCTATTAATACAACTTTTTTTCCTTCTAGTGCTAAACTTGATCCTAAATTTGCTGTAGTTGTTGTTTTTCCTACTCCACCTTTTCCTGATGTAATAACTATAACTTCTCCCATATTCTTCCTCCTTAGGATTTTGAAAAAATTCCTATAATATAATATAATGAATTTGACAAAAAGTCAATGCTATTGACATAAAAACCTAAATTTTTTTTATTTTTTGGTTACTGGTCAGCCTTTTTTAATTTATTTCCTGAATATGTGTATGAAACTATTTTTGAAATACTGCGTAAGCGATCAAACGAACGGAGTGAGTGCGATTGGAGCAATTTTCATTTAATTAATTTTAAATATAAAATTGCTACTGCAAAGTATGAAAAAATAATTTTATACACATATTTAGGTTTAAATCTCTTTGTGGCTGACCAGTAACTATTTTTCTGCTAAAAAAAGCCACAAACTTTTTTGTTCATGACTTTTGTTTTTATTTTAAATTGCAACAGGAATTTTCCCTAAATTAATCTCTTTATTATAATCATACCCTTGAATTTCAAAATCTTCTATCTTAAATTCGTAAAAATCTTTTGTATCATTATTTATAACTAGCTTAGGAGTAACATCTATTGATTTTGCATTTATCAATTTTTCAATTAAAGGTATATGTCTATCATAAATATGACAATCTCCTATATTATGTGTTAAGGTTCCAACTTCAAGACCTGCACATTGTGCAAACATACATAATAAAGCAGCATATTGCATAGTATTCCAACCATTTGCAGCAAGCATATCTTGTGAACGTTGGTTTAAGATCAAATGCAATTTTCCTCCTTTTACAAGCCATTGTGTTCCATATGCACATGGTTCTAAATTCATATCTTTTAAATCTTCAAAATTAAATATATTTGTCATTATTCTTCTACTTGATTTATCATTTTGCAATAAATTTAAAACATAATCAACCTGGTCTATATGCTTAATACCTTGTTTTGTTTTAAAATCATATTTTTTTGCCATTTGATATCCATATGCTTTTCCAATTGATCCATCTTCATCAGCCCATTGATCCCATATATGTGAATTTAAGTCATTTACATTATTAGACTTTTTTTGCCATATCCATAAAATTTCATCAATAGCTCTTATTACTGTTTTTGAATTGTTTCTTAATGTTATCATTGGAAATTCTTTTCCAACATCATATTTATTTGTCACACCAACTACTGATATATAATTGGCTTCAGCTCCATCTTCCCATCTTGTTCTTACATTTGTTCCTTCTGATGAATATCCATTTTCTAATATTTCTTTACATGTTTCTATAAAATTTTTATCAGCCTGTGTCATATTTATCACTCTCCTGATGCTATTCTAACATTTGTTCTCATATCCGTCAATAGATTTTTTACATTTTTTATATACATATTTAAGTTATAAATTTAAAAAGCTGACTAGTAACTACTGGATAATGGTTTATTTAAAATTAACATAAGGAAATAGTTGTAATATCAAATTTATAGTCAATTACTCTTGTTTTTCAATATAATTTTAATTTTTTTCTATTTATTCCCTAAATGCCTTACATAAAATTCATTTTTCATTTATTATATATGTCATGTTTCTGCAATCTTATGTGATTTTTATTTACATATTTGCTCCAATTATCTATTGTAGATACATACATTATTATTTTAAAGGAAGTGTTTATAAATGAGTATATCAGATGCTATTAGATTTAGAATCGATGATTTATTAGAAGATTATGACTTAACAGCATACAGATTATCTTATCTTGCTGGCATTTCACCTTCTGTTATTAGTGACTGTCAAAGAGGAAAAGTTAAAGAGCCAACAATTAGCACAATTATTCATATTTGTGAAGGGCTTGGTATCCAATTAAAGGATTTTTTTGATTCTGAAATCTTTACTGATGTTGAGGCAATTGAAAGATTTGATTAAAAAGAATTATCAGTATTTAAAAAGGAGATTTAAGGTATTTTAAACTTAGTTCTCCTTTTTGCAATATTTCAATATATATACCTATAAATCTTTTAAGAATTTATTTATAAATACATGGCATTTTATAAGATTTTGTGATATATTTATTGAAGAAAATAATTTTAGAAAGGTGATAAAATGGAAAAAAAGCCTATGAAAATCTTAATTATTGAAGATGATGTTGAAGAATGTAAAGATTTTATTGAATGTGCAAAAACAATGGACGATATTGAAATAGTTGCTGTTACTGATTCTGATATTGTTGGATTACAATATACTAAAGCTAAACACCCAGAAGGTATAGTACTAGATTTAGAACTAAATAATAGTCAATCTGGTAATACCGATTCTTTAGGATTTTTATCTGATTTAAAAAATTTACACATGAATTATCAACCTATTATTATTGTTACAACACATGTTAATTCTAAAAGGACTTATGAAATATTACACAGAAATGGAGTTGATTTAATTTTATATAAAGACCAGCCAAAATATTCTCATAAATATGTTTTTAACAAGTTTTTAAACTTTAGAAGCACTCTTGAAGTTTCAAATTCAAATTCCATCCAAGACAAATTAATTGACTTGGATAGTAAAATTTCAGATTGCATTAATCATGAACTTGATATAATTGGAGTTGCACGAAATTTGAAAGGTAGAAAATATTTGCATGATGGAATTTTATTTTTAATTCAAAATGAAAACTCTGACATAAATGTTATGCAATATTTATCTAAAATATATAAAAAATCTCCAAATACAATAGTTAATGGTATTCAAAACTCTATCTTTCATGCTTGGCGTGTTTCTCCTATTGAAGATTTAACTGCTTATTATACTGCAAAAATAAATTATGAAACAGGTATACCAACTCCTATGGAATTTATATATTACTATGTTGATAGAGTAAAAAAATTGATTTAAAATAAATATAAATTTGAACTCTGAAAAAGAGTTCTTTTTTATTTGCAAATATTCTATGTATATATCATTGTAACAAATAATTTTTTATTACTAATTGAAGAATTTATTTGAAAATAATTTTATAATTCTGTTGAACTTAATTTTCTTTTTTTAATAAGTTTTTATAGCACATTCTACAAGATAAATATCTCATCAAATCCAATTTTCCTATTCTATATAAATATTCTCTCTTTTTTATATTTTTTTTAACGTTCCTATACTTTGCATATTTTCCTTTTTTATCTCTTCCTAAAAAAAGAAAATTATTAGTGTTTTTATATATTCTACTCTTTTTATTCAAAGTCAAATTCTCCTTTTGGAGCAATTTTTTTATTTCTTCCAAACAGTATTTTAAATATTCTTTTGATTCATGAAATAGCAAAAAATCATCTTGATAACGCACATAATATTTTATTTTTAAATTTTCTTTAATAAAATGATCCATATCATTCAAATAAAAAATTGCTAATACTTGACTCGTCATATTTCCAATTCCTAATCCTTCTGGCTGACTATCTATAACTTTAAATACAATATCCAATGCTTCTTTGTCCTTAATTTTTCTTAGTAATTTTTCTTTTAAGATATTTTTGTCTATACTAGCGAAAAATTTACTAATATCGCATTTTAGTACATAGTATTCTCCATATTTTATAGTACATTTGTTATGGAATTTGTTTACTAATTTTATACCATATCTTGTACCTTTATTTTCCAAACTTGCTACATTTTCATCTATCAAGCAAGGAATTAAAGATGGATATAATATTTGCCTACTAATCAGATGATTTATTACTTTATCTTGTAAGTTTTGACTCACAATTGTTCTTTCCTTAGGTTCATATATTGTAAAAACATTATAACTCCCTACTTCATATTTTCTTTCTAGTAAAATTTTATATATTCTGCTAATATAAATACATCTATATTCTCTATAATTTCTTACTTTTCTTTTATTTCTTGTATGTGAGCATACTTCGTTATATGCTTGTTCTATATTTTTCATTTTTAATAAATTATTATATAAATTATTTTTTCTTTTCATTATTACTCCTATAAAAAAAGTAGCCAAATCGCTACTTAAAAATAGTACTAAAATATATTCCCTTTCAATTTCTTTACTAACAAATATATTTATCTACTTTTATTTTATCGCATTACAGCGAAGGGACAATAGTTTGTTTCTATATTATCTCTTATATAGTCACAATAACTATATAACCACAGTTTATAGAATCTACAGGGCGCACAGCGAACCATTTTGCATTGGAATTGCCGTTCGAATTGAACAAGTCATTGCCGGTGCCAGCATTGCCTTCATTGACAACCCCTGGACCGAAATTGCAATAGTCAGAGCCATTCATGTTGACACCAGAAGAAGCAAGCCACTACAACTATGCCCCATTGTCTTGCTTTGAAATTGATTTTTGCCATCCTATTGAATATTTTAATATATCATCTAATTTCTCACCAAATTTTGTGTATCTTTTCATATTTATTATTTCTTTGTCATAACATAAATTTATTAAAAAATCTAATACTTTAATTTTAGCGATTATGTCGTTGATATATTCTATTTTATTTTCTTTGGTTATATTTGCTTTATAAGCCAATTCTAGCAAATCGTATGATAAATTTCTTATTCTATTTTTTATTTCAATATCTTTTTTGGGAAAGTTATTCAAATATTTATCTATATAAATAACTAACTCTCTAATAAAATTTATTACTTTAAATTTTTCTTCTTTCATTTATAATTTTTTCAACCTCAAAAATTGTTTTCTCATCATTGCACATAAGTAAATATTTATATATTTTTTCAATTCTCATTTTTTTTGCAATTTCTTTTTTTGCTTTTTCATAAAATTCTTTATAGTTATTCAAATTTTTATTATTATCTTCTTCCTCAACATCATAGTTATTTCTTTTGTCCAATACTATATAATTTATTTTATTTTTTTCTAATATTGATAGAACTTTATTATATGCACTTTTTGGAAATGAAGAATTATATATGTTATTATCAAGAATATTTATTTTATATCCTAGCAAGTATGAAATAATATATGAATCTCTACCATAGCAATTATAAAAATTCCCAACTCTTACTAATACAACATGTTCTTTATGTACTTCTTTAACATTTTTAACTATATTTATAATTCCCATAATCTACCCCTAATAATTTTCCAAGAAGTCCAAAGGACCTTCTTGGAAGTCTTCTTAATTTATTTTGTTATTATTATTTATCCCTGCAGTCTTATATTTTTACTCCGTGATTTGTCCGTATTCTAAACTTTTACCACTAAACGAATTCGGAATTGTCGTTGTCCACTCTTCTTCACTACCAGTTGAAGAAACGGACAAATCATCAACCGTGACTCCAGATTGTAGATAAACTACAGGGCGCACAGCGAACCAAGCCGCACTGGAATCGCCGTGCGAAATGAACAAGGCATAGCCGGTGCCAGCAAAGCCTCCAGCGACAACCCCTGGACCGAAATGGCAAAAGTCAGAGCCATACATGTAGACACCAGAAGAAGCAAGCCAGTAAGATTTTCCATTCGATTCTCTTTCTGTTCCTCTAAACAACACTTCATATAATTTACTACTTTGTTCAACTGTATCTGCATTTGGATATTGGTACATAAATGCTGTTCCCTCTACACTATCTCCTGCTTTTTTATTAGTTAATGAAGAATAGGTACTATTTGATGAATATTTTTGTTTTAAATAATTTTCTGGTGCATAATCATTTGTTTTATATGTATAACTTTGTCCGAAAGAACCTTGATATGCTGAAATTGGTGTTTTTGATTCATCTGCAGTTTTATATAATTTATTATTTGTTTTATCCAAAGATAATCCTAATGCTGTATTTATATCTTCGATGCGCATACTTTTTGTTGAATCTGCAAATTTCCCATCATAAATTTTGCAAATGTCATCTAAAACATTCTCACTAGTCGCCTCGCCAGCCCAATACCAACCTTCTGCTGAATTTAAATATAGATAAGGGTCTTTTTCCCAATCTTCTCCACTTGACTTCATAACTTTTTTTATTGGGCTACCTGTTGTTATCATCAATTTTGTTCCTGTTTCATCTAGTCCCAATACTCTCCATGTTGTGTTTGTATCGACATTATATTGTTGTGTCCCTGTATATCCAGTTTTTGTACTATCCACAGAAACACTTGCAGATGAATTTTTTAAAGTAGAATTATAATTTTTTATATAATCTCCTACATTTATTTCTTTATCTCTAAATGCTTGCACTAATGTTTTTGCATTTGATATAGAACCAAGCACACTAAAATCTATAGTTATTCCTCCTATTGTTATTACATCATTTTTTTCTAATGTTGCAACTTCACTATCAGTTAAATTTCCGTCTGCGTGTAACTGAGCAATTACTTCTGCTCTTGTTTGCTTGGTTCCTTCAATATAATTTACACCAGTATTATTGGATGCAGCCAAAGTTACAGTTTCCTTTACTTTTCCTCCTCTTGTTGCATCTTTTGCTTGTACTGTTCTATTTAAAATTCCGTTATTTCCTGATAACATTGCTATTGAAATTCCTGCTAAAATTATTAATACGATTATTGTAATAATTAATGCAATTAATGTTATACCTTTTTGTCCACTTTTTTGTTTTGTTTTTTTCATACATTTTCCCCCTTTGATTTTTTGTATTAAAATATTTTTCAAAATAATATTATCATTTATAATTTTATTTTGCAATATCATTTTTTCTAAAAATATCGATATATATATATATATATATACAGCCTCAAGGGTTTCAGCGTTTATTACGATTTCATTACATTTTTATTACTTTTTTGTTACATTTTAAATTTTGTAGCTAAACCTATTTGCAAATAAACATAAATAAGATTGATAACAGTTATATTTCTACATTTTGAAAACTGTTACTATCTTGTGCAGTATTAATATTATTCTGCGCAATAAACTCCTGTAAAAATTTTCTTCTTTCTTCTGATATTTTTTGATGTTTAGCCATTTTTTTACTCCTTTCCCACAATAGAAAAATTGACTATGATTTCTTCTATTGTATCATAGTCAATTTTTATTTTTTAGAGTTTACACAGTTATTTCGATATTCTCCTCTTTTTCATTTTCTAATCATTTATTATCTAGCATCATCTCCAGGATCTGTTGAACAAGTTAGAGCTTTATTCTTTTTATTCACTACTATATTATAAATCCTGCCTGGCACATATATCTCTTTCTTTACATCATATTGACTTAATAGTGTTGCAATTCTGGGAGCTGATTTTATTATACCCAAAATTTCTTCTGATGTAGTTTCTGAACTTACTGGAATTACTGCTCTTAGCTTTCCATTAACTTGGATTGGGATATTCTTAGTTCCTCCATTAAGCTCATTTTCATTAACTTTAGGCCACTCTTCTTTATGTACAGATTGCTCTTTTCCTAAGCTTTGCCATTGTTCTTCAGCATATTCGGTTGTCTTTAAAAACCATTGTTCCATTTTTTTCTTTCAACAGGTGTACCACATCTTTCACATTTACAGTCAATAACTTGTTCATTTGCTAAAACTGTCTTACAACTGTCGCACCAATTTACTAATGAATTCTTTTTATATGCAAGTCCTTGTTGATATAATTGAGTAAATATCCATTGAGTCCATTTATAGTATTCTGGTTTACAAGTTTCTACGGAGTAATCCCAATCGTAGTTCACTCCCATTTCTTCAAGTTGTCTTCTCATAGTTTCAATATTTTTTTCTGTAGATACTTTAGGAGATATTCCTGTTTTTATTGCATAATTTTCAGCAGGTAATCCAAAAGCATCAAAACCCATTGGATGAAATACATTATATCCTTGCATTGATTTATACCTTTAGAATGAATCAGCAGGTGCAAAATTGAACCAATGTCCTAAATGTAAACTTGCTCCTGATGGATATGGAAACATCTCCATTGTGTAAAACTTTTCCTTTTTACTTTCATGATTATATTTATACAATCCCTCTTCTTTCCATTTCTCTTGCCATTTTTGATCTATTTGTTTTGAATAATTCATTTTTTATTACTCCTTAAATTTATAATTCATTTTTGCTAGTAAAATTTTTTAACGTTGCAATTTTAGCTTCTTGTGTAATTTCTTTCCAGCTTTCTCTTAATAAGTTAATATCTATCTTCTCTTTTGATAATTGAACATCTGTATTTTTCAAATAGTTTTTCATACTTAGTGTTCCATCTGGCAATAAATATATTGCTATGCCATCATCACTGCTCTCTCCCCAATACCATATCGCAACTTCTCTACTTTTGTTTTTTAATTCTTTCAATTTTTGTTTTATTGCATCTGCATTTGAAACACTTAATTCATTATAATTTTCTGCTCCCCTACCTGATGGTAATAAACTAAACACAAACCATTGCTTTATATTATTCTGTTCCACAAATTTATAAATTTCATCCAATTCATTTTCGTTGTATCTATTTAATACAGTAACAATTCTAACATTATCCATATATTTCTTTGCTAATTTTATATTTTCTTTTACCCTATATAAATTATCTGTTCCTCTCAAATTCGCATATATATCTTTATTCAATGTGTCTAAACTTATTTGTAGTGTTATGCATGATTGAGATATTTGATTAATAAGCCTTTCATTTAGTAATATTCCATTAGTTGCTATTGCTGGTTTTACTTTTTCATTTTCAAATAATTTCAAAATATCTTCAATATCTTCTCTTACTAAAGGTTCTCCTCCTCCAATTATAATTCTCATACAATCCCACTTTAAAATTTCCTTAGTAATTCTTTTTATTTCTTCAAAGTTTAGTTCATTTTTTCCTATTCCTGAATCATTACAACAAAAACGACATCTCGAATTACATTTATTGGTTATTTGCCAAGATAAACTTATTGGTGCAGATAAGTCTAACTTATTTATATCTGAAAAATCTCCTAATAAAAAGGCATTTTTACTCTTGTATGGATTATTTGACAGTAATTCTTCTTTATAACGTTCTATATTTTCTTCTTTTTTGATGCTCCACATTCTATCATATTTTATATCTTGTAATACCATTCCCCATTGTTCTTCTCTAGCAACCAATCGATTATCTATCACCTTCATCATCATCTATTCCTCTTTCTTTTTTTTTATTTGCTTGCCTTTGTCTAATAGATACTAATGCCTGATACGCATTAGGATAACTTCCATCTCTATCTTGTTTTTGATTATATACTAATATAGGTAAATCCTCAGCAGTTTGACCTCTTATAAGAACTTTTATGTTTTCTATATCAGAAGAACTACTCATAATACCTACACTCCTTTTAAAACCTTCATCTGCTTCATCAATAAAGCTCTCACTTGTTTTTCTATAAAAATTCCTCATTGTCCTTCTTTGTTCTTGCTCTCTTAATAAAGCTGAAACCTTACTTTGCTCATTAGATACAGCTAATGCATATACTTCTATATCAAAACCCTGAGCCTTTGCTCTATCAATTACTACTTGTTTCAAATACTCATATATGCGCATTGTTCCTATATGAATAAAACTTATTTTATTTTCCAAACAATATTCTAGCATTTCTTTTTCTATTCTTATTGAAAATTTATTTGTACTTTGCACAAAGTCAGCATTATCATCTTCTATTTCTTTTAATCTTGGATGATACATCCTATACTTATCCATATCTATTGATACAAATGAAACATTTGGATAATCTTTCATTATCTTCTTAGGTAGTGCCGATTTTCCTGATGCTGGTTGTCCTGCTGCAAAAATCAATCTAGGGCTTTTTTCTGATTGTGCTTGTCCAACGTAATCTCTTTTTACTTTTTCAAATGCTTCTTGATATTCATCTTCTGTATAATCATAAGATTTTGTTTCCATCTAAAAAACTCCTTTCTAATTTATTGACTTTTTCTCTATATTGGAGTATTATATACTCATATGGAGATGATATATATGAATTTACAAAATAAAACTGCAATTATTACTGGTGCAAGCCGTGGTATCGGTTTGGCTACATGTCAAAGATTTATTAATGAGAATATTGAAAATCTTATTATGATAGGGGCTAATAGCCAAAATTTGTCGTTAGCAAAAAATCAATTAAATTATAACAATATATTTACATACCAATGTGATTTATCAGATAAAAAATCTATTGATAATACTTTTGACAGAATTTTATCTAAATTTACTCATATTGACATTCTTATAAATAATGCTGGTATAATCGATGACTCCTCTTTTGTTGAAATGACAGACATTCAAATGAAACATGTATTAGATGTGAATTTTTATGGTTCTTTTTATTGTATTAAAAAGATATTGCCTATCATGATTATGCAAAACTATGGTAAAATAGTTAATGTTTCTTCAACATCAAAGTTTGGTACCGTTAATAAATCTAATTATGCGGCATCTAAAGCAGCATTAGATGCATTAACAAGAACCGTATCTAAAGAAGTAGCCGAATACAATATAACTATTAATTCTGTTGCTCCTACACTAATTGACACTGATATGTTAAAGTCTATCCCTACAGATACTTTATCTAAACTAGTTAATAATTCGCCTATAAAAAGATTAGGGAAACCAGAAGAAATTGCATCTATTATATATTTTCTTTCTTCTGATGATTCATCTTACATTACAGGAGAAACATTAATTGCTTCTGGTGGCTTATTTACTATCTAATTTTTGCAATATAAAAATTTGCTTTGGAGATTGGAGATTAAATTCATTGTAATTATAATCGCCAATTTTTTCTTTTAATATAAATTCACTGTTATTTATTAATTCTTCTAATTGCCCAGGAAAATATTGTCTCATAAAAGTATTACTTTCTATATATAAACTTAATTTTTCATTAACATATATATTAGTTAAATAATTAATTCTGGTTGTTTTATCATATTTTCTTATTTCATATAAATCAATATTATCTTTATAATACTCACTATAAAAACTATATCTATACTCTTTTGTTTCTTCTATATTTAAAAATCTCATATTAGGATTAAATATATCTATAATCAACAATCCTTTATTTCTTAACACATTATAACATGATTTTAAGAAATTGTCTACATCTTCGTCATTTTTCAAATGTTGTAGAGAGTTAAAACCACATATTACTATATCAAACATACCTAATTTTTCTTTTTCCAGTTTTCTCATATCTCCCCAAATATATTGTATATTTTCATTCTTTGTTTTTGCAATATCTAACATATCTGTAGAATAATCTAATCCTATGTACTCTTTTACATTTTCACATATTTCTTTTGATAATCTTCCTGTACCACAAGCTACTTCTAATACTCTCATATCACTCTTTAAATATTTGTTATAAAATTTTATATCTTCGGTTTGTACAACTTTGTTCATGTCATCATAAAATATATGATCACCATAGTATGTATTACATTTCATATAAATTCTCCTTTTCTATTATAAGTTTAAAAAGTTTTGTATATTTTCATATAATATTTTGTTTTTTATTTCTTTTTTAATATTTAGTGCATTTATCAAATTTATTTCATCAATTAGATTATAGTTCCACCAGCATGAGAAAGGATAACTTGAACCAAATACTATTTTATCTGACATTCCTTTATTATTTACCAAATCTTCTAATATTTGTGTTGCTTCCATATTTGAATATTGAAAGGCATCATAAGCTGGAAATACATTTTGATTGTTTTCAAACCATCTTAAATGTCCACTTATACCACTTGTTTCTATTACCACATTATCCATTTGTTTTGCCATTTCTAATGCCTTTACTGAAGCTCTTAATAAATGTCCCATTATGAATTTCTTGTTTGGAAATGCTCTTGCAAAATTTATTGCATCTTGTGGTCCATAATTTCCTAATTTTTGTACTCTTCCAATATCTTTTTCATTCAATGCAGCAGTGTGTATATAAATGAAAAAATCATTATTTTTTGAAAATTCTATAAACTCTTTATTTGCCTCTATTTTTCCAACATCAATATTGCATAATATAGGCCAAATTACAATCCCTGCTTTGTTACATTTTTTTAAATATCTCTCAACATCTAAAAAGCATTCATGATAATTTATATTTAATGCAAACACTGGAATTAAATTATTATTTTTTTTATATAACTCATATATCGTTTTGTTTTCTTCCGTATATTTTCCATCTTTTGAACTTGGAAAAGGATATATTAATGCTTTATTATCTATTCCATAATTTATTTTATTGAATTCTTCTAAATATTCTTTATGTGGTCTTTGTGGTAAATTTTCTGATAGCCAATAATCTGTTCCCACTAAATAATGAGCATCTATAAACTTCATTTTACACAACCTTTCCTTTACTATTAAATTCACTTACAGTTCCATATTTTGCTTCTCGTATATCATCTAATTTTTTATCATTTAATTTATAATAATATATATCTAAATTCTCTTTTGCATTTTTTATAATTTCTTTTATACCTGATAAATCATGTATTATTTGTTTCCCATCATTTATAGAATATACTTTGAAACTTTCTATTCCATCTTTTATATTTTGAACTATAATAATCCTTACACCTTTTCTTAAATATTGATTCTTAATTGTTTTTAATTTTTTTACTCCTAAATTAGCATCAAAATAAATTCTATTCTTTCTCTCATCTTCTTGTATTAAATTTCGGATCATAGCACTTTTAATTTGTTTATTATAAATTATCGCTATATCCTTATTTTCATATATAGAAGGTAATCTCATACCAAAATTATCCATGTTGTTATATGCTAAATATGCAAAAATCTTTTGACTATATCCTATATCAAATATATATTTATTTTTAAATTCTTTGGAAACATTAAAACTATCTAATAATTCATCATCTAATAGGCTACATTGTAAAATAGTTTGAGTTTCTCCTTTTTCATTGATAGCACTTACCATATACACTTTTTCAGAATATCCTTTTACTCCATCATATTCTAAGACAACAACTGGTAAGTTTATACTTTTACAAAATTTTTTCATTTTTTCAACAACATATTTAATAGCCTCATTTTTATTCATTTTATCTATTGCTAAATTAAATTGTAATAGAGGTGATATATAGTAGTCTCTACTCATTGGTATTTGCTTTGAATCCAAAAGCCTTATCATATAATAATAACTCAATAATGCACATTTATTTTCTTTATCCATTTTTTCTAAATTATATGGTAATGCATCTGTAATATACATATACTCTTCATTATCCTCATCCTTAAAAAATGCTATGGTAGAATCATATTTTTGTATTCTATCTTTATATTTGTTTGAAAATTTATTAATTTTTTGAATTTCTTTAGGATAATTTATTTCTATATTGAAATCCTTAGAAAAACACTTTAAAAATGCTTCTATAGTAATATTTTGCATTTTTAATCCGTCTTCTGTCCATAATGGAAATCCCTTTGCAATACCATCAGGATAAACTAAATTCAACATTCTTAAAGCTTCTTTATAATCCATCTTTCATTTCCTCTATTTCTATAACTATTTTTATATATTGTTCTTCACTTTTAATTTCATATTTATGTTGTTCTATAAATTCCTTTATATTTTTTATTTTATCTTTATTATATATTTGAATAAATATTAAGTTGGTTTCTTTTTTCTTATATAAACCTTTTATACAAGTAAAATAATCTTTTTTCTTTTCCAAACACCCATTTATTAAATTAAATGTTGTATTAAATGTAGCCATACTATATAATTTGTTTTTGAAAATCTTCTTTTCATAAAAATATATGTTGGAATTTTCAGGTACAATTGGTGGAATTTCTATATACAAAAATTCCATTTTTTGTAGCTGTTCTAATATATTAGAAACATTTTCTTTAAATTTATACTTAAACATATTTTCATATTCTTTCAAATTTCTAATCTCCCTTAAATTATTAAAATTCAACTCTAAATCTAATATTTTCGCTACATTCTATTTCAGCAGTAGCACCTATTGGTATTGTTATTTTTGGATTAGTATGTCCTAAGTCCACATTATACATAATAGGAAATTCGTCTTCTTTAAAAAATTCATTTAAAAAATCATTAATAACTATATTATTATCATCTTCGACAAACTTTCCTATAATTAGTCCCTTAATATTTTTGAAAATTCCTCTCAGTCTTAGAGCTTGCATAAACGAATCAAATTCTCCCATTGAAATATTTACATCCTCTAAAAACAAAATTTTATTATCAAATACTTCTATTGGTAAATATTCCGTTCCTAATATAGTTAGTATGCTAGATAAATTTCCTCCTATTATTTTTGCTTTTGCTTTTCCTTTTTTATTTACTTTCCAAACACAATTGCTATAATCTTTCTGTTTTACTACTGGATTTATTTCTTCTTGCTTCCAATCTATGAATTCTTTAATTTCATAATTGGGTACTTTATAATCAATACATCGATTATTTAACAATTCATTCAAACAGTTCCAAGTATATTCATAAGGTTGTGGGTACTCGCATATTTCTGGTAAAAATGTTGGTCCATGAAAAACGATTTTTTTAGTTTTTACATATATAGCTAAAAGCAAACATGTTATATCGCTATATCCACAAAATATTTTATTGCTTTTGGAGATTTTTTCATAATCCAGCTTATCAATTAATTGATTTGAATTATACCCACCTATACTAGCCATAATAACATCAATATTTTCATTATCTAATGCCATATATATATCTTCAATTCGTTCAACAACTGTTCCTGAATAATATGATATTTTTTTTGAGGCGTTTTTTTCAAAATTCACATTATATCCACATTTATTAAGAAACTTACATCCTCTTTTAGCTCTATTTGGATAGTCTATTAAATAACTACTTGCAGGCGAAATTATTGAAAATCCTTTTATCATTTAATCACCCCATTACTTTCCTATTAATGAACTATGGTATAATTCAGGATCATTAAATATATCTGCTTCTTTTTTCCTTAATATAAATATAGTAAATCCCATATGGCTATTATTCTCATTAAATAAATGCATATAATCATAATAGACTTTCTCTAAAACATTTAAGCTTTCTTTTGACAAACTTTTTAAATGTTCCCTTGACAATATATTCTTACAAAATTCATTTATTTCACTATCAGTACACTTATTGAACTTAAAATCAATTTCATCAAAAATTTCATCTTCATCTCTAACAAAGAATTTTTTCCAGTCATTTTTATATAATACAGATATATTTACTTGTATAGCTTTTCTTACATCGTTTACTAATTTTTCACTTGGTGTCTCTAAATAATACATTGGTACAGCTACCAAATATCCATTTGGTTTTAATACTCTCCAATATTCTTTCAATGCATTTTCCCTATCGCTAACTAAAGAGGTAACATTTCCTGCAAATACTACATCAAAAGTTTTGTCAGGAAATTTCATATTTGTTGCATCATCTAACATAAATTTTGCTTTATTTAATTCAAATCTGTTTATTCTCTCTTGAGCCGTTTTTAGGCTCATTTCATTTATGTCAATTCCTACCACTTCGCAATTTAATAGTCTACTAAATTCTAGTGCTGAATGTCCTGTACTTGTACCTATATCAAGTATTTTACTATTATTATTTAACATTAATTTTTCTGCTACAGTTCTTATTGTATTTAATCCTCCTGGTGTTCTATTCGTTTCCCTCACTAATCCAATAATTTCATTATAACTCATTTCTTGTATATCTTTAGGTGTTATATTTTCTATTTTTTTCATTTCAATCATTCCTTTCTTTTATGGTATTATGTCTTGTCCCAAAAATCTTGGCAAAATTTGGCAATCTCTTATATCATCTTTCTTAGTTAACCACAGTATGAATCTTTCTACTCCCATTCCAAAGCCTGACGTTTGCATTGGATACTCATCCTTCATTTCTATATACCATTTATACTCATTTTCTGATACTTGATGTAATTTAAGAGCTTCTCTCACTTCATCACCAGTACTATGTCTTTCTCCAGCTCCTACCGTTTCTCCAATTCCTATTAATAAATCTGCATTATTAGCATATCTTTTATCAATATTTGTACTTTGATAGAACGGAACTGCTTTTATATCAAAATGTGTTATCCATACACATCCATTAAAATAATTTATTAATGCTCTTTCTCCTTCTTTAGTAATATTTCTAAATCCTAACTTATTATATTCAAAATATTTTTCATCATTTTTCAAAATATTAATTGCTTCTTCAAATGTAACCTTTGGGATTTCCTCAAGATTTATAAATTTATGTATGTGTTCACTTGTTCCTGCTATATCTATTATTTCCTTTTCATATTCCTTTAAGATATTTTTAGACAAATATTTTAAATATTCTTCTACTAACTGCATAATATCTTCTAATTTTCCACATATCTCTGCTTCACTATGATAAAATTGACTTAAATGTCTTTTATCTTCGCTTTCTCCACGGAATGATGGCATAATATACCATACACCATTTTCAAAAAATCTGCATCCATATTCCAATGCAAATTGCATAGAATCCGCTAAATAAGTATCACGTCCACCTAATTTAATTTTTACAGGTATTGAATCACTCCCTAATCCCATTGGACTAGATATCGAACCTGTTGTAACAGGTAAGTGCATTGTTTTTATATTTTTTTCAATATAAAATAAATTTGTGTACTTAGATATTAGATTATCAATTTCTACTAATCTCTTATACCACTCGTCATTAATTGCATTTATAAAATGTCTTTGTGGAACTTTCCATAATTTTTTTGGTTCAATTAGTTCTTTCATATCTCGCTCCTTCTTTTAACTACAATTATTTTTCATTTTTGTTATATAAACATTTTTCACATATTAATTATTTTTTCCCAACTTAAACTCTCTTTTCCAAAATGTCCATAATTTGTTGTTTGTTTATAAATTGGTTTTCGTAACTCCAAATATTCAATAATACCTTTAGGTGTTAAATCGAATCTATTCTTAATTTTCTTAATGATTTCATCTTCTGGTAGTTGATTAGTCCCGAAAGTATTTATATATAGACATTGGCTCTTTCATACCTATTGCATAAGATATTTGTAGTTCACATTTATTTGCATACCTATTTGCCACTACATTCTTTGCAATATGCCTCATCATATATGCAACACTTCTATCAACTTTGCTTGCATCTTTTCCTGAAAAAGCTCCTCCTCCATGTCTAGCATATCCACCATATGTATCTACAATAATCTTTCTACCTGTTAACCCTGTATCTCCTAGTGGTCCTCCTATTATAAAACTTCCTGTAGGATTAATATAAATATTTGTATTTTTATCTAAATATTCTTCTGGTATAGTTCTTTTGATAACTTTTTCTATTATATCTTTTTTCATCATCTCAATATCTGTATCTCTCTCATATTGATTTGATATTAGAATTGTCTCTATTCGCTTAGGTTTATCACTTTCATATTCAACTGTAACTTGTGTTTTTCCATATGGTCTCAAATATGCTATTTCGTTTGTTTTTCTTACCTCTGCTAGTTTATTTGATAATTTATGTGCCATCACTATTGCAAATGGCATATAAGATTCTGTTTCATTTGTAGCATATCCAAACATTATTCCTTGATCTCCTGCTCCGTCCTGTATCTACTCCTAATGCAATATCAGAACTCTGTTTTGTGATACTTACATCTACTTTACAAGTATCAGGATTAATATCAAGTTCTTCATTTCCATATCCTACATCTTTAATAGCTTATCTTGCAATTTTTTCAATATCAACTATACCTTTACTCGTAACTTCGCTAGAAATTACTATTTTGTTTTTAGACACAAATGTTTCAATCGCAACTCTTGAATCAGTGTCTTGCTTTAAATACTCATCTAATAAAGAATCAGATATGTAATCGCATAATTTGTCTGGATGACCTTCTGTAACACTTTCTGATGTAAAGTAATAATTTTTTAGCATTTTTCTCCTTCATTTCATTTTAGTATAAAAAAGAACAAAGTTTTAATTACTTTGTTCCACAAAAAGGCATAACAATGCTATAAAATTTTCCACATTTATTTTGTTGTTTATTTACTAATACATTTATTTTGTTCATAGCATTTTCCTCCTTTTTCTACATCAATATCTAAATTGTATCACATTTTTTCGCCATTTGTCAATGTTTTATTTATTTTTTGGCATGTATATGTGTCAATGATGTGAAACAAAGTTTTATAAAAAATTTGTAGTATCACTGAATATTTATCAGTGCTATCGCACTGATACTTGAAAAAATATATAAAATAAATTTTATACATTTTTTCAAGTTTAAAACTTTACTCTTATGCTACTGCTAACTCTAGTTCTGCTATTTTTTCTTTTGGTGTTAAATAACCTAAAACAGCCATTGGGATATTGTTTGATCTTTTTAAATATGCTTTTCCTTGCTTTATCAAATCTTCTAAACTATAGAATTTTAAATAACTATAAAATCTTTCATTATCATTTCTATGTATAAATGATAAAATAAGAGTAACCAAAAAAGGGAAAATAAAAATTACCAAAAATGGTTACTTTTTTTGATATACAAATAATAATATGATATATTCTGAAAAAAATAAAAGGAGTAATCATATGAAAAAATATAAAGAAATGAAAGGTCAATTAGAAATAATGAAAACTTTAGGTATAAAACCAAATTTTAGTGAATTAGAAAGAACTTATGGAATTAATAGACATACCATAAAAAAATATTATGAAGGATATGAAGGAAGCTCACATATAAGAAATAAACCATCTAAAATAGATCCATATTATGAAGAAATACATAATAAAATAAAACTTGCAGGTGTTAATGTAATGAGCTTGTATCAATACTTTTATGAAAGGGATAATGAAATAGGAACATATTCAAATTTTAAAAAATATTTAAAAAAGCACAATTTAAAACCAATAAAAAATATTGAAGTGCATCCAAGATATGAAACAGAAGCAGGAGAACAAATGCAATTTGATTGGAAAGAAGATTTAAAAATGATCAGCAAGCATGGAGAATTGTTTGAATTTAATATTTTTTCTGCTACTTTAGGATTCTCAAGATTACATGATTTTGTCTATACAAAAACAAAAACTAGAGAAGATTTAGAAAGATGTTTAATATCTACATTTAAATATATAGGTGGAGTTCCAAAGAAACTATTAACAGATAATATGAGAGCAGTTGCAGATATAAGTGATAATAAAACAAAAGTTAATAAAGAGTTTAGTCAATTTGTAAAAGATATGGGAACTACTATAAAACTTTGTAAGCCATATTCTCCAGAAACTAAAGGAAAAGATGAAACAGCTAATAAATTTATGAATTGGTTAATTCCATATAATCATGAATTTGAAGATGAAAGAGAATTATTGGAAATAACCACCAAAATAAGAAATAAAGTAAATGCAACAGCAAATCAAACAACTAATATGCAACCAATATTGTTATACAAAAAGGAAAAAGAATATCTGTTAGAATTACCAAGTATGCATGTTATAAATTCATACCTAATAGATGTAGAAAAATCAAAAGTAACTAATGATTCATTGATTTACTACAAAGGTCAAAGATATTCTGTTTCCCCTAAATATATTGGACAATTTGTTAAAGCCAAACAAATTGATAATATACTATATATATCACAATAAAGAATTAATAGCAACACATGAAATAGATAAAAAATTATTCAATTATACAAAAGAGCATTATTCAGAATGTTTAAAGATGACAATGCCAGATAAGAATGATGATGAAATAGAAAAATTGACACAAAAAAATTTGCAAAATTTTGATAAATTGCTTAATAATAAAAATTAAAAGAAAGTGAGATAAATGATATGATATATAATGAGGTTATAAATAATTTACAAAAACTAAAATTAGATAAAATGAGTACATATTTATCAACATATTTAGATGAAATAAATAAAAATAATATTTCATTTATAGATGCTATGTATGAATTAACAAATAAAGAAATAGAATTCAAAGAACAAAGAGCTTCTGAATTTAATATAAAAGTAGCAGGATTTCCATTTAAAAGAACATTAAATGAATTTGATTTTGACTTTCAACCAAGCATAAATAAAAGAGAAATTATGGATTTGGCTACATTGCGATTTATAGAAGAAAAAAAGAATATTCTTCTTGTTGGTTCAAGTGGTGTAGGTAAAACACATATAGCAACAGCAATAGGGATTGAAGCAGCAAAAAAAAGAATAAGTACTATTTTATAGGTTGTCATGATTTGATAACTAAACTAAATATAGCACATCAAGAAAATCGACTCAAGGAAGCATTAAAAACTTTTAATAAGTATAAATTATTAATAATAGATGAAATTGGATATTTACCAGTAGATAAAAACGGAGCTAATTTATTATTTCAATTAATAGCAAAAAGATATGAAAAAAGTTCTACAATAATAACTACAAACCAAGCATTTTCTAAATGGGGTGAACTATTTAATGATAATATTTTAGCTAATGAAATATTAGATAGATTATTACATCATTCTTATGTTTTTAATATAACAGGAGAATCATATAGAATTAAAGATAAAATTTCTAATATAGAAAATATTAATAATTCTAGTAGGAGAATATATTTAAATTAATACTTTATCATTTCTGAGAGACAGTCTTGGAAAAACTTAATTTACATTCTAATATATTTAAATTAATACCCATTTTTTTCTACAAGCTTAATTCCAAAAGCAACATTTACATTCTAATATATTTAAATTAATACAGAACGTGAAAAAGAAATAATAAATATGTATGCAAAAATTTACATTCTAATATATTTAAATTAATACCTTGTAAAAGAGTAGTTATCTACACCTTGATTATCAATTTACATTCTAATATATTTAAATTAATACAGGACTAATTAGCTCTTGAAATACAGAGCTAATTAAATTTACATTCTAATATATTTAAATTAATACGATTAGGACTGCTTGTGAAAAATTAAATACATATGATTTACATTCTAATATATTTAAATTAATACCATTGTATTATTTGACCAAGTATTAACTGTTGATGATATTTACATTCTAATATATTTAAATTAATACTTAATTAATTCTGGACTTGCTTTATCTAAACTATATTTACATTCTAATATATTTAAATTAATACTTTATCAGTTACTATTACTTTTACATTCCAAGAATATATTTACATTCTAATATATTTAAATTAATACAGGTTCTTCCAAAGTCCCTATAAATAGTGCATTTTCTAATACTATTCTGTCTATGCACTATTATAATAGCATAAATTTCTAAAAAAATCTATACCTATAAAAAAAAATGTTATTTTTTCAATTAATTTAGCATCTGTCATTCAAAGCATATTTTTACACTATTGCCATTCGACAGAAATTATAAAAAATTATCAGTTTTATCATCCTCAATCATTCCAAGAAATTCTTTTTCCATCCACCTTTTACTTCTGCTTTTAAACAAAATTACACTATCCTTATTTTGTCTAATATATGTATCAAGTTCTGATTTCAATTTAATAGCTTGTGATTCAAGTAATTCTCCTTCAAAAACAGAATTTTGAATATGTACTAAATACTTTTTACATGTTTTAAAAACTTTTCTTAATACTTTTTGTCCTTCTTTATTTTCTAAATTTATATCATAAACTAAAATAACATACATATTACCACCACATTTTAAACCCTTCATATTCTTCATCTTCAATTAAATGTTTAATCAATTTATATACCTCTAATCTCATCAAATATTCATAACTTACTTCTCTTTCTAATTTTTTATGTTTAATTTTAGTTTGCAATCTAAGATCAATCTCTCTAGTTATTTCTTTTCTAGTATTATCTTTTATATAGGTAAAATTAAGTCCTTCCTCAAAATCTTTTTCTGTTATTTGTCTTTTATTTAACATAGAAAAAATTAATCTATCAGCTATAATTGGTTTAAAAATCTCTGCAATGTCTAAGCATAATGAAAATCTTCTTTCAGATGGTTCATGTAAATAACTTATTGTAGGATTTAATTGAGTTTTGTAAATTTCACTTAAAACTCTTGTATATATAATTGTATTAACATATGAAATTAATGAATTGATTGCATTATCTGGTGGATTTTTAACTCTTTTTTCAAATGCTATATCTTGATTAATTATAATATTCCATGAATCATAATAAACTTTTCTAATATTTCCTTCTATTCCCATCAATTCTGGTACATTTTTGCATAATTTTATCTGTTTCCTTAAGTAATCTATTTCAGCCATATATTCTTTTAAATCTTTTCCTCTATTATTATAATAAGTTAAATTTCTATAGATATTATATGATGCAGCTTCTATAAAGGCTTTTGCAATATTTAATCTTTTTTCTTTATCATTATAGTGTTCAACTTGCTTTATTAATAATTTTCCAGATACAAGTGATTCTTTTGGATAATATGTTCCTGTATAAAATCCATAATAATTAAAAAAATGTACGTTTATGCCAAACTGTGATAAAAAATTTAATAAATTAGTATTAAAATCAAATTCAGTCATAACATATATATCATCTACTCTTTCAACTGGTATGCTTTTCTTTGTATTATCTTTGTATACTATTTCTAATGTATTATCTTTCCTTTGAAGTCTCCCACTTTTATATAAATAATATGATTGTTTCATTTCTACAATTCCCTTCTACATAATTTTATACATAGCATAAATCAAAGTAAGAACATTTTTTGCAAATTTTTGAATCTATAGTTTTAGGTGGCTTATCTTGTTTTACAATATTTTTAATATTTTCTATAACATTATTTAAAATATTTCTATCATCTTCTTCTAAAATAACCTTTTTGGTTTCTCTTATCAATGGGAAATCAATTTCTGCTTTGATATTTTTTATTCCCTTTTGTTCTAAATAATACATATAATATTTTAATTGCCAAATTCCCGCTTCCTCAATTGATTTTGTTTTTTTCACTTCATGCAAAACTGCACCATTATTTATAAAATCTATATTTATAGTATTATCTATTAAAACACCTTTCTTTTCTCTCTTATATGTTGCTTCATCAATTATTTTTCCAATTTGTACAAGTTCACTATTTTGTTCCATATTTATTTGATTGGAAAAATACCACAATCTTCGCTCACATATAAAATAATAATAAACCATTATTCCTGTAATATTCATATATTCCTCCTATTATAGTTCTCGTGAATTTATTGAATACCCTTCATCTGCCTCTAATGATAAACCACTTTCTTTATCATATTTTGTATCAATAATATATTTTCCTTTTATGTACGGACATTCTATTATATAATTACCTAATTTATATCTATTTTTACTATTAATTGATATAAATAATTTATCAAGTTTTCTTTTTATTTCATATTTTTTCTTCTTATTATTTTCTTTCTCGTATTCATTAAATATGTTTAAATTTTCATCATAAATATTTTTTGGAATTACATCTATATTATCAATATTTCTTAAAATATGTTGTGCCTCTTTTTTACTTGTATCATAATCTATAATATTATCTAATATTCTAAATGATTGTATAAAACTTTTGTAAAATTCAGTTTCTTGTAGCATATCTTTTGAATATAGTTTATCAACTAAATCAATTTTTGTTTTTTCTTTTAATATTTCTCCACTATATGACATTAATAATTCTATACTTTTTTCATAAATTTCTTTATCATATATATAACCTATTCCACTTGTATCTTTAATATATATCTTAACATTTGGTATATCTTCACTATATTCTCTACTTCTATAACATCTTCCTAATCTTTGGAACAAACTATCTAATGTAGACATTTCTGTATACAACCTATCAAAATCTATATCTAAAGATGCTTCAACAATTTGTGTTGTTATCCATATTCCAGCTCCATTTTCACTTTTAGAAAATTCTTTAATTTTTTCTTCTTTTTTATTTCTATCTGTTTGTATAAATCTCGAATGTAATAAATTTACATTTACTACACCTTCATCTTTTAATTTTTCATACATTTCAATTGCCTTATTTATTGTATTAACAATTATTAATACTTTTTTATTTTTAGAATTTTCTTTTATTTCTTCTATGTTTTGTTCTATTCCAGAATCTACTAATTGGATCTTATGTCTTATTGTATCTTTTATAAATTCTCCATATTCAAATTTTATTCCCATTTCTTCTAATTTTTCTTTATATATTCGTGGAAGTGTAGCTGTCATTATCATAAATTTTCCATTTAAATTATTTATCATTTGCAAACCTTTTAAAATAACTGCCACTATTTCTGGCGAATATGCTTGGATCTCATCAATTATTACTTTAGAGTAACTTAATGTTGCATAGATTTTTTCATATCCTCTATATTTAAATACAAATGGAAATATTTGATCTATTGTACATGTTGTAATTTTTTCATATAAATTTCGTGCTTGATCTATTTTGTTAAATTCATTTTTCTCATCTAAATAATCAGAAGCTGTGGAATGTAATAAACCCACATGTTTATATCCAATTGTTTCTTCTATTCTGTCATAAATTGCATTTATAGTAATTCTTAATGGCAATGTAAAAAATGTTTTATCATTATCACTCCAAAGTAATGCTCCCTCAGTTTTACCCATACCTGTTGAACCAATTACTATAACATTTTTATCTTTATTTTCTTTAGCAAATTGCTGTAAATCGTTTTGTTTAAAATTCTTCTTTTTCATAAATTGTTCAACAAAATTAGATATTTCATCATTTGTTTCATCTTCAACCGGTATCCAAGCAGAACTACAATGGTCTAATCTATGTAATAGTCCTTTCATTATACAATAATCCTTATATATATTATCATATTCAGTTATTCTAGCTTGTCCTTCTACCATTCCCAAATATACTGTTTTTAATTCTGGAACATCTATTTCTAGTTCATTTTTTATTGTCTCAATATTCGGTTCTATATCTTCTTTTATTATCTCTTCTAGTAATTCACGATTAATATGTATTGTATTAATTCTCTCATGATGATAAAAAATCGCCTGATATACCAATTTTCTTTCTGTTTTAGTCATATCATATTGCTTATATGGTACGAACATTGGTGATATTTGTTCATGTTTCATTTGTTCATTATCAAATCTAGTTTGAATAAGTGGTTCTCCTATCGCTTTTTTTATTGCATTTTGAAACCCAGAATAAACTTTTCCTACATCATGATATTTACATATTATTTCCATTAGTTGCCAAAATCTTTCTTCTGGCATATCTATTACCTGTACAATTTTTGAACCATATTTTCTTTTTAAAATTTCTAAATTTTCCAACAATTTATCTGTATGTTCTTTTATTGTTTCTATTGGATTGGATTTTGCATAATATTTATAATTCATTTGGCATCCTTTCACTATAAAAATAAATATTGTCTCCATCTTCATCTTGTAATATTTCTGTTCCTGTTAAACTTTTATTTGTATATTTTTCAACATATTTTACATTTACTTTATTCCATTTTCTAATATCATCTTGTATTTTATATGTAGTATTTAATCTATAATTAATACCCTCTACCTCACTATCTATCCATTCTGGTATATATGCACTTTTTCCTATGTTAGGTTCATCAACTTCATTAATATTTTTTAAGATTTTTATTTCATCTATTCTTACAATATCTTCGTTTCTACCTAAAGTAAATGTTTCAACTCCATTTATTATATTTTGATATATTCTATCAATTATTTCATCTTCTGCTTGTACATGAATAATTAAATTAACATTTAATAATTGATGCACATTTCTTGGCATTGATGTTACTTTATCCTTTCCTTTATACATTCTTAAATTCTGATAATTGCTAAATATTCCTTCATAACTTCCTTGAACAGATATATTCATAGGAAAATATTCACCTGATTGTGCTCCTAATATTTTATGAAACATTCCTATTATTGTTGAATATGGTGGCAATGGATATGTTTCTGCAACTTTGGTTGCAAATGGCTTTTTATAGCATGCTGTTTCTTGGTATAGTTTTAGTTTTAAAATTTTCATTTATACCAATCCTTTCTTTTATGCTTTGTAATATTCATTTACTTTTTCTTTTAATTGTTTAAAAAATTCTTCTATACTTATTGTTTTTCCTTCAAACATTTCTTCTATTTCATTTTCATTGTTAAATGTATTTTTTAATATTCCAACTTTTGTATCATCATATATTGATTTATCTCCAATTGTTAATGTTGTTGTATCTTTTAACATTTCTGTATCAATACCGAATTCTCCATTTTTTCCATTCAATTTTATTCTTCCTAAAAAGAATGGTGAATTTATGTCATACATTCCGCCAATAACAAATACTGGACTTAAATTTTCTTCTCTTCCTCTTATTTCTCTATTTAATATTTTTACTATGTCTAATAATTGATTTACTCTTTGTGTTTTTTCTTCATTTGGTAATTCTATTCCTTCATCTTTTCCTATTTTTTCTAAGTCTATTGTTATTGTATATGTGTAATAACTTAAGTGTTGTTCAACATTTGCAAGATTTGGGAATTCGTTAATTCTATCTGCTAATCCCTTATTATTTAAGAAATCCATATCACTTTTGTAATCTTCTAATGAAATAGCATTACTTAATCTAACAGCTGCACTTCTTATATCTGACCCTTCTCCTGTATTTTTTGTTTTCATATATCCAAAAAAATCCATTTCTTGAGAATCTTTAATTGTTAATTTATCATTAAATTGAATTGTACCTTTTTCCTTATTTACAACTTCCAAATTCCAATCAAATAATTTATTTCCAAGTCGTACAATATCATATCTTAATGCTTGTCTTGAAGCATAAGTATAAACACTTCCATCTCCTCTTGATAATTTTTTTAATTCAGATATATTTCCTATACCTTCTCCATAATTTAAACTTTGAGCTTTAAATATCATAGTAATTGATAATCCTTTTTTATTTTTTATATTATCCATCTATTTTTTCCTCCTCTTTCTTTTCATATTTATTAGATATTAATCCAGCTAAAAAGCTGTGTCCGATTGATTCAAAATCTAAGCCTGTACTTTGCATTGTTTCTAAAAAGATTGGTGATATGTCTTTACCCATGGCCATATGTAGTCTTATTACAATATCCATAAATTCTTTTTTGTTTCCTGCTTTTATACTATTTAACATTTTGTATGTATACCCATCCAATTTATTATCTTCACCTTTGTTTTTTAGTTCTTCATGAATTTTAATTCCTAAATTATACATAACATACAATTTATCATTATTTTTCTTTATATCCATTTCTTCTTTTCCCTCCTTTTTTAATAAATTTAATATCACTCTTATTTGTGTTGCTAAAAATGAATTATATCCACTTTTCTTTTCACCTTTTTTTAGTTCTCCTCTTAATCTGTCATTAATTATATATTTTATATCTTTATTTTTCATGATATAATCAACTATTTGTAGCCTATATCTGTAATCCCATATTTTTGATAATGTTTTTTTAGCATATTGTGTAAAAAATATTGACATATATCTTTTTATGTTAAAATATTCAATTCTACTATATGCCAAATATTCAGCATCTATCTCAACCACAAATATGTTTTCTAATTGCCATGTACTTACTTGTTTATCTTGTTCTACTATATCTAATATTAATTCTGAATATGGATTTTCTTTTCTGTTTTCATATCTTGATTTATTGCTAAAATTAATATTTGTTTTATATAGCATGTCTACTCCTGTATCTAAATTTACAAAACTTAAAATACTTACTTCTTTATATATCCTTTTACCTTTATCTATATCCTTTTTTGTTTTAGTTATAGTTGTCATTCCTGCGGGTATACAAAATAAAATTAATTTACATATATCACATATTGGCATTTTCACATTTTGATTCCAAAAAAAATTATTTGACTCATTGCTTATTGCAAGTGGCAAAAAAAGTCCTTCTGAATAATTTGTTGTTAACCCTATTTCATTTTCACACATAGAGCATCTTTTAATCACTTTTTCTTTTAAATATTTTTTTATATCTTCAACTGTTTTAGATTTATTAATATAGTCTTTTTCTATTTTCAAATATATTTTTTCTATGTCTTGAGATATATTACCTTGTTTTGCATTTTCTATATATTGTTGTATTTGTTCAATATTATACTTATCTTGTATAACATCATTAATAAATCCTGTTTCTACAATATTACTTACATAGTCTCTGTACATTAAATTTTTTTGTTCTTCATAACTCATAGCTGCTCTAGTTCTTTGTAAAAATGACATTTGTCCATAATATGTATTACCTAAAACTGATCTAATTATGTTAATTGTTAATTTTTCGTTTATACTCCTCTTTTCAAAATCTTTTATCAGTACATCTTTTATTTCTTCGATTTCTTGTTTAGTTGTAGCTTTATCGATTTTATCATATTCATTTTTCATTTCATCATATGTTATTACATCATACTTTTTTATTTTATCCATTTGTTTTTTTACAGTATCTTTAATATATTTTTTATCTGATTTTATTGTATCTTTTCTTTGTTTTTCCTTTTCTTTTTCTTCAAAAACCATTTCTATATTATTTTCTAAATTTTCAAATGCTTTTTTGGTTCTATCTTTTACACTTTCTGCAACATTGTATTTTTTGAAAAAATAATTAAAATAATATTTATGAAAATTTCTTAAATCCTCTGTATCAAATTCAATATAGTTTTTTCTTTTAACTGCAAATTCATTTTCATTATTTTTAAGAATCTCCAAAAAGCCTACAATTCCGTGCATTATAGAACCAATCATTTAAATATACTTTTACCTTCAAAATTTTTTCACCTCCTCTTTTTATATTAAATCAATTGAAACATTCCGAAACCAGCACTATGCTTACTTCCAATTCCAGCCTTATAAAGATAATTTAAAAGCTCTTTATTTCCTTCAAGTTTAAATGTTCCTGCTGAACATTCTATTTGTTTTTCATAAAATTTTATAATAACTTTTTTAGGTGTTATAGGAGTTATTTTTAAAGTATCTACTATTTCTACTGGGAAATCTGTTATTTTTAGTTGCTCTTTAATGTTTATTTTTAATACATCTTCAAATTTTTTATTTTCATATGAATAATAGTAATCTTTATTTTCAACTCTTTCTCTCACACATAATGGTGATTGAAATTTTATTATTGCAACATCCTCTGTTATTTCTTTTTCTGGCACAAGTACAATATTTTGTAATACCAATGAATTTTGATTAATTGAAAATTTTTTGTTTTTTTGATGATTAAATGCATTATACATATTAATAGCAGTTTCATAGCTTTCTATTGTCATATTCATTTCAAACTGTTTATTGTTTAGTATAATTTCTTTTTCACAAAATTCTGGTTGTCTAAAAAAAACAGAAAAAGCATAAGGTTTTATAATATTATCTTTCTGATTATAGTATTTTTTTAATACTTTTTCACTATATTCAGATAATGACAATTTTATAAAACTGATTATGCTTCTTCTATAATCAATTGGCATTTTGTTATTTTCTAATATAAAGTATAATTTCATTCTCATATTTTCTCACCTCTTTTTCTATATTTATTACTTTGTTTTTATTCTATCATAAGTTGTATGATATATAAATGTTTCTAGAATGAATACTTCTTTCTATATTGTAACCGCAAACCGTACGACTTTTTATTTTCATGACTTTTTTATGTATATTCCAATATTTTTAAGAACTTCAATTGCATTAATAACTTCTTCATCTGAAAATTCTTTTAAACATTCTCTAGTTTCTTTAATAGATTCATCATCAAGTCCATACAAAATAAAATCTGTAGAATGTCCACTAATATCTCTAAGTTTTCTTAAGCTTCTATAAACTAAATTTGCTCTACCATCTTCAACTAATCCTAAAAATTGTGGAGAAATTCCTAATTCAAGTGCCATCTGAGATTTATTAAGTTTTAATTCAACCTCTCTAATTTCTCTAATGCGCTGACCTCTTCTTATATTTTCCCTTTTGTCTAAATCACGATATTTTGTTCTCATAATTACTCATCCTTTTTTATTTTATTTTTTCATGTTAATTATATAATATAAAAAACAATTTTACATAGTAAAATAACGTACAAATATATGGTATTCTATAGAATTTTGTGGTATATTATTTTCAGAGAGGGTGATAGAATGGAAAATAGACCAATGAAAATATTAGTTATTGAAGATGATGTTGAAGAATGTAAAAGTCTTGTTGAATGTGCTAAAACAATGGATAATATTGAAATAGTTGCTATTACAGACTCTGATATTACTGGCTTACAATATGTTAAATCTAAACACCCAGAAGGAATAATATTAGATCTTGAATTAAATAATGGCAATTCTGGCAATACAAGCTCTTTAAGTTTTTTATCTGACTTAAAAAACTTACACATTAATTATCAACCAATCATTATTGTTACAACACATGTTAACTCAAAAAGAACTTATGAAATATTACATAGAAATGGAGTAGATTTAATTCTCTACAAAGACCATCCAAAATATTCTCATAAATATGTTCTTAACAATTTTTTAACTTTTAGGGATACTCTTAATACATTTAATTCAAATTCTGTTCAAGATCAAATAATTGACCTAGATAGTAAAATTTCAAATTGCATTGATCATGAATTAGATATAATTGGTGTAGGAAGAAATTTAAAAGGTAGAAAATATATACATGATGGAATTCTATTTTTAATTCAAAATGATGGTACAGATACAAATGTTATGCAATATTTGTCAAAAATACACAAAAAATCTGCTAGTACAATAATAAATGGCGTTCAAAATGCCATTGCTCACGCTTGGCGTGTTTCTCCAATAGAAGATTTAACAGTTAATTATACAGCTAAAATCAACTATGAAACTGGTGTGCCAACGCCTATGGAATTTATTTACTATTATGTTGATAAAATAAAAAAATTAATTTAAAATTCGAAACTACTCTAGCTTATGAGTAGTTTATTTTTAATCTAATTTTAAAAATTTAATCTTCAAAACTTTTTTCGACTTCTTCAGAAACTATTTTAACTCTTTCCTCAAACCCAACAAGTGCTGCAAAAGGTGCAAATTGTGCTGCTCTTTGTTCAATTGACATTTTTGAATGTTTTGTAGAAACATGATGTGGTAAATTTATTATATCTTCATATTTATTATTAGCCTTTGTGTCCACCAACTTGTGCATTTCTTTCAATCATTGTACCTCCCTCTATAAAATTCATTCCTTTTAAAACTGCATTTTTGCCATATTTCTTTTTTATATCCAAAATTGATTTTTGCAAATTCTTTTCTTTAAATTCCATTTCTTTTTGTTTTTGATTATAATCTATAAATAAATTCATTTGTTCAAATTTATTTTTATTTTCTGCCTCATATTCATTAACAACATTATTAGCTGTTATATTAATTCTCCTTGTTAACAAATTTTTATCAATTATTCTATCAAATAATTCTACAGCAGAATTCATTATTAATTTTGTAGATGATGTTTTATGTTCTAAATTTATTGTTCCATGTGCATGTTTTGGTACTTTTCTTCCATATCTATCTTCTGTCACTTCTCCTTTATAGCTGATATTTTTATTACTTAAATTATCAATATCATATCCAACTGTAATAACAATTTGGTTTGTCACTAAATGCTTTTCTACTAATTCTAAAACCAAATTTTCAGTCATCTCTTTTATTATTAATTTTGTTTTTTCATAATCATATGGGCAATGTAAAACTTGACCTGAACTTATGCTATTTGTAGATGGTTTATATGATTTTATATCTTTCATTGTGCATGGTTCATATCCCCAACTATGATCTATTAATAATTCAGCATTTATCCCAAATAATTTATATAATTTATCTTCATTATTTATTGAACATCTTGCTACATCACCCATTGTAAATATTCCATTTAGTTCAAGTTTCTTAGCAATTCCTTTTCCCACTCTCCAAAAATCTGTTAAAGGTCTATGATTCCATAATTGTTTTCTATACATCATTTCATTTAAACATGCAATTCTAACTCCATGATTATTTTCTTTAACATGTTTTGCAACTATATCCATAGCTATTTTTGCTAAATATAAATTAGTACCAACACCTGCAGTTGCAGTAATTCCTGTTGTTTTATACACATCTTGAATAACCTTTGTAGCAAGATCACTTGCTTTCATTTTATATGTATTTAAATAATGTGTTGCATCTATAAATACTTCATCTACAGAATAAACAAATATATCTTCAGCAGAAAAATATTTTAAATATATATTATAGATCCCTATACTATATTTCATATATTTTTTCATTTGTGGTGGTGCAATTATATAATCTAATTCATATTCAGGATGTTTTTTTAACTCTGTTTCGTCATATGATTTTCCATTTAATACATGTCCTAATGCTTTATATTTTCTTTGCATATTTATTTCTTTTACTTTTTGCACTACTTCAAATAATCGTGCCCTTCCTGGTATTCCATATTTTTTTAATGATGGACTTACTGCTAAACATATTGTTTTTTCTGTTCTACTGCTATCTGCTACCACTAAATTAGTAGTTAGCGGATTAAGCTCCCTTTCCATACATTCAACAGAAGCATAAAAACTTTTTAAATCAATCGCTATATAGATATTTTGCATAATTCACCTCCATCAAATTATATTGTATCATAACATTTTGTTTTTGTAAACACTTGTTTGTGAACTTTTTAAATTTTATTTAAATGACTCTAAGGCTGACTTGTAACAATGCAAAAGTAAATTCTATTTTTTCCCTAAGACCAAAATTTACTTTTTCAATTTTAACTTTTTAAATTTTCTTGCATTTTTTCTTAAACATGATATACTATATTTATCTCTATTATGAAAGGAAAATGAAATGAAAGTTTTATATGAAGATAACCACATAATTGTTGTTCAAAAGGAACCAAATATTCCTTCTCAACAAGATAAAACAGGTGATATAGATATGCTTACACTTGTTAAAAAATATATAAAAGAAAAATATAATAAACCTGGAGATGTATATATAGGACTTGTTCATAGATTAGATAGACCTGTTGGTGGTGTAATGGTTTTTGCAAGAACTTCTAAAGCTGCATCCAGACTTAGTGAACAGGTTAGAAACAAAACCATGAAAAAAACATATATTGCTATGGTTGATGGTAAACTCAAAGAAAAGTGTGGTATTTTAGAAGATTATTTATACAAAGATGAAAGAAATAATATGAGCAAAGTTGTTGATAAAAATAAAAAGAATGCAAAACTTGCTAAACTTGAATATGAAGTTATTGATTATGATGAAAAAAGAGATTTAAGTATAGTGAAAATTAAATTACATACTGGTAGACATCATCAAATAAGAGTTCAGTTTGCACATTTTGGACATAGTCTTTTTGGTGACCAAAAATATGGTGTTAGAGGCCGTGGAAAACAAATAAGGTTATGGGCATATGAACTTGAATTTGTACATCCTGTAAAAAAGGAATTAATGATTTTTAGGAGTGATCTTCCTGATTGGTGCAAAAAAGCTTAGAAATCTTCTAAGCTTTTTTCTATACCTTTCTAAATTTTATATTTTAAGATTAATTTAATATTTCGGTTATAATATTTATTTTAAAAAAATTTATATTTTTCAACAACTGTATTTAGATTAGTCATTTTTCCCATCTTCCATAAATACCGCAAGGCAAAATTAAGTTTGAATTTTCCATAGGTAGTCCAATTTCACCAGAAGAAACTTTTCCTTTGAATTTCTTAGATATGGTAAGATTTAAAATATTGGCAAGTACAGTACTTGAAATACCTGTTGTATATGAATTTATCAAGAAAAATAAAGGATTATCTGAAAGGACATTGGTACATAACTCTACTAAATCATAAATATTATCTTCAAATTGCCACACTTCACCATTAGTACCTCTACCATATGATGGAGGATCCATAATTATTGCATCATATTTATTTTCTCTTCTTATTTCTCTATTTACAAATTTTACAACATCATCAACAATATATCTAACTTTTCTTTTTTCTAAACCAGAACTTTGAACATTTTCTTTTGCCCAATTTACCATTCCTTTTGAACTATCTACATGGCATACAGATGCATTACTTGCAAGGCATGCAACTGTTGCACCCCCAGTATATGCAAATAAATTCAAAACTTTTATTTCTCTTTTGGAGGTTTCAATTTTCTTTCTCATCCAATCCCAATTTACTGCTTGCTCTGGAAAAAGTCCTGTATGTTTAAATCCCATTGTTTTAATATTAAAACATAGATCTTTATATTTTATTTTCCAAAAATCAGGAGTTCTTTTCTTGTATTCCCAATTTCCACCACCAGTTTTACTTCTTGTATAAACTGCATTTGCATTTTTCCATTCATTTGGAAAAGTTTTATTTTTCCAAACAATTTGTGGGTCTGGTCTTGACAAAATTATATTTCCCCACTTTTCCAATTTTTGACCATTTGCCATATCTATTATTTTATAATCTTTCCAATTATTTGCTATATCCATTATTACCCTTTCAACTTAAATACTTTTTAAAATATTCATAAAACTATAAACTAAAAATACATTTAAAACAAAACACATAATAAAAATTGTAATTGTTCCTGTAATTAATTTATTTGATTTTATAAACTTTTTCAATTTACTTGTCCACTCCTTTTTCTTTTTCACGCTTGTCTTTTCTAAAACAGAAGTATAACTTACATTAAACACATTATTTTTTGGCATATCCATATATATTCCCCCTTAATATATATATATGCCAAAAAATGAAATATATTCCTATTTTTCCAAATAATCTTTTATAACATATTTTCTCTCTTTGCCTTCAGGATCTTGCCAAATCATATAATACTCTGTTTTACCTGATGACATTTCCATATACATCTCTTTAAATACACAAGATATCAATTCTTCTCCATTAGAATTTATACAAGTATATTTATTATCTCTTTTTACAACGAGTGCATCATAATTTGGTATAACTAATAAATCATAATTTACACCTTTATTTGATGTAGCCTTAGAACCTATTGCTTCATATTTTAAATCTGTAACTTGATGACCTGTTATATCAAAAAATCCCCATTTACTATTTTGTTGTACAGGTATTAATTTATTAAGTAACACATACCCAGATTTAATACCATTTTGTTCATATCCAGATAAATCTATACCAATTTTACTATATTCAATATATATTATTACATTTCCATTAATATTTACAACACCATATAATCCATCTTTTTTAGCTAAATATAGCTCATTTTCATTATCTATTAATGTAAGTTCATCATATTCTGGGGATATTTTAGTTGTACCATCACTTGATATTATTCCGACTTTATTATTTTTCATAATTAAAAATGCTTTTTTGTGTGGAATATATGTTATTTTATCATATTTTGAGTCAAGCATTTTTTGCCCTGTTGAATAATTTACAACACCATATTGCCCATCTTCTGATTTTACTACCATAATATCTTCAAGAATAGCCTTATGGTTTTCTAATGAATCATCTAATTCTTTATATCCATATTGTGTAACTTTTGATTCTGCAGATTTTACCATTGTATCTAATGTGTAAAAATCAACAATCTTCTTTTTAGCATTATATGAAATAGCTAAGTTAAAACCATTTTCTAATCCTTCATCATCTGTATATAGCACATCATCTTTTTTTAAAATTTTCTTATTTATTTTGCAATATTCATAATTTGAATCTTGAGTTTTTCTATCTATTTTATATATAATATTTGAATCAAGATTAAATACAGCTACTTCCTCTTCATTTTGAACATAACAACTATCTGTATCTTCAGATACCATTGTATATTCTCCATTAAATGCTTCATATCCAAAATATGATGCAATTTCTTTGATAGGTGCATATATTGAAATATTGCCACTTCCATCTGTTTCAACACTTATAATATTTTCTAGATTTCTATTTTCTCTTCCATTTAATTTCACAATTGTTCTATTAGGATTATTTACTAAATAATTTATTGCAAGAATAAGTGCCATAATCACCAAAATACTTATTACAATTGATGAAATTATAATCCTTTTTAAATTTTTACTTCTTTTTTCTTCTCTTCTCATTTGATCTTCATCATATAAATTCATAAATACACTCCAATTCATAAATCTTATTTATAACCAAATTTGTTATAAAATTCTTCTCTAAAACCTAATAAATTATCATTCTCAATTTCTATTCTAACTCTTTTCATCAAATTAGTCAAGAATTTTAAATTATGGATAGATAATAATCTTATTCCTAAAATTTCATTTGTTTTTACTAAATGTCTTAAATATGCTCTTGTATAATTTTTGCAAGTATAACAATCACATTCATCATCTAGTCTTCCCCAATCTCTTTCATATGTTGCATTTCGTATAACAACTTTTCCTTTAGATGTAAGGGCGGTTCCATGTCTTGCAAGTCTAGTTGGTAAAACACAATCACACATATCAATTCCAGCAAGAGCAGCTTCTATTAAATAATCTGGTGTTCCAACTCCCATCAAATATCTAGGTTTGTTTTCAGGCATAAGTGGTGCAGTAAATCTTAATATATCTAAAAAATCTTCTTTTGGTTCACCAACACTAATACCACCAATTGCATATCCAGGAAAATCTAATTTGATTAAATCTTCAGCAGATATTTTTCTTAAATCTTTATAAAATCCACCTTGTATAATTCCAAATAGTCCTTGATTTTCTGTAGTATGAGCTTCTTTGCATCTTTTAGCCCATCTTGTTGTTCTTTCCATAGAATTTTTTGTATATTCATATGTTGAATTATATGCACAACATTCATCAAAAGCCATTATAATATCTGCTCCTAATGCCTCTTCTATTTCCATAACTTTTTCTGGTGTAAATAAATGTTTACTACCATCTAAATGAGAGCTAAACCTAACACCTTCTTCAGTTATTTTTCTTAAACCACTTAAACTAAATACCTGAAATCCACCACTATCAGTAAGTATAGGTCTATCCCAATTCATAAATTTATGAAGTCCTCCCGCTTCTTTTACAAGCTCATGACCAGGTCTTAAATATAAGTGATATGTATTTGCTAAAATAATTTGTGCATTTACTTCTTGTTTTAATTCTTCAGGAGTCATAGATTTTACTGTTGCTTGTGTTCCAACAGGCATAAAAACTGGTGTGTCTATATCTCCATGAGGTGTATGTACAATACCTCTTCTAGCTCCTGAATTTTTATCTATATGTAATAATTCATATGTAATAGCTGACATTTTTTCCATCCTTCCTTAATTTGAAAAAAGTTTTAAACCTTGTTTTATTATTTCTTCTACAGATAAATTACTTGTATCTATTTGCTCAATAATTTTTTCAATATCTTTTCTTTGATATCCTAAAACTTGAAGTGCAGAAATAGCTTCATTTACTTTGTTATCTGCAATTATTACTTTATTAATCTGATTTTTCTGTTCAGTAGTAACTTCTGATAATTGTGCAATTTGTTCTTCTTTTTTTAGTTTATCTTTTAATTCTAAAACTATTCTCTGTGCAGATTTTGCACCAATACCTGGTATTGTTTTTAATGTATTTATATCATTTGAAATAACTGCTATTGCAAATTTTGAAGGTTCAATAGCTCCAAGCATTGCAACTGCTGTTTTTGCACCAATACCACTTACTTGAATAATTAATTCAAACATTCTAAGTTCTTCTTTTGTACAAAATCCAAATATTTTTATATCATCTTCTGAAACTTTATAATATGTGTGTACTTTTACAACTTCCCCAACTTTTCCTATATTTTGTATTCCTATTTCAGACATCCAAATTTTATATCCTAATCCATTTACATCAACAACAATATATCCAATTTGTTTATCTGCAATTTCTCCTTTTATATATGCTAACATAAAAAATCTCATTCCTTTCTTGCTCTACAAAAGCATACCTAGTAATGAAAGATTTTATTTTCTTTCAAACTATTTTCCTTAGTTCATATTTTGTATAGCTTTTAAAACTCCTATTTTTCCATATTGATATGTCAAGCTTCCTTGCATATATGCAATATATGGCTTTCTTATTGGTCCATCACAACTAAGTTCTATTGTAGAACCAGATGTAAATGTTCCTGCTGCCATTATTACTTTATCATCATATCCTCCCATATCACTAGGTTCAGGAGTTATAAAAGAATCTATAGGAGATGCTGATTGTATCCCCTGACAAAATTTTATAAGTTTTTGTTCATCACCAAATTCTATTGTTTGTACAATATCTCCTCTTTTTTCATTATACATAGGACTTGTTTTATATCCTAATTTTTCTAATATAGCACTTGCAAAAACCATTGTTTTTAAAGCATTTGCAACAACACTTGGTGCAAAAAATAGTCCCTTTAAGAAATTAGAGTTTTGATTAAATGATGGTCCAATTTCTTTTCCAATTCCTGGTGCAGTCAATCTTTCGGCACATAATTCTATTAAATCTTTTCTTCCAACAATATAAGCTCCAGTTGTAGCAATACCCGCCCCTAAATTCTTCATTAATGAACCTACAACAATATCTGCTCCAACTTCAATTGGTTCTTTTTCTTCTACAAATTCGCCATAACAATTATCTACCATTATAATTACATCTTTATTTACTTTTCTTATTTCTTTTATAACTTCTTCTATTTGATTTATTGTAAGTGCTTTTCTTGTAGAATACCCAATTGACTTTTGTATTTCCACAAGTTTAACATTATTTGTTGATAATCTATCTACAATTTTAGAAATATCAAATTTATTTTTAATTAAATCTATTTGTTCATAATTTATTCCATATGCTTTTAAAGAACTTTTGCTTTCAGTTTTCCCAATACCTATTACTGTTTGCAATGTATCATAAGGCTCCCCACTAATACTTATCATTGTATCCCCAGGTCTTAATAATGCTCCTAATGTTATTGATAATGCATGTGTTCCTGATATTAACTGACTTCTTACTAGTGCATCTTCTGCCTTAAATATATCTGAATATATTTGTTCAATTTTATTTCTACCTGGTTCATCTATTCCATAACCTGTTGATGTATTAAAATGTGTTTCTGCTAAATTATTTTCTTGAAATGCTTTTAATACTTTCATACTATTTAATTCACAAATTTTATCTATTTCATCAAATTGTTTTTTTACATTTATTTCTATTTCTTGTGATAATCTTTCTAAATCTTCACTTATTCCAAAATCTTTATACATTTCTTTCTCCTTTTCTCCACATATATTATACTATATTGTTTTCATAAAATCAATGATAAATTCCATATTCTTCTACAATTTCACTCCAATTGGTGACTAATTTTGCCCCTTGTTTGATAATTTCATTTGTACCATATGAATTTTCGGAATTAATATTTCCTGGTATTGCAAAAACATCTCTTCCTTGTTCTAAAGCAAAATCTATTGTTATTATTGTTCCACTTTTTGCTTTTGCTTCAACAACTAAAATTCCATTACACATACCACTAATAATCCTATTTCTTTTTGGAAAATTCGCCTTTTCTGGTTTTGTCCCAAGTGGACATTCTGAAATAATTGCACCATTCGAATTTAAAATTTCTTGAGCTAAATAAATATTTTCTTTAGGATAAATCATATCCAAGCCATTTCCAATCACTCCTACAGTTATTCCTTTTGCCTTAATTGCTCCTATATGGGAAAATGAGTCAATTCCACGAGCCAATCCACTAACTATATTGATATTATTTTTTGCCAGATTATATGCAAAATTTTGAGCCACATTTTTTCCATAATCTGATGCTACTCTACATCCTACAATTCCAATACTGACTTTATTTAAAATTTCTTTATTCCCTTTTACATATATATTTATTGGAGGACTTGAAATTTGCCTTAATAATTCTGGATAATTTTTATCTTCAATTGTTAATATGTCTATATTGTTTTTTTGCATATATTTTAGATGTCTTATTACATCTTTTTTTATTTCTTTATTTGAAATTAAATCTGCCATTTTTTCTGATATTCCTTGAACTTGCATAATTTCTTTTTTGCTTGCTTTCCATAAATCTTTTTTTGAACCAAATCTTTGAATTAATTTTGTATATTTTTTTATTCCTAAATCTTTTATTAATGAAATCCATATTGAATATAATTTTTCTTCTATTTTTCTTTCTCCTTTTTATATCTATTCAAAGAGGTTGCAAAACAGCAACCCCTATATTTTTTAGAAAATTTTTCCTTCTAGGTTTATTGTAAACCTTAAAATCAAATCATCAAAATATGCCACGGCATCTTCGATGACTGACCGCTTTAACCGTTCAGCGTCATCACCTACTTCACATTTCCACTCATCAATTATATCCTTTGTTAAATTATGAGTATTCAAATCATCCCAGATATCAAATATCTCCCCCTGGTAATGATATTCATTAAAATCTATTGTCTGGATAATTTTTTCATCAATTTTATCACAGATAATATATTCCTTTCGAGTGTTGTTTTTAATGCATATTTCCTTTCCATACTTCTTCCACAGCATACCAGCTGTTCCATATACAGATGCAATATTTCCATTCTTTGCTGTTCTTTTTTCTAACAGTATATTTTCGTTTTTCTTGAATCCCAAAACAAATATATTTGGATCAATGTTTTCTGGTAATTCATCGAGTCTTGCGACTTTTTCTATCCCAACTTGTTTCAAAATCCATAATGCTACTATTGTAGCCGGACTAACATTTCCTGTGTTGCCTCCTGTAGGTATAACGATCTCCGCATTTTCTAAATCTGTAAACTGCATTTTTTCCTCCTGCCTTTTCAGCAATACACCACATATTAGCGGTAAAAATAACATATATTATTATTATACATCTTTTGGTTAATTATGTCAATTTCTATCCAAAAATTTTTATTATCATATGTTGTTAAAATAAAAACTCCCTATTTACAATAGTTTGAGATATTATTAACTATTCTCAAATATTATCAAATAGGGATAATTTGGAGGCGACTATCGGAGTCGAACCGATCATCAGAGTTTTGCAGACTCGTGCCTTACCGCTTGGCTAAGTCGCCATTTTTTTATATTTAATTATATTCATCTAAAACAAAATTATGATTATTTTAAAATAAATCTAAAATTTTTAAATTTCAGTAATCTTGTTCATCTATAAAATTTTCTATTGTAAATTTATCTACAATGTTGTTTATATAATAAATTGGAGCGGGAAACGGGGCTCAAACCCGCGACCTCTGCCTTGGCAAGGCAGCGCTCTATCAACTGAGCTATTCCCGCACATCACATATATTACTATACCAGAAATTTTATGATTTGTCAATAAATTTTGCCAAACCTATTGAAAAAAATTTATTTTAATGTTTTAATATAATACAGGTGATGATATGAAACAAAAAAAAGAGATATTATTTAAAAATGAAACTAAATGTACTAAACAAGAATATGAAGATTTCCTAGAATCTTATTCAAAAGAATATATTGCTTCTGAAACAGTATATACAATTTCCAATATAATATTTTTTTCTGTTTGTGTATTGGGAAGTGTCTTATATAAAGAATACACATTAACTGTGTTTCTAATAATAGGAATTATATTATATATATTGTATAAATTTGTTCGACCTAATTTAAGAATAAAAAAAGAAATAAATAGTGATAAAATAAAATTTGAATTCTTAAATACCTTTTTATTTTACAAAAATTATTTTTCTGTTGAAAATAAAGATGGAAATGCAATTATAAATTACTTTAATTTATATAAAGTTATTGAAACAGAATCACATTTTTACATTTATATTTCAAGAGATTATGCTTTTATTATTTCCAAAAAAGGTTTTATAGATTCAACAAGTTATGACTTTAGCGATTTTATACAAAAAAAAGTTAAATTTAAATATAAGAAAAGATAAAATGTTACCAGTTAACTATTTAAAATTTATTATATAAATCACTTTGAGACTAACTGGTAACAATAAAAGACATATAATCTAGCAATATTATATGTTTTTATTTTTGCATTAAATATTCAAAATAGTTCTTAAACATAATATTTAGATAATCATATATGTCTTTCTTCTTAATCTCATTACTATTTTTTATATTAATTGTAAAATACTCTTTATTTGAAACCTTAAAATTTAAAGTCCCTATAATTGAATTTTCAGATATAGGTGAACTTAAATTTTGATTATACAAAATTTCATTTTCAATTTTATTAACATTTTCCTTGTTGATAGTTAATTTTTCATAAGGCAATTCATTTTCTACAAAATACAATTCCATCAATTGTGATTTTCCTTTATTTATTGAAAAACTATTTGAATGTAATATATACCATTTTTCAAATTCTTTTTCAATAATATCTTTGACATTTACTGTTATAAAATTTTTTAATGTATAATTTAATAATTTAACACTATCAGATGTTCTCAATCTTTTTGTATCACATCCAAGTACAACACAAATAACATCAATATTATTTCTTTTACAAGCTGTTACTAAACACCTATTAGCACCATTTGTAAATCCAGTTTTTACACCATAAACACCTTCAAAACTCCCTAATAATTCATTTGTGTTTGTTAATGTTTTAGGATTACTATTTATATTTATTGTAAAACTTTTTGTGTTAACAATCTTTGCAAAAATATCATTTCTCAAAGCATAATCTGTCAAACAAGCTAATTCATATGCAGTTGTATAATGTTCCTCGTCATCAAGCCCATGTGGTGTAACAAAATGCGTAGAAGATAATGATAAATCCGATGCTTTTTTATTCATCATATTTATAAATTCATCAACAGTGCCACCTGCATATTCTGCTAAAGCTACTGCAGCATCATTGCCTGAACGCAACATAAGACCATATAATAAATGTTCAACAGTTATCTCATCATTTTTAGCTAAACCTAATCTTGAGCCTCCTGTTGATGCAGAATTACTAGATATTTTTACTTTATCAGATAAATTACAATTTTCAATAACTACAATTGCTGTCATAATTTTTGTTGTAGATGCCATTTTACATTTTTCATACTCTTGTTTACCATATAGAACAGTTTTAGAATTTCTGTCAATTACAACAGAATGCTTAGCATTTATTTCTGGTATTTCTTCGATATTTGATGCTGTTTCGATTGTTTTTAAATCAATTTCGATTTCATCTTCTAGATTGTCATCTGCATAACTTGTTAATGGGATTGTTATAATACATAAGAATAAAATTAAAAAAAATTTTTTCATTTTTGATACCTCAATTAATTATATAAATTAATTTTAGTTTTATGATAAAAATAAATAAAAAAAACTAGCGACAACCTATCTTCCCAGCAGGGTAACCCACAAGTATTTTCGGCACATTTGAGCTTGACTTCTGTGTTCGGAATGGGAACAGGTATTTCCTCAATGTAATCATCACTAGAAAATTATTGTATACTTTTAAAGCACACTCAAAAATACATAGATGATTACTAGAAAATTTTAGCTTTTCCTTTTCGATTTTCGCTTAACTTTTTGTGGTTAAGCCCTCGATTTATTAGTATTGGTTAGCTTAATATATTACTATACTTACACTTCCAACCTATCTA
>CAKPOA010000003.1 GCA_934169575.1 uncultured Clostridia bacterium
CGTTTGATCGCTTACGCAGTATTTAAAAAATAATTTTATATACATATTTAGATTTAAATGACTCTAAGGCTGACTAGCAACAAATAATAAGTATTTTTTTATAAAAAATTTTCAAAAAAACTTGCAAAATTTTCATAATATAGTATAATGTAGAAAAGGTTGCAAAACTTTATAAGATTACAAGGAGGAATGAAAATGAAAGTACAAGTAGTAGGAAAGGATTTTAAAATTACAGAAGCAATCAATGAATATTTTGAAAGGAAACTAGAGAGAATAGAAAAATATTTCGAAGAAGCATCAGCAGAAATGGTTGTAAGAGCAGAAAAAAATGAGCAAATTGCAGAAGTGGTTGTAATTGCAAATGGTAAAAAATACAGAGCAGAAGCAGAAGAAAAAGATTTATATGCTTCAATAGATAAAGTTATGGATATATTAGAAGGACAAATAAGAAAAGAAAAAACTAAAAAAGAAAAAATGATAAGAGAAGGTTCTATTAAAGATTTAGACGTTATTTCTGAAAATGAAAAAGAATTAAGAAATGAAATTATAAAATATTCATATTATGAAATAAAACCACTTACAGCAGAAGATGCTAAATTAAAATTGCAAGAAAGACCTACACACAATTTCTTAGCATTTATAAATGTTGATACAAATAAAGTTAATGTAATTTATAAATTAAAAGATGGTAAAAACTTTGGTTTAGTTGAACCAGAAGCATAATAAAAAATCGAAACTGCAAGATTGCAGTTTCGATTTTTTAATTTTCTAATTTAGCAAGTTCACTAACTTCAGCTACATTTTTTATAGAAGAAAGTGTACTAATTAATTTGTTTTTGTTAAAGTTTCTTTTATTGAAAAAAGCATTTATTCTAATTAAATCATATTGAGGATCTTTTTCGTTAGGTTTTGATATATTATCTTGTGCAGGAATTTTATTCATTTTTTTTATTTCAACATCATATTGACTTAATATTTTTTCTATGTATGCAACTGTTTCTTTAGGATTTTTGCTAATACATATTTCTAAAATAAGTTCATCAAAATGATCTAATTTATCAGTAAATTTGTAAGAAAAAGATAAAACAACATAAGAAATTAATGTTGTTAAAATACCACCTAAATAAAATCCACAACCTATACTAAGTCCAATACATGTAACAGCAAGAAGACCTGCAGCAGTTGTTAATCCCTTAACATTAAATCCATCTCTTAAGATTGTTCCAGCACCTATAAAACCTATTCCTGAAAGTAATTGTGCAGGAATACGTGAAGGATCTGTATTATATTCTGTTGATAAATATTCGCCACATAACATAAGTAAAACAGCACTTATCCCCACTAAAGCATGTGTTCTAAAGCCTGCAGGTTTATTCCAAGAAGATCTTTCAAGTCCTATTACACCTGCAAGTAAAAATCCTAATACTAATTTTATAATTGCTTCAAACCAAAATGATGAAAATATATTTGATAAAATTTCCATTGTTCCCTCCTATTTATTAAAAACTTATTTAATCAGTTTTAAAATAATTTAAGTCTAAATGTGTATAAAAAAATAATTCTATATACATATTAGCAAATAAATAAAGAAATTGATTAAAAACATATTATATCATATATTAAAAAAAAAATAAAGAAAATTCTTGTTTTTTTTAAAAATAAAAGTTATAATAGATAAGAAGTTTGTGCCTTGAGAAAGGAAAGTGATAAAAAATGAAAGAAAGAAGAAAAAAAGAAAGAAGAATTTCTCAAAGAAGAAATGATGAAAGAGGAATTATTGACAGAAGAAAAACAGACAGAAGATTTAAGCCAAAAGAAGAAAAAGAGGAAAAAGTTTTTGAAGATCAGGTTGAGGGGAGAAATGCAGTAATAGAACTATTAGAAAGCAAAAAAGACATTAATAAAATATATGTTACAAAAGGAGAAAAAAATGGTTCTATTGGAAAAATAATTGCAATGGCAAAAGAAGAAAAAGTAATTGTAGTTGAAAAAGATAGAAGACAAATGGAAGAAATGGCACAAAGTGAAAACTTTCAAGGGGTAATTGCAATAGTACCACCTTTTGAATATTGTGAAGTTGAAGATATTTTGCAATATGCAGAAGAAAGAGAAGAAAATCCATTTGTATTAATTTTAGATGGAATTGAAGATACACATAATTTAGGAGCAATAATTAGAACTGCAGAAACAGCAGGAGTCCATGGAATAATAATTCCAAAAAGAAGAGCAGCAATGGTAAATGCAACTGTTAGTAAGGTTGCATGTGGTGCAGTAGAATATATGAAAATTGCAATAGTAAATAATATTAATGAAAGTATAAATAAATTAAAACAAGCAGGATTGTGGATATGTGGCACATCACTTGATACTGAAAAATATTATTTTAATCAAGATTTAACAGGACCACTTGGAATTGTTATAGGAAACGAGGGAAAAGGAATGAGTGAACTTACAACAAAAAATTGTGATTTTCTTGTAAAAATTCCTATGATGGGAAAAATTGAATCTTTAAATGCTTCTGTTTCAACAGGAATAATTTTATTTGAAGCATTAAAACAACGTAAATTTTAAAGTTAAAGGAGAAATGTAAAATGGAAAAAATAAGAGGTTTTGAAATAGCAAAAGGTTTTGAAAATATGGGGATTAATTTACCAGAAAGGAAAACAAGATGTTCTGCTGCATATGATATTGAATCTGCAGAAGATATAGTTATACCAAGTTTTAAAAAAGGAATGAAAGCAACTTTGGTAAAAACTGGATTAAAAGCATATATGCAAGAAGATGAAGTATTATATTTATTTGCAAAAAGTTCAGGTTTTGGCAAAAAAGGAATCATGCTTTCAAATGCAGTAGGTGTAATTGATGGTGATTATTATGAAAATGAAGATAATGATGGACATATAATGTTTTCAATAATTAATATGAAAGATGAAGATATGGTTATAAAAAAAGGTGATGCAATAGGACAAGCTATGTTTTCAAAATATTTAAAAGTTGATAATGACAATTCTACAGAAATTAGAAAAGGTGGTTTTGGTTCAACAAGTAAATAGATTGGAGGAATTCTAAGTGAGAAACTTAAAACAATTATTAGATAAAAACAAGATGAAAATATTTAATGTGGTAGCTATAATAGTTATATCAATTTTTGCAATAAGTATTTCACCAAAAGGTCTGCAAAATGATACTTTTTATACTGTGACCATTGGAGAATTAATAACTCAAAATGGTATTGATATGAAAGACCATTTCTCATGGAATCAAGATTTACCTTATACATATCCACATTGGCTATATGATGTTGGAATGTATTATATCTATAATTTATGGAATTGGGACGGAATATATATATCAACATGTATTTTAGCTATAATACTTGGACTGTGTATTTATGGAACAAACTCAAAATTGAGTAAAAATAAAATAATATCATTTTTTATAACAATAGGAAGTTTATATTTATTGAAAGATTTTATTGCAGCAAGAGCACAGCTTGTAACATTTATATTGTTTATATTAGAAATATTTTGTATTGAAAAATATCTTGAAAATAGGAAAATTAAATATGCAGTTTTTCTGGTTATAATACAAACACTTATTGCAAATTTACATTCAGCTGTATGGCCATTTAGTTTTATACTATATTTACCATATATTGCAGAATATATAATTAGTGAAATAATAAGATTTATAAAGAAAAAAGCTAAAATTGAAGGTAAAAATGAAGAACCATATAAACTAGAAATAAAAAGAAATACAAATGTAAGATGGCTTATATTAGTTATGATAATAACAGGATTTACAGGTCTTATAACACCTTTAGGCTTTACACCATATAATTACACATATTTAACAATGGAAGGAAATACAATGAAAAGTATTAATGAACATCTTCCATTAACATTAATTGAAAATATCCCTGTATTATGTGCATTATTAGTAGTATTAGTAATATTGATATTTACTAAAACGAAAATAAGATTATCTGATTTATTTATGATAGGTGGTTTGACATACTTAATGTTTATGACACGTAGACAATCAAGTATGTTTGCATTAATAGGTTCAGTTGTGCTAACAAGATTAATTGTAAATTATTTAGAAATATATGGATATAAAAAATTTGTAAATGTTTTTTTTGTATTTATATTAATAACTGTATTTTCTGTATCAATTTTAGGATATAGTTTTGATAAAATAAGAAAAAAACAAAATGCAAACTATATAAGTGAATCAACATATCCTGTACAAGCTGCAGAATGGATTTTAGAGAATTTAGATGTAAATAATATAAAATTATATAATGAATATAATTATGGAAGCTATTTATTATATAAAGGAATACCAGTTTTTATTGATTCAAGAGCTGATTTATATGCGCCTGAATTTAATACAAATACAGATGATCCAAAAGATGGAAGAGATATATTTAGTGATTTTATAAATGTATCAAGTATTGGAAAATATTATGGAGAAATCTTTGAAAAATATGGAATAACACATGCTTTGATGTATGGAAATTCAAAAATGAATATGTTGATAAAAAAAGCTGATTCAGAAAAATATAAATTAATTTATTCTGATGACAATTTTGTATTATATGAAATATTAAATTATTAAAAATAACATAATATTTTAAAAAATGTTTAAAATAATAAAGATAAAAATAATTTTGGAGGTAAATAGATTATGGAAGAACAAGAGCAAAAAGTAAAAAATATGATAGATGAATTAGTTGAAAAAGCTAAGATTGCATCTAAACAATATTTGGATTTAAGCCAAGAACAAGTAAATAATATAATTAAAGCTATGGCTATGGCTGGACTTGAACATCATATGGAATTAGCTAAAATGGCTGTGGAAGAAACAGGTCGTGGAATATATGAAGATAAAATAACTAAAAATATGTTTGCAACAGAATATATATATCATAGTATAAAATATGAAAAAACTGTTGGAATTATAAATGAAAATGATGAAGATGATTATGTTGAAATTGCAGAACCTGTTGGAATTATAGCAGGTGTAACACCAGTTACAAACCCTACATCAACAACAATGTTTAAATCAATAATATCTGCTAAAACTAGAAATGTAATAATTTTTGGTTTTCACCCATCAGCACAAAAATGTTCTGTAGCTGCAGCAAAAATTTTAAGAGATGCAGCAATTAAAGCAGGAGCACCAGAAAATTGTATATTGTGGATTCCAGAGCCATCTATAATGGCAACAAGTATGCTTATGCATCATCCAGATATTAATTTGATTTTAGCAACAGGTGGAACAGGTATGGTAAGAAATGCATATTCTTGTGGGAAACCAGCATTAGGTGTAGGACCTGGAAATGTTCCATGTATTATAGAAAAAAGTGCTAAATTAAAAACATCTGTAAATGATTTAGTAATGTCAAAAGCTTTTGACAATGGAATGATTTGTGCATCTGAACAAGCAGTATTAGTTGAAAAAGACATTTATAAAGAATTTGAAGAAATTATGAGAAAAGCTGGTTGCTATTTTGTAAGTCCTGAAGAAAAAGCAAAACTTGAACAATCAATGTTTGAAAAAAGAGATACAGGAGAATATAAATTAAAGTCTCATGTACCAGGACAAAGTCCATTTGTTATTGCAAAAGAAGCAGGTTTTGAAGTACCTGAAGATACAAAAGTATTAGTTGTATATGAAGAGGGAATAGGTGAACAATATCCTTTTTCTAAAGAAAAATTAAGCCCGGTATTAACATATTATATTGTAGATAATTATGAAGAGGCATTAGATAAAGCTGAAAGATTGCTTGAATTTGGAGGATTAGGTCATTCAGCTGTTATACATTCTGAAAATAATGATAAAATATTACAATTTTCAGAAAAAATGAAAGCAGGTCGTATAATTGTAAATTCACCATCAACACATGGTGCAATTGGTGATATTTATAATACAAATATGCCATCATTAACACTTGGATGTGGTTCATTTGGTGGAAATTCAACAACAGCAAATGTATCATCAGTAAATCTTATAAATATAAAAAGAGTTGCAAAAAGGAGGGTAAATATGCAATGGTTTAAAGTACCAGAAAAAATATATTTTGAAGCTGGATCAATAGCTTATTTAGAAAAAATGCCTGATATATCAAGAGCATTTATTGTAACAGATCAAGGAATGGTAAAATTAGGTTATGTTGATAAAATATTATATCATTTAAGAAAAAGAGAAAAACATGTACATTGCGAGATCTTTAGCGATGTAGAGCCAGATCCATCTTTTGATACTGTAAATAAAGGGTTAGAAATGATGAGAAGTTTTAATCCAGATGTGATAATTGCTTTAGGTGGGGGAAGTCCTATAGATGCTGCAAAAGGAATGTGGCTATTTTATGAACATCCAGATGCAGATCCAGAAGGTTTAAAATTAAAATTTATGGATATTCGTAAACGTGCATATAAATTTCCTAAATTAGGCACAAAAACTAAGATGGTTGCAATACCTACAACTTCTGGAACAGGTTCTGAAGTTACTTCATTTGCGGTTCTTACTGATAAAACAAAAAATAAAAAATATCCTTTAGCAGATTATGAATTAACACCAGATGTTGCAATTGTTGACCCAGACCTAGTAATGAGTTTACCAAAATCTGTAACAGCAGATACAGGTATGGATGTTTTCACACATGCACTAGAGGCATATGTTTCTAATATGGCATCTGATTATACAGATGGTTTGGCTGAAAAAGCTGCAGAACTTGTAGTAAAATATTTGCCAAAAGCATATGAAAATGGAAATGATAAAATTGCAAGAGAAAAAATGCATAATGCAAGTACAATTGCAGGTATGGCATTTACAAATGCTTTTCTTGGTGTATGCCATTCTTTAGCACATAAAATAGGTGCAGAATTCCATTTGCCACATGGTAAAATAAATGCAATTTTATTACCATATGTTATAAGATATAATAGTACTATGCCATCAAAATTTGTATCTTTCCCAAAATATGAGTATTTTATTGCAGATCAAAAATATGCTCAAATGGCTTTGAAATTAGGCTTAAGAGCAGATAATGTTAAACAAGGTGTACAATCTATGATTGATATGGCTAATGAATTAAATAATATGCTAAATATACCTCATACTTTTAAAGATGCTGGTGTTGATGAACAAGAATTTTTAAGCAAGATTGATTTAATTGCTGATAGAGCTTTTGAAGATCAATGTACAACTGCGAACCCACGTGTTCCTTTAGTTAATGAAATGAAACAAATTTTGCTTAAAGCTTATTATGGGAGATAATTAGAAAATATGTTAAGTATTATAGTTGCAAAATCAAAAAATAATGTTATAGGTGGTGCATCAATATATAAAATTCTTATGCCATATTGTAAAAAAATGTATATTACTCAAATAGAAGAAAATTTTGATGGAGATGCTTTTTTCCCTGAAATAGAAAAAGAACCTTTTAGATAAAAGGTTCTTTTGCATAAAAATCGTTTTATTTCTAAGCGATTTGTAACCTTTTGTAAAGTGATATAATTCATTGATTATTTTGTAAATAAAACAAACAGTATCATCAGAGCAATGTTTTAAATCTTAAATTTAAAATTTGTATTAATTCTTTTTGCAAATCAACATTGCCATTACTTTGCCAAAACTCTGCCATTATTCTTTTAATTTAAATTTTTTGTTTGGAGATTTTTCACTTGTGCCAATTGTTTCAATATTATTGTTATCTAGTAATTTCTTTAAAATTCTTCTAACAGTTCTATCTGGAATATTAGTTTCTTCAATTATTTCTTTGGCACTTATTAAAACATTTCTCTTAATACATTCAATTATTTTTATTTCGTTTTCAGAAAGTAATAGTTGTGATTTATCTTTCATTTCTTTTGAGTTCATTAATTCATCAATAGTATCATTTATAATTTTTAGCATAAACTCTATAAATTCTGTTGAATTTCCTACATTATTGCAGTTTTGAATTGCTTTATAATATTCCTCTTGATTTTTCTTTATCATACTTTCAATAGGTAAGTATGAAAATGCTTGCTCCCAATGAGATAAAATTGCAGTTTGCCATAGCCTTGCAGTTCTACCATTTCCATCATGAAAAGGATGTATAAAAACAAACTCATAGTGAAATATAGAAGATAGAATAAGTGGATTTAACGTATCTTTTACTTCGTTCATCCAATTAAATAAGTTATCCATTAAAATTGGAACCATAGTATGAGGTGGAGCCATAAATATTTGTACATTTCCATCAAAAACTCCTTCGCCATGATTTCTAAATTTACCTGCATCTTTTTCAATAAAAAAAGTTAATATTCCATGTATCTTTTTTAAATCATCGACAGAATAAGGGTTTATTTTATGAATTTGCTCATAGGCTTCATAAGCATTTTTTACTTCTTGTATATCCTTTTTCTCTCCAATTACAGGTTTTCCATTTATAACATCTTCGACTTGAAATAAAGATAATTGATTATTTTCAATAGCAAGTGAAGAATGGATTGATTTTATTCTTGATTTTCTCCTTAATTCTGGATATCTATTTAAACTTTCAAAATAATTTGCTTCTCCAATTTTTTTCATAATATCTGATATATAATTTAACATTTTATCAGTTATTTTATATGGTGGGTAATTAATCTCCATTTTCAACCTCCAAATAACATAAATCTATTTAATAAAATTATTTTTCTTTTGTCTATGTTTATTTATATTTTCTCTATTCCTACATTGTATAGTGGCATATTCAGACTTAATATTTTCTGTAAAAAATATATTTATATTATATAATCTTCAAGAAATAATGTCAATAGATAGTAACCTTATAAAATATACTTTATGATTCAAAAATATCAGAAGAAACATTAAAAATGATTTTTATGAAATAGTAAAATCATTAAATAAAATTGACCTTTTATATAAAAGGTTCTTTTGCATAAAAAAAATCGTTTTATTTCTAAAGCGATTTGTAACTTTCTGCAAAGTGATATAATTCATTGATCATTTTGTAAATAAAACAAATAGTATCATCAGAAAAATGCTTTAAAATTCTATTAATTTTTTCACATAGGAATTTTGTGATTCATCACCATATAATATAAAATCTGTGGAAACACCTGCAAAAGAAACAATACTGTCAAGAGTTTTTAGACTTAGAGAACTTTCACCACGTTCAATTTGTCCTAAAAATACTTCAGAAATTTCTCATATTAATTTTAAATAAATTATTACTTAGTAAAATTTTTTAAAATTTTTTTGAAAAAAGTATTGACATTAAAAAAATATGTGGTATAATAATAAATGTCTTGAGGAGATGCAGGTGTAGTTCAATGGTAGAACCCCAGCCTTCCAAGCTGGCTACGTGGGTTCGATTCCCACTACCTGCTCCAAGATTAAAAGCTATATAAGCGCTGAAAAATCAACGTTTTATATAGCTTTTTTATTTTGAATTAATGCAGTAGAAAATTTTTAAAAAATTTTGCGAATTATTCGGTATTATTTAAGATATCTATTGACCAAATATTTGGGATATAATATAATAGAATAAGAGAAGCAAAAAGAGAAAGGCGGAGATAAATTTGGACAAATATATAACAATAATTGGAGGAGGACTTGCGGGAACAGAAGCAGCATATCAAATTGCAAAAAAAGGTATAAAAGTAAAGTTATATGAAATGAAACCAAAAAAATATACACCGGCACATAATAATGAACATTTAGCAGAAATAGTATGTAGTAATTCATTTAAATCAAACTTACTAACAAATGCATGTGGGTTACTAAAACAAGAATTAAGAGAATTAGATTCATTATTAATAAAAATAGCAGATGAAACAAGTGTGCCTGCTGGGCAAGCATTAGCAGTAGATAGAAAAGAGTTTGCAAAAAAAGTAACTGAAAAATTAAAAGAAAATCCATTGATAGAAATAATTAATGAAGAAATTGGAAAAGATATTCATTTAAAAAATTTAAGTAAAAATGGAATAGTAATAATTGCAACAGGTCCTTTAACTTCAGAAAATTTAGCCAAGGAAATACAAGAAATAACAGGAGAAGATAAATTATATTTCTATGATGCTGCAGCACCAATTATAACAAAAGAGAGTATAGATTTTAATATAGCTTTTTTGGGAAATAGATATGAACAAGAAAAAGGAAAACAAGAAGATTTAGAAGAATGGAAAGCAAGAATAAAAAATCAAGATGCAAGCTATATAAATTTGCCAATGGATAAAAAAGAATATGAAGATTTTTATGAGAATTTAATAAATGCAGAAATTGTAACAACTCATGATTTTGAAAAAAAGGAGATTTTTGAAGGATGTATGCCAATAGAAATTATGGCAAAAAGAGGAATTGATACATTAAGATATGGCCCATTAAAACCAGTAGGTTTTGATGATCCTAGAACTGGTAGAAGACCATATGCACTTATACAGTTAAGACAAGATGATAAAAATGGAACAATATATAATATGGTCGGATTTCAAACAAATTTAAAATTTGGAGAACAAAAAAGAGTATTTAGTATGATACCTGGACTTAAAGATGCTGAATTTGTAAAATATGGTGTAATGCATAGAAACACATATATAAACTCAACAAAATTATTAGATAATACATATAATCTAAAATTAAATTCAAATATATATTTTGCAGGACAAATAACAGGTGTTGAGGGATATGTTGAATCAATATCATCAGGTATGGTTGCAGGATTAAATGCTGTTTCTAGTTTGCTAGGAAATAGAAAAATAGAATTTAATGAAAATACAGTAATTGGTTCACTTGCAAGATATATATCAACAGAACATAAAAATTTCCAGCCAATGAATGCTAATTTTGGAATATTACCTGAATTAGATGAAAAAATTAAAGATAAAAAATTAAAATATGAAAAAATGGCACAAAGATCATTACAGTATTTTAAATAGGGGGAATATATGTCATTTTCAACAGATATAAAAAAAGAGCTAAGTCAAATAAATGATTTGGCTAATAAACAAAAAGTAAAATATGAATTAATGGGATATTTGATAAGTGATAATATCACGAGAGATGGAAAAAATATAAGATTTTCAACAGAAAGTGAATATAATATAAATAGATTTTCAAAATTACTAAAAAATGTGAACATAGAAGATTTTTTCATAGATATTCAAGGGAAAATATATAGTATCAGATTAAAAAATATATATTTAGAAAATATAGAAAAAGAAGAAATTGATAAAATTAAAAATATTGAATACATAAAATCAATTGTAAGAGGTGTTTTTTTAGGCTCTGGTTCAATAAATAATCCGGAAAATAAATATCATCTTGAAATTAGTTTTGGAAAAGAAAAAAATCGAGATATTATAAAAAAAATGCTTGAAGAAAATAATATAAAAGTAAAAACTATTGAAAAATCTATATACCTAAAAGATAGTGAAGAAATATCAAAATTTTTAGCTTTTATTGGAGCAACAAAGTCTGTTCTAAAATTTGAAGATATAAGAGTTAAAAGAGAAATGAATAATAAAATTAATAGGCTTGTGAATTGCAAAACAGCAAATTTAAATAAAGTTTTAAATGCTTCAATAGAACAAATAGAGGCGATAAAAACATTAAAACAAAATGGGGATTTTGCTAAATTAGATGAGAATTTAAAAGAACTTGCTGAGATTAGATTAGAACATCCAGAAATGTCACTTGAGGAATTAGGAAAATTACTAAAAAAACCGATAGGAAAATCAGGTGTAAATTATAGAATAAAAAAAATAATAGAATTGTCAAGATAAATCCATTTTAAGTTAGCTGTAATAAACAAGAAAGGAACGTGAGTTTTAAATGAATAAAATTGGGATATATATACATATTCCATTTTGTATAAAAAAATGTTTATATTGTGATTTTGTATCATATTCAGATAAAAAAGATATACAAGAACAATATATGAAATCATTAAAAAAAGAAATAGAAAATTGGTTAAAACAAAATCAAGATATTGAAATAGAAACAATATATATAGGGGGAGGTACACCATCAAGTATAGATGAAAAATATATTAAGGAAATATTAGAAACAATAAATCCTAAAAAAGATATTTCTATAACAATAGAAGTAAACCCAGGAACTGTTACAAAAAACAAACTGATTCAATACAAAAAATCTGGAATAAATAGATTAAGCATTGGACTTCAAAGTACTGAAAATGAATTGCTAAAATTGATTGGAAGAATACATACATATGAGGATTTTTTAAAAACATATAATATGGCAAGAGATGTTGGGTTTTATGATATAAATGTAGATTTGATGATTGGACTTCCATCACAAACAATTAATCAATTAAAAAATTCTTTAGAAAAAATAGTTAAACTAAATCCTGAACACATTTCTGTATATTCATTAATATTAGAACAAAATACGAAAATTACCCAAATGGTTAAAAATGGGATTTTGAAATTGCCAGATGAAGAATCAGAAAGAAATATGTATTGGTATGTAAAAAATTTTTTAGAGTTAAATAATTATATACATTATGAAATCTCCAATTTTGCAAAAATGGGATTTGAAGCAAAACATAATGTAGATTGTTGGAAACAAAAATCATATAGAGGTTTTGGAATATCTGCATGTTCATATATAGAAAATAAAAGATATGGAAATATATCTGATATAAATATGTATATTAAAAATATCGAAAATAAAAATTATGAAAAAAATATAGAATTACAGGAGATTCAAAGTAAAAAAGATAAAATGAATGAATATATGTTGCTTGGACTTAGAATGTTAAAAGGAATTTCAATAAGTGAATTTGAACAAAAATTTGATGAAAATCCAATAATGATTTATAAAAAATCATTAAATAAATTAAATAATTATGGACTTATTGTTATAGATGGTGATATAATAAGATTATCAGAGAAAGGATTAGACTTAGCTAATGTAGTTTGGGAAGAATTTATATAAATAAAGGATGTGAAGATATGACAATAAAAGAACTTTTAAATCAAGGAATTATTATGCTAAAAAATGAAGGGATTGATAGCCCAAAAAATAAAGCAAGATTAATACTAGAATATACATTAAAAAAATCTAGAGAATATCTTATTATTTATGATAAACAAGAAGTTACACCTAAACAAAGAGATTTATATATAAAAAATATAAAAAAAATAATAAAAGGTATACCACTTCAATATATTACTGGAATACAAGAATTTATGAAAATGAAATTTTTTGTTACAAAAGATGTTCTAATACCTCAACCAGATACAGAAATTTTGGTTGAAGAAGTTATAAAAATTGCACAAACTATAGACAGACCTTTGATTTTAGATTTGTGTACTGGAAGCGGTGCAATTGCAGTATCAATTGCTAAATATTTACCTGGAGTAGAGATTGTTGCAACAGATATAAGCTCAAAAGCATTAGAAATTGCAAAACATAATGCTAAATTTAATAGTGTAAAATCAAATATTGAATTTGTTGAATCAAATTTATTTGCAAAATTAAAAAATAGAAAATTTGATATAATAGTTTCAAATCCACCATATATTCCAACAGATGAAATAAAAATGTTACCTAAAGATGTGCAATATGAACCAATTATTGCTCTTGATGGTGGAAAAGATGGTTTGGATTTTTATAAAAAAATAATAAATATATCAGATGAATATTTAAAACAACATGGATATTTATGTTTAGAAATAGGGTATAATCAAAAAGAAAGTATAAGAAAAATTATAGCAAAAGATAAGAAAATAAAAGATGCATATTTTAAAAAAGATTTATGCAAAAATGATAGAGTTGTAATTGCAAAATTTGTTTGACAAATAAGCACAATTTGTGCTATACTATGAACTTGTAGGAGAGGGGAAAAATGTATTTAATTGTAGGTTTAGGCAACCCAGAGCCAGAATATAGTAGAACAAGACATAATATGGGATTTGATGTAATAAATGAATTATCAAAAAAATATGATATAGAATTAGATGGAACAAATTTTAAATCAATATATGGAATAGGAAATATACAAAGTTATAGAGTTATACTATGTAAACCACAAACATACATGAATTTAAGTGGTGATGCAATAATACAAATAATGAATTTTTATAAAATTCCTATAGAAAATATTCTTATAATATATGATGATATTGATACTGAAGTTGGAAAAATTCGAATTAAGAAAAAAGGCAGTGCAGGTGGACACAATGGAATGAAATCTGTTATAAATAAATTAAATACAGAAGAATTTGAAAGAATTAGAATTGGTATAGGGAAACCAACTAATGATGAGGATTTAATAGAATATGTTATAAGAAAAGTAAATTGCATAGAATATAAAAAATTGCATAAAGGTGTAGAACTTGGTGTAGAGGCTGTATATGAAATTTTAGAAAATGGGACAAATAATGCTATGAATAAATTTAATTAAGGAGTTAGACAATGTTGGAATTAATAATAAATAGAAGTGAACAAGAAGAAACAATATGTTTAGTTGAAAATGGAAAATTAATAGAGAAATATCAGAATAATGATAATACTAGACATAATAGATTAGAAGGAAATATTTATGCTGGAAAAATTGCAGATATTGTACCTGGTATGCAATCAGCTTTTATAGATTATGGAGATAAGAAAAAAGGATTAATGTATTTTAAAGATGCAATTCCTAGAATAAATGAAGTAAATAATGATAAAAAATTAGATTATAATACAGACATAAGAAAGGTTTTGAAATCGGAACAAAAAATTCTTATCCAAATAAAAAAGGATTGTAATGATAAAAAAGGTGCTAAAGTTTCAACACATATAACTATCCCGAGTAGATATATTGCATTTATGCCAAATACAGATATAATTACAATATCTCAAAAAATAACAAATGAAAAAAGAAAAAATGAATTGCTAGAATTAGCAAAAAACAATATATCTAAAGGAAATGGATTAGTTATTAGAACTATTGCAGAAAATGTTGAAGATAGTGAAATTATAAAAGATATTGAAAGATGTACAAAAAAATGGAATAATATATTAGAAAAATATAAAACAAGTAATTTGACAGATTTAATTTATTCTGCTGAAAGTATACAAGAAAAAATAGTTTTAGACTTAAAATTAGATAAAATTATTACAAATAGTAAAGAAGAATTTGAAAAAATGAAAAAGATATTACAAGAAGAAGAAATAAAAAATGTTAAATTAGAACTTAAAGTAACTAATAATTTACTTGATTTATATGAATTAGAAAATCAAATAAATAAAACGAAAGAAAGAAAAATATGGTTGAATTGTGGCGGATTTATAACAATAGATAAAACTGAAGCACTAACAGCAATAGATGTAAATACTGGAAAATTCACAGGAAGTAAAGATTTAGAAGCAACAGTTTTTAAAGTTAATAAAGAAGCTACAAGAGAAATTGCAAGACAACTTAGATTACGTGATATAGGTGGAATTGTAATAATTGATTATATAGATATGAAAAAACAAGAAAATAAAGATGAAATTGAAGAAATGCTAAAACAAGAACTTAAAAAAGATAGAGCCAAAACACAAGTAGAAGGTTTTACAAAATTAAATTTAATTGAAATGACAAGAAAACATATATGTAGTCATTTAGATGAAGAAGTTTAAAATATAAACAAAATTTACTTGATGTGTTGTATATTGTGTTGTTTTTAGTTATAATAATATTAGAAAAGACTTAAATTAAAAATATGGTGAAAGGACTGTTAAAAATTGAGTAAATATAAATATTCAGTAGTAATGCCAGTATATAATGTAGAAAAATATTTAGAAGAAGCTATATTAAGTGTAATAAATCAAACAATAGGATTTAAAGAAAATATTCAGCTTATTATTGTTAATGATGGAAGTAAAGACAATAGTGAGAAAATTGCTTTGAAATATGAAAAAATGTATCCAAAAAATATAGTATATATAAAACAAAAAAATGCAGGGGTATGTAGTGCAAGAAATAAAGGATTTGAATATGTTGAAGGTGAATATGTGAATTTTATGGATAGTGATGATAAATGGGATCTAAATGCTTTTAAATACATAGGAGATTTTATAAAAAAACACCCAGACGAGGCTGATATTGTTGCTGCTAGGATAAAATTTTTTGAAGCAAAAACTAATTATCATATGCTTGATTATAAATTTGAAAAAACAAAAGTTGTGGATATATTAGAAGATTATAATTTTGCACACTTACATAATGCTACAACATTTATAAAAACTGAAGTAGCTAAAAATCATAAATTTGATGTAAGATTAAAATACTGTGAAGATGCACCATATATAAATGAAATGGTTTTAGAAAAAAGAAAATTTGGTGTTGTAAGAGAAGCAATATATAATTATAGAAAAAGATTAGATGCAAGTTCTGCAGTACAAAATAAAGCAATCTCAGAAGAATGGTATACAAATACAATTGAATATTCATATAAACACATGATGAATGTTTCAATGAATAAATATAATAAAGTAATTCCATATATTCAGTATGTAATAATGTATGATTTACAATGGAGATTAAGAGAAGTAATGAATAAAAATCTATCTCCAGAAATAAAAGAACAATATATGAAAAATGTAAAAGATTTATTAGTAAAAATAGAAGATTATATAATATGTGAACAGCGAAGTATTTTTACAGAACATAAAATATATTGTTTATCACTAAAATATGGAAGAGATATAACTCAAGAATTATATTATAAAAAAGGAAATTTATATTTCAATAATTTATTGGTATATAGAATAAAAAATAATAAAACTATATTAAAAATTGAAATGATTAATATTGAAAAAGATAATCTTGTAATAGAAGGTCTTTTAAATGCAATAATTCCTATAAAAGATTTTGAGATATTACTAAATATAAATAAAGAAAAAAAAGAACCTATTGAATTAAAAGAGGCACCAAAATCATTTGATACAAAAACAACATATACAATGGGAGATCAAAAGATCATACACCATTATACATTTAAAGTAAAAATACCTTTAAAAGATTTGAAAAAAATAAATTTTATTTTTAAATATAAAGATGGAACAGAAAATAGGTTGAGCTTAAGATTTGGAAGATTTGCTGGAATATGTAAGAAATATTCATATTGTGTAAAAGATAGTTATATTATAAGACATAGAAAGAAAAATATATTAATAACGAAAAAAACAAAGAAAAAATTATTAAAACGTGAATTAAGATATTTACTACAATTAATGAGGGAAAAACAGTTTAAATTAATATTTTATAGATTAGCTTATTTTATATGTAAACTATTTAATAAAAAAGAAATATGGATAGTATCTGATAGCGAAAAAATAGCAAATGATAATGGAGAAGATTTTTTCAAATATTTGCAAAAAGTTGATAATAAAAAAATAAAAACATATTTTGCAATTGAAAAAAATTGTGATGATTATAAAAAAATGAAAAAATATGGAAAAGTATTAAAATTTGGAACTTTTAGATATAAATTAAAATTTTTATTATCATCAAAAATAATATCTTCACAGGCTAATGAGTTTGTATTAAATCCATTTGATAAAAAAGAAAAATATATAAGAGATTTATATAATTTTAAATTTGTCTTTTTACAACATGGAATAATAAAAGATGATTTATCTAAATGGCTTGAAAAATACAATAAAAATATTAGAATATTTGTAACATCAGCAAAAGCTGAATATGATTCAATTGTAAATGGAGATTATTATTATACAAAAAACGAAGTGAAATTAACTGGACTTCCAAGATATGATAAATTAATAAATGAAAGAAAAAAACAAATAGTTATTTTACCAACACATAGAAGGAATTTAGTTGAATGGAATGTATCAAATAAATTGGATAGATCATATAATCCATATTTCAAAAAATCAGAATTTTATAAATTTTATAATGATTTAATAAATGACAAAAATATAATAGATTCATTAAAGAAAAATGGTTATAAAATGGTTTTTGCATTACATCCATTACTTAGAAAACAAATATCAGATTTTGAATTAGATGATAATGCAAAAGATTATGTAGACATAATAAAAACAGAAATTGATTATCAAAAATTATTTTCAGAAAATTCACTTTTGGTTACAGATTATTCAAGTGTAGTATTTGATTTTACATATTTAAGAAAACCTATATTGTATACACAGTTTGATAAAAAAACATTTTATGAAGGACAAGTATATGATAAAGGATATTTTGAATACGAAAAAGATGGTTTGGGACCTGTATGTTATGATTATGAAACTACTGTGCAAGAAATTGTGAAATTTGTAGAAAATGATTGTAAATTAGAAAAAAAATATGAAGATAGAATAAATAAATTTTTTGCATATAATGATAAAAATAATTGTAAAAGAGTTTATGAAGAAATATTAAAAATATAAGAAATGGAGGTATGAAGTTTGAGCTATATAAAAGTAAAGTTTGAAAATGGTATATTATGTATAGAAAAAAATATATCAAGAGAAGATGAAAACAATATAGAAAAAATACCATTTGATTTTTTAGAATATGGAAAACTTTATACCTCTAAAATTATACCAACAAATTTAAAAGAAAAAAATAAAATTATTTTTTTTAAGGAACTTGAAAATGATCAAAATATTATAGCAGTATATTCTAATAATGACAAAATACAGTATATATATTGTTCTAAAAAATTTTTATATAAAAAACTTGTTAAAATAAATTCTAAAGTATTGTCATTAAAATTAACTAAGAAAAATTTAAGAATTATATTAAGTACATACATAATAAATAAATATAATTTGAATATAGAAGATATGAGATTTTTTATAGATGAACAATTATATAAAACTTGTAAATTAAAACAATATAATAAAAAGATATCTATGTTTCAAAAATTAAAAAAGGAAAATATCTATATATTTAATTTTAAAATAAAAGATATTTTGGAAGATAAATCTATAATTAATGGTGCTATAAAATATGTTTTAAAAATAAATGGAACAGATATTAGTTATAGAATTGCAAAAAAAAGCAGAAAACAGAATAATCCACAACATTATTATTCACCTATAAAAGGTGTTTTTGTTAAAGATTTTGCTATTCATATTAGAAGAACTATAAAAGGTGAATTAACACTTGTAAAAAGAAAAAAAGATCCTATTGAAAATACATTAAAATTCAAACTAATAGAAAATAGGTTTATATCATGGGTGTTATATCAATCAAGTAAAATTGCTATAAAAATACGAAAAAAAAAGATAAATGTATTTTATGAAAAATTTTCTGAAAAAGCAGAAGAAGGTGCATATGATCTATTTTTAATAATAAAGGATAAAAGTTTGAATACCAGAAATTATTTTATAATTGATGAAAATTCAAAAGATTATAAAAAAATTAAAGATATAAAAGGTGTTGTAAAAAAATATTCATTAAAATATTATTGGATAATATATAATGCAAATAATTTTATATCTACAGAAGTTCCGATACATTTAAATATTTTACGTTCAAATAACACAAATTTAAGAAAAAGTTTGAGTGATAAAACTTTTATATTTTTGCAACATGGAATAATTTATTTGAAAAATTTAGGCAAAAATTCACCATTTGGCAAAGGAAAAGAAGGGCAAGTATCATATATAGTTGCAGGAAGTGAAAAAGAAAAAGATGTGATTGTAGAAATGCTTGGAATTTGCGAAGAACAAGTGCTAAAAACAGGATTGCCTATATTTAGTAAAATAAAATATAATCATATAAATAATAAATCTGAAGATTGTGTTACAGTAATGTTAACATGGAAACCATATGAAGAACAATTATATGATTTTGAAAAATCTAGCTATTATAAAAATGTTACACAAATTTGTACAATTCTAAAAAAATATGTTGATAAAATAATTTTAATAGCACACCCTAAAGCACAAGAATTATTATCTAGCACAGATTTGAAAGATACTTTATGGAATAAGCCAATATCTGAAGCTTTAGAAAAAACAAAATTATTGATAACTGATTATTCATCTGTGTGTTACAATTCATTTTATCAAGGAAGTGGAGTAATATTCTATCAACCAGATTTAGAATTATATGAAAAAGAAAATGGAAAATTAATACCAAATGATGATGAATATATTGGAAAAAGAGCTTTTAATATAGAGGAATTAGAAGGAATCTTAAAACAATCAATTAATAATAAAAAAATTGACTTAAATAAATTAAGGACAAAAAAATTTGAAAATAATTATAAATTAATTAACGAATTTTCAGATGGCAAAAATATTGAAAGAATATACCAAGAATTAATAAAACTAAAATTGATTTAAAATTTTAGGAATAAAAGGAATGAAAGTAATATGACAATATTATTATATATTTTTAAATTACATTTAAGATTTATATATTTTTTTATAAAATTATTTACTAAACAAGAAAGGCAAGTATTTTTCTTAAGTAGACAATATAATAAAATACCATTTAATTATTCATATCTTATAAAAGAATTAAAAAAGCAAGATAAAAATATAAAAATAAAAGTAATTTGTAAAAAAGTTGATAATGAATTAAATGAAACATTAAGAGATACTAAAAAATGCTCAAATACAAAAATTGTTGTGAAAAAATTATCAAAACAGTTGAAAAATGCATTCAAATATTATATAAATATATATGAACAAATGTATATAATTGCAAAATCAAGAGTTGTTATTGTTGATGGTTATAACATATCTGCAAGTATGTTAAAACACAAAAAAAATACAACAATAATTCAAATTTGGCATGCACTTGCTGCAATGAAAAAATTTGGATACCAGTCTGTAGGATTTGAAGATGGAATAAATCCAAAATTAGCTAAAATACTTGAAATGCATAAAAATTATGATTATGTAATATCAGGATCTGATGAAATGAAAAAGCCATTTTCAGAAGCTTTTCAGGTACCAATAGAAAATATAACATCTGTTGGGACACCATATGTTGATTATTTACTAAAAGATGATAGTAAAAAAATACAAAAGGTATATGAAAAACATCCTGAATTAAAAGAAAAAATAAATATTGTATATTCTCCAACTTTTAGAAGAGATGGGAGAGATTATATAAAAAATGTGATTGACAATATTGATTTAGATAAATATAATTTAATTATTACATATCATAGCAAAGATGAAAATAAAAAAGAGTTGCAAAATAGTAAACTTGTTAATTGTTCAGATGTGCCATATAATTTACTTATGAAAATTGCAGATTATGTAATTACAGATTATTCTGCATTATCTGTTGAAGTTGCAATAGTACAAACAAAATTATTATTATATGTTTGTGATATAGAAAAATATAAAAAAGAAAATGGTTTAAATGTAGATTTATTTAAAGAGCTCCCAGGTTATACATCTAAAAATATTTCTGATTTAGTAAAGATTGTTGATGAAAATAATTATGATATCAATATTTTAGAGAGTTTTAGAAAAAAATTTGCATCAAATTTGACAGGTACAAGCACAAAATTATTATGTGAAATGATTTTAAAAAATATTGATAAAAAGCAAAAAATAAATATAGAAAAATTAGAAAGTAATTATAAAGAAAAATATAAGGAGAAAGTTGTATTATGAATAAAAAAAAGTTAAAAGCAAAAATTATGAATTATTGTAAAAAAAATATATTTTTTAGAAAAATAGTTAGAAATTTAATATATATAAAAAGATCTCTAAATTATAGAAAATACTATTATGGAAATAAAGTAGATGATAAAACAATTTTATTTGAAGTATTTGGTGGAAGAAATTATTCATGTAGCCCAAAATATATTTATGAAAAAATGATAACAATGCCTGAATTTAAAGATTATAAATTTGTATGGTCATTTAAAAACAAAGATGCACATGATGTAAAAAAATGTGATAATTTAATAATTGTAAAACATAATTCAAAAGATTATTATAAATATTGTGCAAGTAGCAAATACTGGATTGTAAATTCTATTATGGGTGAACATATAAAGAAAAAAGACAATCAGATATATGTACAATGTTGGCATGGAACTCCTTTAAAAAGGTTAAGAAATGATATAGAGGTTTCTGGAAGTGTATTAAATACAATTAAAGAAATAAGAAAAAGAAATGACAGAGATTCATCAAGATTTGATTACTTTTTATCTCCATCAAAATTTGCAACAGAAAAATTCACTTCTGCATTTAACTTGATTAATTTAGGAAAAAAGGATATAATTATTGAAGAAGGATATCCAAGAAATGAATTACTTTTTACATATACACAAGATGATGTAAAAAGATTAAAAGAAAAATTTGGAGTACCAGAAGGTAAAAAAGTTATATTTTATTTACCAACATTCAGAGATAATCAACATACATCTGGTGTAGGATATACATATAGTTTAGGAATTGATTTTGATAGATTAAAGAAAAAATTTGGAGATAAATATGTGATATTGTTTAGTGCACATTATTTTGTCGCAAATAGTATTGATTTGAGTAAATATGAAGGATTTGTTATAAACACAAATGGAATTATGGATGATATAAATGAGGCATATATTATAAGTGACATAATAATGACTGATTATTCAAGTGTATTTTTCGATTTTGCAAATTTAAAAAGACCAATGCTATTTTATATGTATGATATAGATGATTATAAAGGAAACCTTAGAGATTTTTATTTGGATTTGGATGAACTTCCTGGTCCTATTGCAAAAACTCAAGATGAACTTGAAAAAAATCTAGAAAATATTGATGAGATATCTGAGAAATATAAAGAAAAATACAAAAAATTTAATGAAAAATTTAATTATTTAGATGATAAAGATGCAACAATAAGAGTTATTAATAAAATCTTTAAATTAAAGGAAAAATAGGAGGAATTCAAAATGAAAAATATTTTAGTTTATGGAACATTTGATTTATTACATCCAGGTCATATTTATTTATTAGAAGAAGCTAAGAAATTAGGAGATAATTTAATTGTTGGTGTTTCAACAGATGAATTTAATGCTATAAAACACAAAAGTTCTTTTCTAGCATATGATGACAGAAAAAAAATGGTAGAATCAATTAAATATGTAGATAAAGTTATTCCAGAAGAAAAATGGGATCAAAAAATAGATGATGTAAAAAAATATAATATTGATACAATTGTTATGGGGGATGACTGGAAGGGCAGTGACAAATTTGAATATTTGAAACAATATTGTAATGTTGTTTTTTTGCCTAAAATGCCATCATTGTCTTCAACAAAATTTAGAGGTTATGTTACAACATATGTTGAAGAAATAGAAAAAAATGGTGATAGTGAAGAAAAAGTAAAAAGAATAGTAGAAAATAACAAAAAAGGATGAAAAGTTTATGAAAGACTTAATAAAAATATTTAAGGAACATATAGATTATAGACAACAATTAGTAAAACTTGCAAAAGCAGATATTGTAAAAACATATAGAGGAGCAGCATTAGGTTGGGCTTGGGCTGTAATAAAACCAGCTGTTACAATATTTGTTTATTGGTTTGCTGTTGAAATAGGATTAAGAGTTGGAAAACAAGTAAATGGGTATCCGTTTTTCTTATGGTTAATTGCAGGGCTAATTCCATGGTTTTATATGAATGATATGTTAACTTCTGGTACAGAATCAATAAGAAAAAATAGGCATTTAGTTACTAAGATGAAGTTTCCAGTTGCTACAATTCCAACTTTTGTATCAATGTCAAAATTAGCAATAAATTTAATTTTAATTGTGCTCATGATAATAATTTTCTGGTTTTTAGGATATGCTCCAGATATATATTATCTGCAAATATTATTTTTTATTGTAATTAGTTTTGTATTTTGGACAGTCTGGGCATTTTTCTCATCAATGATTGCTGCAATAAGTAAAGATTTCGCGAATCTGGTAAAATCTTTTGTAACAGCAATATTTTGGCTTTCTGGAATTATATGGGATCCAGAACAAATTACAGTTGGTTGGGTCAAAGCTATATTAAAATGGAATCCTGTAACATATATTGCGAGTGGATTTAGAGATAGTTTTATAAACAAAGTTTGGTTTTGGCAAAAGTCTGAAACATTAATTTGTTTTTTAATTGTTTTTGCAATACTTGCAATACTTGCTATGTTTACATATAAAAAATTAAGAAAAGAAATTCCAGATGTATTGTAAAATTGGAGGGAATAATGAACGAAAAGATAGTTATAAAATTTGATAATGTTACTAAAAGATATAAACTATATAAAAATGATAAATCAAGGCTTTTAAGTTTGTTTTGTAAAAATATAAAATGTAAAGAAAATAAAGCTGTAAATGATGTTTCTTTTACAATAAAAAAAGGAGAATGTGTTGCATTATTTGGAAAAAATGGTGCTGGAAAATCAACAATACTAAAGATGATAACAGGTGTCACATATCCAACAGAAGGAACTGTTGAAGTTAATGGTAGAGTTAGTGCTCTTTTGGAATTAACATCTGGGTTTGATTCTGAATTTACTGGAAGAGAAAATATATATTTAAAAGGTCAAATTTTGGGAATAAGTAACAAGGAAATACAAGAACTGGAACCTTCTATTATAGAATTTGCAGAATTAGATGATTATATTGACCAACCAGTAAGAACTTATTCAAGTGGTATGAAAGCAAGACTCGGTTTTGCAATAAATGCAAATATAAAACCTGAAATTTTAATTATTGATGAAGCATTAAGTGTTGGCGACGAAGCTTTTAGAAGAAAATGTGTGAAAAAAATAAATGAAATAACAAAAAATAAAAATGTTACACTATTATTTGTTACTCATGCTACAAATACTGCAAAGGATTTTTGTAGCAGGGGTATTGTAATGAAAAAGGGAAAACTTATGTATGATGGCAAAATTGATGATGCAATAGTAGAATATAACAAAATTATTGGAAAATAAAACAATGTAATGAAAATGAAATACTTTTGTAATATAATTGTAAAATAAAATTACTTGAAATATAAATAAAAAAATGATAGTATTAAGTAAAGATAAAAACAAAAGATAGGAGGGGGAAAATATGTTTATTCTAAATGTAGCAAATCCAATCACTCTGTTTTTAATGATATTAGCTGTTGCATTGTTAATATTTTTAGGACAAGAAGTTAAAAAAAGTATAGCTGTTGCAATTCCACTATTTGCATTTTTGATATTGCTTATTATACATATTGTACAACTTATAACATTACAAGCTGATCTAATATATTTAGCTCCAACATTATATAAATGTGTAGCTATAGATTTCATTTTTATATTAATTACATTTTTCTCATATTTATGGGTTGATGATATTGAAGCAAAAACAAATAATAAAAAAAGTATAGACAACAGTTTAGATTGGTTTTGGAAAGAAATTTAAAAATAGAGCTTTTTAAGCTCTATTTTTTCTAACAAAATTTTTCTAAAGTTTTTGCAACACCATCATTATTATTATCAAATTCAGTGATATAATTTGCAATATTTGAAACTCTTGGTGAACAACCTTTCATTGCAATACCAAGACCGGCATTTTGAATCATTTTTAAATCATTTATATTATCACCAAAAGTAATTATTTCATTTTGATTTATATTTAATATTTTAGATAAATATTGGATTGCAACCCACTTATCAACATCTTTTTCAGAAATTTCAGTATAATAATATTCTATTGGAACATCTTCTGTTCCATTTCTAATCAATTTTCTAGACATATGTGATACATCTAATATTTCAATATCATTTAAATTTTTTATCTTTTTTAAAATAGATTTAAAAATCAACTCATTTTTATCACATACACATATTTTTACAACTTTTTCATTTTGCATATTTTTTACATATTCAGGTATATTCTCAACAATTTTTATTTTAGTTTTTTTACTTTCTTCTTTTTTTAAATTTTCTTTGTAATAATATAAAATATTGTATTTTAAGGCATCTGCGATTATTGTTTTATCAGTATAAACACTATAATTTATACTATTTTCTTCACAAATTTTCATTATATTTAATGCTTTTAATTTTGAAAGATTTTTTTCATATATTATTTCACTTTTATTTACATCATATATTATAGCACCATTTCCAGCAATTATATAATTATTAGCACCAATTTCATCTGCAATTCCTGAAATAGAATCAACTGTTCTGCCAGATGCAATTACAACATTAATGCCTTTATTAATTGTATTTTTTATTGTTGAAATAGTTTTTTGAGTGACTTCACCATATGAATTTAACATTGTTCCATCTAAATCTATTGCTACTAATTTATACATATTTTCTTGGTCTCCTTTCGTAATAGTTTGCTAATTTTGAGTGGTTAATAAGGACAAACTTTAAAATTATTATACTTTTTTTTTGATGTTTTGTCAATGTTAATCATAAAAGGCAGGAGCACAACTCCTGCCTTTATGTATTTGCTTTTTTGGACAAAACCACTCAAAAACAAATTATAAAACCAAGAATAATACTTCTGCCTAAAATCTAATAATAACTATTTGTTAGCCATATTGTTTTCAACTTGTTGTATCATTTTCTTAACCATGTTACCACCGATTCTACCTGCATCTCTTGATGAGATATCACCATTGTAACCTTCTTTTAAGTTAACTCCAACTTCTGAAGCTACTTCATATTTGAATTTATCTAATGCAGACATAGCTTCTGGAACTAATTTTTTATTACTGTTTGTATTTGCCATTTTATTTCACCTCCTGCTAATATTAACATTTTCACGAAAAAGTGCTTGCTTTTTCTAAAGTTATGATATGCAAAAAACAAAAAAATAAACAGGAAATAAAATGAAAAAAAGAAAAAAAGTGTAAACAAAAAAATTATATAAAAATGTAATAAAATTTTAAAAACTTTCATATAAATTAACTAAAGTTTAGTACAAACATTTTCTACATACGAGGGAGGTTAAATAGATGGAAAATCTAGGATTATATGAAGATATTGCAAAAAGAACAGATGGCGATATCTATGTTGGAGTTGTAGGTCCTGTAAGAACTGGAAAATCGACATTTATAAAAAAGTTTATGGATTTACTTGTAATACCAAACATAAATAATGAATACAAAAAAGAAAGAGCAAAAGATGAGTTGCCACAAAGTGCAGCAGGAAAAACAATAATGACAACAGAACCAAAATTTGTACCAAATGAAGCAATTGAAATAACAATAGATGAAAAAATAAAATTAAAAACACGATTAGTTGATTGTGTGGGATACTTAGTTCCAAATAGTATTGGATATCTTGAAGATGATAAGCCAAGAATGGTAAAAACACCATGGTCAGAAGAAGAAATACCTTTTGAACAAGCTGCTGAAATTGGAACAAAAAAAGTAATAGAAGAACACTCAACAATTGGAATATTAATAACAACAGATGGTTCTTTTACTGAAATACCAAGAGAAGATTATATAAAAGCAGAAGAAAGAGTTGTAACAGAATTAAAAAATATTAATAAACCATTTATAATTTTATTAAACTCAAGTGATCCTCAATCTAGTCAAACACAAAAATTGGCACAAGATTTAAGGAAAAAATATAAATCAACTGTTATGCCAATAAACTGTGCAAATTTGAATATGGAAGATTTAACAAATATTTTTTCAAATATATTGTATGAATTTCCTGTAAGTCAAATTAATTTTAAATTACCTGCATGGGTAAATGGATTAAAATATTCACATCCATTAAAAAAAGAATTATTTGAAGAAATTAAAAATGCTTTTGATAATGTATCACTTTTAAGAGAAGTTTCGGTATGTGCAAAATCTATAGAAAAAACTGAAATCATTTCAAATACAAATATTAATAATATTATGCTTGGAAATGGTCAAGTGAATATTTCTATTTTATTAAATGATGAATTATTTTATAAAGTTTTAAGTGAGATGACTAATGTAACAGTAAATAATGAAGGTGATTTATTTAGAATTATTAGCGAATTATCTGTTACAAAAATAAAATATGACAAAATTGCAGATGCTTTAAATGAAGTTGAAAGAAAAGGTTATGGAATTGTAACTCCTTCAATTGATGAAATGATCTTAGATGAACCTGAAATGGTAAAACAAGGTTCAAGATTTGGAGTGAAATTAAAAGCTACAGCTCCTAGTTTGCATATTATAAAAGCTAATATTGAAACAGAAGTATCACCAATTGTAGGCTCTGAAAAACAATCAGAAGAACTTGTAAATTATTTGCTTTCAGAATTTGAAAGCGATCCAAAACAAATTTGGGAATCTAATATATTTGGAAAAAGTTTGCATTCATTAGTAAATGAAGGACTACAAACTAAACTTTCTAAAATGCCGGAAGAAGCCCAAATGAAGCTACAAGAAACCTTAGAAAGAATAGTAAATGAGGGCAGTGGAGGATTGATTTGTATAATATTATAAATCTTTTGAAAAGTGTATAAAGGCAAATATTTTTTAAAACTTGTAATATTACAAAAATATTACAAGTTTTTGACATTTTTGTAACAAGAGTAATAAATATTGATTTTCGCTCGAAAATATTGTAGAATAAAAGGAGAATAAAAAATAGGAGGAATATATTATGGCAATGAATCCAATGCAAAAAAAATCAAGAATATCATTTATTTTAGGAATGTTACTAATGCTGGTTATAGCAGGAATTGTAGTAGCATTATTATATATGAAAATACAAAATCAACAAAAAACAATTGATAAATATAAGGTATCTGTATCAAAAGTATATGTGTTAAATTCAGATGTAAAATCTGGACAAGTATTATCACAAGATATGTTTACATTAACAGAAGTACCTAAAAGTACAATACCTGCAAATGCAACAACAGATATTGCAACAACATTAGGTTCATATTCATTAAGTACAGATTCAGGTTTAGCAATATATACAAAAAATGATGCTACAAATGGAATTACATATGTTGTGATGGTAAATGGAAAAGAACGTAATATATATAGATATGGAACAGATGGAAAAGAAGAAATTGCAACAAGTTTAATGTCAGAAAATAAAGCTTTTTATAAAGATGATAATAATAGAAATGTTGATATAACTGTAGCATCAAATTCTGTAATTGCAAAAGTTGATATGAATGCAAATACAATTATTACTGGCTCATTAATAGCAAGAGCTGATGAAAAAATATCAGATGATTTAAGAATAATGGAATACAATGTATTAACTTTACCAATAGATTTAATTACAGGTAATTATGTAGATATTAGATTACAATTACCAAATGGACAAGATTACGTAGTTGTGTCTAAAAAACAAGTAACAGTACCTATTTCTAATGGGGTTTATTTATCAGATACAATTCAAATGAACTTAACAGAAAAAGAAATATTATATATGTCATGTGCTATTGTTGAAAATTTCCAAATGAAAGGTTCTAAATTATATGCTGTAAAATATACAGAAGCAGGAATACAAGAAAAAGCAGCATTAACATATGTACCAAGTGAAGATGTTAGAAGTGAAATAAGCGAAAATTCAAATATTGTTGATAAAGCTATAGAAGGATTAGGTAGCAGAAGGGCAGACATTGAAAGACAAATAAATCAAAATTCATATGGAGATGAAGACGGTATTTCAAGTGGAATAGATAAGAGTACAGCTGCAACATTAGAAGCTAGAAAATCATATTTAGAAACTTTAGTACCAACAAATTAAAATATAAGGTTTATAGGTTCCTTTCAAAAACCTAAATTTAGTATAAGGAAGACAATATGAAATTAGTAGGATTTTTAGGGGCGTGTGATAAAGCAAATTTAATAATGTATTTAGCGAAAATTTTGACATGGAATAATGAAAGAGTTTTGGTTATAGATGGCACAAGATTGCAAAAAATGAAATATTTGGTACCTAATATAAATCCTGAAGGACCATATATAACAGATTTTGAACAAATTGATTTTGCTGTAGGTTTTGGAAGTATGCAACTATTAGAAAAATATTTAGGTGCAGATATTGAAAGATCGAAATATAGCTGTGTATTGGTAGACACTGATACAGCAAGAGCTTTTGTGAATTTTGATTTGCAGAAATCAGATAAAAACTTTTTTATGACTACATTTGATTTATATTCATTAAAAAGAGGATTAGAAATAATAAATGCTTTTAAAGAGCCACTTGATTTAACAAAAATAATTTCAAGATATCAAGTTCTTAAAAATGATGAAGAATATTTTAATTATCTTGCAATGGAAAGTAAGGCAAATTGGGGAGAAACATCAATCTATTTGCCAAATGATAGTAGTGATATTCAAGAATTTGAAGAAAACCAAAGAATATCAAGAATTAAAGTTAAAAGATTAAGTAATGAATACCAAAATGGATTAGTTGTTATTACACAAGAAATTTTGGGAGAACAAAACAAAAGTAAAATCAAGAAAAGTATAAGAGCATAAATATAGGAGGAGGTAAAATGCCAGTAGTAACATTATTTACATATGGAAAAGATCAAACTGGAAATACTGTATCAGCAATATCACTTGCAACATTTTTAGGTTTAACTAAAAACAAAAAAACATTGCTTTTATCTACTGGCTATAGAGATAAAACTGTTAGTGAGAGTTTTTGGCCTGTAGAAGAAAAGAAAAAAAGTCTTTTTGGTGGAAATGCTAATGTACCAAAACCTAATATATTTCAAAGAGGAATTGATGATTTAGACAGAATGGTTACAAGTAATAGGTTATCACCAGAAACAATTACAAATTATACAAGAGTAGCGTTAAGAGATAGGTTAGAAATAATTGACAGTTATATGGGAAATCCTGAACAATATGAAAAGATACAAAGTAGTTACCCTAAAATAATTGCTGCTGCATCAAAATATTATGATAATGTAATTGTTGATATAGATAAAAGATTATCTGGGAAAATCAAAATGGAAATATTAAATATATCAGATATTGTTCTTGCAATGTCTATACAGAAAATGCACAATATCAAAGAACTTCAGGCTTTGATTGAAAGTGGAAAAATATTAAAAAAGGAAAGAACATTAATAACACTTGGAAGATATGACAAAAACATGAAATATAATGCTAAAAATTTATCAAGAAGTGTTTTAAAACAAAGACAAATAATTGATACTATACCATATAATTTTAAAGTTGCAGAAGCTATTCAAGAGGGAAGAATAATTGATGTTATATTTGGAATTATAAATTTAAGAAATGCAGATGAAAATTTCTTTCTAGCTCAGGAATTGCAAAGATTAGTTGATGATATTGATGCTAGAGTTTTGCAATTAGAAATGAGAAGATAAAAAAGTGAGGAGGAACTGAAATGACAATAGCTAATATATTACTTATTATAGTAGTTATAGCAGTGGCAGTTATTGCAATAATGTATCATATAAAAGGCAAGCAAAATGCCGAAGTTGAAGAAGAAATTACAGTCGATGATCAAACATATACATTAGATAAGATGATTGAATATGTTAAAAGAAGACTTGATGAAATTACAAAAATAAATTTATATGATATTGGACTTTCAGAAGAAGAATTAATAAGAAGAAAAAACAAAAAATATGAATTGAAAAAAGCTTTAAAAGGATGTACATATGGTGATGTTAATGATAAAAAATATGTTAAAGAATTAATATATGATTTACTTGCAAAAGAATATGGCGTTACTGAAATGAATATATCAAGAGCAATCCCATTTGATGTACCATCAATGCTTACTCCTCAAGATAAATTTGATATTTTACTATATACATATAAAAATGAGTTTGGATATGAAGCTTTAACAGAAATAATAAAAAAATATAATTTGGCAGTTCTAAAATATCTTCAAGGTGAAAGCAAACCTTGTTATGTTATAACATCTGAAGAAATTGAAGAAATATATGAAAAAGAGAATATTACATTATCTTTTGAAGATAAATTAAGTGTTGTTGTACAAAGAATTTATCAGAAATATAAAGGATATAGTAGTATTGATGAAATAAGAGATATGAATATAGATGGTATATCTGGTGGTGTATCAGGTTTACCAGAAAGTTTTTTAAGCCAAGTTGCTCAAACAGGTGGAGATTATTTATCACAAATTCAAGAACATAAAGTTCCAAGAGCATGTGATAGTATATGGATATTCTTCCAAGGTAAATCAATAAGATTAGCATTTTTATCTTTTGGAACTGAGGCAGAATTAAAAAGAGTATGTCAAAACATATATAAATACAATAACCCAGGTCAGCTTTCTGATACAAATGGTTATAAAATAAATGAAATGAAAGATGGTTCTCGTGTAGTTGTAGTAAGACCTAGTATGTCAGAAACATGGGCATTTTTCGTAAGAAAATTTGACGTTAAAAGAGCTACTGTTGAACAATGGACAGGTGATACAGCAGGAAAACAAGAGGCAATAGATTTACTTAAATATTTAGTAAAAGGTGCAAGAATTACATCTATTACTGGTGAGCAAGGTTGTGGTAAAACTACTTTGCTTATGGGTATGATAGAAAATATTTATGAAACAATGAACTTACGTATAACAGAAACTGCATTTGAGTTGCATTTAAGAAAAGTTTATCCTACAAGAAATATTTTATCAATGCGTGAAACTGATACAATAGCTGGACAAGAGTGTTTGGATGTTCAGAAAAAAACTGATGGTTCTGTAAATATCATTGGTGAGGTTGCAACAGACCCTGTTGCATCTTGGATGATACAATCTGCACAGGTTGCATCTAAATTTACATTATTTACTCACCATGCTAAAACATTTCCAGATTTAGTTACAGCATTAAGAAACTCAATGCTAAGAGCTGGTGTTTTCAAAAATGAAAAAACTGCAGAAGAGCAAGTTGTACAAGTATTAAATTTTGATGTTCACTTATCAAAAGATTTTAGAGGAAAAAGATATATTGAAAGAGTTACAGAATGTATACCAGTTATTAGTAAAAATGATTATACATTTGACCACAGAAATGAAAAAACTTTAGAAGGAAAATTTGATAAATTTTTTGATAATGCTACAAGATATTTTGCAAAAACAACAGATAGACAATTATTTGAATATAGAAATATATTAGAATATATTGATGGTGAATATGTAATTACAAATAAAATCTCAGATTTTAATATAAAAGAAATGAGATTAAATATGACTGATACAGATGCTGAGGAATTTGATCAATTTGTAGCTAGTCATTGGGGAGCAGATAGTGTTTATAGCTCTGAAAAATATAAACAACAATTTAAACAAACAGAAGTAGCAAGTAAAAGAACAAGAAAAACTAAACTTGCAACAGAACAATAAAATACCAGAATAGGAGGTGCAAATATTGTCAACAGATTTTTTGAAATATATAATTTTGGGTACAATTGCAGCATTTGTAGTTATAATTATTGCATATGTGATTTTATCTAAAAAAATGGGTAAATCTGAATATAAAAGAATAAAACAATTAAGAGCTGGTACACAAAGTAATAAATTTTCATCAGAAATTTTATACCAAAAACTATATATTACATTTTCAAAAATTCCATATATAAGAACTTATATATTTAAAATAAGAAGAAGGTTAGAAATAATAAATGTTGATGATGAATACGCCACCAGAAGAGATTCTGCAAAGATTTTACTTAAAACTTTATTAATATTAACACCAATTGTAATAATATCTATAATTTTTACACATGACAATTTCTTGCTATTATCAATAATCTTAATATTTGAATTATTTATGATAGATGCTTTTGTTGATAGTAGTGTAGATTCAATGGATAATAATTTGCTTAAAGAACAATTAGACTTTTTTGCAGAAATAAGACATGCTTATCATGAATTTAATATGGTTGAAGAAGCAATTTACCAAATATCTCAAGATGATGAAAAAACAATTTCACGTCAAGGTGAGAAAATATATGAAGTATTAATTGCAAATGAACCAGAAATTGAACTTGAAAAATATTATGATATTGCTCCAAATAGCTTCTTAAAGGAGTTTGCTGGAATATCATATTTGACAAAAGAATATGGTGATAGAACATTAGATAAGGCATCACTTTATTTGAAAAATATAAATAATATCACAGAAGAAATGCAAATTGAAATATTAAAAAGAGATAAAATTGATTATGTATTTCAAAGTTTATCTTTAATATCAATTGCACCAGTATTAATTTTGGAACCTTTAAAAAATTGGTGTGTAAATAATTTTGATTTTACACAATCATTTTATCAAGGAAAACCTGGAATGTTAATACAAATTTTAGTAATTATATTAACAGTTGTATGTTATGTTATGCTAAGAAAAGTTAAAAATAATGGTTCAACAGATAAACAAGTTATAAACCAAGAAAACCCTTGGCAATCAAAAGTATATAAAAACCCAATAGGTAAAAGGATTGTAAATTTGTTTTTACCTAAAAAAGGTTCAAAAGAATATTTAAAAACACAAAAATTATTAAAAGATTCTGCATCTAAATTGAAAATGGAATGGCTATATGTAAATAGAATTGCAATAGGAATTGTAACATTTGTAATAACATTATTTTTAGTAATGCAATTACATAATGTAGCTATAAAATGGATTTATACAGAACCAACTACAGACTACAATCTGTTTGGAGGTTTAACAGATAAGCAAGAAAGAGAAGCAATAGCTGTAACTGAAAGTGATAACAAATTTTTGGATATGTTTAGAGGAAGACTTTCAACAACAAAAGAAGATATCCAAAAAGCTATGACAAAATCAGATGATTATAAAGATGCAGAAACAAAAGATATTCAAAAAGCAGCAGAAAGAGTATATGGAAAATTGCAAACTATTAATTCTGAATCTTTAAGATGGTTTGAAGTTTTGATGGCAATTGTATTTATGATTATTGGATATATGTTCCCTGTTTGGATGCTATATTTTCAATATAAAATGAGATTGATGGAAATGGAAGATGAAGTAATGCAGTTCCAGACAATTATACTTATGCTTATGAGAATTGAAAGAGTTAATGTTGAAATAATCTTAGAATGGCTTGAAAGATATGCAAATATATTTAAAGAACCAATTTCAAGATGTGTGAACAATTACGAGGCCGGTGCTTGGGAAGCTTTAGAGGTTCTTAGAAATGAAACTAATTATCCTTTATTTATAAGAATTGTTGAAAGCCTTCAAGCAGCTGTTGAAAAAATACCAATTGTTGAGGCATTTGATGAATTAGATTCTGAAAGAGATTATTACCAGGCTAAACGTCAAGAATCTAATGAAAGATTAATTGCGAAAAAAGGTAGAATTGGTAAAATTATAGGTTTTGCTCCAATGGTTGTTATGTTTGTTGGATACCTGATTGTACCATTAGTTTATATAGGATTTACAAGTATGTCTAGTTCTATGAATGCTATTTCTTAAAATGAAAGGATGTGATTGATAATGGAAAATGCGTCAAAAGCTTTGCTTATTTCAGCAGGTATTTTGATTGTAATGCTTGTTGTTACTCTACTTATTTTCGGTTGGAGATCATATTCAGATTATTTTTTGAAAAAGCAGGAATTAGAAAATATTGATAATTTGGCTAAATTTAATGAACAATTTGAAAGTTATGAGAGAGATGATGTTATGGGGTATGAACTTCTCTCTCTTGCAAATAAAGTAGCTGATTATAATGAAAGATATTCAAATGCTCCAGATGCAAATAATGATCAAAAATATACACCAATAACATTAATTATAAATATTGATCGAGCTACCAGAGAAAAAATGACTTATGATAATAAAATAAGGTTATTTACAATAGATAAATATGAACAATCAAATACTAAAAGTAGAATAAAAGATATTATTGATACAGCAGGAGTGTTAGAGGAGGCATTAGGAAAAAAAGAAGTGGCATCTAAAGTTGCAAAAAATATAAGATCACTTGTATATAAAGAGGTAGAAAATTATTATAAAAATACACTAAAATATGATGATAATCAAATTAAAGAAAAAATCTTGAAAGATTTTAATGCTATAACAGGTTTGAATTTAAGTTCTTATGATGAGGTAACTACTTATATAGGGAGCAATGGAGATAAAATATATTCTTATTATGAATATTATCAATTTAAAAGAATGAAATTTAAATGTGAAGTTTCAAATATAAAATATGATGATGTTTCTGGAAGAATAAGCTATATGGAATTTACTGCTACTGGTGAAATAGAATAATGAAAGGATTTTATATATGGAAAATGCATCAAAAGCCTTAATAATGGCTGCTGGAGTATTAATTACAATATTAGTGGCATCTTTATGGATATTTGTATTTAGACAGATGGCTAGTGGTGTTTCAGATGTAAATAAAATAATGGAAACATCTGAAATAACAGAATTTAATCAACAGTTTCTGAAATATGATGGTAGAGGAACAGGTAAACTTGTAAGTAAACCATTGGATATTCATGATGTTATAACAATAATAAATATTTCAAAAAACAATGATCAACAAGGAACATATCCTGTCCATGTAGAAGTAAATATGGAAAATCCACCTCAATTTAATCTAAAACCATTGGATAATACAGTTGATTTAACTACGTGGACTAATGATGAATTAAAAGCACTAATGTTATCCGAAATAAACAAAGGTAACACTAAAAACAATCGAAACGACTCTAATGGTGAAACTCATAGAAAATATTCTTGTGAGGTGAAATATAGTGTGACAGATGATAGGTTTGTTGATAAAGTTATAATAACAAGATTAAATTAAATCAAAAAAAATGTAAATAAATATTGTATTTAAAAAAAATAAATGTTATAATGTAGAAAGAATAGCGAAAAAGAGGATAATTATGAAAAAAACATTTATAACAATATTAGTTATTGTTGGTATAATTGTAGCATTATTTATAATTAAATATATAAGATATCAAGAAAAAGTTGCACAAATAAAAGAATATAATGTACAATTTGAACAATATCTTGATAAAGAACTTTACGGAACTGAAATTGCAACAGTTATAAATAAAGCTGTAGATATAAATGAACAAAAAGTTGTAAAGAAAAATGAAAATGGCAAATATATTCAAAACAATACTGATTCTGTGAATATAGAAGTTAAAATAAATGATCTTGAAGAAGAAAAAATTTATAACATGGAAACTCTATATAATGGAGGAATGCAACAATTTGTTCAATATTACAATAATATTAAATTTAAAAGTTCAAAAGTTGAATATAATTCAGAAAAAAAGATAAGTTATATTTTATTTGAACAAATAACTACATAATTTAAGTTTTTAATGTTAATATTCAAAAATTAATCCATAAGATTTTGAATATGTATAAAATAAAAATAATAAAAAAACAAAGGAGGATTTTTTATGGAAAACGCATCAAAAGCACTAATTATCGCAGGTGCAATACTTTTATCAATTTTAATTATATCATTAGGTATTATGGTATATAATAATGCAAAAAATACAGTAGGAAGTGCAAACTTGAATAAACAAGAACTACAAACATTTAATGCAGAATGGGAAAGCTATATTGGAAAGAAAAGAACAGCTAGTGAAGTTAGAACAATGTGCCAAGCTGTAATAGCTAATAATGCCTCAGAAGCACAACTTGCAACAAATAGATATATAGTAGTTACAAATACTGGTACTGCTAATACTACCACTGCTGCAGTTGATACTACAGGAGCCAAAAGTGCTGATATAACAACTTTAATAAATGGGTTATCAAATGCAAATACATATACAGTAACAGCGGGATATGATAATTTAGGACTAGTAGTAGGACTTGATTTTAAAACAAACTAATAGTTTGAGGTGGAATATAAATGGAAAATGCATCAAAAGCTTTAATAATGGCAGGTGCTGTGTTATTAGCACTACTAATAATATCATTAGGTGTAATGATATATAAAAATTATAGTAAAACTGTAGCAGAAAATTCTGATTTATCAGAACAGGAAATTACATCTTTAAATTCTAAAATATTGCCATATATAGGTGATAATATTAGTGGCTCAAAAGTAAATGCACTAATAACTGTTGTATATGCCATGAATAGAAATTTTGAAGGTGAAAAAATAACAATGAGTTGGCAAACTGGTGGAATTGATCCAGATGGAAATTATAATACCACCAAAACAGATAAAAAAGTAAAAACTGGTGTATATTATAAAGTTGAAATTGAGGGTTATTCTAGTGCTGGACTTATTAATAAAATTACAATCACACCAAAATAAAAAAGAAAGGATGATGTACATATGGAAGATGCAGTAGAAGCTTTATATATGGCTGCAGCCGTATTGTTATTATTAATAGCATTAACTGTAAGTATATCATCCTTTACAAAAGCCAAAGTGCAAGTAGAAGAAATAAATGAGTCAGAAACAGGAATCGACCTTGCACAAGATGCAAGCGGCCAATATATAAATTATATGTCAAAAAATAATGATGAAAATAGAATTGTAGGTTCCGATACTGTTATTTCTTCAATAAGAAGAATATCAAGAGAATCATATACAATATATATAGATGGTGATGCTGCCAATTTAAGTGGCTTTAAAACAGAAGGTGGTTTTTTAAAACTGGGAACAGCTGGGACAAACTATAAAAATTTAACCAATGAAAAAATAGGGCAAATATATGAAGCAATAAAAGGTAAGTATTTTGAAGAGAAAATAGGAATTTATCAAGAAAAAACTTCTAATGGAGTATCTTCAGCCAATAAACAGACACATAGAATTATAACATATGTGCAAAAGCCAATAACCTAAATAAAAGGAGGAGTAAAAATGGGATTAGGCGATTCAGCGATGACAGTTGTAGCAATATTATTAGCTGCAATATTAATGTTCGTATTTCCACTAATGATGACAGCAGATAATAATGAGGATGTAACAAATCTAAAGGTTGAGCAATTAACTACAGATTTTACAGACACAATGAGAGTAACAGGTAAATTAACACAAGAAGATTATGATAATTTTGTAGTAAATTTAGCTGCTACAGGAAATGCTTATGATGTACAAATAGAGGTTCAAAGATTAGATGAAAATTTAGCTAAGAAAAATTATGGTACAACTGTAACAATAGGTGATAATGTATATTATACAGAATATACTGCTCAAATTTTAGATGAGTTGGCTCAAAATGGAGTTACAAATTTTACTGAAGGAGATATAGTAACTGTTTCAGTTGAAAGTGGTCCATCACTTGCTCAAACTTTAAAAAATATATGGTTTAAAATATTTGGAAAAGAATTAACACCTGTAGCAAAATCAACAGGTATGGTAACTACAAAAGGAAATTAGAAAAATCGGCTTGTAAGGTATTACAAGCTTATTTTTATAATAGAAAGGATGCAATATGAAAATACAACATTTAGCAGTAATTTTTATATTAATAATAATGCCATTTTCATTAATATTTTCAGAATATATATCAAATCAAGTAAAAGCTGGCGAAACAGAAATTAAATATAATAATAAGTTACTAAATGCAACATATGATGCTATGAAATCATATCAATTAAATACAATAAATAATTCTGTAGGAGATCGATCAAATTCAAAAATTGATGATTTAGAATCTGCAGTTAATATATTTTATAGTTCTCTTGTATCAAGTTTTGGATATACAGGATACAAATCATCTGTTATGGAAGAATATGTACCTGTAGTAGCATTTACCTTATATGATGGCTATTATATATATCAACCATATGTAAATACTCTTACTGGTTTAACTAGTAATGATTATGAGGAATCATATTCAAAAGATGGGGAAAATAGAAATGGTGTTAAATCTTATGTTTATTATAATCAGAGATATTATGTAGATAATAAAAATGATTTTGTTATAACATATACACTTGATAATTATATAACAATTGAAGGTACTGTAGATGGAAATTATGTATACAAATCAGGATATTTGATAAATGGAATTACTAAGGGTTCAGACTATTATGAATTTGACGGTATAAAGTTTTCTGAAAAAGCCAGTGATCTTGAAGAAATGAAAGAATATATTGATGATACACTATGTTCATATGTAAAAATTGATGGGACCAAATTTTATTTAGGTGATGCAAATAATGGATATTCGGGAAAAATTTTCTATATAGATAGTGCGGGAAATAAACAGATTCAAGCTGATACAAACACATCTAAGGAAACATACGATTTATATTACCAAGCAATAAAGCAAAATAAAAGTGCATATATATATTATAAAAATGCATATGAATTTACTAATTGGGTTAATACTGAGATTGGAGATCTAACTGCTAGATATGCTAAATCTGGTGATTCAACAACCACAGTAGATTACCAATATACAGACGTTGGAGAGATTTTTGCCGGAGATATTCAATCATCTGATTCAAATTTTTATAGACATAAATCTGAAGTTATAAGAAAGAATATTGAAACAAATTTGGCAATTGCAATTAAAAATTTTAATGGTGGATATATTTTACCAAAACTATCTGAAACTGATTGGGAACTTGTAGAAAATAATACCTGTATGTTAACCTTTTTACAAGGTTTACCTATTGGAAACAAAGTATATAATGGATATTGTGTTGTTCCAAACTCATTAACAAAAGAATATGTTGACGAAAATGATATATATATATTAAGAATAAATAAAACATATTGTAGAGTAAATGATAATACTTTAGATGACTTAAATATTGTAGAAAAACAAAATGTAGATCAATATACTTCTTATGCTGGTAGATTAAAACTTGATTTTGAGAAAAAAACATTAGATGCTGAAACAAATACAAAATATTATCCAATTAAAGATTATTTAGCAAGTTACACAAGTATTGTTGGAAGTTCAGGCGTTGTTGATATAACTCAATATAAAGATATGTATGGTTATATGAAAAGCCTAAATGCAAAGGCGATTGAAACAGGTAAAAGTTACGAGTATTTAAAAAAGACATATTATATTGCACTTGCAAGAGAAAGAATGAGTGCATATAATGTTAATAATGGATTAAAAGAAGAGGATAAAGAGCAGGTTGCTGTTAAAAAGAATAATTACCATATTCCTTCTTATATAGATAACTGGTTTTATTTAAAAGAATATAGAAAAAATGATGGGGTTAAGGTAAAGACTTGGTATGAATATGTAAATAAAATCCCAATATAGAACAATAGAGATGCAAAAGCATCTCTATTTGTTATCAATGAATTAATATTAAATATTTAGGTTGACTTCTAAATAGAAATTTGGTAAAATAATTTAAAATTAAAACTAAAAATTAGGAGGTAATAAAAATGATGCATACATTATGTAAATATACAGATGAAACAGAGTTGGTTATTTCAGATATAATAAAAAGACCTAATGGTGATGAAATAATACGAGTTATTTTTGAAAGACCTACAGAGAATGGGTTTGATACATTAATATTTGAATTGCCAAGTTATAACATAATAGAAAATGATGGTAATTATACTGAAGAAGAAATAGATTTATTTAGAAAAGTAGTAGAACAAGGAGCAGCACATTTTTATGAAGTTGCAAGAGAAGGAGGATTAGAAAGTGCCTAATATATTTGAAACAATGCGGGTATAGTGTTTACTTTTGGTCTAATGAAAATAATGAACCAATTCATGTACATATATCCAAAGGAAAACCAGTTGGAGATTCAACTAAAATATGGCTTACCAAAAGTGGAAATTGTATAATAGCAAACAATAAAAGTAATATACCAATAAATGATTTAAAGAAAATATTAAAGGTTATAAATGATAATTATTTCCTTATTTTATCTAAATGGAAAAATTATTTTGAAGGACAGGAAATTAAATTTTATTGTTAAAAATAAATAGAGATGCAAAAGCATCTCTATTGTTGATCAACTAACATATTTCCAATTTTTGTAACAGTTCCTGCACCAAGTGTAAGAACAATATCATTTGGTTTAACGTTTTCTTTTAAATAATTAACACATTGTTCAAAATCAGGAATATATTTTGCATCTTTACCTAAAAGTTTAATTTTATTAGTTAAATCTTCAGAAGTAACACCATAAGTATTCATTTCTCTTGCAGCATAAATATCTAAAATTATTATATTATCAAAATTTAATAAAGCTTTTGCAAAATCATCCATTAAAAGTTTGGTTCTACTATATGTGTGTGGTTGAAAAACAACCCATGATTTATTATATTTCTTATTCATTAAAGCCTTTGCAGTTGCAATAATTTCTGTAGGGTGGTGACCATAATCATCAAAAACATTTGCACCATTAACTTGACCTTTATATTCAAACCTACGACCAACACCTGTAAATTTTGCCAAACCATTTTTTATATTTTCTGCTGAAATACCATATTCATTACATAATGCAATACAGCCTAAAGAATTCAAAACATTATGCATTCCTGCAACATTAAGTTTAATTCTTTCAAAAAATTTATCATGACAATAAACATCAAATTCAGGAAAACCATTTTCATCAAATGCAATATTGACTGCAAAAAAATCAACATCTTTATTTGTAATACCATATGTTAAAGATTTTGCGTGTGTAGACATTGGTAGATCAAGACAATTTTTATCATCACCATTAACAACCAAAATACCATCATTTGGCAATAACTTAACATATTTCACAAAAGCTTTTTTAACATTTTCAAAAGTTTTAAAATAATCTAAATGGTCATTATCTATGTTTAAGATAATTTCAGCTTTAGGACTAAATTTTAAAAAGCTTTCAACATATTCACAAGCCTCAATAATAAAATATTCACTATTTCCAACTTTATAATTTCCGTTAATTTGTTTAAGTTCAGCACCAACTTGGATACTTGGATCTTTTAAAGCCTCTAAGAAACAAAGAGAAACCATAGAAGTAGTTGTGCTTTTTCCATGTGTACCTGCAACTGTAATTGTATCTGTATAACATCTTGTAAGTTCACCCAAAAAAGTAGAACGCTCAACTATAGGAATATTAAGCTCTTTTGCTTTTTGCAATTCAACATTATCGCTTTTAACAGCTGCTGTATATACAACAACATCACTTCCAATTACATTTTCTGGTTTATGTCCAATTATAACTTTTATACCTGTCTGTTTTAATTTTTCAGTAACATCAGTTTCTTCATTTGAACTTCCTGTAACTTCAAATCCCCAATTATGAAGAATTTCAGCAATACCACTCATGCTTACTCCACCAATTCCTACCATATGTATTTTTTTATATTTTTTAATTTTTTCTATATTTGGCATTTATTCTCACTCCCTGTAATATTATTATACTATTTTTCTATTATATACTTATATTATTAAAAATTCAATAATTTTGTGAAAAAAAAAAGAGCCTCCGCTCTTTTTATGTTATAAGTTAACGTATAAATTTAAACTTGAATATTTATATTGTATTATTTTTTCATACTTTGCAGTCGCAATTTCCATATTAAAAATTAATATAATGAAAATTGCTCCAATCGCACTCACATATGTTCGTTTGATCGCTTACGCAGTATTCTAAAATAATATAATATAAATATTCAAGTAATAGATTTAAATTAGCTGACTTATATCATCTTTATTATGATACTCTTGTTACTTTTCCGTTTTTTAAACATTTGGCACATACTTTTATTCTTTTAACTTCACCATTAACATCAGCTTTAACACTTCTTAAATTTGGTTTCCAAGTACGACCATTTCTTTTACTTATATGTGAACGAGTAATACTAAGTTTGTTTCCATGAACTGGTTCTTTTTGACATACTGCACATTTAGCCATATTTAATTGCACCTCCTAAAATTAAAAAATAAATTGACTATATCCAATTTTATCACAAATTTTAATAAAATACAAGTTAATTTTGAAATATTTTTGAAAATTTGTTGCAATTTGCCAAAAATATGATATAATAAATAGGCTAGAAAGCAAAAAATAAAAAAATCAACATAATGAAAGGAAGATTTTAAATGAGTAGTAAAGTTGAAAAAACAAAAAATGCAAATGAAATAAAAATAGAAATAAAGATAGATGCAGAAAAATTTGATAATGCAATCAAAAAGGTATATTTTCAAAGCGCAAAATATTTTAATATACCTGGATTTAGAAAAGGTAAAGCACCACAAGCAATTGTAGAAAAATATTATGGAAAAGAAATTTTTTATGAAGATGCATTTAATGAAATAGCAGAAGATGAATATAAAAAAGCAATAGAAGATAATAAATTAGATGTTGTAAGTAAACCTGAAATAGACATTGTAAAAATGGAAAAAGGACAAGATTTAATATTTACAGCAACAGTTCAAACAAAACCAGATTCAAAATTAGATAAATACAAAGGTATAGAAATTGACAAAATAGAGTATAATGTAAAAGCAAGTGATGTAAAAGAAGAATTGAAAAAAATGCAAGAAAAAAATGCAAGAATTATAAGTGTTGAAGATTCACCTGTAAAAAATGGAAACATCACAATAATTGATTTTGAAGGTTTCGCAGATGGAAAAGCATTTGATGGTGGAAAAGCTGAAAACTATGAATTAGAAATCGGAAGTGGAGCATTTATACCTGGATTTGAAGAACAAATTATAGGTATGAAAGTTGGAGATGAAAAAGACATAGTTGTAAAATTCCCAGAAGATTATCATGCTAAAGAATTAGCTGGAAAAGATGCAACATTTAAAGTGAAGTTACATGAAATAAAGAAAAAAGAATTACCAGAACTAGATGATGAATTTGCTAAAGATGTTAGTGAATTTGATACATTAGAAGAATTAAAGAAAAGTATCAAAGAAAGACTTGAAAAATTAAATAAACAAAAAGAAGATGCAGAAAAAAGAGATGCTGTTATAAATGCTATTGTTGAGAATCTTGAAGTTGAGATTCAATCAGGAATGATAGAAGTTGAAATAGATAATATGATAGCAGACATGGAACAAAGAATGTCATATCAAGGTCTAAGATTAGAACAATACTTAAAAATGCTTAATAAAACAGTAGAACAATTAAGAACAGAATATGAACCTGTTGCAATTAATTCAATTAAATCAAGATTAGCATTAGAAAAAGTTATAGAAAATGAAAAAATTGATGCAACAGATGAAGAGATAAATAATAAAATTGAAGAAATGGCTAAAAATTATGGTAAAAAACCAGAAGAACTACAAGAAAATAAAAACTTAAAGAACTACATAATAGAAGGAATTAAAAATGAAAAAGCAATTGACTTTTTAATTAAAAATTCTAAAACAAAAAAGACAAAATAAGGGAGGAATTTTAATGATAAATAATAGTTTAGTTCCATATGTAATTGAACAAACTAATAAAGGGGAAAGATCTTATGATATTTTTTCAAGATTATTGAAAGATAGAATAATATTTTTAGGAGAAGATGTAAATGCTACAACAGCAAGTTTAGTTGTTGCACAATTACTATTTTTAGAATCTGAAGATCCAGATAAAGAAATATATTTGTATATAAATTCACCTGGAGGAAGTGTAACAGATGGTTTAGCAATTGTAGATACAATGAATTATATCAAATGTCCTGTATCAACAACATGCTTAGGATTAGCAGCAAGTTTTGGTGCTGTACTTCTAGCAAATGGTGAAAAAGGTAAAAGATATGCAACTCCAAATGCAGAAATATTAATACATCAACCATTAATAGGAGGAAATGGAATATCAGGTCAGACTACAGATATAAAAATTCATGCAGAACAAATGATAAAAACCAGAGAAAGACTTACTAAAATTTTGAGTGACACAACAGGTCAACCATTAGAAAGAGTTATGCAAGATACTGAAAGAGATCATTATATGACAGCTGAAGAAGCTTTAGAATATGGCTTGATTGATGAAATATTGACAAAGAGAAAATAAGGAGAATTTTATGGTAAAAAATAACGAACTTAAAAATGTTAGATGTTCTTTTTGCGGATTGCCACAAGAAAGTGTAAGACGAATTGTTGCAGGACCAGGTGTGTATATTTGTGATGAATGTATAAATTTATGTAATAGTATAATTGAAAATGAGGATTTAGAAGATGAAGATTCAGAAAGATACACTACTAATCAAAGTGTTCTAAGTCCACAAGAAATTAAAGATATATTAGACCAATATGTTATAGGGCAAGAGGCTGCGAAAAAAGTATTAGCAGTTGCTGTATATAACCATTATAAAAGGATTAATCATGAACAAAATACAAAAAATCAAGATGATGTAGAAATACAAAAAAGTAATATATTATTATTAGGTCCAACAGGTTGTGGAAAAACTCTACTTGCAAGTACATTAGCTAAAATTCTTAAAGTTCCTTTTGCTATTGCTGATGCAACAACTTTAACAGAGGCAGGATATGTTGGAGAAGATGTCGAAAATATACTTTTGAAATTAATTCAAGCTGCTGATGGAAATGTTGAAAAAGCAGAAAAAGGAATTGTATATATAGATGAAATTGATAAAATAACTAGAAAATCTGAAAACCCATCTATAACTAGAGATGTAAGTGGAGAAGGTGTACAACAAGCGCTATTAAAAATAATAGAAGGAACTGTAGCATCTGTTCCACCTCAAGGTGGAAGAAAACATCCACATCAAGAAATGATTCAAATTGACACATCAAATATTTTATTTATTTGCGGTGGTGCTTTTGAAGGACTTGAAAATATAATTCGTGATAGAACAGGTGAAAAGGGAATTGGTTTTGGTTCAAAAATTAAAAGCAATAAAGAAATTAGTAAATATGAAGTTTTTGAACAATTGTTGCCACAAGATTTACTAAGATTTGGTTTAATTCCAGAGTTTATCGGAAGATTACCTATTGTTGCAACATTAAAGGAATTAGATAAAACAGCTTTGAAAATGATTTTAACTGAACCTAAAAATTCACTTGTAAAACAATATAAAAAATTGTTTGAAATGGATGATGTTGAACTTATTTTTGAAGATGATGCTATTTCTGCAATTGTTGATAAAGCTATTGAAAGAAAAACAGGTGCAAGAGGTTTAAGATCTATAATAGAAGAAATAATGACAGATATTATGTTTGAAATACCATCTAATCATAAAATATCTAAATGTATTATTTCAAAAGATACTGTTGAACAACATTCAAAACCTGAGATTATAATTGATGAAAGTAGGAAAATTCCTCTAATTTCTAAAAATGAAATTAGGAAGGCAAGACCAAATAAAAGAGAAAGTGCATAAATGAAACCTTGCAAGACAGATAGTTTTGCAAGGTTTCTCTATATAATAAAATATATGAGAAAATAGGAAGGAAAATAATATGACTGATAAAGAATTATTACAAGAATATAAAAATCAAGATGATAGATTGTTTGTTGCAAAAGTTTTAGATAAAATAAATTTTGTAAAAACTAAGAACAAGATACAATATACAGATTTTTTAAACTTATATGAACAAGAAATGTGCCTAAATATAATGAAAAAATTAAATATAAATAAATTTTATTTTTTTGGTGGAGAAGAAAATACTGAACGAAAAATATTAGCAATTTATCCTGAAAAGTTAACTGAGGAAATGTCAAGAAAAAATGATGCAAATGTAATTAATATAATTAGAATTGAATTGCCAAAAGAACAAAAAGGTGAATATAGTCATAGAGATTATTTAGGTGGAATTATGAAACTTGGAATTGAAAGAGAAAAAATTGGAGACATTATTACAAATGACTTCGGAGCAGATATAATTGTAAAAAATGAAATAACAAATTTTTTAGTCCAAAATCTTTCTTCTTTAACAAGGTTTCAATCTGCTGAAATTTCTGTTGTTGATTTGTCTGAAATAAAAGATGTTCAAGTATCTAAATTGGAATTATCTGCTGTAGTTATTTCTTTAAGACTGGATAATATTGTGGCTGTTCTTTCCAGAACTTCTAGAAATAAGGCTCTTGATATTATTTCTCAAGAGAGAGTTTTCCTGAATTTTAAATTGGAAACAAAATCTTCTAAACAGGTTAAAGTTGGCGATTGTATTACTATTAGAGGGAAAGGGAGATTTGAATTTAAAGAGATTTCTGGTAATACTCGTAAAGGAAGATATGTTGTTAAATTTGATAAATATGTGTAAACAAAAAAATGTTTGTAAAAACTCTTGACAAATAAAAATAATGATGTATAATATTAATACCAAACAAAAGTTTACGGAGGTATTGATATGATAACAAATTTGCATATAAAAAATATAGGAATAATAGGAGAGATTGAAATAGATTTTAATACAGGATTAAATGTATTAACAGGAGAAACTGGAGCTGGAAAGTCTTTAATAATAGGGGCATTAGGAATAATATCAGGAGGAAGATTTTCAAAAGAAATGATAAGAAATGGAGAAAATAATTCATATATAGAAATATGTATGTATGAACCTGAAAATGAAAATGCTATTGATGGAAATATTATTATATCAAGAGAAATAAATTTAAATGGAAGAAATATGTGCAAAATAAATGGAAGAATGGTAACTGTTAATGAATTAAAAGATTTTATGAGTGATTTTCTTGAAATACACGGACAAAATGCTAATCAAAATCTATTAAATTCAAAATATCATATAAAATATTTAGATGAATATATAGGAAAAGATGTAGAAGAACTAAAACAAAAATATTATGTGTTATATCAAAAATATAATGAAATTAAAATACATTTAAAAGAAAATTTAGGAGATGAAAAAGAAAGGCAAAGAAAAATAGATCTATTAAATTATCAAATAAATGAAATAGAAAATGCTTGCTTAAAAAATGGAGAAGAAGAAGAACTTGAAGAAAAAAGAAAGTTAATGATGAATGTAGAAAAAATAGAGAAAAATTTACATGAAGCACATATGTCTGTAGGAGAAAATACAATTGATTTTTTAAGCTCAGGAATTAGGGCATTAGAAAAAATTGAACAAATAGATACAAAATATGAAGATATTGCAAATAGGTTGAAGAGTGTATATTATGAAATACAAGAAATATCAAGAGATATAGCATATTATAAAGATGAAGTATATTTTGATGAACAAGAAAGAAATGATGTTGAAACAAGGCTTGATTTAATATATTCTTTAAAAAGAAAATATGGAAATACAATAGAAGAAATCTTAGAATATTGTAGACAAGTAAAAGATGAAGTATATAGAATTGAAAATCTTGAAGATAGTATTAATAAATTAAAAAAAGAACAAAAAGATTTAGAAGAAAATATGGAGATTATTGCAAAACAAATAAATCAATTAAGAAAAGAAAAAGGTGGTATATTAAGTAAACAAATTAACCAAAATTTGCAAGAGTTAGAAATGAAAAATGCAAAAGTAAATATTTGTGTTGAATATCAACCAGAATTTTTTGAAAATGGGAAAGATAAAGTTAATATAAATATTACAACAAATGTTGGTGAGGAAGAAAAAGAGCTTAGCAAAATTGCATCAGGTGGTGAAATGTCAAGAATAATGCTTGCAATAAAAACTGTTCTTGCATCTTCAGATGAAATGCCAATATTAGTATTTGATGAAATAGATACAGGTATTAGTGGAAAAGCTGCAAATTCTGTTGCAGAAAAATTAAGCGAGATTTCTAAAAAACATCAAGTTTTATGTATTTCTCATTTACCTAATATTGCTGCACTTGGAGATTATAATTATTTTATAAGTAAAAAAATAAAAAATAATAGAACTAATACTAGTATTAAGTTATTAAATGAAAATGAAATTATAAAAGAAATTGCAAGAATTTCTTCTGGTGAAGTAAATGATACAACAATAAAATATGCTACAGAACTTAGAAATAAAAAAGTAAGTTAGAATAATATTGTTATCAAATGTGCAAATGTGGCCAAAAATCAAAAAAATATTAAAACATTATGTTGATAAATGCTGGAAAATATGGTAAAATATTGGAAAACTTAATTGTAAAGGAATGTGACTATTATGTTGGAAGAAATAAATAATGCAGAAGATTTGAAAAAATTAAATTTAGGACAAAAAAACATTTTAGCACAAGAGATAAGGGAATATATAATAAAAACAGTATCAGAAAATGGAGGACATTTAGCATCAAATTTAGGTGTAGTTGAATTAACTATTGCACTCCATGATGTATTTGATATAGGAAAAGACAAAATAGTATGGGACGTAGGTCATCAGACATATGTTCATAAAATACTAACAGGAAGAAAAGAAAAACTAAAAACATTAAGAAAACTTAATGGTATTGCAGGTTTTCCAAAAACAAGTGAGAATGAAGCAGATTGTTTTAATACAGGTCATAGTAGTACATCAATTTCTGCCGCAATGGGTATGGCTGTTGCAAGAGATTTAAAAGGTGGAAACAATTCTGTTATTGCTGTTATTGGTGATGGTGCATTAACAGGAGGAATGGCATTAGAAGCTTTAAATCATGCTGGAAGTATGAAAACTAAAATGATAGTAATTTTAAATGATAATGAAATGAGTATATCTAAAAATATTGGCGGAGTAAATCTATTATTAAGTAAATTAAGATCAAGAAAAATATATACAAGATCTAATCAATCTGGAAGAAAAATAATAGAAAGTATCCCTAAAGTTGGTGAATTTACTGTTAAAGTAGTAAGAAGACTTAAAAAAAGTATAAAACAATTAATTATACCAAAAATGTTTTTTGAAGATATTGGTTTTAAGTATCTAGGACCTGTAGATGGGCATAATATAGAAGATTTAGAATATTTATTATCAAGAGCAAAAGAGCTTGATGAACCTGTACTTATACATGTATTAACTAAAAAAGGAAAAGGCTATAAATTTGCTGAAGAAAATCCAGATATCTATCATAGTATATCAAGTTTTGATATAGAAACAGGAAAGCCTAAAAAAAGTAAAAAAATAGATTATTCAGCTGTATTTGGAAAAAAAATAATTGAGCTTGCAGAAAATAACAATAAAATAGTTGCAATCACAGCTGCTATGAGAGATGGAACAGGATTAAAGGAATTTTCCCAAAAATATCCTAAAAGATTTTTTGATGTTGGAATTGCTGAACAACATGCTTTAACTTTTGCAGCAGGACTTGCAAAAGAAGGAATGATACCATTTGTACCAATTTATTCATCATTTTATCAAAGAGCATATGATCAAGTAATACATGATATTTGTTTGCAAAATTTACCTGTAATAATGTGTGTAGATAGAGCTGGAATTGTAGGAAGTGATGGAGAAACACACCAAGGTTTATATGATATGGCATTTTTCAATTTAATACCTAATATTACCATAATGGCACCAAAAGATTTTAAAGAATTAGAAAAAATGATGGAATATGCTATTACTTTAAAAAGACCAGTGGTTATAAGATATCCAAGAGGTGGAGAAAGTAATTTTAAATTTACTAAATGTCAAGACATTCAATTAAAAAAAGCTGAAATTTTAAGAAAAGGAAGAGATGCCACAATTATTGCTATTGGTAAAACTGTTTCAAAAGCAATGGAAGTTGCAAATATTTTGAAAAAAGATCATATAAATGTTGAGGTTATAAATGCTAGGTTTTTAAAACCAATTGATAATTATAAAATTATGAATTCAATTTACAGAACAAATTTTGTAATTACAATTGAAGATGGAACAAGTATTGGTGGTTTAGGAACTACTATAAAGAGTTTAATTCAAGATAAAAATGTAAAAAATGTTGTACATAAAAGTTTTGCATACCCTGATAAATTTATTCAGCATGGTACACCAGAAGAACTGGAAAAATTATATGGGCTTGATGCACAAAGTATTGCTAAATATATAAAATATAAAATTAATTTAAAAAATAAAAAGTATAAATTATCATAATTTGGAAAAAATAATATTATACACTTTAAGAAAGGTGATAATATTGTTTTTTTTATATATTTTTATAGTGATTTTAATTCTGACAATGTTAATATTATTTTCTACAATAAAATTTGAATTTAATGATATTTTGATAAGTTTTCCTAAAAAAAATGGAAAATATATAAATAAGCAAAATAATGTAATTTTACAATTCTTTTTATTTGGAAAAATAAAGCTTTTTGCTAAAAATTTAAGTAATGTAAAAGTTGATGAAGAAAAATTTAACAAACAAATAAACAAAATAAGAAAAATAATGAAAGAAAAGAAATTAAAAAATATTGAGTTAACAAAAAATTTAAAATTATTAGATGTAAAATTAGAAAAAATGAATTTAAAAATTTTTTTAGGAGTAGAAGATGCAGCAATTACAGCTGTATTAATTGGAATTGTTTCAGGATTTGTAGCAATCTTACTTGGTAGTAAAATGAATGATTTAAGTAAACAAAAATATTTTGTAGAACCTGTTTATAATAACAAAAATATTTTAAATATAAAATTTGATGGTATAATTGCAATCAATATTAGACATATTATTATTATGATATTTAAAATTTTAACAAAAAGAAAGGAGAAGAAAAATGGCAGAACATCCTATAGAAGGTCTTATGTTTACAGCAATGAATAGCATAAAAGACATGATTGATGTAAATACAATAATTGGTGATCCAATACAAGCATCAAATGGAATTGTTGTAATCCCAATATCTAAGGTTTCATTTGGATTTGCAGCAGGAGGTAGTGAATTTAAAGGAGAAACAGTTGACGAATATAATAAAAAAGATAAAGATGAACAAATACAATATAGATTACCATTTGGCGGTGGTGCTGGAGCAGGAGTAAGTATATCACCTGTAGCTTTTTTAGTAATACAAGGAAATGTTGTTAAATTGATGCCTGTAAACCATTCGACATCTTTTGACAGATTATTAGACTATATACCGGATTTATTTGAAAAATTAAATAATACAATGAATACTTGCATGCAAAACAAAAAAGATGCAACTGATAAAATTATAAATCAGATGCAAAAAAAGTGTGAAAAAGAAATTAAGAAAGATGAAAAAATTGAAAATGAAGATTAAAAATACAGTATTTTTTACTGTATTTTTTGTATTTATCTTGATTTATAATTTTAGTTGTGGTATATTTCAATACGGGAAAGGAACGTGATAAATATGATTGAAATATCAACATCAATATTAAATATGGAAAATGGGAAAGAAGCAGAAACAATATTTAATTTAGAAAAAGCACATACAGATTATTTTCATATAGATGTAATGGACGGGAAATTTGTTTCAAAGAACACATATGATAAAATGTTAGAAAATAGTGGATATATAAAAAGAATATCAAATTTACCAATTGATGTTCATTTAATGGTTGAAGATGTAAAAAGTGCAATAAATGATTTTTTTAGTATTGAACCAAATATAATAACATTTCATTTAGAGGCTTGTAAAAATAACAATGAGGTATTTGAAAATATTAATTTAATAAAACAAAATAATTGTCGAGTTGGAATAGCAATAAAGCCTGATACAAAAATTGATGAGATATATGAATTTTTGCCATATATACATATGTGTTTGGTAATGACTGTAGAACCAGGAAAAGGTGGACAAACATTAATTACGGATATGATAGATAAAATTAGCAAGTTAAAAAATTATGTTACGAAAAATAAATTAGATATTGATATTGAGGCAGATGGAGGAATTAATTTAAAAACATATGAAAAAGTGAAAAATGCTGGTGCAAATATTTTAGTTTCAGGGACAGCTATTCTTATGGCAAAAGATTTTAAAATAATTATAGATGAATTAAAAAAATAATTAAAATATACTTGATAAAAATATATTAATTGTATATAATACAATAAAAGAATAAGAAAAGAAAGATGGAGGTAACCAATGAAGAACAAAAACGAAATCAGTTATAAAAACTTAAAAATGGTATGTGACCCAGAAATGTTTGGATTTGAAACAACAGAAAATTTGGAAACCATTACAACAGGAATAGGACAAGATAGGGGTATAAAAGCATTAGAATTTGGGTTAAATGTAGATGTAAAAGGATATAATATTTATGTTGAAGGACCAAGTGGTGTTGGTAAAACAATGTATACTTTAAATTATTTAAAGAAAATAGCTAAAAAGAGAAAAGCTCCACATGATTGGTGTTATATATATAATTTTGATAATCCAAATGAGCCAATAGCAGTTGATTTACCTGCTGGGCAAGGAAAAGAATTTAAGGAAAGTATGGATGGCTTTATAAAAGAAATAAAAAAAGATATAAAAGGTACTTTTGATAATGATGATTTTGAAAAAGAAAAAGCATTAATAAGACAAGAATATGAGGCTAAAAGAGAAGTTTTAATGAATAAATTAAGTGAAGAAACTTTGAAATTTGGTTTTCAAGTTAAATCTGCACAAAATGGTATTTATATGATGCCAGTTTATGAAGGTAAAGCTTTAAAAGAAGAAGAATTTGATAAATTAGATGAAAATATAAAAAATGAGTATGAAGAAAAATCAAGTGTTGTTCAACAAATGATTATGGAAGTTATAACACAAATAAAAACTATAGAAAGAGAATCAGATAATAAGATTTCTGAATGGCAATCTAATGTTGCTTTACTTACAGTAAATGTTCATATTAATTATTTGAAATCTAAATATAAAAGAAATAAAAAAATAAATACATTTTTAAATGCTGTTAAAAATGATGTATTAAAAAATGTTCCAAAGTTTCTTGAAGAAGATAATACTCAGCAACAAGTACAAGTTAATCCTTTACAACAAACACCAGATCCATGCTTAAATTATAGAGTAAATTTATTTGTTGATAATAGTAATTTAGAAGGTGCTCCAATTATTATGGATACAAATTATACTTATAGCAATATGTTTGGAAAATTAGAATATGAAAATTATTATGGTGCTTTAAAAACAGATTATACAATGTTACAATCAGGGCTATTACAAAAAGCTAATGGTGGATATTTGGTATTACAAGCAAAAGATTTATTATTAAATCCAATATGTTATGATACTTTGAAAAAAGCTTTGAGAGTAAAAAAAACATCTATAGAAAATACAATGGATCAACGTTCATCAATGGTAATGGTTTCTCTAAAACCAGAGGCTATTCCACTTAATTTGAAAGTAATATTAATTGGTGATGCAAATATATATTATAATTTATTTTCATTAGATGAGGATTTTAGAAAATTATTTAAAATAAAAGTTGAATGGGAAGATGAAGCACCTTTTAATAAAGATAATGCAAATAGGCTTGCAAGTATAATACACAGTTATTGTGTTCAAGAAAGTTTGCCGGAGTTAGATAAATTTGCAGTTGCAAGATTAGTAGAATATTCATCTAAACTTGCTGGTGATCAACAAAAAATGTCTACATTATTTAATGATATATTTGTTATAGTTGGTGAGGCAGCAACATGGGCCAAAATGTCAAGATCTAAAATTGTTACAGAAAATTTTATTGAAAAAGCTTTAAAAGAAAGAAGAGAAAGAGTAAAAAAATATGATGAAAGATATGTTCAGATGATAAAAGAACAAAGTCTTTTAATTAATACAGATGGACAAAGAGTTGGTGAATTAAATGGTTTAACTGTAATGCAAATAGGTGATTATACATTTGGTAAACCAGCTAAAATTACAGTAAATACTTATACTGGAAAACAAGGAATAATAAATATAGAAAGAGAAGTTGAACTTTCTGGTTCTACTCATTCAAAAGGGGTACTTATTCTATCTGGATTTTTAGGTGAAAGATTTGCACAAGACATACCTCTTAGCTTAACCGCAAGTATTTGTTTTGAACAATTATATAATGGGGTTGACGGTGATAGTGCATCTAGTACAGAACTTTATGGATTATTATCAAGTTTATCTGAAATTCCAATAAATCAAGCTATTGCGGTAACAGGTTCTGTAAACCAAAAAGGTGAAATACAACCAATTGGTGGTGTTAATGAAAAAATTGAAGGATATTTCCAAATTTGCAAAATAAGAGGTCTTGATGGTACACATGGTGTAATGATTCCAAAACAAAATGTTAAAAACTTACAATTATCAGATGAGATTGTTGAAAGTGTAAAAAATGGTTTATTTAAAATTTATGCAATTTCTACAATTGATGAGGGAATTGAAGTTTTAACAGGTGTTCCAGCAGGTAAGAAAGATAGAAATGGCAAGTTCCCTGCAGGTACAATTAATTATTTAGTTTATGAAAAATTAAAAAAATATGGAGATGTAACCAGAAAGGAATAAAAAATGAATTTTAAAAGTAATAGAGGTATAACTTTAACAGCTTTAAGTGTTGCAGTAATTATAATTTTGATATTAACATCAACTATATTGTATAAATCAAAAAATAAAATCGTAATGGAAAAATATGATAATTTATTAATTGATATTGATTCTATATCTGCAAAAATTGATGAATATTATAAAAACAATAATGAAGAGAATAATGATATACCAACGGTCTGCGGATATCTTAACAAAGAGAATTTAAATAGTTTAATACAAAAGATTGCCACTAATAGAAAATGTGAACCTGCTAAATTTAATAATAGTATTTTAAACCCAAATGATTCAGATGAATATTATGTTATAAATTTGGAAGCACTAGATGGTTTAACTCTTAATTTTGGCTATGATTCTGAATATAAAAATATAAAATCATCAGGAAGTATATCATCTAATAATATAGAAAATGTGGAAACAAAAATATATATAATTAATAAAGCAACTCATCAGATTTATTATCCTTATGGTGCTATTTTAGATGGTTTACTATACTGTACAAATGAATTTGGGCAAAGTGTAACAGAAGAACAATTTAATCCAAATAAATTCATAAAGAACAACTAAAGATAATGAACAATGCTATAATTATGATGAAAAGAAATGGTTAAATGTTGTGTGATAAGATAAAGTTTTTGAAAAAATAAAAATATAGATGTGGTGATTTTGCCACATCCTTTTATTTTGTATACCACTTGACTAAAAATAAAAAATATGATAACTTATATGGTATGAAAGGGAAAATAAGGTAAATATGAAAGAAGTTTGGAATTATTTTAAACAAAATATAAAAAATATAGTAACAGATTTAAAAAGTAAAGATAAAGAAAAAAGAAGAAAACAAATTCCTAATTTATTAACATTAACAAGAGGAATATTTGCACCGATTACAATAATACCAGCAGTAGCCAATAGACATATTTACATAGCTTTTATATTAATAGCAATATGTAGTTTAACAGATGCTTTTGATGGTTGGTATGCAAGAAAATATAATGCACAAAGTGAGTTCGGTGCATTACTTGATGCAATATGTGATAAAATATTTGTATTAACACTAGCATTTCCGCTTGTATTTGTATATCCAAGATGGATTTTTATAATTTTAATTTTAGAATTTATTATAGCAATAATTAATGTATATTCAAAACTAAAAGGAAATGATGCACATTCATCAATTACAGGAAAAATAAAAACTGTAATTTTAGATATATCAATAGCATTATGTTATTTAGACTTTATAGTAAATGTTCCAGAAGTATTAATGGGAATTTTGTCAATATTAACAAATATTTTACAATTGTTTAGTATTTATGGATATTTTAAAATTTATAAAATACAGAGTGCGGAAAAAAATGCGACATAGATATTGTGTCGTATTTTTAATCTAAAAATAAGGAGAAAAAAGATGGCAAAAACAAATAAAACAGTATTTGTATGTAATGAATGCGGATATGAGAGTGCAAAATGGCTTGGAAAATGTCCTGCATGTAATAATTGGAATACTTTTTTTGAACAAAAAGTAGATAGTTATATAGAAAAAGGTGTAAAAAAAACTAAACAAAGAACAGAACCCAAAAAATTAAATTTATATGAGGCAAAAGAGGCTTCAAGAATTCATACAGGCATTGATGAATTAGATAGAGTTCTTGGAGGTGGATTAGTAAAAGGTTCTTTAGTATTACTTGGTGGTGAACCTGGAATTGGAAAATCAACATTAATACTCCAATTGTGTGATAAAATCGAGGGAGATGGAAATGTATTATATGTTTCAGGAGAAGAATCTGCTGAACAAATAAAAATTAGAGCAGATAGGCTTGGAATTAATAATGATAATATTTTGTTTTTAGGAGAAACTGATATTTCTATAATAAATGATGAAATCACAAATATGAAACCTAAACTTGTTATAATTGATTCAATTCAAACAATGTATTCTGATGAACTTTCCGCTGCTGCGGGGAGTGTAAGTCAAGTAAGAGAAATAACAGCTCAAATAATGAGGGTTTGTAAATCACAAGGAATTACAACAATAATTATAGGTCATGTTACAAAAGATGGAAATATAGCAGGCCCAAGAGTTTTAGAACATATGGTTGATACAGTTTTATATCTAGAAGGGGAAAGGTTTTTTTCATATAGAATGCTAAGAAGTGTAAAAAATAGGTTTGGCTCTACTAATGAACTTGGGATGTTTGAAATGAAAGGTGAGGGGTTATGTGAGATTATAAACCCATCTGATATTCTTATTTCAGAAAGAGATGGAAATCCTTCAGGCTCTTTGGTTGTTGCGACAATGGAAGGTACTAGAGCTATGCTTGTAGAACTTCAAGCATTAACTACTCAAAGTGTTTATGGAATACCAAAAAGAACTGCGAATGGAATTGATTTTAATAGATTAGTTGTTTTAATAGCTGTTCTTGAAAAAAGAGCACATATGATGATTGGTGGTCAAGATATTTATTTAAATGTTGTTGGTGGTATGAGAATTAATGAACCTGCAATTGATTTGGGAATTTGCTGTGTTTCTGCTTCAAGTTTTAAAAATGTTTCAATTCCTAAAGATACAGTTGTTATGGGAGAAGTTGGTCTTACCGGAGAAGTTAGAAGAATTAATATGATAGAAAAACGCCTTAAAGAAGCGGAAAAGTTAGGGTATAAAACTTGTATAATTCCTGAAAATAATAGAAAATATTTAGAAAACTCATATGATATGAAAATTATTGGAGTTAAAAATATTGGAGAAGCATTAAAAGCTTTAGGAATGTAATTAGATAAAAACATTGAATTTAAAAAAGATTTGTGATATATTAATTAAAGAGGTGGAAAAAATGGATGAGAGAAAAAGAAAAATATTACAAGCAATAATTGAGGAATATATTAATTTGGCTGAGCCTGTTAGTTCAAATTCATTAATTAATAAATATGATTTAAATTGTAGTAGTGCAACAATAAGAAACGAAATGGCTGAACTTGAAAAACAAGGTTATTTAGATAAAGTTCATACATCAAGTGGAAGAATACCATCTGCAAAAGGATATAGATTTTATGTTGATGAATTAATGCAAGATGATAGAATAAGTTTAGAAGAAATAAAATATATAAGTGAAAAACTAGAAACTAAGGTACATGAAATAGAAGATTTAACTAAAATAACTGCAACTACAATTTCAGAAATAACACATTATACTGCTGTTACAATTGGTCCTAGAGCAACAGACCAAATTATAAAAGAACTAAAATTTGTATTACTTGGAGAAAGAATGGTATTAGCAGTTATAATGACAGATTCTGGAATGGTTAAAGAAACAATTATTAAATTTGATGAAGATGTATCAAATAAACAAGTTGAAACAATAAATTATATGTTCAATAATAAACTAAAAGGTCAACCTATTGAGAAGATTGATAAACCATTAGAAGAATATTTGATAAATGAAATGTCAGATTCTGTTAGAGTTATAAGACCTATTGTTGAACAATTAAAAAAGGCTTTATTTGATGAAAAATATTATTTAGAAGGGGCAAGAAGAGAATTAGAATTACCAGAATTTAATAGTTTAGAAGTTGCTAAAAATTTTATGAGTATAATTGATACTAAAGAGGTTATAGCTGATATGTTAAACTCAGGTTTTGCTGAAGATATCAATATTTATATTGGCGAAGAAAATGAAAAAAAAGAATTAAAAGATTTTAGTGTAGTTACATTTAAACATAAGGTTGATAATAAAGATATGGGGACAATTGGTATAATAGGACCTAAAAGAATGGATTATTCTAAGGTTATTTCAGTAATGAAATATATAAATAAAAAATTAAATAAAAAAAATTAGCAAAAACTATTGACAAGTGCTAAAAAAAGGTGTAATATATATAAAGTTAGCAAACAAAACATAAGAGTGCTAAAAACGAAAGAGGTCGTAAGCCTTTTAGAAAGGAAGATGTGGAAAATGGCAGAAAATGAAGTTAAATCAGAAGAAAAAGAAGATGTAAAAAAAGACGAAAAAACAGAATTACAATTAAAACAAATAGAGCTTGATGAATTAAATGACAGATATAAAAGAGTATTTGCAGAATTTGAAAATTACAAAAAAAGAACAAAAAAAGAAAAAGAAAACTTATATAATTCAGTACTTGGGGATATAATATTAAATATGTTACCATTAATTGACAACTTAAATATGGCCGTTAATGCAGAATGTAAAGATGAGGATTATAAAAAAGGAGTTGAACTTGTTCAAAAACAATTTAATAACTTTTTATCAAAACATAATGTAGAAGAAATACCTGCATTAGGTGAAATATTTGATCCAAGTGTACATGAGGCTGTAAGTAGTGTACAAGATTCTGAAAAACAAGCACAAGAAATTGTACAAGAATACAGAAAAGGTTACAAAATAGGTTCAAAAGTTTTAAGACATTCAATGGTTGTAGTAAACCAATAAAAATATAAGATAAAGAAAGGATGATTTATAATGGGAAAAATAATAGGAATTGATTTAGGAACAACAAATTCATGTGTAGCAGTTATGGAAGGAGGAGAACCTGTAGTAATTGCAAATAGTGAAGGAGCAAGAACAACACCATCTGTAGTTGCATTTTCTAAAAATGGTGAAAGATTAGTAGGACAAATAGCTAAACGTCAAGCTGTTACAAATCCAGAAAATACAGTTATATCAATAAAAAGAAAAATGGGAACAGCTGAAAAAGTAAAAATAGAAGGTGATCAATTTACACCACAAGAAATATCTGCAATGATATTACAAAAATTAAAAGCAGATGCTGAAAGTTATTTAGGAACACAAGTAAATCAAGCAGTTATAACTGTTCCAGCATATTTCAATGATAGTCAAAGACAGGCTACAAAAGATGCAGGAAAAATTGCAGGACTTGAAGTATTAAGAATAATAAATGAACCAACAGCTGCAGCACTTGCATATGGTATGGATAAAGAAAAAGAACAAAAAATAATGATCTATGATTTAGGTGGAGGAACATTTGATGTTTCAATATTAGACATTGGTGATGGAGTATTTGAAGTTTTATCAACAAATGGTAATACACATTTAGGTGGAGATGATTTTGATCAAAAGATTATAGACTACCTTGTAGCAGAATTCAAAAAATCAAATGGTATTGATTTATCACAAGATAAAATGGCAATGCAAAGATTAAAAGAAGCTGCTGAAAAAGCTAAGATAGAATTATCAGGAGTTCAAGAAACAAATATTAATTTACCATTTATAACAGCTGATAGCACAGGACCTAAACATTTAGAAATTAAATTAACAAGATCTAAATTTGAAGAATTAACAAGAGAACTAGTAGAATCAACAGTTACACCTGTAAATAATGCTTTAAAAGATGCAGGACTTACTGTAAATGATATTCATAAAGTATTATTAGTTGGTGGTTCAACAAGAATTCCAGCTGTTCAAGAATTAGTAAAAAGAATTACTGGAAAAGAAGCTGATAAAGGTATAAACCCAGATGAATGTGTTGCAATTGGAGCAGCAATTCAAGGTGGTGTACTTTCAGGAGATGTAAAAGATTTAGTATTACTTGATGTAACACCATTATCATTAGGAATTGAAACATATGGTGGAGTATTTACAAAATTAATTGAAAGAAATACTACTATTCCAACTAAAAAATCTCAAATATTCTCAACAGCAGCAGATGGTCAAACTTCAGTAGAAGTTCATGTTTTACAAGGTGAAAGAGAAATGGCGGCATATAATAAAACATTAGGTAGATTCCAATTAACAGGAATTCCTGCAGCACCTCGTGGAGTACCACAAATTGAAGTTACATTTGATATTGATGCAAATGGTATCGTTCATGTATCTGCAAAAGATATGGCTACAGGAAATGAACAAAATGTTGTAATTACAGCATCAACAAACCTTTCTGAAGAAGATATTGATAAAGCTGTAAAAGATGCTCAAGCTCATGCTGAAGAAGATAAAAAGAAAAAAGAAGAAATTGAAGTTAGAAATAATGCTGAAAGTTTAGTATATAATAGTGAAAAAACTTTATCAGAATTAGGAGATAAAATTAGTGGAGAAGAAAAAGCAAAAGTTGAAACTGAAATAGAATCTACTAAAAAAGCACTTGAGTCAAATGATGTTGAAAAAATCAAAGAAACAACTGAAAGATTGACAAAAGTATTTTATGAAATGTCTGAACAATTATATAAAAATGCAAATCCTAATGCTGGAGCTGAATCAAATGCAGAAGCAAATACAGAAACTGACGGAAATAATGATGGAAATGTTTATGATGCAGATTATAAAGTAGAAGATGATAAATAATATACTACAAATAAATAGCGGAGTTTTTCCGCTCTTTATTTGATGGTGAAAGTGAGGATAAAAATGGCTGAAAAAAAAGATTATTATGCAATACTTGGAGTAAGTAAAACAGCAACTGATGATGAATTAAAAAAAGCATATAGAAAAATGGCAAAAAAATATCATCCCGATGCTAACCCAGATAATAAAGAAGAAGCAGAAAAAAAATTTAAAGAAGTAAATGAAGCCTATGAAGTATTATCAGACCCTAAAAAAAGAAAAATGTATGATCAATTTGGTACTGTTGATCCTCAAGGATTTGGCGGTGCGGGTGGACCATTTGGTGGAGGAAATTACTATTCTTATTCAAGTTCTAATTGGGATGATTTTGGAGATTTAGGAGATATTTTTTCATCTTTTTTCGGTGGTGGCTTTGGAGGACAAAGAGCTACTAGAAAAAACAATGGACCACGTAAGGGTGAAGATCTAAATTATAGTATGGATATAAGTTTTGAAGAATCATTTTTAGGAATAGAAAAGGAAATAGTAATAAGTAGAAAAGAAACATGTAGTAAATGCCACGGAACAGGTGCAAAACCTGGAACTAATCCAATAAAATGTGCAACTTGTGGCGGAACAGGTCAAATAAGACAGATGCAAAATACCATATTAGGTCAAGTTCAAACAACAAGAACATGTTCTGATTGCCATGGTACAGGAGAAATTATTACATCACCTTGCGAAACTTGCGGAGGAAAAGGAACTGTTAGAAAAAATCCAAAAGTTAAAGTTAAAATTCCTGCTGGAATTGGAGATAATCAGACAGTTGTACTTAGAGGTCAGGGAAATCCAGGTCAAAAAGGCGGACCAAATGGAGATTTATATATAACTTTAAGAATTAGAAATAATACTATTTTCAAAAGAGAAGGAAATAATGTTATTTGCAATATACCTATTTCTATTACTCAAGCAACTCTAGGTGCAGAACTTGAAATACCTATGGTTGATGGCTCTAAGGAAAAATATAAAATTCCTGAGGCTACCCAAACAGGTACACAATTTACTATTAGAGGTAAAGGATTTAAAAATATTAATTCATCTTCATATGGTAATTTTATATTTAAAGTTGTTGTTCAAACTCCTAAAAGGCTTACAAAAGAACAACGAGAATTATTAACTCAACTTGCTAAAACTATGAATGAACAACCACCAGTAAGAAAAAAAGGACTTTTTGGTTAAAATAAAAATTAATAGACTATATCTAAAAAAAAGATATGGTCTATTAATTTTTGTGAAGTTGTTACTAGTCAGCTTTTTAAATTTATAACTTAAATATGTATATAAAATTATTTTTCAAATACTGCGTAAGCGATCAAACGAATGAAATGAGTGCGATTGGAGCAATTTTCATTATATTAATTTTTTAATATGGAAATTGCGACTGCAAAGTATGTAAAAATAATTTTATATACATATTTAGATTTAAATGACTCTAAGGCTGACTAGTAACGTGAAGTTACCATAAATAGTAAAAAAAACGAAAAACACCTTGACAATTTCTGGGAAAAGCTATATAATAAATGTGTCGACAACTTTTGCCGATAGAAAATAAAATGGAGAGATGACAATGGAAGACGGTATTGAAGTAATATTTAATTTGCCTTATTTAAATATTCCAATAACAAATGTTGTGATTATGTCTTGGATAACAATGGCTGTTTTAATCATTTGGGCTTGGGTATCAACAAGAAATTTAAAATTGGTACCAAAAGGAAAGCAAAATGTTGCAGAAATTGTTGTTGAAACAATTACAGATTTTGTTACAAATATAATAGGGCCAGACGGAAAGAAATTTGCACCGTACTTAGGAACAGTAGCGTTGTTTTTAGCAATTTCTAATACAGCAGGTGCATTGTTTATGTCAGAATTAACAGGTGGCATTATTGGTCCTTCTACTAGAGGGATAGCAATACCAGTTGCATTAGCAATCATGACAATACTACTTACCATTGGTGCAGGTATTCAGAAAAAAGGACTATTTGGTTTTATAAAAAGTTTATTTAAACCAATATTTATACTATTTCCATTTAATGTATTAGAGTTCTTTATAAAACCATTATCTCTAAGTATGAGGCTTTTTGGTAACATATTAGGAGCTTATGTATTAATGGAAATGATTTTGAATAGTATACCAATAGTCTTTCCAAGTTTTGCTTGCTTATACTTCGACTTATTTGATGGATTATTACAAGTATTTGTATTTGTGTTATTATCATCATTATACATAGCAGAAGAAGTTAAGAAAGAAGAATAATAATAAAGTATTTGTTTGAAGGTGGTGAGGAAATGAGCGGTTTAGCATTTATAGCAGCAGCAATATCAGTATTCACAGGTATTGGTGCAGGAATATCTATAGGTAAAGCAACATGCGTTGCAACTGAATCAGTAGCAAGACAACCAGAAGCAGCAAGTAAGATTCAAACTATTTTATTATTAGGTGCAGCTCTAGCAGAAGCAACTGCTATTTATGGTTTAGTTGTAGCATTAATGATATTATCAAAAATATAATATTATTATTTATTGGAGAAGCACTTAAGTTTAAAAGTGCTTCTCTGGAATTTAATTAAACAAAACATGTAGAAATGGAGTTAAAAAATGGAGTTTAATCAAGAATTTTGGGTAACGGTAGTATTTACGTTTATCAATATTATTGTTTTATATATCATTTTAAAGAAAATTCTATTTAAGCCAGTAACAAAGCATATGGAAGCTCGTACAAAAAAAATAGAAGATGCTCTTAATTTAGCCGAAGAAGCAAAAAGAAAAGTTGACGAAATGAAAGAAGAATATGATTCTAAACTAAGAATGGCTAAAGAAGAAGGAAATCAAATTATTGCAGATTACAAAAAAAGAGCAGATAAAGAGTATGAAAATGCTGTTGAAACTGCAAGAAGAGAAGCAGATTTAATCATTCAAAAAGCAAAACAAGAATTAGAAGTAGAAAAAGAACAACTTGTTTCAGAATTAAAGAAAGAAATGACAAGTTTAGTATTAGTTGCAAGTCAAAAAGTTCTAAAAGAAAATATAGATAATGAATCTAATAGAAAACTTGTTTCTGAATTTATAGACAATCAAAAAATATCTTAATAGAAAGATGGTGGGATGAAATGTCAGTTGTTGCAAATAGATATATACAAGCACTTTTAGAATTGCCAAAAAGCGAAGAAGAAAGTAAAAAGCTTGAAAATAATTTAAAAGAATTGGCAAAACTTTATACTTCTAACCAAGAATTACAAAGGGTTTTGCTAGATCCACGTGTTGAAAATAAATCAAAAATGGATATTATTGAGGAAATATTTCCAAAAAATTCACAAGATATTTTTATCAAATTTATAGATTTACTTATAAAAGAAAATAGAATAAAATTGATAACAGAAATTGCTGAGCAATATGAAGAAGAAAGTCAAAAAGCTGACAAAATCTTAAATATTAAGATTATATCTGCATGTGAAATTGATGAAAAACAAATTCAAACAATTGTGGAAAAATATAAAACAATGTATAATGTAAAATCCATTAATTATGAAAAAATAATAGATGAAAGTCTATTAGGAGGAGTAAAAGTAATGGTAGGAAATAAAATATATGATGGTAGTATACAAACACAATTAAATAAAATGTTTTAATTACTATTATAATTTATATTCTAAAAAGGAGGAGAGACCGTGTTAATTAAACCAGAAGAAATTAGTAGTATCATAAAAAAGAAAATTGATAATTACGAAACACAGATGCAAATTGATGAAGTTGGTTATGTTATACAATCAAGTGATGGTATTGCCAAAATATATGGATTAGAAAACTGTATGGCAGGTGAATTAATAGACTTTGGTAATGGCATTTTTGGTATGGCTCAAAACTTAGAAGAAGAGTGTGTCGGATGTGTTTTATTAGGAGGAGAAACAGAAATAAAAGAAGGTTCTGTAGCAAAAAGAACTGGAAAATCTGTTAGTATAGGAGTTAGTGATGACATAATAGGAAGAGTAATTAACCCATTAGGTCAACCATTAGATGGTTTAGAACCATATAAAATCGATTCATATAGAGATATAGAATTTTTAGCACCAGGTGTTATTAGTAGACAATCTGTTAATACACCATTACAAACAGGTATATTAGCAATAGATTCTATGGTTCCTATAGGAAGAGGACAAAGAGAATTAATAATAGGAGATAGACAAACTGGAAAAACAGCAATTGCAATTGACACAATTATCAACCAAAAAGGTCAAGATGTAATATGTATATATGTTGCTATTGGTCAAAAAGGATCATCTGTTGCTGGAACAATTGAAACATTAAAGAAAAATGGAGCAATGGATTATACAGTTGTAGTATCTTCTACAGCAAGTGATTTATCACCAGTACAATACTTAGCACCATATGCAGGTTGTGCTATTGCTGAATATTTTATGTATGAAAAAAATAAAGATGTATTAATAGTATATGATGATTTATCAAAACATGCTCAAGCTTATAGAGCAATGTCTTTACTATTAAAAAGACCACCAGGACGTGAAGCTTATCCAGGAGATGTATTTTATCTACATTCAAGATTGCTTGAAAGAGCAGCTAGATTAGATGAAAAACATGGTGGTGGATCAATAACAGCTTTACCTATAATTGAAACATTAGCAGGAGATGTATCTGCATATATACCAACTAATGTTATATCTATTACAGATGGTCAAATTTATCTTGAAAGTGAGTTATTCTTCGGAGGTCAAAGACCTGCAGTAAATGCTGGTTTATCTGTATCTCGTGTTGGTGGTTCAGCTCAAATAAAAGCTATCAAGAAATTATCAGGAAGATTAAGACTTGATTTAGCACAATATAGAGAATTAGCAGCTTTTGCACAATTCGGTTCTGAATTAGACAAAGCTACTTTAGATAAATTAGTTCAAGGTGAAAAATCTTTTGAAACATTAAAACAACCACAATATGCAACACTTTCAGCTGAAAAGCAAGTAGTTATATTATATGCATTAGTTAATGGATATTTAACCAATATTGAAAATAGCAAAGTACAAGAATTTAATAATGGACTATTACAATATATGGAAAGTAAATGCCCACTAATCTTAGAAGAAATAAAAGAAAAGAAAGAATTGAAAAAAGATTTAGAAGAAAAACTAAAATCTGCAATTGAAGATTATGTGAAGTTATTTAATTTATAATTTTTAAAGAACGGAGTTGAAAGAACTTGGCAAATACGCGTGAAATAAAACTTCGAATAAAAGGAGTTAATGAAACAAAAAAAATCACAAAGGCAATGAAATTGATTTCTGCTGTAAAATTAAAAAAAGCTCGTAAAATGCATGAAAGAACATTACCGTTTTTTAAACATATACAGGAAACTATGATTGATATATTAGAACGTGTTCCAGATTTAGAAATGGAATATTTTGATAAACGTGAAAATAAAGAAAATAGAAAAACTGCATATATTGTTATTTCGTCAGATAGTGGATTAACAGGTGGTTATAATACTAATGTTACAAAATTTGCTAGAGAAAGAATTAACAAAGAAACAAGTATAGTTTTTCCAATAGGAAATACTATAAAAAATTATATGTTAAGAAATGGTTATGATGTTCATGAAATAGATGTTGAAAACTATACTGTTGATACAAAAATTGCAGGAGATATAGCTGTTCAAATGATTAAGCTATTCAAAGAAGAAAAAATCGATGAATTAGAATTAATCTATACAGAAATGGAATCTGCAATGCATTTAGAGCCTCATTCAATAAAACTTTTACCTTTAGAGAAAAAAGACTTTGAAAGGAAAAAGAATAACATTACAGAGGAATTAGAATTTGAGCCATCTCCAAAAGTTGTATTTGATGTTTTAACAAATAAATATGTAAAAGGTATTTTATATGGTGGAATGGTTGAATCTTTTGTAAGTGAACATTTCGCTCGTATGAATGCAATGGATAGTGCAACATCAAATGCAGAAAAAATGGTTAGTAAGCTTACACTTAATTATAACAGAGCAAGACAAGCAGCAATTACTCAAGAAATATCTGAAATAATTAGTGGAGCAGCTAATACTTAAAAAAGCAAAAAAAGAGAATATAACTCTTAAGTAGAAAGGGTGAAATTATAGTGAGAGAAGGAAAAATAACACAAATCATTGGAGCTGTATTAGATGTACAATTTGATAAAGAAACATTACCAAGTTTGTATAATGCTATAGAAATTCCTTTAAAAGATGGAGGGAAAGTTATTGCAGAAGTTATGCAACATTTAGGAAATGAAACAGTAAGATGTGTAGCTATGTCTGCAACTGATGGACTTGTTAGAGGAATGAGAGCTATTGATACAGGAAATCCAATTCAAACACCAGTAGGAGATGCTGTTCTAGGAAGAGTATTTAACGTATTAGGTGAAACAATAGATGAAGGTGGAGAAACTAAAGCCACAGAAAAATGGTCAATTCATAGAGCTGCACCAAGTTTAGTAGATCAAAAACCTGTTGCTGAAATGTTTGAAACAGGAATTAAAGTTATAGACTTATTAGCACCATATGCAAAAGGTGGTAAAGTAGGATTATTTGGTGGAGCTGGAGTTGGTAAAACGGTATTAATTCAAGAACTTATCAGAAGTATTGCAACAGAGCATGGTGGATATTCAGTATTCACAGGTGTTGGTGAACGTTCAAGAGAAGGTAATGACTTAATTGCTGAAATGAAAGATTCTGGAGTTATTGAAAAAACAGCATTAGTTTATGGTCAAATGAATGAACCACCAGGAGCAAGAATGAGAGTTGCTTTAACAGGACTTACAATGGCAGAATATTTCAGAGATGTACAAAATCAAGATGTATTATTCTTTGTTGATAATATCTTTCGTTTTATACAAGCAGGTTCAGAAGTTTCTGCATTACTTGGAAGAACACCATCTGCAGTTGGTTATCAACCAACACTTGCAACAGATGTTGGTGCACTTCAAGAAAGAATTGCTTCAACTAAAAAAGGTTCAATTACATCTATACAAGCTGTATATGTACCTGCAGATGATTATACAGATCCTGCACCAGCAACAACATTTGCACACCTAGACTCAGTTACTGCTTTATCAAGAGCAATATCTGAATTAGGTATTTATCCAGCAGTAGATCCGCTAGAATCATCATCAAGAATTCTTGATCCAAAAGTTGTTGGTGAAGAACATTATAACACAGCAAGAAAGGTACAAGAAATTTTACAAAGATATAAAGAATTACAAGATATTATAGCTATCTTAGGTATGGATGAATTATCAGAAGATGATAAAAAATTAGTATATAGAGCTAGAAAAATCCAAAAATACTTATCTCAACCTATGTTTGTTGCTGAGCAATTTACGGGTATTGAAGGTAGATATGTTCCAATAAAAGATACTATTAAAGGATTTAAAGAAATTATATCTGGTAATATGGATGATTATCCAGAAGCTGCATTCTATATGGCAGGTCCAATTGAGGATGTTATAAAAAATGCAGAAAAGATGAGTAATTAGTAAAAGTAGGTGAAAATATGGCAAAATTATATAAATTTGAGGTAGTAACACCAAGCAGAGTATTTTATTCTGATGAAGTGGAACTAATAGTATTTGAAACTGAAAAAGGGCAAATGGGAGTTATGGCAGGACATATCCCGATGCTAATTGCAAACACAATGGGAACTTTAAAAATAAAAACTGGAAAAGAAACTAAATATGCTTTTATAAGTGAAGGATTTATAGAAATATCTTCAAAAAAAGTTACTGCTATTGTTGATTTAGCTGAATGGTGTGATGAAATTGATTTAGACCAAGCTAAATTTACAAAGAAAACAGCAGAAGAAGAATTATCAAATCCAAATACTGATAAAGGAATGAAACTTGAATTAAAAGCATCTATCGAACGTTCTAATGCTAGAATAAAAACAGCAGGAATGATGAATAGACATTAATTTTAAGATAATATAAAAGAAATAATCTAATTTTGTAGATTATTTCTTTTTTTCTACAATAAGAAAAGACAAACTTTTTATTATATATATGTTAAAATAATTGCAGGTGAGAAAATGACAGTATATTTAGACATAGTTTTTTTAGAAAATGTAATTATAAATTTTATTATACTATATACAACAGGAATAATTTCAAAATCTAAAATAAAATATTGGAAAATATTAATAGGGAGTTTAGTTGGAGCAATTTATTCAATAATTTATTATATATCTAATTTAAAAATATATTCAAATGTAATTATAAAAATAATTTTATCAATTGTAATAATTTATATTGTATTTAATTCTAGAAATCCAAAAACATTATTAAAACAAGTTTTATTATTTTACCTTGTATCATTTATATTTGGTGGTGTTTCAATTGCAATAATTTATATGGTAGACACCAAAAATATAACTATAAGAAATGGAGTACTTATTGGAAATTACACAATAAAAACTATTTTTATAGGAGCAATTGTAGGATTTATAATTACCATTATAGCATTTAATTTTATAAAAACCAAAATATCTAAAAAAGATTTAATATGTGATATTTGTATTACACTTGATAAAAAACAAATTGAAACAACAGCAATGATAGATACAGGAAATTTACTAAAAGAACCTATTACAAATATACCAGTTATAGTTATGGAACATACATTGTTTTATGGCATAATTCCAAAAGAAATTTTAAATAATATTGAAAACATTTTAGGAGGTGATTTATCAAAAATCCCAGAAGAGATTCAAAGAGAATATTTAAATAGATTAAAGGTAATTCCTTTTTCATCATTGGGAAAACAAAATGGGATGTTACTTGGAATTAAAGCTGATAATTTAAAAATTATACAAAATGATATTACAAAAAATATAGATAAAGTTGTTATAGGGATATATAATAAATCATTAACTAAAAGAGGGGAATATAGAAGTCTTATAGGAATTGGAATGGTCTAAATTCTCAATTATAATTTATCTATATTGTAATATTTTTTAAATACTTTGCAGTCGCAATTTCAATATTAAAAAATAAACAAATGAAAATTGCTCCAATCGCACTCACTGTGTTCGTTTGATCGCTTACGCAGTATTTCAAAAATATTACAATATAGATATAAAAAATTAACAAGGAGGGAAGATTATGAATATTGTAAATTTGCTCAAAAATAATTTAACTACAATTTATCAAAAATATTTTAAAGATACACAAGAAGATTTTGATGAACCAATATTTTATATAGCAGGAAGTCAAACTTTGCCACCACCACTTCCAGAGGAAGAAGAAACAGAATACATAAAAAAATTATCAAATGAAGATAATTTAGAGGCAAGGCAGATATTGATTGAAAGAAATTTAAGACTTGTTGTATATATTGCAAAAAAATTTGAAAATACAGGTATAAATATAGAAGATTTGATTTCAATTGGAACAATAGGATTAGCTAAAAGTGTAAATACATTTAATGCTGATAAAAATATAAAACTTGCTACATATGCTTCAAGATGTATAGAAAATGAAATTTTAATGCATCTTAGAAGAACAAATAAAATAAAAGGAGAAATATCAATTGATGAACCTTTAAATAAAGATTGTGATGGTAATGAATTATTGCTTTCAGATATTTTAGGTACAGAGCCTGATATAACTTCAAGAAATATTGAAGATGAAGTTGATAAAAGTTTACTTAGAGCATCTATTAGTAAATTAAAAGATCGAGAAAAAATTATTATGGAAATGAGGTTTGGGTTTAATTCTGAACAAGAAAAAACTCAAAAAGAGGTTGCAGATGAGCTTGGAATTTCACAAAGTTACATATCACGTTTAGAAAAAAGGATTATTGGAAAAATGCGAAAAGAAATTTTAAGTAAAACTGGATAAACTCTTGATATTTTTTTGCTGTTTTGATACAATAATGGAGAAGGATGGAAAAATGTTTTTTGTCCCTTAAGGAGGTATTAAAACAAAAAATGGCAAAAAAGAGAAGAAAATATAAAAGAAGAAAACAAAAAGATAATATAGATTTAAAAACAATAGGAACAATAATATTTAGTGTATTATTAGCTGTGTTATTATATACAAATTCAGGAACATTAGGTAAAGGCTTAAATGAATTTTTGGGTGGAATAATGGGAGTGCTTAGATATATTTTACCTGTTGGTACATTTGCTATAGCAATAAAAATAGCATGTAATGATGAAGAGGAAGAATATATTACACAAAAATTAACTCAATATGGAATTTTATTAATTTGCGTTTCTGTAGTAATGAGTGTATATCAAATTTCAATTGGTGCTTTAGAAGTTAGTGGGGAAATGTCTCAAATATTAAAAAAGGCATATACACTTGGAAGTAGTGATATAGGTGGAGGAGCAATAGGTACACTTGCTGCTGTTCCACTTGTAAGACTTCTTGGAAATTTAGGTGCGATTGTATTAAGTGTTGGTGTATCAATAATGTTATTTGCATTTGTATTTGGAATAGATATTTCAGAATTTATAAATCGAAAAGTTGTGGAAATGCTTGAAAAACATGAAAAAAATAAAGAAGAAAAAGAAATTAGAAAACAAGAAAGAATAAAATATAATGAAGCTAGAAAAGCTGAGTTATTAGAAAATAGAAGAAAAGAAAAAATGCAACATAAACAGGAAATGCAAAAAAGACAAGAAGAAATTGCACAAGAAATGAAACCTGAACCTGAACAAATAAAAATAAATTTAAATGGTAGAACAATAGAACCTGAAGAAGAAAAAAGGGGAATAGGTAGCTTATTAAAAAGAAAATCTAAAAAAATGAGTGTAGCTGATGTTGCAAATTCAATTGAAACACAAGAAATTAAAGCAACAAAAAATAACCAACTTATTGAACAAGATAATTTATTTAAACAAGAAGAAGAGAAAAAAGAAGATAAAGTAAAACAAGTTTTACAATTAGAACATACACAAACTGTAGAAGAAGATAATTATGTTTTTCCATCTACAAAATTGCTTGAAAAATCAAAGCAAAAAGCACTAAAAGGTGGAACAAAAGGTTTAACAGAAACTGCAAATAAGTTACAACGAACATTATATAGTTTTGGTGTACAAGCAAAAGTTGAAAATGTTTCTGTTGGGCCTGCAATTACAAGATATGAATTAAAACCTGCAGAAGGTGTAAGAGTAAATAAAATAGCTAATTTAGCAGATGATATTGCACTAAATTTAGCTGCAGAAACAATCAGAATTGAAGCTCCAATTCCAGGAAAACAGGCTGTGGGAATTGAGGTTCCAAATAAAGAAAAAGAAATGGTTCCATTAAGAGATGTAATTGAAAGTGATGAATTTCAAAATAATGATTCGAAATTAAGTGTAGGACTTGGAAAAGATGTTGCTGGAAGTATAGTAATTGGAAATATTGCTAAAATGCCACATGTTTTAATTGCAGGCTCTACAGGTTCTGGTAAATCTGTATGTATAAATACTATAATTACAAGTATAATATATAATGCAAAACCAAGTGAGGTTAAACTTGTTATGGTTGACCCTAAAGTTGTTGAATTATCAATATATAATGGAATTCCACATTTATTAATACCAGTTGTTACTGATCCTAAAAAAGCTGCAGGAGCACTTGCTTGGGCAGTACAGGAAATGGATAATAGATATAATCTATTTGCGGAAAAAGGTGTTCGAGATTTAAAAGGATATAATCATTCAATAGAAAATGAACAAGGTGTTGGACAATTACCTCAAATTGTAATAATTATAGATGAGCTTGCAGATTTAATGATGGTTGCTGCAAAAGAAGTTGAAGACTCTATTTGTAGATTAGCACAAAAAGCAAGAGCTGCCGGAATGCATTTAGTAATTGCAACACAAAGACCATCTGTTGATGTAATTACAGGTTTAATAAAAGCAAATGTGCCTTCAAGAATTGCATTTGCAGTATCTTCTCAAATAGATTCAAGAACTATATTAGATCAAGTGGGAGCTGAAAAATTACTTGGTAAGGGAGATATGTTATTTTTCCCTTCTGGAGCATCAAAACCTACAAGAGTTCAGGGAGCTTTTGTATCTGATGAAGAGGTTGAGAAAATTGTCGATTTTATTAAATCAAATGGTACTGCTACATATAGTGAAGATATATTAGAAACAATTGAAAATAGCCATAAATCTGAAAAAGAAAAAGCAATGGAAACATCAGATGGGGAAGAAGATAATGCAGATGAATTTTTAGAAGAAGCTATAGACAAAGTTGTAGAATCAGGACAAGCTTCAACAGCATTTATTCAAAGAAAATTCAAAGTGGGATATGCAAGAGCTGGACGTATTATTGACCAAATGGAAGAAAGAGGAGTCATTTCTGGATATCAAGGTAATAAGCCACGTGAGGTTTTATGGACTTTGGAAAAATTAGCAGAACTTAAAAATGCAAAAAAGAGTATGTCAAGTATAGATGAATAACAAATGAAAGGAGAAGAATTTTGATAACTAAAAAGAAAAAATTTGGATATAAATTAAAAAACATAAATTATAATAATAAACTAGAACAAGTTTTATCTAAAAAAATGTTTAAAGAAGATGTCAAAAATCTTCTTCTGGATAGTTTATATAAAATTGAAACTTCATATTCAGATTATTCTACTGTGAAAAAAAATGTTTTAGATAAAGAAAAATATATTCAAAATATTATAAATATTATAGAAAATGATTGTGATGATATAAGCTTTATGACACCTCCTAAAATAAATGATGAAAAAAATATAGAGGCACATTTAGTTGATAAAGAAAAAAAGCAAATATGTTGTTATCCAATTGCTAGAAAATTGTTATACTGTATTGCTAAAATCAAAAAAAGTGATGATATAATAAAATCTAAGTGCGATTTTTTGAATAGAACATTAACAAACACATTAAATATTGGAAATAATATAAATGCAGTTGAACCACTTCGAGATTTTAATGGGTTTTCATGGAATATAAGTATACTTGAAATAGAAGATTTAAGCTATAATTTAATTTATCAAGATTTAATAATTTTAATTGGAAATATATTTTTAGAGCAATGGATAAATAGAAATGAATGTATGATAGATTATATAGAATTATTTAAAAGTGAGCTAGAAAAAAGATATAACAAAAAAATTGCAAATAAAATAATTGAACTTATAGAAAAATTATCTATTTTGCTTGAATTTAAGAAAGATATAAATTTTAAAAAAGAACTTTCTGAAAAAAAAGATGATGTTGAAAAACAATTAGAAAAAATGAATAATAAAGAAAAATATTTAGAAGATTTATGCAAAGAAAAAAAAGATTTGGAAAGAAAAATCAAAAATATTGACCTGATTTTAAACAATAAAAGACTATTACATGATAAATATATAAGATTAAATCAAGATTTACCACTTGAAAAAAAGATTTTTAGTACAAGATGGCTTGCTAAAAAAATGAATGAAGAAAGAAATGAACTTGTTAAGGATTTATATAAATGTAATAAACTTATGAATCCATTAAATTTTAGAAAAAGCAAAAATCAGATGGAAAAAGAATATAAATTTTTGATTTTGAGTGATATTCAAAATTTAGATAAAGAAATATTTAAAAACTTGATTTTATTACAAAAAGAAGTATTAAAATCATTTGATTTAAAAATATCAAAGGCAAAAGAAAAACAAGAAATGTTAAAAATAATGTATGAACTAAGGTATTACTATTTTTTACCTATTACACAAAATAATAGTATTAGAACCACAAAAGAACTTACAAAATTAATAAATAAATTAAATGAAAATTTTTTGATAAAATCTGAAGAGTTGAAAATGCTTGCAAATATCGCGAAAACTAAAGAACAAAATATTGAAATATTAAAATATTTATTTGATTTACAAATAATAAAATTGGAAAATATATATTTGAAAATTATTGAAATTGAAGATAAACTGTATGTTCAATTTTATGATGAAGATATTGCAGATGAAAAATTTCAATTAGAAAATATACAAAAATCTGATTTAAAAATCAAAATAAATAAATTGACAAAAGTATTTATATAAAGGAGAAGAAGAAATATGAAAATAACTTTTTTAGGAGCAACAAAAACAGTAACAGGCTCAAATTTTTTAGTAGAAGCAGCTGGAAAGAAATTTTTAGTTGATTGTGGAATGTATCAAGGAAGTGCAGAGGATGAATATAAAAACGAGGCACCTTTTGCATATAATCCATCTGAAATAGATTTTATGTTATTAACACACGCACATATAGATCATTCAGGAAGAATACCAAAACTATATAATGAAGGATTTCGAAATCCAATATATGCACATAAGGCAACCTGTGATTTATGTAGTATAATGTTGCCTGATAGTGGACATATTCAAGAAATGGAAATTACATGGAAAAATAAGAAAAGAGTAAGACAAGGCGAAAAACCAATTGATCCAATTTATACTGCAGAAGATGCTACACGTTCATTAGAAGTTTTTACTCCTGTAAATTATGATGAAATAATAGAAATTACTCCAAATATTCATGTTAGATATAATGATGCTGGTCATATGCTTGGTTCAAGTATTATTGAAGTTTGGGCAGATGAAGAGGGAAAAACAACTAAAACTGTATTTACAGGTGATTTAGGAAACAATGATATTCCTCTATTAAATTCACCTACAATGATTGATGATACTGATTTTCTTGTTATGGAATCAACATATGGAAGTAGATTACATAATAGAAATGATGAAAAAGCAGAGCTATTTTTAAAAATTGTTTCTGAGACAATTGATAATGGTGGAAATGTTGTAATACCTTCTTTTGCTGTTGGTAGAACACAAGAAATATTATATGAAATTAATAAAATAAAAGAAACAAGAAATGATGATGAATTTAGAAAAAGATATAGAACTTTAATGAAATCACCTGTTTATGTTGATAGTCCTCTTGCAATATCTGCAACAGAAATATTTAGAGAAAATATGAATTTATTTGATGAAGAAACAAAACATGCTATTTCACAAGGTGATAATCCACTTGAATTTCCTGGATTACAATTTACTATGACTGCAGATGAATCAAAAGCTTTAAATGAAAATGAAATCCCATCTATAATCATTTCTGCAAGTGGTATGTGTGAAGTTGGAAGAATAAAACATCATTTAAAACATAATCTTTGGAATCCTAAAAATACAATACTTTTTGTTGGTTATCAAGCTCCAGGAACTTTAGGTTATAAAATTGTTAATGGTGCGAAAAATGTAAAAATATTTGGCGAGGAAATAGCAGTAAATGCAAGAATTGAATATATTGAAGGATATTCTGGTCATGCTGATCAAGAATGGCTTATGAATTTTGTATATTCTTTCAGAGAAAAAAGACCTCAAAATATTTTCCTTGTTCATGGCGAACCTGAATCTCAAGAAGTTTTGAAACAAAAAATTGAAACTGATATTAAAATACCAGTATTTATACCAGAATATGGTGAAACTTATGAACTTGTTGATAATCCTTTTGTTTCAAACAAAATTGCTCCTCAAACTCCTTCAATAAGGAGAGAAATTTTGCTTACTTTAAATAAATTACAAAATGAGTTAGATGATATGAAAGCAGGAGTTAAAGAAGATTTAGAAAACAAAGATCTTAAAGATGTGGATATGTTTAGAATTAAAGAAAAAATAAAAGACCTTGAAAAACAAATATTAAATGTTATTGAGGGATAAGAAAATAAAAAGAAAAATATTTTACAAAAGTACTTGTTATCATAAATTAATCATCTAAAAATAAAAAAATTTTGAAAAAGAATTGACAGAAATAATTGAAATTGATAAAATGGGTTCATGATAAAAAATGTGAAAAACAAAGGAAAGAAAGGATGATTTTAAATGGAAAATCAAAAACAAAAAAACGCTG
>CAKPOA010000004.1 GCA_934169575.1 uncultured Clostridia bacterium
AATAAAAAAGCTCATTTAGAAGCAAAAGAAAGAGTGAACTTAATGAAAAATATAAAAGGAGATGCAATGTATGAAGTTATAAATACATTTTCATATTATGGATGGCTTACAGAAGATTATAAATCAGGCTCAACAACATATAAAGCAGGGGAAGAACAGAATTGGTTTACTGCAACAGAAGATGAAAATGGAAATATAACATCAACAAATTCAAATAGATTATTGAATTATGGAAAAACATTTTACAATAGTGATTTCGCTCTAATCGGCGGATACTACCGACCTTTCCTTTTGCGCGGTGGCTATTGGGGCAGTGGAGACTACACAGGAGTATTTGCTTCTGACGCGGGCGTTGGCGACAGTTACTACAACGGACGGTTTCCGTCCGGTCTTGGTGTTGTAGCACTTCGACATACAAAGAAACATAAAGGTTTCTATCTTAGCAGGGAGTGATTTACGGATTATTCCGAATAGATTTATGTCAAAGAAGTTTAATTCACTTGATATAGACAGTTTTTGAAAAATTAAAACTATTAGTCTTGGCATAGTAAAATGAAAAATATGACCTAGATAATTAGATCCTATATCATAAACACATAAATATATATTTTGTGTGAGTAGTAAAATGGCAAAAATATGAAATATAATTCAAGAGCCCTAATTTAATTAGGACTCTTTGAAGTTTTTATAAAAATTTTCAGCGATATTTTGATTACTTTCTTGTTTCTATTGACTCTATAAAAAAAATATGTTACTATAAAGAAGAAAGAAAAACGAAAGGAAGATAGAGATGAACGAAGAAAAAAGAAAAGCATATTCAGAAGTAGTAGAAGTTTTAAAATTAATAGATGATGAACAAAAATTGGAGACAATACCATTTGAGGTAGTTCAGTTAATAAAAGGAAATGCAGATCCAACATATAAACCTGAAATATCAAAAGAAATTCCACTAGAAGAACAAAATTTAATGGAAGAAACATATAGGATTATTGCATGGATAGCAAGTAAATATTGGGGAGAAAATATAGAAGAGATTACAGAAGAAAAACAAGAAGAAAATAGCAATATTCAAGAAATTGAAGAAAAAGAAGTTAGGGAAGAGGAAAATATAGTTGAAGAAAATATTTTACCAATAGTAGTTGAGGAACATAAATGGTTTGAAAAAATAAAGATGAAAGTAATAAATTTCTTGAAAAAATTATTTGGAAAAAAAGAATTAGGTGAAGGAGTTAATTAGTAATTTTGAAAAAAATATTAAAGATATTACATAAGTACAGAATTGTTTTATATATATTGATTTTTTTGATATGTATTTTTTCAATTGCTTTTGTTTTACGTACACAATTTTTTTTAAGTGATAATATTATTGATTATAATCAAAATGATTCAACTGAAGAAGATGAAAATAATCAAATAAAAAGCAATTTTGCAGGCTTATTTAAAAATAAAGTTGAAATATTGCAAGATGATTTACCTGATATAACAAAAATTCATGAAAATTATGATTTAGTTGTAAGTGCTTATACATATCAAGAAAAAATACAAAACTGTGAACTTGATGTATCAATACCATATATAAATATTAAAAGTGATATGATATCAAAACAAAATAAAGAAACAAGTCAGAATTTTAGAGAAAAAGCAGAAGAACTTTCAAAAAGTAATGATATTAATAATACTATTTATAATGTGAGATATCAAGCATATGTCCAAAATAACATATTATCATTAGTGATTAGAGCAGAATTGAAAGAGGATGGGAAAAATCAAAAAATTATGATACAAACATATAATTATGATTTGATAAAAAATAGACAAGTTCAATTAGAAGAACTATTAAAATATAAAAATGTAAGTACATCAGATGCGAAAGCTAAAATCGAAAAAACAATAAAAGATGTTCAAGAACAAAATAAATCATTTTCTGAGCAGGGATATGAAATGTATAAAAGAGATTATACATCAGATATATATAAATTAGAAAATACCAAACAATATTTTCTTGGAATTAATGGAATTTTGTATTTGATTTATGCTTATGGAAATAATGACTATACAAGTGAATTTGATATGGTAATATTTAAATAGCAAAAACCTCCATACTTTTAGGTAGAGAGGTTTTTGTTAAAATTAAAAATAATAAGAAAGTACATTTTTACATTTATTGTACTTTCTTGAAATAAAAGGGGATGTTGATGGAGTTAGTTATTACTAACTCTTTATATATAATACACTATAATTTTGTTCAAATTGTGAACAAATAGTGAAAGGTTATCTTTTTTTAATTTGATTCACCTAAAGTAACTGAAATATCTTTATAATCTCCATTTCGATAAACAGATAATGTTACTTTATCACCAATTGAATGATTATTTTTTATTGTGTTTAATTCATTCATTGTTTTAATTTCTTGATTATCTATTTTTACAATAATATCTCCAGATTTTAATCCTGCTTTTTCAGCTGCAGAATATTCTTCAACAGAAACAACATACACACCTTGAACAAGATTATGTTGTTTTGCAGTATTTTCATCTAAATCTCTTCCTGAAACACCAATATATGGTCTTCTAACTTTATTATATGTTATTAAATCATTTATAACAGTTTTTGTTGAATTAATAGGAATAGCAAAACCAATTCCTTCAACACCAGTACTAGAGACCTTTAATGTATTTACACCAATAACTTTACCTTCACTATTAACTAATGCACCCCCACTATTTCCTGAATTTATTGCTGCATCTGTTTGTATGCAAGTATATGTTGTATTGCCATCGCTATCTTGAACTTGACGATTTGTAGCACTAACAACTCCACAAGTAATTGTAGAACCTAAGTCTAAGGGATTTCCAACAGCCATTGCAAATTCACCAATTTTAACAGAATCTGAATCAGCAAATTCAGCAGCAGTTAAACCTGTAGCATCAATTTTTAAAACAGCTAAATCTGTTTGAGAATCTTTTCCTACAATTTTAGCATCATATTCTGTATTATCTTTGGATAATGTAACTTTAATTGATGTTGCTTCAGAAATATCATAATATGTGTTTTGTGATTCAGAATCAACAACATGGTTATTTGTTAAAATATATCCATCTTCACTAATGATTATACCAGAACCTGATGATTTTGCCGTTGAAGATGAGTTATTACCAAACATACTAAATATTGAAGAATTTACATTATATGTTATTTCAATACCTACTATAGATGGTAAAATTTTATTTGCAGCATATACAGCTGTTTCAGAATAAGATGTAAGTGACACAAAATCAACTGTTCCAGATGTTGTATCTGAATTTGCACTGGTTAAAGTAGCTGAGGCAGGTTTTGTATCTCCTAAAATTGATTGTTTTATTGATGGAACTCCAAAACATGTACCAATAACTATTCCACAACCAAGGACACCACTTATAAATGGGATAACTACATTATTTTTTATAGTATGTTTTTTTTCCTTTTTTTCTGAAATGTCAATAACATTTCTAAATTTGTTTTTATTTTCTTCCATTTTTAATCACTTTCCTTTCTCGTATACATTATGTGTTAATAAAAATCTTATATACATATGATATACTTTTCTATTTAATTATGCAATACTTATGTGATAAATTTGTGAAAAAAATGTCAATCTAATGTGAATACTTGATTTTGAAATGTCGAAAAATGTCTTTTATTGCGATGAAAAATGGAAAAAAATAGAAAGAACATATTGACAAAATTTGAAAATAAATATATACTGTAAACATAATTATATAATTAATTTTTAAATCACGTGATTTATTCAAAAAGGGAAACCTTTCTTTAAAATTTAATTCTTAAATTTTACAATTTTTTTGATAGTGAATTTTCAGAAAATTAAAACATAAGAAAATAGCCAAATACCAAATTTTAAAAATCAAAAAAAAATACTAAAGAAAATAATTATAAGAAAAATTATAAAAAAGGAGGCTGTTTTAATACAAAAAAGTGAACAGATAGAGGTAGAAAATTATCGCTCTATATTAATAAAAATATTAAAAGATTATTTTGGATATGATATAAATAATATAATTTTCAAAGGAAAGGAATATTTAAATGAAATAAAGGAATATAAATTCTATGTACTGAAATATATTATAGATATTAAAGAAAAAGGAAAAAAAGAATTCTATGTAAAAAAAATACAACCCGGAAAAATAAGAGAAACAATATATTGCTTTCAAAAATTAATTGAAGAAAAAGAAAAACATAATATATCAAATTCAAATGTAATTATTACACAAGAAATAGGTCAAGAAAACTATATGAAAATTATATTATCAATAAACAAAAAAGAAAAAAAATATGCAGAAATTAATTTAATAAAATTAGACAAAAGAATGGAGGTGAATGACGTTAATTTAAGAAAATATGAAACTCTATTTTTAGGAGTAAAAAAATAATATAAGCCATAAAAAATTAAAAAGGAGATTTTTTAAGAATAAAATAGAAACAAAAATGGCAATTTTAATTATTGCCATTTTTGTGAAATTAATTTAAGTCAGGTTCAACACCCAGATATGGTAAAACTTCAGTTAATATTTTAGAAATAGTAGGACCTGCTGTTCTTGAACCTTGATAACTTTTTTCTGTAGGGTCATATAATGTAACAAGTATTACTACTTGAGAGTTTTGAACAGGAGAAAGTGCAACAAAAGAAGCTACATATCCGGCATCTGGATTATTATCTGTAGGTTCAGATGTACCAGATTTACCACCAACAGAATATCCTTTAACTTGAGCATGTTTACCATAATCAACAGCAGATTTCATCATATCTTTTAAAGAATCACATGTTTGACTTGATAAAACTTGCCTTATAGTATTTGTATCCATTTGAATGACTTCACCAGTATCAGTATTTGTCATAGATTTTACAATTTTAGGTTGTACTAAATAACCTCCATTAGCAATAGCACATACAGCAGTACACATTTGCAAAGGAGTGATAGTAAATCTTTGTCCAAAAGACATAGTTGCAAGTTGAACTGGACCAACATCTTTCAAATCATAAAAAATTCCAGAAGTTTCACCAGATAAACCTACATATGTTTTATTAAACAAACCAAAAGCATCATAATATTTATATAATGTTTTAGAACCAATACGACTTGCAAGTTGGATCAATGCAGGATTACAAGAATTAACAAGAGCATCTCTTAAAGATTCACCACCATGAGGTTTTTTATAACTCCAACATCTTATTGTTCTATCTTCAACTTCTTCATAACCAGAACAATAAAAATCATTATTTTTATCAGTTGTAGTAATATTTTCTTCTAAAGCAACAGAAGCTGTAATTAATTTGAAAACAGAACCAGGTTCATATGTTTCAGAAACAGAACGTACACTCCACATTTCATAAATTTTTTGTAATCTTTCATCCCTTGATAAATTATCCCAATTATTTGCATAATATGAAGTTGGGGTATATGGAGAATTTAAGTCATAATTTGGATATGATGCCATAGCTAAAATATCTCCTGTATTTGGATTCATTATAATACAATTACCACCACTTTTACAGCCATATTCTTCAACAGCTTCTTTAAGATATTTTTCAACAATAGATTGTACATTTACATCAAGTGTAAGAGTTAAATTATATCCATCTTCAGCTGCAACAAATGATTCAACAGAATTAGGAATTTCAGATTTTGAGGTATCTTTTGATGTAACAATTTGACCTGAAGTGCCTTTTAATATTGAATCATATGAATATTCAATACCACTTAAACCTTGATTGTCTGTACCACAAACACCTATAACTTGTGCTGCTAAAGTATTATATGGATAATATCTTTTAGTGTCTTCATCTATATTTATACCTGATTTTATTTTATTTTCTTTCATCCAATTTTTCAATTCATTTACTTTATCTTCTTCAACTTTTTGTGCAATTGTAACTACAGATGATTTACTTTGGATTTTTTCCAGTGTTTCATTATAATCTAATTCAAAAATTTCAGAAAGTCCTGTTGCAACAAGTTTTTGCAATTTATCATCATCTATTTTTTCTTTTTTTGCAAGTTTAGATGGATTTACAGTGATTGTATCTACAGGTTCACTTATTGCAAGAGATACACCAGTTGCATCATAAATGTTTCCTCTTTTACCATTAATTATTTCACTTTTTGTTTGTTGATTTGATGCAAGTGTTGATAAATGATCACCATCTATTAATTGTAAATATATTAATCTGATTATTAATAATATAAAGCATATTAATATTGTACTTAAAGTAAATCTTAATTTATATGTTGATATTGTGTTTTTTTCAAATTTATTTTTCTTATTTTTTTTACCCAATTTTATCACCATTATTATTTTATAGGAATTAATGAAAAAAATCAATACTAATTTAAAATATTTCACTAGATACATTTAATTAATTATTAATTAAACAACAAGGTTTATAGATTCCTTAAAAAATCTAAATTTGTATGTAAGGAAGAAGAGAATGTTAGCAATAGTAAAATCAATGGCACTTGAAGGAGTTGAAGGATATTTAATAGAAGTTCAAACAGACATAACGAATGGCATACCAAGTTTTGGAATAGTTGGTTTACCAGATATAAGCATAAAAGAGGCTAAAGAAAGGGTAAGAGCAGCATTAAAAAATTGTAATTTATTTTTTCCAAATAGAAAGATTTTAGTAAATTTGGCACCAGCAGATACAAGGAAAGAAGGAACGTGTTTTGATTTACCAATAGCTATAAGTGTTTTACTTGCAAGTGGAACACTGGGAAGAATTAAGATGCCTAATTTTGAACAAACTGTTTTTTTAGGTGAATTATCTTTAGATGGAAAAGTTAATCAAGTAAAAGGAATTTTGCCAATGTGTATAGAAGCACGTAATTTAGGAATAATAAGAGCAATTGTACCAAAAGCAAATGCAAGAGAAGCAGCAGTTATTGAAAATTTAGAAGTTATACCAGTTTCAAATATTAACCAAGTAGTAGAATATTTATGTGGGAATATACAAATTAAACCTCAAAAAATTAATATAGATGAAATATTAAATAAGACCAATAAATATAATATTGATTTTGAAGAAGTTAAAGGTCAAGAACACGCAAAAAGAGCATTAGAAATAGCAGCAGCAGGTGGGCATAATTGTTTACTTATTGGAAACCCAGGAAGTGGAAAAAGTATGTTATCTAAAAGAGTTCCTACTATTTTACCTGATTTAAGTTTTGAAGAATCATTAGAAATTACAAAAATTTATAGTGTTGCAGGAAATATAAAAAATGGTGAAAGTATAATTCAAACAAGACCTTTTAGAAATCCACATCATACTGCATCACCAATTTCTATAATAGGTGGAGGAATAAAGCCAAAACCTGGAGAAATAAGTTTAGCACACTATGGAGTATTATTTTTAGATGAATTACCAGAATTTAATAAAAATCTTTTAGAAACATTAAGAGTACCATTAGAAGATAAAAGAGTTGAAATAAGTAGATTAAACTCTAAATTAATATATCCATGCAATTTTATGCTAGTTGCAAGTATGAATCCTTGCAGATGTGGATATTATGGAAGTGAAGATAATAAATGTACATGTTCACCACAAAGTATAACAAATTATATAAATAGGATTAGTCGGTCCATTGCTTGATAGAATTGATATACATGTTGAAGTACAGTCTATAAAATATGAAAAATTTGAAGAAAGTATAAAACAAGAAACTTCAGAACAAATAAAAAGAAGAGTCAATAAAGCAAGGAAAATTCAACTAGAAAGATATGAAGATTTAGATATTGTATCAAATAGTGAACTTACTCCGAAATTAATTGAAAAATATTGTATTTTAAATAATGAAAGTAGATTAATATTAAAAAAGGCTTTTAATAATTTAAAATTAAGTGCTAGGGCATATAGTAGAATTTTGAAAGTTGCCAGAACAATTGCAGATATTGATGAAGAAGAAAATATTTTAACAAAACATATTGCAGAAGCAATACAATATAGAAGTTTAGATAGGAAGTATTGGAATAAATGATAAAATTAGAATTTGAAAATAAAAAGTTCCCTGAAATGCTAAGAAAAATAAAAAATCCGCCTAAAAGTTTATGGGTGGAAGGAAATGTTGATTTATTAAATACAATATCAATTGCCATTATTGGTTCAAGAAAATGTAGCAATTATGGAGAAAAATGGTGCAAAAAATTTACTAAAGATTTATTAGAATATAATCTTACAATTGTAAGTGGCTTAGCCATTGGAATAGATAAAACTGCACATGATACAGCATTAAAATATGGAGGTAAAACAATTGCCGTTCTTCCATCTGGACTTAAAAATATATATCCTACAGAAAATTTAAATTTATATAAGAATATTATAAATAGTGGAGGAGCAGTTGTGAGTGAATATATGCCAGAAGAAAGGTGTGACAAGAAGAAATTCTTAGAGCGAAATAGAATAGTAAGTGGATTAGGAATTGGAACTTTAGTTGTTGAAGCAGGATATAGAAGCGGAACAAGTGTTACAGCAAAAATTACAAAACAAAATGGAAAAAAAGTTTTTTGTATACCTGGTAGTTTAGATAATAGTAAGAGTTTAGGGACAAATACCATGGTTAAAAATGGAGCAATTTTAGTTACAAGTGTTAATGATATTATTTGTAATTATAAAAATTTAAAGAAAACCAGAATTGTTCAGAATATAAAAAAATATGAGGTATCAAAAGAGTTTCAAGATATATATGAATTAATAAGTGAGAAACCTATGGAAATAAATTTAATTGCAAAATTGACAGACCAAAATGTAAGTAGCGTTATGGCGAAAATTACATTTCTTGAAATAGAAGGAAAAATTAAAAGGTTGGGAGGAAATAAAATTGTTGCAGTGTAAAAAATATAAGAAAACTATTGGAAAATTTGGAGAAAAAGTTGCTGGAAAATATTTAGAAAAATTAGATTATAAGATAATTTATAAAAATTTTAGATGTAAATGTGGTGAAATAGATATTGTTGCTATAAAAAATCATGAGATTATTTTCGTTGAAGTAAAAACCCGTACGAATTTTAAATATGGCTTACCATCAGAATCTGTAAATAGACAAAAACAAGAACATATTTGTAAAACAGCAAAATATTTTTTGTATTCTAATGATTTAATAGATACTTGTGTTAGATTTGATGTAATAGAAGTTGTTTTTATTAATAAAAAGTGTAGAATAAGACATTTGAAAGATGTATTTGTAGGATAAAAATACTGTTTATAGATATTAAATAAAATTTTTGAATAACATAGATATTGATTTTTTGATAGAAATTTGGTACAATAAATATAGATGGTAGAAAAAAATGATATTTAGAGAGTTAATGGAAAGTTGAGGAAAAATGAGTGCGTCTTTAAATGAAACAAAATATTTAATGAAAAAATATAAAATAAAAGCAAACAAGAAACTAGGTCAAAATTTTTTAGTAGATGATAATGTTTTAAATGATATAGTAAGTGGAGCCAAAATAGAAAAAAACGATCTTGTAATAGAAATTGGTCCTGGACTAGGGACATTAACAAATTTATTATTAGAAAAAGCTAGAAAAGTTATATGTATAGAATTAGATAAAAAAATGATTAAAATTCTAAAAGAAAGATTTATTGCATATAACAACATTGAAATTATAAATCAAGATATTTTAAAAATAGATTTAGACAATTTAATTCAAGAACAGAAAAATAAAGACAATGAAATAAAAAATGTTAAGATTGTTGCTAATTTACCATATTATATTACAACACCAATAATAATGAAATTGATAGAAAATAATTTAGATATAAAAAGTATAACTGTAATGATACAAAAAGAAGTGGCAGAAAGATTAGTTGCTCTACCAGGTACAAAAAATGCAGGAGCAATTACATATACAGTATACTATTATTGCAAAACTGAAAAGATAAGAGAAGTTGAAAATACTTGCTTTATACCTGCACCTGAAGTAACATCAGAAGTAATTAATTTAAATTTAAGAGATAAAGCTGTAGTAGAAGTTGAAAATAAAAAAATTTTCTTTAATATAATAAAAAGTGCGTTTATGCAAAGAAGAAAGACAGTTGTAAATGCTTTAACAAATGTTGGTGTGTTTAAAAACAAAGAAGAAGGTTTTGAATATATGAAAAAAATAGGAGTAAGAGAAGATGCAAGAGCAGAAAGTTTGAGTATAGAAGATTTTGCAAATTTAACCAATTTGTATATAAATAATTTATTAAAAAAAGGAGGATAGGATATATGAATCAAATTTTAGTTACAGAAAAATTATATATAACACCTGAGTTAAAGAGAAAAAAGAATGTTTATAAAATAATATTTATTATATCTATATTTATAATTATTGCTTTAACTTCTGTTTATGTATATGCTGAATATGATAAAACTAAAAATGAAGATGTTTCAAAAGATTTATTAACAGAAATGTCAGCAGTAAATGAACAAAATATGCAAGATACTTCAGAAGAAGATAATGTATGGAAAATAATTGTAGATACAGTAAAAGAAGAAAACACTAATACAGATGAAAGAGAGATTGAAGAATTTGGAACATATACTGCATCAAATGGAAAAGAATATAAAACTGTTGGAAGTATAAATATACCTAAAATTGATGTAAATTATCCTATATTGGCTGAAACATCAGTTGAATTGCTAAAAGTTGCTCCTTGTAAATTTTTTGGACCTGCTCCAAATCAAGTTGGAAATTTATGTATTGCAGGACATAATTATAAAAATAGTCAATTTTTCAGCAAAGCAGATAAATTGGTTACAGGTGATGTTATAGAAATAACAGATATAAGTGGAAAAACAATAAAATATTCTGTATATGACAAATATACAGTAGTGCCTGAAGATACGGCATGTACAAGCCAGTTTACAAACGGAAAGAAAATTGTTACATTAATTACTTGTACAAATGATAATAAAAAGAGAATTATTATACAAGCAAAAGAAATAGAATAAAAAACTGATAGTTCGAAAGAATTATCAGTTTTTTACTTGTTAGTTTATAGTAGTATCAGTAGGACCTGTGCCAACAACTGCCTCTTGAAGTGATCTCCAAGTATTACATCCAACAATACCATCAACTGTAAGACCTGCTTTTTGTTGATAATTTCTGACGGCTTGTTGTGTTTGACTTCCAAAAATGCCATCTAGTCCGCCTGTTGGGTAACCAAGTGTAATTAGATCATCTTGTGCAATTAAAACATAGTTACTAATACTACCTCTTTTTAATAATGGAAAACCTCCAGAGGCACAGGCTGATTTTCCAAATCTTTTATCAAAATGAACCCATGTTGGTGTTTGAGATATTGGCTCAACATAACTCCAAACACCAGATGAATTTGCACTATTCCATAATGCTCTTCTTCTTGCGTTACTGAGTGTTTGCCCAACATCAAAAGCTGTTCCTGCATAATGTTGAGATTGATTACCATGACCACCTTCATATGGTCTTTTAAATGCAAATCCTACAGGTATTGGTGCTCCAAAAATGTATCTTTGGCTGTTCCAAGATTGCATTGTTCTTTTTGTAGTCCATAATATATTGGATTTACTTGAACCACGAAATTCTCTTACTCTAAGTGTTCCATTTGTATTATATGGCATTGGAGATGATTCACTTCTTGTGTATGTTTCCATTCTGTTTGTATCATTATTAAAAACTATTATTTTTGCCATAAATATTCTCCCTTCGATTTATTTTATGTAGAATAGAGCAAAAATGTGCAAATAAAAAAATTCGTTAAAAAATTAGTGCGAAACACCTCGAAATTTTATTATAAATATTATATAATATTATTGAATAAAAAATCTTGGATTACTGAAGAAGGAATTTTAGTAATTGGATTAAAGGAATTTTTGTTAAATCAAAATAGTTTAGATTTATAAAACTTTGTTTCACATCAGTGACATATATACAAAAGTTTAAAAATTAATTTGAAAAAAATAGAAAGGAATGAATTTTAAAATGGAAGTGATTTATGATGCAGTATTTAAGACATTTTTGTCTAATCCACAAATTTTATTAATAATATTTTTTCTCATTATTATATATGCAGTAGTAAATGTATATTACCCAGATTTTAGAGGTTATATGGGAGAACTTTTGGTGAAAAGAAAGCTTAATAAATTGCCAAAAGATAAATATATTATTTTAAATAATATTATGATAAAAGATAAAAAAGGCTCTCATCAAATTGATCATTTAATAATATCTGAATTTGGAATTTTTGTAATAGAAACTAAAAATTACTATGGTTTAATTAAAGGAAAAGAAATTGATAATAAGTGGTGCCAATATTTAGGAAAAAATAAAAATTACTTTTTTAATCCTATTCATCAAAATTATGGTCATATAAAAGCTGTATCAAATTTACTTGGATTAGATGATAAATTTTTTATATCAATTATTTGCTTTTCTAATCAAGCAAAAGTTGATGTTAAATGTAAAACTACTGTTACACAAGTTGATTATTTAGTAAATGAGATTTTAAAATATACTAAACCTATTATTAAACAAAATATTAAAGAAATTGCTCAAACTATTTTATCAAATAATATTGTAGATAAAGAAATACGAAAACAACATGTAAAAAATATAAATGCTAAATATGTTAAATATAAAAAATAGAAAATAAAAGTTTATTTTCACTTCATAGTAAAATTTATTATGAAGTAGGAGGGAAAATTTGTGGAGATATTTATAAAAGAAGCTATAAAGGATGATATAAAAGAGATTAATAATTTACTAACAGATTTAATTCAAGACGAAAGAAAGTATGATGAAAATATAAATAAAAATTATGCGGTTAAAAATTATTATGAGCAGTTTTTTGGAAAAAATGATTCATGTATAATAGTTGCTAAGAACGAAAACGATGCTATTCTTGGATATGGCTTCGGATTTATAATGGATTATGGTAATGTTTATGATAATAAAGTTGCACAATTAGATGCTGTATATATTAAACCTGAGTATAGAAAGAAAGGAATTGCTAGACAGATAATTCAATACTTTACTGAATGGTCAAAAAATAATAAAGTTTCATATATTAAATTAAAAGTATGCAATAACAATAATAAAGCTGTAAAATTATACGAAAAAGAAGGTTTTTCAATAGATAAAAAAATTTTAAAGAAAAAACTATAAAAAAGTGTCCAAAACTTGACCTAAATTCACAAATAGCCTAGAATCTAATTTTAGATTTTAGGTGTTCTTAATTTATGAGAAATAGCACAAGATAGTGTTATAAGAGAAGATTGTGATTATGATGACGAAATTGTTATAGATGACAAGAAAACATTAGAACAAATTAATACAGCAGAATTACTTGTAGATTATATTAATAAAAAATATTAAAATGAAAATATGATGTACTTTTTAGAAAAAGGTTGTTGCATTTTTATGAGAATTTTGCAAAACAAAAAAATTTTTCAAAAAACACAAACAAAAAATTATCACAAAAACATATTGACAAAAATAAAGTATATTGATAAAATTAGGTTGAAAAATAAAATATAATAAACAAAGGAAAGAAAGGGTGATTTTAAATGGAAAATCAAAAAACAAAAAACGCTGAAACCCTTGTGGCTGTACACACACACACACACACACACACACACACGGGTAGTTTTAGAAAAAGAAAAAATGAGAGAGGTATTACATTAATTGCACTTGTCATCACGATAATTGTGTTGATAATACTTGCAGGAATAAGTATAATGATGATATCAGGGCAGGATGGAATTTTAAATAGAGTTTCAAATGCAAGTGTACAAGATGATGTGTCAGGAACAAAGGAACAAATAAAATTAGAACTAATGGGAAAATATGATGCAAATGGAAAATATACAAATGCAGACGTGAGAGATGCAGTATTCAAAATTACAGGAAACGAAGTTGAAGAGAAAGTTGCAGTTGTAAAAACAAAAAAAGGAAATAAAGTAGATATTTCAGATTTATGGGTCACAGCAAGTACACCAGGTGGTGGAACAGGTGGTGGTGATACTACAATAACAGATAGAACTGGTATACAAGTAGGAGATTATGTGGATTATACTCCAGATAGTGCAAGTGCATATTCGAGTTCTAAATTAGCTAAAAGTATAACAGGTTCAAGCTATAATAGTTCTGATTTAACACAAGAACAATCAGTATGGAGAGTATTAAGAATATATGATGATGGAGCAATAGATTTAATAGCAACTATGGCACACGACCAAAATGTATATTTTGATGGTGCATTAGGATATAATAATGGTGTATATGTACTAAATGATATATGTGAAAGTCTATATAGTAAAAAATCAAAAGGAATAACAGCAAGAAGTGTGAATTTAGATGATTTGGAAAAATGGCTAACATCTGATGGAATAGGTGCTAGAACTGATTATAAAAATGGATATGGATATGATATAGCATATGGAGATACAAACCAATATACAGGAGATGAATCATATAGACCAGATATATATGGAAAAACAGAAAATGAAAGTGATAAATATTATACTACACCAACAACAAATACATATTCAGGAGGAAATTCTTCAGATACATTAGATGTAAAACAAACATATTATAGTATATCAATAAATAGTACAAATTATGGAGATGGAGCCAAAGTTTTAACAACATCAAACTATTACTGGGTTGCTTCGCGTTATATCCACTGCGGATCAGACTATGCAAACTTTGGGTTACGTTATGTTAATGTTATCAAAGGTATTAACGGTGATAACATGTTTTTATCCTATAATGACACCAATAGCAATTGTAATCATCGGATTTCGTCCCGTAGTTTCTCTAGGGTCTAATATCCAAATAACACCAAGTAGTGGAGAAAATAGCCCAACAAATATGCATACTATAAATTGGAATTAAAGTACTGTAACAGGTGGCTTTTGGTCTCTTGGCAGTCGAAAAGAAGAAGATATGTCTTGTAAAAAATCATCCATTAAAATAAATATAAAATAAGTGGGAAAGAAATTTTGCCACTTATTTTTCATTTTAAGAAAACTAAAAAAACACTTGAATATTATGGTAATTATATGGTATAATAATAGATGTATCAAAAAAGTTAGAGAAAGGAAGATATAAATGAAATCATTTAGAAAAACAAAAATAGTAGGAACAATAGGACCAGCAAGTGAAAATAGATTAGAGGAATTATTTGAAGCTGGATTAAATGTATGTAGAATTAATTATTCACATGGAGGATATGATGAACAAGGAGAAAAAACAGAAAAAATAATAGCATTAAGAGAAAAACTAGATTTACCAATCCCAATGATATTAGATATGCAAGGACCAGAAATAAGAACAGGAATGTTAGTAACAGGAAAAAATGAAAAAATAATGTTAGAAGATGGACAAAAGTTTACATTTGTAAATGAAGATATTATAGGAGATAAAGACAGAGTATCTGTATCATATAAAAACTTATATAAAGATGTAAAAAAAGGAACAAAAATATTAATTGATGATGGAGCAATAGAATTAGTTGTTGATGAAATTCAAGGAAAAGATATTGTATGTACAGTTGTACATGGTAATGGTCTTGGAAGTAGAAAAACAATTAATTTACCAGGAACATCTGTCAATTTACCAGCATTAAAAGAAAAAGATATTGAAGATTTAAAAGCTGCTTGTGCACATGATTATGATTATGTAGCAATGTCATTTACAAGAAATGTACATGATATTGAAGAAGTAAGGAAAGTATTAGATGAAAATGGTGGAAAAGATATTAAAATAATTACAAAAGTTGAAAATGTTGAAGGACTTGAAAACATGGAATCAATCATAGAAACTGCTGATGCACAAATGATTGCACGTGGAGATATGGCAACTGAAACAGATTATACTGAACCACCAATTATGCAAAAGAAATTTATTAGATTATCTAATTTAGAAAATAAACCTGCAATAACTGCAACACAAATGCTAGAATCAATGACACATCAACCATTACCAACAAGAGCAGAAGCAAGTGATGTTGCAAATGCTATATATGATAGAACAAGTGCAATAATGTTATCTGGAGAATGTGCTATGGGAGATTATCCTGTTGAATGTGTAAAAGTAATGGATAATATTGCAAGAAAAGTTGAACCAACAATTAGATATTGGAGAAGATTCGATTTAGCAGAAGAAGTAAATATAACAGATATAGAATCTAAGATTGCATATTCATCATGTATATTAGCTAAAAATATGGAAGCAGATGCAATTGTTGCATATACACATACAGGAGATAGTGCTAGAAGATTAGCTGGATTAGGTGCAGGTTGCCCAATAATTGCTATTACTGATAATAGAAGAACATTTTATCAATTAGGATTAGTATGGAATGTACAACCAGTATATGTTGAACCACAAGAAAGTATAGATAAAACAGTAGTTTATGGAATGAAAGTTTTAGAAGAAAGAAAAATACTTGAAGAGGGAGATTTAGTAGTAGTTTCAGGTGGTGCAAAATTATTAAATCATAAAGATAATAGCAAGGTTGCATGTGGAATTGTGAAAATTTAGTAAAAAATAGAAAAAGGCTTGTAAATTTTTTGAAGAATTGATATACTAATAGCAGATTTTAATGAAAGGAAAGTGATTTTTATGGAAGAAAATAAAAATGAAGAAATCATGATAGATGAACAAGAAAAAAAAGAGGCTAATGGAATAAAAATATCAAATGATGTAATTGCTGTAATTGCTGGAGTAGCAGTTTCAGAAGTATCTGGAGTAGCAAGTATGTCTGGAGGATTTGCAGGAGGAATTACAGAAGCTATAAAAGGAAAGAAAAATTTGGCAAAAGGAATTAAAGTTGAAGCAACTGAAAAAGAAGCTAAAATTGATGTAAATATAATTGTTGAATTTGGAAGTAGAATCCCAGATGTAGCTTTTGAAATACAAAATAGAGTAAAAAAAGCAGTTGAAAATATGACAGGAATAAAAGTAACTGATGTTAATGTAAATGTTCAAGGTGTAAATACTGAGATATTAAATAATAGTGAAATAGTAGATACTGAAGAACCAAAACAAGAAAACGAATAAGAAAAAAGGAGAGGATTATAAATGAAAAAATTAAATAAAGTAGTATTAGTGGTTTTTTCTGTAATAATTTTAATAATAGGAGTATGTATAAATTTATTAGCGGTTGGATGGCTTGATTTTGAAACAGCATTCAAATTAATTCAAACAGGTTTAACGAAAGAACCTGCAAGTCAAATTATATTGATAATAAATGAAATATGTATGTTATTTGCAATTATCTGTATTTTTGTTGACTCATCTAATGAAAAATCTAAAAAAACAGAAAGAGATGTTTTAATGAAAAATAATAATGGACAATTAATTATTTCAAGAACAACAATTGAAAATCTTGTAAATGCTGTTATAAATGATTTCTCAGGTGTAAAAGAATCTATGACAAGAATTCAATTAGATGAACAAAATAATGTTATTGTATTAGTAAATTTAATTGTTACAAAAGATGTTGTAATTAAAGAATTAACATTAAATTTACAAAACAAAATAAAAGAAGAAATCAAAAAGACTTCAGATTTAGAAGTAAAAGAAGTAAATGTTAGAATAAAAAATGTAATAAATCCAGATGAAATAAGTAAATAATATATTAGACAAACAAGGTTTAAATTTTTTGAGATTTTAACCTTGTTTGTATCTAAAGGAAGGAATGAAATTAATTATGGAAGGATTAAAAAACTTTTGGAATAATTATAAAGGTGCAATAATAGGAGTAATAGTAGCAATTTTAGTTATTATGACAAAATTATATGAATTAATAATGGCAATAATTTTAATTATATTAGGTGCAATTGCCGGAAATTATATACAACAAAATAAAAATTATGTAAAAGATAGATTAAAAAATTTTATAGATAGATTTTAAAATTATGTAAGGAATGAGAAAAATGAATAAAACAGAAATAAGGGATTTAACATATAAATTATTATATAGTTTAGAAATACAAAAAAATGTTGATATAGACGAACAAATAGAATTATATATTGAAGAAAATAATGTAGAAAAAGAAAGTATTAAAAGATATATAAATGACATTATTTGGGGAGTAGAAAATAATAAAGAAGAAATTAATTCAATAATTAAGTCTTGTCTTGATGAAAAATGGTCTATAGAGAGAATTTCAAAAATCAACCTAAGTATTTTAAAATTATCAATATATGAAATGAAATATAAGAAAATTCCAATAAAAGTTGAAATAAATGAAGCTGTTGAACTTGCAAAAAAATATGGTGAAGAAACATCAGCTAAGTTCATAAATGGAGCATTAGCTAAAGTTGTAAAAGAATACATAGAGAAGGGATAAAAATATGAATTATGATGCAATAGCAATTAGTGTAAGCCAATTGAATTCGTATATAAAAGAAAAAATAGATGGAGATGAAGCATTAAATACTGTAATTGTAAAAGGTGAAATCTCGAATTTTAAAAACCATTACACTGGACATCTTTATTTTACATTAAAAGATGAAAAATCTTTAATAAAATGTATAATGTTTAAAACTTATGCAGAAAAGCTAGGTTTTATTCCAAAAGATGGAATGAAAGTAATGGTTTTTGGTAGTGTTTCTGTATTTGAAAGAGATGGAGTATATCAAATATATGTAAAAGCTATTAAACAAGATGGAATTGGCACATTATATGAAAAATATGAAAAATTAAAAGCAGATCTAGAAAAACAAGGGTTATTTGATAAATTACATAAAAAGAAAATACCGTTAAAACCAAATATAATAGGTGTATTAACATCTCAAACTGGTTCTGTAATTAGAGATATTATAAATGTTTCTACAAGGCGAAATCCAGGTACATATATAAGGCTTTATCCTGTTCCTGTACAAGGTACAGGTGCAGCAAAAGAAATTGCAAAAGGTATAGAATTTATGAATGAAAATAATTTAGCAGATGTAATTATTTTAGCAAGAGGAGGAGGATCATTAGAAGATTTATGGCCTTTTAATGAAGAAATAGTTGCAAAAGCAATATATAATTCAAGGATTCCAATAATTTCTGCTATAGGGCATGAAACAGATTTTACAATATCAGATTTTGTAGCAGATTTACGTGCACCAACACCATCTGCAGCAGCAGAGCTTGCAAATCCAGATATATATGAAATAAAAGAAAAAATTAATACATATAATAGTAGAATGAGATTATCTTTAAAGAAAAAGTTAGATTTTATGAAATTAAAATATGAAAAAATCATGTCGTCAAATATATTTAAAGAACCATATAAAAAAATTAATGATAATCGTATGGAAATAGATAGATGTGTAAGAATCATAGGAAATTGCATAAAATCAAAATATAAAGAAACAAGATTGATGTTTAATGAAAAAGTTTCAAGACTAGATAATATTAGTCCTCTAAAAACTTTAACAAGAGGATATTGCTTAACAGAAAAAAACGGAGAGATTATAAAAAGCAAAAATGAACTAAAAAAAGATGATGAAATTGAAATAACATTTTTTGATGGAATAAAAAATGCTAAAGTTATGTAGGGAGGAAAAAGTAATGGTTAATAAAAAAGTTGTTATAATATCAACAATTATATTTGTTTTAATAATAGGGGCAATTATTGGCATTAAAATAAAAAAGTTGGATAATAATGAAAATATTATTAGCAAAGAAAAACCAAAAGTTAGTGAGGTTCAAAATAATACTATAGAAAATAATATTGTAAATAATACAGTGAATAATGAAATTAAAAATGAAATCGTAAATGAAGTAGAAAATACAACTAAAAATAATAATACAACTATAAGTGAAAACACTGTAAAAAATACATCTACTTCAGAAACTAAAACAAATAATAATTTAACAGGTGAGGAAAAAGCAAAAAAATTAGCAAAAGATAAATGGGGAAAAAGTGATGATAATGTGTATTATTATGTTGAAGAAAAATTATCAGAAAATGAATATATAGTATCTGTTAGAGATAGTGATACAACTGTTTCTTTAATGGATTATAAAATAAATATTAAAACAGAAGAAATATCAGAATATTAAAAGAAAGGGTTAAAAATGAAAGAGGAGAATTTTGAAACAAAAATGGAAGAGCTTGAAAAAATAGTTCAAGAATTAGAAAAAGGTGATAAAAACTTAGATGAATCAATGAAAAAATTTGAACAAGGAATGAATTTATCTAAACAATGTAGTAAAATGTTAGATGATGCAGAAAAGAAAATTACAATTTTACTAGAGAAAAATGGAGAAATTTCAGAAGAAAATTTTTCTATTGAATAGGTTAAAAAGGGGGAAAATTGAAATGAATGAATATATAATGCAATTTATACAAAATAAATATATATATATACCTTTATTGACATGGTTTTGCATTCAGACTTTTAAAGTATTATATGATTTGGTAACAACTAAAAAATTTAATTTTAAAAGAATTATAGGAGCTGGTGGTATGCCAAGTTCACATTCGGCTGTTGTTATGGCATTAGCAATAATGGTAGGAAAAGATCATGGATTTGGTTCATCAATATTTGCAATGTCTTTAATATTTGCATTTGTTGTAATGTATGATGCAACTGGTGTTAGAAGGGCTGCTGGGAAACAAGCAACATTATTGAATAAAATTGTTGAAACACCAGGACTTTCAGGTTTAGAAGTTCATGAAAGACTTGTAGAAGTGTTAGGTCATACACCTATACAAGTTTTTGTAGGAGCATTTATTGGAATTATTGTAGGTTGTATTTTTTAGCTATTAAAATGGAAAAAGGAGTAAGTATGAGAGTTGCGGTAATTGGTGGAGGTCCTGCAGGAATGATGGCTGCAATAACATCTGCACAAAATGGAAATGATGTTACTTTAATTGAAAAAAATAAATTATTAGGAAAAAAATTATTGATAACAGGAAAAGGAAGATGCAATATTACATCTTCTTTAGAAATAGGCGAATTTATCAAAAATATTCCAGGTAATGGAAAATTTTTATATAGTGCTTTTCAAAATTATACAAATAAAGATATTATAGAGTTTTTAGAAAAAAATGGTTTGAAAGTAAAAGAAGAAAGAGGAAATAGAATATTTCCAGTTACAGATAAATCTGTTGATGTTTTGAAATGTTTTGAAAATCAAATAAAAAAACTTAAAATTAAGGTTATGTATAATACTGTTGCAGATGATATATTAATTAAACAACATGAAAATTACAAAAATGTTGAAGGTGTATCTGTTTTAAATAATGGGAAAAAGAAAATAATATATTCTGATAAAATTATTATTGCAACTGGAGGAAAAAGCTATCATTTAACTGGTTCTACAGGTGATGGATACAAATTTGCCAAAAAACTTGGACATACTATAATTGATATTAAGCCATCACTAGTTCCACTTGTATGTTATGAAAATACATTATGCAAGGAATTGCAAGGACTTAGTTTAAAAAATGTAAAAATTAGTTTTGAAGACATTTCTAAAAACAAAAATATTTATAATGACTTTGGTGAAATGCTATTTACACATTTTGGAGTTTCTGGTCCAACTATTTTAAGTGGTTCAGCACATTTAGTGAGATACAAAAATATTAGTGAATTATTAAAACAAAGAAAAATTGTTTTACATATTGATTTAAAACCGGCATTAAATATTGAAAAATTAGATGATAGGATTTTGAGAGATTTTGATGCAGAAAAAAATAAAAAATTTAAAAATAGCTTAGATAATTTATTGCCTAAAAAATTGATAGAACCAATTATTAAACTTTCAAAGATTGATCCAGAAAAAACGGTAAACTCTATTACAAAAGTTGAAAGAATAAATCTGGCTAATTTATTAAAAGATTTTTCATTAACAATTATGAATTTTAGACCAATAGATGAAGCAATTGTTACTTCTGGTGGTATAAACATAAAAGAGATAAATCCTAAAACAATGGAGTCTAAAATTATAAATGGACTTTATTTTGCTGGTGAAGTTATAGATGTTGATGCATATACAGGAGGATTTAATTTGCAAATTGCATATTCTACAGGGGTTATAGCTGGAATGTAATAAATGTGTTAGTCAATTTCATATACATATCTAGAAAATAAATTAAAAAGGCTGATAAAGTGAGTGAAAGGAAGGCGATAATAAATTATATGAAAAGAATAAAATTGTCAGATAGGGTATTACCTACATATACAAAGGGAGAAGAGATTTTCAATATGATATCACATATAGTTGGTGGAGCATTAGGAATTGTTGCAATGGTTTTATGTATTATTTTTGCAGCTGTAAGACATAATGTATATGGTGTAGTAAGTAGTGTAATATATGGAATAACAATGATTGTATTATATACTATGTCAAGTATTTATCATGGTCTGAAACCTAATTCAAAGGCAAAAAAAGTTTTTCAAATTCTTGATCACTGTTCTATATTTTTACTTATTGCTGGCTCATATACACCATTTGCTTTATGTACTTTAAGACAATATGATACAGCTACAGGTTGGGCAATATTTGGAATTATATGGGGAATGGCTGTTTTAGGAATTGTATTAAATGCAATTGATTTAAAAAGATATAAAATTTTTTCTATGATATGTTATTTAGTTATGGGATGGTGTATCATTGTTAAGATAAATATTTTACCAGAACTTTTGGGAAAAGCAGGATTTTTACTATTAGTTTTAGGTGGAGTAATTTATACTATTGGTGCTATACTTTATGGTATAGGCAAAAAGAAAAAATATATGCATTCAATATTTCATTTATGTATATTTTTTGCTAGTCTATTACATTTTTTATGTATTGTATTATATGTGGTTTAAATAAAGAAATCCTATCTAATTATTGAAATAATTAAATAGGATTTTTCTTATTTTTGTTGTTTAATAAAAGTATAATTTGTAACATCTTTTACTAGCAAGCTACCATCATATATAGTTGAATTTTCAGTAGAAAGTGGTATTGTAAGTGTTAAAGGACATGAAAAAGTTTCATCAAGATTATTAGTAATTGTAAGTACAAAACTAATCTTACAAGAAATAGAATTTAGAGTAATACCACATTTTTTTAATAAAGAACCATTATATGATATGTCTGAAATATCACTTGAAAGAGCATATTCATCACCTTTTAAGTTCGAATTCACATAACATAATGTAATTGGGTTTGCACAATTATTATATAATATAGGTTTGGAATAATCTATTGTATTTTCTGAAGTTATATCAAAAGTTAAAGAATCAGTTATTAAGTTTGATTTTTCAAAATTTGGACTTGCAAATTGATTCATGTTTTTATAATATAAATTAGGTGTTCCAATATTTGGTGATAAATTATATTTAACATCACTTAAAACAACAGATTTTAGTGTATTTTCAAGTGTAAATTCTTCAGTATTAGAATTTAAGAAAATTGCTATATCTGTATATTGATATAAATCAGATACAATAAATGTTGAATTTGAATTTGTTTCTATATTTGCATTACAACTGCTAAAATATGTTATTTTGTCTATTGTAAATATAGGTGTTTCATTAGCTTGTACAAATTCAAGATTACTATAATAAACAGATTGTGAACTATTATAATTTTTTATTGTTACATAAGTTATGCTAGAAAGTGTTATTAAAATTATAATCATAATAATATTTATAATTGATAATATAATGTTTGTCCTTTTCATTAGTTAAACCTCCATTTGACTTTTTATATTATATTATATATAATAATAGTATAAATTATGTATATTGTCAATAAATTTTTATATAATTTTAACGGAGGGAAAATAAAGTGAAAAATATAAAAAATTATAATTTAGATGAATTAAAAAAAGAGATAGAATTGATTGGAGAAAAGCCATATAGGGCAGAACAGATTTTTAAATGGATATATAAGGAAAATGTTTCAAGTTTTGATGAAATGACAAATTTATCATTAGAACTTAGAGAAAAACTAAAACAAAATTATAATTTATGCATATTTAATATACTAAAAAAACAGGTTGCATCTGATGGAACAATTAAATATTTATTTGATGTATTAGATGGAAATGCAATAGAAACAGTTTTAATGAAATATCATCATGGATATACAATATGTGTATCATCACAAATTGGGTGTAAAATGGGATGCAAGTTTTGTGCATCTACAGGAATACCATTTTCAAGAAATTTAGTATCTGGTGAAATTGTTGAACAATTATTGGCTGTTCAAAGAGATGAAAATATAAAAATATCAAATGTTGTTTTTATGGGGATTGGGGAACCACTTGATAATTATGATAATGTAATAAATGCAATTAGAATTATTAATAATCAAAAAGGAATAAATATAGGAGCTAGACATATTAGTGTATCAACTAGTGGGCTTGTTCCTAAAATATATAAATTGGCTGAAGAAAATATACAATGTACATTATCTATTTCTTTACATGCAACAACAGATGAAAAAAGAAGTAAAATGATGCCTGTTAATAATTCATACAATATAGAAAGTCTAATTCAAGCTTGCAAAGATTATATTTCAAAAACTAATAGAAGAATATCTTTTGAATATGCTCTTGCAAAAGAAAACAATGATAATTTAGATGATGCAAAACAATTAGTTAAATTATTAAAAGGCATGAATTGTCATGTTAATTTAATTCCAATTAATAAAATTGAAAATGGAAGCTTTACAAAAAGTTCAAATGAAGCGATTATGAAATTTAGAGATTATTTAAATGAACATGGGATTGTAGCAACAATACGTAGAGAATTAGGCTCTGATATTGATGCGGCATGTGGTCAACTTAGAAGAAAAAATTTGAAATAAAAATAAGGTCAAGCAAATTTACTGTTTAGTATTTTTGCTCGATCTTTTTATATAAATTGCAGATTTCACAATCAGTGCAATAAATTATTCTATTTTCAAAAATTAATTTTAGTGTGTTTAGAAATTCATCTTCTTTATGGTTTATTATATGAAGATAAAGCTTTTGAGGTAATAATGTTAATAAAGTATTTAAAGCATAATCACTTGATGAAAAGCTAATATCAGATAAATATTTTGCATTAAACATATTTTCATTTGATTTAATTACATTTTTGTTTTTATCAAGTAATATTGATTTTGAATTAGAATATATTAAATGAACAATATCACAATTAGATTTTTCAGTATTTATATATATTTTAAGCAATGTTATAAATTCATTGTATTCTTTATCAATTAAAAACTTTGTAACACTTTTATCAATTTGCTCAAAAATTATTTCAATATAATTTTTAATTCTAAATCTAATAAAACCATTTAAAACTATAGATTTATTTGTGTTTAAATAAGTATAAAAATTATTACATAAAAGGGAAAAACATTTAGTGATGGGGTATACAGATTCTTTGTCATCATATAAATCTTTTATTGTAGTTTTAGCTATCTCTTGTTGTTCTATTTTATCAAAATAAAAAAACTCATTTGCAATTATTTGTTTTATAATTTTTTTCTCAAATACATCAATAACCAAATGACTTAGTAATAAAGATAAATCTTTCAAAAACTTTTTTTCATCTTTACCTTTAAAATGAATTATAATATTTTCATATATCTTAAATTTTTTGCATGAAAAATAGATGTTTTCTATTTTTGAGTTTCTTAGTTCATTTAGTAGATATTTTATCGATTCTGGATTATTTGTTTTTATACAAATTGATTTCATTAAATTTCTCCCTTCCATAATAACTTATTATCTACTGAATTACTCAAAGATATACATTATATTATGCAAATATTTTTTTTAAGTTACTGAAAAAATTATACAAAAAACTTAAAAAACCCCTTGACATCTAGTTTTTTTATTAATATAATACAGATATACTTAAAAAACAAGGAGCATGAGAGTATGACAAAAACAAATACGGTTTCATTTCAAAATCAATATCAAGATATAGCAGATGAAATATTAGTAAAAGAGGCAATAAATAATAATAATAATATTGCACTAGAATGTTTAATAGATAGATATAAAGATATAGTAAATATGAAAGCAAATAAATTTTTTATGGTAGGTTCAGAAAAAGATGATATGGTACAAGAGGGATATATTGGACTATATAAAGCAATAAAATCATATAATGATGAAAAACAAAACTCATTTAAAACATTTGCAGGAGTATGTATAGAAAGACAATTAATAACTGCTGTTAAAAATTCTAATAGGCAAAAACATATACCATTAAATTCATCTATATCATTAAATGCAACAGTTTATGATAGTGAGTGTAGTGATACAACAATATTAGAAATTTTAGATACAAATAAAGGAGAAGGAGACCCTTTAGAAATAATAACAAAAAGAGAATATTATAAATCATTAGAAAAAAGATTGTATGATAATTTAAGTGAATTTGAAACTAAAGTATTAAATTTATATAAGAATAGTTATTCTTATGCAATGATAGCGGAAAAATTAGACACTAAAGTAAAATCTGTAGATACAGCAATACAAAGAATTAGAAAAAAAGCACAAAAACTAAAAGGAGAATTGTAATGGAACAAGAATTTATACAAATTTTAAAAAATACAAATAGAGAGGGGATTGATGATTTAATAGTATTTATAAAAAAGACAGACTTTTTTAAAGCACCAGCAAGTACAAGATTTCATGGGAGTTTTGAAGGCGGGCTTTTAGAACATAGTATGAAAGTTTATGAAATATTGAAACACAAAGTGAAAAATGCAGTTATAGATGTAAATATTTCAGAAGATTCAATAGCAATTATTGCTTTATTACATGATATATGTAAAGCAAACTTCTATAAAGTAGATTATAGAAATGCAAAAAATGAATTAGGTGTATGGGAAAAAGTACCATATTATACTGTTAATGATACAATTCCATATGGTCATGGAGAAAAATCAGTAATGATGATTACAGAATATATAAAATTAAAACCAGAAGAGAAGTATGCAATACGTTGGCATATGGGATATACAGAGCCAAAAGAATTATATAATACAATAGGAGAAGCATATAAAAAATATCCAATTGCTTTATTAACACATGAGGCAGATTTAGAGGCAACATATTTTTATGATATATAAAAGGACAAGCTTAAAAAAGTTTGTCCTTTAAATAATTATTTTGTAGCAAGTTCAACAACTGTAACTCCCATTTCACCTTCACCATATGTGCCAATTCTAAAAGAAATAATATGTTTATTTTTCTTTAAAAATGAATGTATTCCATTTCTGAGTTTTCCTGTACCTTTTCCATGGACAATTCTTACATATTGTAAATTAGCTAAAAAACAATCATCAATAAATTTATCAACAAGTGGAATTGCTTCATCAACAGAAAGTCCAATTACATTTATTTCAGAAGAAACTGTACGTGTTTTAGAAATATGAGAATTAGACCTACTAGTAGGCTGATTATTTTGTTTAACATTATTTAAAATTTCTAAGTTGTTAATATTAATATTTGTTTTTATTGATCCAATTTGAACTTTGACCTCATTTGATTTATTAATATTAGAAATAATAATTCCATTTTGTCCAAGAGTTTTGATAAATACTCTTGTTTCAGGTACAAATTTAGATTTATCTATATTTAAATCCTGAATAGTGTTTTGCTCATTAAAAAAAGTTATATTTTTAATAGATGAATTTATTGTATTTCTAATATTGTTCATTTCTTTTAAATTAAAATCAGAAACAGAAAGATTTTTCATCTTAGATATTAAGTCAGATGCCTCATCTTTAGCATTTAATAATATTTCTCGTGCTTTTAGTTTTGCATTATCAATTAGCTCTTTTTGTTGAGCTTGAATTTTAAAATTATCATGTTGAAGATTATTTTTCAAAATAGTTGCTTGATTTAATGTTTTTTCAATTTCTTCTTTTTCTTTTTCGATTTTTAATTTTTCATCATATATATTTTTTAACAAGTTTTCAAAATCAACATCTTTTTTATGTAATAAAGATTTAGCATTATCTAAAATTTCTTTTTTAAGACCTAATTTTTCACTAATTGCAAAAGCATTGCTTTTTCCAGGAATCCCTATTAAAAGCCTATAAGTAGGTTTTAAGTTTTCAATATCAAATTCAACACTAGCATTTTGAACTCTATTTGTTGTTAATGCATATTGTTTTAATTCTTGATAATGTGTTGTAGCAATTGTGAGTGTATTATTATTTTTCAAATATTCCAATATACTAATAGCTAAATTAGCACCTTCTAAAGGATCTGTACCAGAGCCAAGTTCATCAACAAGTACAAGACTATCAGATGTAGCAGTATTTACAATATTTGCAATATTTTTCATATGGCTTGAAAAAGTACTTAGTGAATCAGAAATACTTTGATCATCTCCAATATCTGCAAAAATCTCATCAAAAACATATATACTAGAATTTTCCTCAGCTGGAATATTAAGACCACTACAAGCCATACAACATAATAATCCAACAGTTTTGAGAGTTACTGTTTTTCCACCAGTATTAGGCCCTGTGATAATAAGCAATGAAAAATTATGTCCTATATCAATTGTTATGGGAACAACTTGACTTTCTGGAATTAAAGGATGTCTTGCTTTTATTAAATTTATGTTTTTTTCAGTATTAATTTTTGGAGTTATACCTTTTATTTTTTTAGAATATTTAGCTTTTGCAAATGTAAAATCTAAGATGCCAATAAATTCAATATTTTTAAGAAGTTCTTCAGTATATGGAAATAGGGAACTACTTAGAATTTGCAATATTTTTTCTATTTCGATTTCTTCTTCGATTTTTAAATTATTTAAAACATTATTAAGTTGAAAAATTGAAATAGGCTCTATAAAATATGTTGAACCACTAGAAGAGATATCATGTGTAAAACCTTTTATTTTCTCTTTATATTCTTGCTTTATTGGTATAACATATCTATTATTTCTAATTGTAACAATATTTTCTTGAATATATTTTGAATATGTTGAAGAATGTAATATTGAATTTAGCTGATTTTTTATATCTTGTTCTGTTTGCTTATATGATCTCCTTATTTTTTTTAATGTATTTGAAGCATTATCTGATATTGTATTTTCATCTAATATTGAATTTTCAATATTTTGTATTACTAATTGATTTGAATATAATTTGGAAAAATATTTATCAAGTATTTGATAAGTTTCAGATATTGTTTCATCACCATAAAAATATTGTTTTAATTCATGTGACATTTTTAGTATATTACAAATATCTAATAATGCTTTTGGTGTTAAAGTATTATGACTTTCTAATAATTTTATATATATTTCAATATTTGCTATTTCAGAAAGTGGAGGAGTGCTTTTTCTATCAAGCAAACAAATTGCTTGTTCAGTTTCAGATAACATTTGTACAATTTTTTCTTTATCATTTGATGGTTCTAAATTTAATACTTTTTCTTTACCAATATATGTATGACAATAATTAGAAATTTGTTCTAATATTTGGTAATATTCTAATTTTTTTAAATATGTTTTATTCATCATAAATCTCCTAAAATATATAATCTCGTTAAAGAGATATGCAACTAACATATCTCTTTAAAAATTATTTTTTTATATTTATTTTCTCTAATCCACCCATATAAGGTCTTAAAACTTCAGGAATAATTACACTTCCATCTGGTTGATAATTATTTTCAATAATTGAAATAAGCATACGAGGAGGAGCAACAACAGTATTATTTAAAGTATGAGCAAAATAATTTTCTTTTTCACCTTTAATTCTAATACCAAGTCTTCTTGCTTGAGCATCTGTTAAATTAGAACAACTTCCAACTTCAAAATAAGCTTTTCTTCTTGGTGACCAAGCTTCAACATCACAAGATTTTGCTTTTAAATCTGCTAAATCTCCTGAACAACATTCTAAAGTTCTAACTGGAATATTCATACTTCTGAAAAATTCAACAGTATATGACCACATTTTGTCATACCAATTCCAACTATCTTCAGGTTCGCAAACTACGATCATTTCCTGTTTTTCAAATTGATGTATTCTATAAACTCCACGTTCTTCAATACCATGAGCACCTTTTTCTTTTCTAAAACAAGGTGAATATGAAGTCATAGTATAAGGCATATCAGATTTATTTAAAATTTGATCTTTAAATTTACCAATCATAGAATGTTCAGAAGTACCAATTAAATATAAATCTTCTCCTTCAATCTTATACATCATAGCATCCATTTCTTCAAAACTCATAACACCTGTTACAATATCTGAACGAATCATATATGGAGGAATACAATAAGTAAATCCTTTATTTATCATAAAATCACGTGCATAAGTTAAAACTGCAGAATGAAGTCTTGCAACATCACCTAACAAATAATAAAAACCATTTCCAGCAACACGTCTTGCACTATCTAAATCAAGTCCACCTAATGCTTCCATAATTTCACCATGAAAAGGTATTTCATAATCAGGAACAACTGGTTCTCCGAATTTTTGGATTTCAACATTTTTACTGTCATCTTCACCAATTGGGACTGTTGGATGAATTATATTTGGAATTTTCATCATTTTTTCTTTTATTTGCATAGAAAATTGTTCTTCCATTTTTTCATTTTCATCTAATTTTTTATTTATTGCTTGAACTTCTGATTTAACCTTTTCAGCTTCTTCTTTTTTACCATTTTGCATTAATGTCCCAATTTGACTACTTAATGTTTTTCTTTCATTACGTAATTTATCACCATTTTGCTTAGCTTCTCTATTTTTTTTATCAAGCTCAATTATTTCATCAACTAATGGTAATTTATGATCTTGAAATTTCTTTTTGATATTTTCTTTTACAATATCTGGGTTTTCTCTTAAAAATTTAATATCTATCATTTATATTACTTCCTTTCACTGTTTATATACATTGATATTATATAACATTTTGAATAAAATATCAATAAATATGCTTTTTTTTTCAATGTATTTTAAAGAAAAAATTTTAAACTATTGAAAAATAGATAAAAATAGTATAAAATAATATAAGAGTAATATGAAAAGGGAGGAATATTTATGGTTGAAGATAACCAAATAAAAGCAAAAGTGTCACCATTTGCAATTAGAAAAGGTGAAATCAAAACATTTGATGGAAAAGATGGATATGTATCAATGAATCAAATAGTACATAAAATAAATGTAGGTCATATTACAGATATACATTTTGCAATATTAGAACTTGTAAATGAATTTGAATTTATCACATCAAGGCAATTGCTACAAATGTTAAAAATAAAAGGATTTGAAGAACAAGCTCAAGATAAATTAAATAATAAACTTGAATCATTAGTAAAATCTAAAATATTGACAAGATATTACTTTAATTCAGATGAAGGAAAAGGAATTTATAGAATATATTGCTTAGAAAAAATGGGTAAATATTTATTAGGAACTAGAGAAATAGATTGTAAATGGCAACCATCTGATAATACAAAACCTGTTGGAATGATAAAGAAAAGATTAGCAGGAAATCAAATTTTAATAGCATATTTAAGTAAAGTAAAAATATTTGATTCATATACAGTAAAACCAGTTATAAAAGCTAAAACACTTGGAAAAATATTTAAAGCAAGTGGAGGAGGAGTAAAACTTACTAAAAACAAAAAATCAATAGAATTTATATTTGAAGTAATTAGAAGAGAAGAAAAATGGCAATCAAAACTTATAGAAAAAATGAAATTTTATAAAGATTTTTATGATAATTTTATACCAATGGATTCAGGATTTGTTTCTGTTCCACAATTAATTTTAGTTTGTGAAGATGATAAACATATGGCAGAAACATTTAAAGAAATAGTTGTAAATAATATAGAATTAAAAAATATTAACATATATTATACAACAGATTTAAAACAAGTTGATGAAACTTTAGAAAAATCATTAACAGAATTTAAAATTAATCCTGAAACAAATAAATACAAAGCATATGATGTTGAACTTAAGATATTAATGTAATGAAAAAGTAGAAGTGAAATATAAACTCACTTCTACTTTTTCTATTAAAAATGCTATCTTCCATAGCAATCATTTAGTACTATGGAAAGCATTTTTAGTCTGCCCTGAATCATGTGCACTTATGCATTCTATGCAGGCAGAAGAACCCCGCTCTCCCGGAGCTGGGCAAAGACGTGGAGAATTGCCAAAAGGACAATTGTTAACACGTTCTTTTTTCATTGGTCTTGAATAAATCTTTTCCAATTTTTGCTCCTCCTTTCTAGGACTGATTTTACTATTATATCATAATTTTATTCAGATGTAAAGCATATTATGCCAAAAAAGGAAAAAAATGGAATTTTAAAAGACTGACTTGTAACAAGATGTTATAAATTTAAAATTAAAGGGAATAATTATAATAAATAGAAATGGAGAGATATGTATGCCAAAAATTAGTATAATTGTTCCTTTTTATAATAATTTAGAAAAAATAGAAAAAGTAATAAAAAACTTGCTAAAACAAAAATATAAAGATATAGAAATAATATTAATAAATGATAATTCAACAGATGATTGTGAAAGTATAATAATTAAATACATAAAAAATCCCAAAATAAGGTATTATATAAATAATAAAAAAACAATAGGTGTTGGGAGTGCAAGAAATTTAGGAATTGAAAAGGCAAATGGCAAATATATAATGTTTGTAGATGTTGATGATTTAATTGATGAAAATTTATTAAAGAAAATGAAAAAATATATTGAAGATGAAATTGATATTATAAAATATGATTTAGAAATGATTAAAAATAATCAAAAAATTCAGTTTAAGAGTGCAGAGTTTGATGTTTTAAAAGGAGAAGAAGGGTTTAATAGATTATGTTACAAAGATAAATTTTTAGATTCACCATGTGTATATTTAATAAAAAAAGAAATGTTTATAAAAACAGGATTAAAATTCACAGAAAATACATATCATGAAGATTTTGGATTAATACCACTTTTAATAATAACAGCACAAACTATGGTTTCAACAGATTATATAGGTTATTATTATATTCAAACAGAAAATAGTATAATGAGAAACAATGATTATGAGAAAAAAATGCAAAAAGTAAATGACAAATTTACACATTATAAAGATATGGAACAATATATCCGAAAAATAGATATTTCCAAAAGTACTGCTGAAAATTTAAAATTATATTATACAAATAGTATTATTTTGTCTTTAAAAGATTTGAAAAAAAACGATAGAAAAAAATTTAAACAAAAAATAAAATATATGGGAATCTTGAAAAATATAAAACCAGACAGTTTCAAACATTTTTTTAAAAAGATAATATTAAATATTGATATAGACTTATATTTATTTGTAAGGAGATGAAAAATATGATAAGTGTTATAGTTCCTGTGTATAATGTTGAAAAATATATAGAAAAATGTTTGAAATCACTTGTAGAGCAAACTTTAAAAAATATTGAAATAATAATTGTAAATGATGGTTCAACAGATAATAGTAAAAAAATCATTTCTAAATTTGCAGAGAAATATTCTAATATTAAATATTATGAGAAAACAAATGGTGGATTATCAAGTGCCAGAAATTATGGAATAAAATATGCAAATGGAGAATATGTTGCTTTTCTTGATTCTGATGATTATGTTGAGAAAAATTTATATGAACTGATGTATAAAAAAGCTTTGCAAGAAAATTCAGATATGGTAGAATGTGATTTTATATGGGAATATTATGGGAAAAACGGAGAGATTGTAAAGACAAAAAAAGATAAAAGAAAGAAATTTAAAACTTTAAATCAATATGTGAAAAATGCAAGAGTTGTTGCTTGGAATAAACTTATTAAAAAACAAATAATAGATGATTTTAATATTAGGTTTCCAGAAGGATTAATTTATGAAGATATTGAGTTTTTTTATAAATTATTTCCACATTTAAATAAAATTTCGTATGTAAATATTTATGGTATACATTATGTGCAAAGAAATGGTTCAATATTAAATTCTAATCCTGAAAAGATAGGTGATATATTTAAAATTTTAGATAATGTAATAAAATATTACAGAGATTTAGATATTTATGAAAATGAAATGAAATATAGGTATAGAAGAATTTTGCTTGGAAGTTCTATGAAAAGAATTTTGAAAATTAAAGATAAAAAATTGAAAAAAAATTTTTTCTTAAAAACTTTAAAAAGTCTAAATATGAAACAAAAAAATGAAAAAAAGAGTATTGTGTTTGGGATTACAAAACTTGATATAGGTGGTGCAGAGAGAGTATTAGTAGATATTATTAATAATATTTCAGATAAATTTAATATAACGGTTTTTACAATATATTCAGGTGGAATATTAGAAAAAGAATTAAATCATAATGTTAAAATTGTTAGTTTATATCAAAATCAAAATAGAGTTTTGCCTTTATATATTTTGCTAAATAGTAGAAAAATATATAATAAATTTATAAAAAATAATTTTGACATTGAGGTTGCATTTTTAGAAGGTCCAATTACAAGAATTTTCAGGTTTAAAAATAAAAAGAGTGTAAGAAAAATTGCATGGGTTCATAATGATATTACAAAAGTTTTTGGAAATAATATAAAAGCCAAGATAAAGAAAAAGCTTGACAAGAGTGTATATAAAAATTATGATGAAATTGTATTTGTTAGTAATGAAAATAAAAATTCTTTTAAAAATTTATATGGAAATATTGGAAAACAAATAGTGATATATAATTATTTAGATAAAAATAGGATTATAGAAAAATCTAAAGAGAATAAAGAGATACTAAAAAAAGAGGAAACACCTATATTTGTTACTGTTGCAAGACTTACTAAACAAAAAGGAATTGATAGACTTATAAAAGTTCACAAAAGAATTATAGATGATGGAATAAAACATAAAATTTATGTTATCGGTGATGGAGTAGAAAAAGATAAATTAAAAAAATTAATAAAACAGTTTAAAATAGAAAAAAGCTTTATTTTACTTGGTAAAAAAGAGAACCCATATTGCTATATAAAATCAGCTGATTATTTTTGTTTATTATCTTTATATGAAGGATATGGAATGGTTATTGAAGAAGCTAAAATATTTAACAAACCGATTTTAATTACAAAAACTGCAGCTGTTGAGGCAGTGAGAGATTATGAAAAATCACTTATTATTGAAAATAATGAAGAAGATATATATGATAAATTAAAAAAAGTTTTATTAAAGAAAATTGATATTAAAAGAAATATTGACAGAACTAATTGTTATGATAATAGTTATATTTTAAATGAAATTCAAAATTTATTTGATTAGGAGGGGTTATGAAATTATCAATTTTAACTGCAACATATAATAGAGAAAAATATTTAAAAAGATTATATGAAAGCATAATTAATAATCAAAATTATGGTCTTGAGGCAGAATGGATTATAATTGATGATGGTTCTATTGATAGAACAAAATCTTTAGTAGAAGATTTTATACTTGAAAACAAATTGGATATAAAATATATTTATCAAAAAAATAGTGGAAAAATGAGTGCAATAAATCTTGGAGCAAATATGGCGACAGGGGAACTTTTGATAGATTGTGATTCAGATGATTTTTTTTCAGATAATGCTTTTGAGATAATTTATAGAAATTCTGATAAATTATTATCAAATAATAATTTATATGGATTGTGTTTTTTAAAACAGAATATAAATGGTGAAATTAGTGGAAAGAAATTTGAACATAATTTTATGATTTCAACAATGTTTGATTTATATTTCAAAAAAGATATACAAGGAGAAAAAATTTTAGTTTATAATACCAAAATTAGAAAAAAATATAAACATATTTTAGAAAATAGGGAGAAATTTATTACAGAGGCTAGAATGTATCATAAAATGGATGAAAATTATAAAATTTTATGTATTAATGAAATTGTAGAAATAGGTGATTACTTAGATGATGGGTACACTAGAAATTATGAAATAAATTTAAAACAAAATCCTATGGGATATAGGAAATATTATGAAGAAATATGCAAAAAAGGTTTAAAAGGTATGCCAATAAGAAAAAAATTGCATATACTAAAGGCTATGTTATTTCTTTTTATACAAAAAAACAGATATAGCCAATAAAGGATATATCTGTTTTTAAAAAAACTATGCATAATTTTTTTAAATAATATGTAATTTTAATTAAGCAATAGCTGCATTTAATTTTTTTGCTAAATTTGATTTTTTTCTTGCAGCTGTATTTTTTACTATAACACCTTTTGAACAAGCTTGATCTATTTTTTTAGTAGCTTGTGAGAATAATGTTTTAGCTTCTTCTACATTACCTGAATTTAAAGCATTTTCAAATTTCTTGATGACTGTTTTATATTCAGATTTTATCATATTATTTCTCAATGTTTTCTTTTCAATTATTTTAACTCTTTTTTTAGCTGATTTTATGTTTGGCATTTTAGCACCTCCTTTAAGTTTTGTCAAATTACGGTAATAATTGTATCATAAAAATACGCATTTTGCAAGACTATTTCATTAAATAGTGAAAAATTATTGAACTTAATTTTAAACTATCATGTTTTATTGTACCATCAGAAGTAGTAAGCAAATCTGATTCAATAACTTCGTAGTTGCCTTTTTTAATATTTTCATAGTCAATTACAACTTGATCTTTTTGTTCTTTTGTAGAGTATTTTTCAAGTAATTCTTTAGGAAGAATATTATTACTTACTATAACAGCATTAATTCTATCTTTACCAATATATTTTTCTAAAGTATTAACATGGTCACTTACACCAAAATTATCTGTTTCACCTGGTTGAGTCATAACATTACAAATATACATAACTTTAGCTTTTGAATCTGCAATTGCTTTTGAAACTTCAGGACAGATAAGATGTGGCAAAATACTTGTATAAAGGCTTCCCATACTTAAAATTATAAGATCTGCCTCTTTTATACTTTCAAATACCTCTGGTAAAATATGAGGTTGTTCTTTATAAAAAATTCTTTTATAATGTTTTCTTGCAAGAGTAATTTCTTCTTCACCTTCAATTATTTCACCATCATCTGTTTCACCCATTAAGGTTAGATAATCTTCAGAAAGTGGAAGAACAGTATGTTCAACTCTTAATAATTTACTCATATACTCTATACTTTTTCTCATACTTCCAGTTTCTTTATATAAAGATGTAAGGATAAGATTTCCAATAGAATGACCATTTAAGTCACTATATGTAGACATTCTATATTCCATAATATTTTTAACTTCATCTGGTAAAGTAGATAAATTACTAAGTACATGTCTTATATCACCAACAGCTGGTGTATAAAATTCTTTTCTAAGTCTTCCTGTGCTTCTACCATCATCTGAAACAGTGATAATTGCAGTAATATCAACAGGAAAATATTTTAATCCTTTTAGTACTGTAGAAGTTCCTGTTCCTCCACCTAAAACAACTATTTTTTTTCTTTGCATAATTTTTGCCCCCTAATTAAATTCACTAAGATTTTTAAATTCTTTTATTTTTATATTTTCTATTTCTTTAACTGAATATTTATTTTCAGGTCTTCTAATTCTAATTAAATCTTTAGGATTTTTATTATATAATCCAATTAAATCTTTAGGATTGTCATCTATAAATATTCCATTTGTATAATCAATATCAAGTTCATATTTAGGTTTTGAAGTTATAAATAAAGAGTCAAACATATTTGCTATTTTTGAACCAGATATTTTTAGTGATTGGAATTGTAAACTTTCTTTACAATATGTTAACATATATAATTTATGACTTTTTTGTTTTAATTTATTTAAAAAATTTATTGTATCATCAAATAAAAATTTTTTACCATCTAAGATAACATTATTTAGCTTATCTATAACTACATCTGAATTTGCATTATATTTATTTGAAAAATATTTTGCAAGTTCATAAATATCATAAATATTTTCTCTATTAAACATTAAACTACATTGTTTTAGTATTTCTGTGTTATCAAGTTTTTTTTCTAATGCAATTTCAGATGATATTGCATCTAGCATTGCATCTTTTAGTAAAGGTGTATTATATAATGTATTATCAAAATCTATATAATAATTCATTTTATCAATTCCTTTCAAATTATACTCATTATACAGTATCATAAAATAGATATAAAGTCAATATATCTTGACAAAAATGATAATTGTGATATAATAAAAAGAGTGTTTAAAAAGAGAAAGAAAGGGAGAAAAAAAATGAATAACAAAAATATAAGAAATATTGCAATAATTGCACATGTTGATCATGGAAAAACTACATTAGTAGATAGCTTATTAAAACAAAGCCACATATTTAGAGATAATGAACAAGTGGCAGAAAGAATAATGGATTCAAATGATTTAGAAAAAGAAAGAGGAATAACAATACTTTCAAAAAATACATCTGTAATGTATAAAGACATAAAAATAAATATAGTAGATACACCAGGACATGCTGATTTTGGTGGAGAAGTTGAAAGAGTTTTAAAAACTGTTGATGGAGTTTTACTTTTGGTAGATAGTTTTGAAGGAGCAATGCCACAAACAAGAGAAGTATTGAAAAAGGCTTTATCATTAGATTTAAAACCAATAGTTGTAATAAATAAAATTGATAGACCTGGTGCTAGACCAGAAAAAGTTGTAGATGAAGTTATAGAACTATTTATAGAATTAAATGCAACTGATGAACAATTGGATTTTCCAGTTGTATATGCTTCTGCTAAAAATGGAACATCAAAATTAAATATGAATGATGAAGATAGTGATATGATACCACTATTTGAAACAATAATAAATACAATAGATGCACCAAATTGTGATGAAGATGGAACAACACAAATGTTAGTATCAAATATAGATTATGATGATTATGTTGGAAGAATTGCAGTTGGAAGATTAGAAAGAGGAACAATAAAGCCAGGAATGAATGTAGCAATATGTAAAGATGGTGATAAAATTGAACAAGGAAAAATTGCAAAAGTTTATACACATGTTGGATTAAATAAAATTGAGGTTGAAGAAGCAAAAGCAGGTGATATAATAGAAATTGCAGGTATTTCAAATATTAGTATTGGTGATACAATTTGTGATCCAAATAATATAGAAAAAATTCCATTTGTAAATATTGATGAACCTACAGTATCAATGACATTTAGTGTTAATAATGGACCTTTTGCTGGAAAAGAAGGACAATTTGTTACATCAAGACATATTAGAGATAGATTATTTAAAGAACTTGAAAGAAATGTTTCTTTAAGAGTAAAAGAAGGCGAAACACCTGATTCTTTTGAAGTTTCTGGTAGAGGTGAATTACATTTAGCAGTATTAATAGAAACAATGAGAAGAGAAGGATTTGAACTTTTAGTTTCAAGACCAAAAGTTATCATAAAAGAAATTGATGGGGTAAAATGTGAACCAATAGAAAGTTTAATTGTAAATGTGCCTGATGAATCTGTTGGAACAGTTATAGAAAAACTTGGAAGAAGAAAAGGTGAAATGGTTAATATGGAACCTGCAGAAATTGGTCATACAAAAATTGAATTCAATATACCTGCAAGAGGTTTAATTGGATATAGAACTGAATTCCTTACAGATACAAAAGGTGAAGGAACTATGGCAAGTATATTCAAATGTTATGAACCTTTTAAGGGAGAGGTTATATCTCGTGTTAGAGGTACAATTGTTGCTTTTGAAAATGGAAAATCAATAACATATGGATTATATAATGCTCAAGAAAAAGGTGATTTATTTATTGGTCCAGGTGTTGAAGTTTATGAAGGAATGATTGTTGGTTTGAATTCAAGAGGAGAAGATTTAGCTGTTAATGTATGTAAAGAAAAACATTTAACTAATACTAGGGCTTCTGGTTCAGATGATGCTCTTCGTTTAGTTCCACCAATACAAATGTCACTTGAAAAAGCTATAGAATTTATACAAGATGATGAATTAGTAGAAGTTACACCAAAATCTATTAGATTAAGAAAAAAGATATTAAATAACAAAGAAAGAGAAAGAATGGCAAGGAGATAAGTAAGAAATAGAGAGAGGGGGAGTGAGAATCATGGGAAGAAATCCAAGTGGTGAAAAAATGAGGTTTGTTAGTGCTGTTTGTATAACAAATATTGCATCTGATAGAAGAAAAGAAAAATTTGCTAAAGAAAAAATTAAAAATCCTCCTAAACCAGGAATAAGGGGTGGAATTCAAAAATTATTTAATATGGGATTTCCTGATGAGGAATTAATAAAAAGAATTCAAAAAGATTATTGTTTAAATAATGAAGAGGATAGATATGTTATACTAAATATTTTAAATGATGTTAAAAAGAAAGAAAAAAAGAAAATGGAGCTAAATAGAATTGAAGATGGAAGATAATATTTATTTTAAAGAAATGAAACAAAAAGCTTTAAATGAACAAATACCAATAATAATGGATGACACATTAGAAAAAATTGATGAAATATTAACTATAAAAAAGCCGAATAAGATACTAGAAATAGGTACAGCTGTTGGATATTCTGCAATATGTTTTTCAAAATATTTATCTAAAAATGGAAAAATAGATACAATAGAACGTGATGAAAATAGGGCAGAGCAAGCTAGAAATAATATCAAAAATATGAAACTTGAAAATAAAATATTTATTTTTGAAGGTGATGCAGTAGAAATTTTACCAACTCTAAATGATAAATATGATATTGTATTTATCGATGCAGCAAAAGGAAAATATCCATTTTTCTTAAAGCAAGCATTAAGACTTTTAAATGATGATGGAATAATATTAGCAGATAATATTTTATATAAAGGTTATGTTTTAAGTGATTATAATAAACATAAACAACGTACTGCTGTTAGAAATTTAAGAGAATATATAAAAGAAGTTACAGAAAATTCTAATCTTGAAACAGAAATTTTAGAAATAGGTGATGGGTTAGCTATAAGTAGATTAAAAAAAGAGTCGCAATAAATGCGACTCTTTTAAAGTAAAAGGAGGAGTATTAGAATGGAACCAAACTGTTACTAATTCTGCGATTAATAAGCATTTTAGCAAAGTGGATTCCATCTATGTCGTCTTCAACAGAATTGTAAGAAGAAAAACCTACAATGTTGATTTTAGAAAAATCATCTATTGAAAAGATTTTTTTCATTATATTTCTGTCTGATTTGTAATCTGAATGACTTGCAGAGCCATTCTCGTTTACTTGATGCATATAATTTGTACGAAGTTGCAACTCAAATTCTGCACCTGGGTGAGAAGAGGAGTAACTTTCAACAGCCAATACATAATGTAATGACTGGTAATCATTACTTTTAGGATTATTCACATAATCTTTCGCAACGATTATTTTGAAAGGTAAATCCAAAATGTTTTTAATTCGCTCTTTGGAAATATTATCCTCAGAGTTATTTTCTACCCAGCAATAGAAATCTCTAAAGGCTCTCCGATTGCTTTTGGTAATAATACCAATAACCATTTCAGAGAATACAAATAATTTCTCTTTTGAATCTTCAGGAGAAAAATTATTTAAAATAATTGCCCTCATCCCAAAAAGATCATGTATGTTTTGTTTTATGAGCATTTTACAAAGCTCACTTTCAAGACTTTTTCGCCTACCTGTGATATTTACATCAATATCAGCATTTTGAGTCTGATTCAACCAGAGACCAATATGCATGATAACGAATGAAATATCTATGATAAAGTTTGTTGTTTGAAATGTATTAGCTCTATGTTTCCGAGAGCTATCTACATTCCGAAGCAACATATCATACTCCTTACTATCAATATCATCTGGAGTATAATCATTCAGTTGGTAATAGAAATTATTTATAATGCTCAAAATATCGCGTGACATCTGAGCAGCTCTATTATATGCATCATGAATAAATTCTAAAGTTTTATCTGTCATAGAACCTCCTATAAAACTTTTTCTGAGAAATAACTTACAAAACAATTATATCACAAAAATGAAATATATGCAATAGAATAAAATTGCAAAAAAAGAATATAAATAAATAAAAGGAGTGATTTAATGGAAGGTTATGAAAAAAATAATGCTATTTTAGGCATATTTAAAGGGATAATAATATCTGTAATATTTACATTTATTTGTTTATTTATATTTTCATGTTTACTTGTATACACAAATATTGGAGAAAATTTAATACAACCTGTAATAATAGTTACAACAGGAATAAGCATATTAATTGGAAGTATGATAGGAAATAGAAAACAAAATAAAAATGGAATAATAAATGGTGGAGTAATTGGGCTTATATATATGTTGGTTATATATTTAATATCAAGTATTATAAATAGTGGAAATTTTAACTTAAATATTCAATCAATAATGATGATAGGAATTGGATTAATTGGTGGTATGATAGGAGGAATTATAGGAGTAAATATTAAGTAAAAATGTTTAAAATGGAAAAAAATGGGCAAAATATATATAAAATATAAAATATAAGAGGGTTTTATGAGTGATTATACAATTTGTGTAAAAAATGTATATAAAATTTTTAATGTATATTTAGATAGAGCAAATACTGTAAAAGAAAAATTGCTGTTTTTTTCCAGAAATAGAAAAGAAAAGAGGGAAGTTTTAAAAGGCATAAACTTAAATATAAAAAAAGGAGAAGTAGTTGCATTAATTGGGACAAATGGAAGCGGAAAGTCAACTTTATTGAAATTAATGACAAAAATTTTATATCCAAATAAAGGAACAATTGAAATAAATGGAAAACTTACATCATTATTAGAACTAGGAGCAGGGTTCCACCCGGATTTTTCAGGAAGAGAAAATATATATTTTAATGCATCAATTTTTGGATTAACCAAAAAGCAAATTGATGAAAGATTAAATGATATTATAGAATTTTCAGAATTAGAAAAATATATAGATAATCCTGTAAGAACATATTCATCTGGAATGTTTATGAGACTTGCTTTTGCAGTAGCAATAAATGTAAATGCAGATATATTGTTAGTAGATGAAATTTTATCTGTAGGTGACGAACATTTTCAAAATAAGTGTATAGAAAAAATGCTTGATTTAAAAAGAAAAGGCAAAACTATGGTATTTGTAACACATAGTATGCAAACTGTACAAAAATTATGTGATAGGGCTGTATGGCTATGTGATGGAAAAATACAAATGGATGGTGATGTAAGTCAAGTTATAGAAAGATATGTGGAGGCAACCAAATGAGTAATGTAAAAATTTCAATTATTACACCATATTATAATTGTCATGAATATATTGAAGAAACTGCGAAAAGTGTATTAAACCAGACTTTCCCTTTTTTTGAATGGATAATTGTAGATGATAATTCATCTAAAGAATCAAAAGAAAAATTAAGGCAAATTGAATGTTTAGATGATAGAATAAAAGTTTTTTGGCTTGATGAAAAAACATCAGGAGGACCTGCTGTTGCAAGAGATTATGGTATTCATAAATCTGCAAAAACATCAGAATATATAGTGTTTTTAGATGCAGATGATTTATATAACAAAACATATTTAGAATGTTGTTATTGGACATTAGAAACACATAAAGAAGCAAGCTGGACATATACAGATTCAATAAATTTTGGTGCAAAAAATTTTCTTTGGAGAAAATGGTATAATGTAGAATGGGAAAAAGAAGAAAATTTATTGATTGTTTCAGCATGCATAAGAAAAAAAGATTTGCTTGAAGTTGGTGGATTTGGTATAAATCAAAAAAAGGTATATGAAGATTGGTATTTGTGGCTTAAATTAATAAAAGCTGGAAAATATCCTATTAGGATGAATTCACTTTTGACATATTATAGGCAAAAAGAAGAAATGAGTGAATTACAACAATCAAATAATTCTAATAGGAAAAATGCAATGAAATTAATAGAAGATGTAAAAAGAGATTTAGTAGAATATAAAGATGGAATTCAATTTCCAAAGTTTGATTATGACTGGGAGAAAATAGAAGATATAAATAAAAGTATTATATATGAACCAAAATCTAAAGATAAAAAAATTCATGTATTAATGATTTTACCTTGGCTTATAACTGGTGGAGCTGATGTATTTAATTTAAATCTAGTAAGTAAAATGAATAAAGAAAAATTTGATTTTACTATAATAACTACATTACCATCAAAAAATGAATGGAGAGCTAATTTTGAAAAATATGCTACTGTATATGATTTAACAACATTTTTAGATATGAAAGATTGGGTTAGTTTTGTGAATTATATTATAAAGAAAAATAATATAAATTTAATATTTAGCTCTAATAGTCAATTTGGATATAAAATTGCACCATATTTAAAATCAAAATATCCTGATATACCAATTGTTGATTATGTCCATATGGAAGAATGGTATTGGAGAAGTGGAGGATATTCAAGAGATTCAAGTATTATTCAAAATATTATTGATAAAACTTATACATGTAATGAGAATAGTAGAAATATTTTTGTTAAATATTTTGGAAGAAAATTAAGAGAAATAAAAACAGTATATATAGGTGTAGATGAGAAAAGATTTGATCCTGAAAAATGTGAAGAAATAAAATTAAAAGAAAAAATTAAAAATAAAAAGGTTATATCATTTATTTGTAGAATAGCTGATCAAAAAAGACCATTTTTATTTTTAGAAGTTATAAAACGACTTGCAAAAAAAAGAAAAGATTTTGTTGTAATTGTTGCTGGTGACGGACCATTTTTAGAAGAATTAAAAAATAAGGTTTCTGAAAATAATATGGACAAGATTTTTAAATTTATAGGAAAGGTTAAAGATACAAGAAAAATTTATGCAATTAGTGATGTTACAATAAATACATCAATAAAAGAAGGACTAGCTCTTACAAGCTATGAATCACTTGCAATGGGTGTTCCTGTGATATCTTCAGATGTTGGGGGACAAAAAGAATTAATTACAGAAGATGTAGGAATAATAGTACCTTGTTTGCAGAATGAAAAACAGATTTTAGATTTTAATTATTCTGATAAAGAAATTCAAAATTATGTTAATGCTATTGAAAAAGTTTTAAAAAATTTAGATAAGTATAAATCTAATTGTAGAAAAAGGATCCTAAAAAAATTTACAATAAATAAAATGATAAAAACAATGGAAAAAGAATTTGAAAAAGTAACTGAAAAACCTAATCAGGTAAAAATTGAAAATGGAAAAATATTAGCTAAAAATAATGAGTTTTTAAAAGAATTAATATCAGCATATTTTATGTCTTCTGAAATAGAGTATAAATGGCTTGTAGAAGAGTTTAATAATAAAAATATTCATATAAACGAAAAATATAATAAAAAAATAAGAAAATATTATGAACATACATTAGAATACAAATTAAAACATCCTATTGTTTTAGTATTAAGAAAAATTGGAATTTATAATCAGTGTAAAAAAATATTGAGGAAGGAGTAGAAAACAAATGACAAGTGTTTTTGAAAATTTATATAATTACAGAGAATTACTAAAAACAAGTGTGAAAAAAGAAGTAAGAAGTAAATACAAAAATTCATTTTTAGGTGTATTATGGTCTTTTTTAAATCCTCTACTACAAATAATAGTGTATGCTGTTATATTTTCTCTAATATTAAGCAATAAACAAGAACATTATGCTATATTTTTGTGTTGTGGCTTAATACCTTGGACATTTTTTTCTGCAGCAATAAATAAGTCAGCTTTTACTTTTATTGAAAATGGAAATATAATAAAAAAAGTGTATTTTCCTAGAGAAATTATACCAATATCTGTTGTAACAGCAGAGGCAATAAATTTTGTGATATCTAGTATTATAATAATTGGATTTGTTGTTTTAGGTGGAATTGGTATTTCAAAATATATATTGTTCTATCCATTAATATTAATTACGCAATATTTAATAATACTTGCAATTTGTTTAATTATTTCAAGTATATGTGTATATTTAAGGGATTTGCAACATTTTATAGGTGTTATTTTGCAACTATTATTTTATGCAGCACCAATTGTGTATTCAAAAGATAGTATTCCTCTGGAATATCAATGGATTTTGAAATATAATCCTATGACTTATATTATTGAGGCTTATAGAGATATTTTTTATTATAAAACTATGATTGATTTGAAATCTATATTTATATTATTATTTTTGGCTATAATAGGTTGCATAATTGGATATTTTGTATTTTCAAAATTGCAAAAAAGGTTTGCAGAACAATTATAATAAAAATGTTGTATATAATGTTATATTATTTTTTAATACCGCGTAAGCGACCAAACGAGCAAAGTGAGTGCGATTGGAGCAATTTTCATTATATTAATTTTTCAAAACGAAAATTGCGACTGCAAGGTATGAAAAATAATATAACACTTATATACAACATAATGATAATTATAATCAAGAATATAATAAGGAGGATATGTTGAAAAAGAAAATCTTATTTTTTATAATAATAATTGATTTAATTTTTTTCGGAAAATTAATTAATTTAGAATTTGCAACAGACACATATGATGTATTTAATTTTAATAATAAACAAATATTTTGGCAATATGCTTCGGCTGGAAGATTTGTAACAGCAATAATTGGATATATAGTAAAAATTATAAATTTGAAAGAATATACAATATATTTAGGATCATATATATTAGCAATGGTTTGTCTTATTTTGAGCCAATATAAATTATATAAAATAACCAATATGTTAGTTTTAGAGAAAAACAGAGATGATTTATATAGCAAAATACTAGTAAACTTAGTTTCAATTATAATAATTTTAAATCCATTTTTGATAGAACTATTTTTATTTGTTGAAAAAGGAATAATGATTTTTGCAATATTAATGTGTATTTATGCAATTGAAAAATTTATCAAATATTTAGAATATAAAGATGTTAAATATTTAATATATAGTATGATTTTTATATTTATAGGTGTATGCTCTTATCAAGGTGTTGTTGGGATTTTTATAGCAATAAGTGCAATATGTGTATTAAAATATTCAAAAAATATAAAAGAATTTATAATAAATAATATTATTATGTTTTTAGTTTATGGTATACCTACAGGTATAAATTATTTAATTGTAAAGTTTGGTTATTCAAATACAAGAATAGATGGAAATATACAAATTACTGGATCAATAGTTAAAATATTAAAAAATACAAAAGAAATGATGGTTTCAACATATAATATAATGCCAAAATATAGTGTTTTTTTGTTGATTCTATTTACATTTGGAATATTATGTTATAAAATAATAAAGAACAAAAAAGAAGTAAGAAAAATATTAGAATATATTTATATAATACTAATTACAATATTTATTTCAATATTACCACAAATTTTTCAAGCAACAGAATCTATATGGTTTGTACCAAGAAGTACATATCCATTTGGAACAATATATGGTATATTAATTTTATATTTAATTTGTAATATTGATTTAAAAAAGGTGACTAAAAAAATATTAATAATTATAATGTTAGTATTTTTATGTTTTGAATTGCAAATTTTTTGGAAAATAGAAAATGATAGATATATATTAAATAATTATGATTATGAAATTTCTATGAAGATTGCAAATAAAGTAAAAAAATATGAAAAAGAAACCGGAAATAAGATTAGTAAAATAGAAATATATCAAGATTTAAGTCCGAGTTACACTTATGATAATATATTTGTTACAAAAGATTTGAACATAAAAGCATATGCAACAGATTGGAGCACTAAAGGTATATTAGAATATTATTTAAAAAGAAATTTAGAAAAATTAAAAAGTGAAGAAAATATAGAAAAATTTCAAAATAAGAATTGGAATGAATTTAATGAAGAACAAATAATTTTAAAAAATGATGTATTAATTTTATGTAGATATTAGGAGGAGTGTATGAAAAAAATAAGTATAATAATTCCAGCATATAATGAAGAAGAATCACTTCCATATTTAAAAGAAAGAATGGATAAATTAATGGAAAATATGAATCACTATGAGTTTGAGATATTATTTATAAATGATGGAAGTAAAGATAATACTTTGAAATTAATAAAACAATATAGAAAACAAGACAATAGATATTGCTATGTGGATTTTTCTAGAAATTTTGGGAAAGAAATTGGAATGATAGCAGGATTGGATTATGCAACAGGTGATTGTGTGATTTTTATTGACGCAGATCTTCAAGATCCTCCAGAGCTAATTAGAGAACTTGTGAAATATTGGGAACAAGGATATGATGATGTATATGCTAAAAGACGTTCAAGAGAGGGTGAGACATTTTTTAAAAAATTTACATCTAAAATGTATTATCGTGTTTTGCAAAAAATGACTAATATAGAAATTCAAAAAGATACTGGTGATTTTAGATTACTTGATAGAAGATGTGTAAATGCTTTGAAAAAACTTAGAGAAACAGAGCGTAATACAAAAAGTATGTTTAGTTGGATTGGATATAAGAAAAAAGAAGTGTTATATGATAGAGATGCTAGAATTGCAGGTAAAACAAAATGGAGCTATATGAAATTAATTGATTTAGCAATAGATGGTATTACTTCTCTTTCAACATCACCACTAAGACTTTCAACTTGGGTTGCAATTCCAACATTTATGGTTTTAATAATATATACAATATATGTTATTGCAAAATGTATAATCACAAATACTTTTGTACAAGCATTTCAAGCAATTATTTTACTTATTTTATTTTTCTCCGGAATACAAATACTTTTATTTGGAATTGTTGGAGAATACTTAGGCAGAATATTTACAGAAACCAAAAATAGACCATTATATTTTGTAAATGAATATAATGGCGAAAAAGAAATGAATAATTAAATAGGTGAATGGATATTAAATCCACTCACCATATTTTTTAATATAAATCTTTTTAGCAAATAATGCTACGATGCAGTAAAGTATTGGAACAATAAGTATTACGGCCATATATGGAAGCGGAATTGGGACAAGCCCTATTATTTTTCCAAGCCATGTAAATGGAACTAAAATACCTATAATTGCAAGTGAAATTGATGATATATAAACTGCTTTATGTGCATTACTTTGTATAAATGGAAATTTTGCTGTTCTTATAATATGCATACCAAGTAAGTTTGAAACTATACTATAAGAAAACCAAATTGTTTGGAAAGTTGCAACATCTCTTAAATTAAATATAAACCAAAGACTAGCAAAAACAATTAAATCAAATATAGAACTCAAAGGTCCCATAAATAACATGAAATCTTTTAAACTAGTTATATTAATTTTCCTAGGCTTTTGCAAATATTCTTTATCAACATTATCAAAAGGTAATGTTAATTGACCAAAATCATAAAGTAATCCTTCAACAAGTAATTGAATGGGTGTCTCTGGTAAAAATGGAAGTGCAACACTTGCAATAATAACAGACATAACCTCTCCAAAATTAAAACTTGTTGACATTTTAATATATTTCATAAGATTTCCAAATGTTTTTCTGCCTTCAGTAACACCATCTAATAATACATGTAAATCTTTTTCAAGTAAAATTATATCTGCAGATTCTTTTGCTATATCAACAGCTGTATCAACAGAAATTCCTACATCTGAATTTATAAGTGATGGAGCATCATTTATACCATCTCCCATATATCCAACAACATTTCCAGCATCTTTTAAAAGTCTTACAATTCTTGCCTTTTCAATAGGTGAAAGTTTTACAAATATATTTATTTTTTTAAGTAATCTTGTGACTGCTATATCAGATAATTTTTCTATTTCACTTCCAGAAATAATTTTATTTGTATTAATTCCTACTTTTTTACAAATACATTTTGTGACTTCTAAATTATCACCAGTTAAAACAATTACACGAATTCCTGCTTTATTAAGTGCTGCTATAGATGATTTCGCACTTTCTTTTGGTGGATCTAAAAATCCTATAAATCCTAAAAGGACCATATTTTTTTCAGAACTAACATCAAAATCTTTTTCATCTAATTCAGTATTTTTTTGAGCAACTGCAATAACTCTAAGCCCATCTTTATTAAGATTTTTAGCTATTTTTTTAATATTATCTTTAATTTGTTTAGAAATAGGAGAAACATTTCCTTTATAATCTACAAATGAACATATATTAAGCATTTCCTCAACTGCACCTTTTGTAATTAATTGATTTTTGGCACCATCTGAAACAATAACAGATAAACGTCTACGCGAAAAATCAAAAGGTATTTCATCAATAAGTTTGTATTTATTTGTAAAATCAGACATTCCATTTTCAAGACCTCTTGAAATTACTGCTTCATCAATATTTCCTTTAAGACCTGTTTGAAAATAAGAATTTAAAAAAGCATGTTTTAAAACTCTTAAATCTTCATCACCATTAATATCAAGATATTTTTCTAAAACAATTTTATCTTCTGTTAATGTTCCAGTTTTATCTGTACATAAAATATTCATTGCACCAAAACTTTGAATAGAATCAAGTTTCTTTATAATTGTTTTCTTCTTTGACATTCTTACAGCACCTTTTGAAAGACAAGATGACAAAATAACAGGTAATAATAAAGGTGTTATACAAATTGCAATTGCAACAGCAAAAGTAAAAGCAGTTACAATATTATGTTTTGACATATTAAGTAAAAATACAATAGGTACTAATATAAGCATAAAACGTATTAATAATTTACTAATATTTTGAATTCCTTTTTGAAACGAAGATTGCGGTTTATCCTTTGAAATAGTGTGTGCAACTTTACCAAAATAAGTGTTATCAGCTGTTTTTATAACAACACCTTTTGCAGAACCACTAATAACATTTGTCCCCATAAAACAGATATTGTCTAAATCTGAAATATTATCTAATTCATCTTTCTGTAATTCTGTATTTACAATTTTTTTTACTGCATCAGACTCACCAGTAAGTGAAGATTGACCAATATATAAATCTTTTGCTTCAATTACTCTTAAGTCTGCTGGAACTAAACTTCCTGCAGATAATATGACAATATCTTCTAAAGTAACTTGATTAATAGGAATTTTTACTTCTTTACCATTTCTTAGAACAGTAGCTGTTGTTTCGACTAATTGTTTTAATTTTTCTGCAGCTTTATTTGAATTATATTCTTCAAAAAATTCAAGCAAAGTACTTGCAGTAACTAATATAAGTATAACTATTATATTAGCATAACTTGGTGTTGAAGCAAGATATACATCTGTATAAAATAATACTATTACTATACATAGAAGTATACAGTTAAATGGACTAAACAAACTTTCTAATAAATAATTATACCACCTTTTTGGTTTATTTTGAGATATTTTGTTTAAACCATATTTTTGGATTTTTTCATCTGCTTCTGATTGTGTAAGTCCAGTTTCTTTGATATTATACTTTTGCATAAAATCTTCTTTGCTTAACAAGCATTCATGTCCATACATTTTTTGAATATCTACTTCTTCTTTTGAATTACTTTGATTTTTCAATTGTATTACCTTCTTTCTTAAAATTTATAATATTATTATATCACTAATTTGCAAAAATGAAACATAAAAATAATTTTTTTTTAATAAAAGTGGAAAATTTATATAAATATGTGATATAATAACTAAAAACGAATTAAATAGCAAAACAGAAAGGAGCAAGCAATATGGAATATGTAAATCAAAAGCTAGAAGAATTCAATAATTATGTGAAATTTAGAAAAGTTGCAATAATAGGAATGGGAGTGAGTAATATACCATTATTAGATTATTTCTATGAAAAAAAATCTAAAGTAATGGTATTTGACAATAGAGAAATATCTGAAATGCCAAAAGATATTATGGATAAAATTACAGAATATTCAATGGAATTTTCACTTGGGAAAAATTATTTATCAAAATTAAATAATTTTGATTTGATTATAAGATCACCAAGTTGTATGCCAACTATACCAGAAATAGAAAAAGAAGCTACAAGAGGTGCAATTGTAACAACTGAAGTAGAATTACTTATGAAAATGTGTCCATGTAAAATAATAGGAATAACTGGGAGTGATGGAAAAACAACAACAACAACATTAATATCTGAAATAATAAAAGCAGGTGGATATGAATGTTATGTTGGTGGAAATATTGGAACACCATTATTTACAAAATTGAAAGATATAATGCCAGATGATGTTGTTGTATTAGAACTTAGTAGTTTTCAATTAATGGGAATGGAAATAAGCCCAGATATAGCAGTTATTACAAATATAAGTCCAAATCACTTAAATATTCATAAAGATTATGAAGAATATATAGAGGCAAAGAAAAATATTTTTAAATATCAAAATAAAGATGGAATATTAGTTACAAATTTTGATAATGAAATAACTAAAAATGCAAGTATGCAAGCAAAAGGAAAAGTTATATATTTTAGTAGTAAAATAAAATTGGATAATGGATATATAGTAGATGGAAATACTATTAAACAATGTGAAGATAAACTTAGAAAACATTTATTAAGTAGTAAAGATATAATTATAAGAGGAACTCATAATTATGAAAATATATGTGCAGCACTTGCAGCTACAGAAACTTTAGTTGATAAAGATATTGCAATTGAAACTTGCAAAAATTTTAAAGGAGTAGCACATAGAATTGAATTTGTAAAAGAAATAAATAGGGTAAAATGGTATAATGATTCTGCAAGTTCAACTCCAACAAGAACAATTTCAGGAATAAATTCATTTCATGAAGATATAGTTTTGATTGCTGGAGGTTCTGATAAAAACTTAGATTATACACCTTTAGCCAAACCAATTATTGATAATGTTAAAGTATTAATTTTAATGGGGGAAACATCAGAAAAAATATTTAATTGTGTAAAAAATGAAGAAGAAAAATCAAAAAAACAAATAAAAATATTTACATGTAGTAGTTTAAATCAAGCAGTAATACTTGCAAAAAGAAATTCTAAACCAGGGCAAGTTGTACTATTTTCACCTGCAAGTGCAAGTTTTGATATGTTTAAAAACATGTATGACAGAGGAAATCAATTTAAAGCTATAGTTCAAAAAATGTAATTTGGAAAGGATGATAAAAATGGAAAAGAAATTTTATATAACAACACCAATATATTATCCAAGTGGAAAATATCATATTGGTACAGCATATACAGAAGTATTAGTAGATACTTTAAAAAAATATAAAAAATTAAGAGGCTATGATACTTATATGCTTACAGGTACAGATGAGCATGGACAAAAAATACAAGAAGTTGCAGAAAAAAATGGAGAAAGTCCAAAAAAATATGTAGATAAAATGGCAAAAATGGCAAAAGAATTGTGGGCAAAAATGGATATACAATATGATGATTTTATTCAAACAACAGAACCTAGACACGAAAAAATTGTACAAAAAATATTTGATAAATTTATGGATCAAGGTGATATTTATAAAGGAGAATATGAAGGATGGTATTGTGTACCTTGCGAAACTTTTTTTACAGAAACACAATTAGTTAATGGGAAATGTCCAGATTGTGGTAGAGATGTTAGATTAATGAAAGAAGAAGCATATTTCTTTAATATGAAAAAATATGCTGATAAATTATTAAAATATTATGATGAACACCCAGATTTTATAAAACCAAATTATAGAAAAACAGAAATGATAAATAATTTTATAAAACCTGGATTAGAAGATTTATGTGTTACAAGAACAACTTTTGATTGGGGAATAAAAGTATTAAAAGATCCAAAACATGTTATATATGTATGGTTAGATGCTTTAACAAATTATATAACTGCATTAGGATATTTATCTGATGATGATACTTTATTTAAAAAATATTGGCCAGCAGATTTGCATGTTGTTGGGAAAGATATTGCGAGATTTCATTTGATTTATTGGCCTATATTTCTAATGGCACTTGATTTGCCTTTGCCAAAACAGATTCTTGTTCACAATTGGATTATGATGAAAGATGGTAAAATGTCAAAATCAAAAGGTAATGTTATTTATCCAGAAATGTTAATAGATAGATATGGTCTAGATGCAACTAGATATTATTTGTTAAGGGAAATGCCAGTATCTTCTGATGGATTATTCACACCAGAGGAATTTGTGCAAAGATTTAATATTGATTTATGTAATGATTTAGGTAATTTATTAAATAGAACTGTAGCAATGTGTAATAAATATTTTGATGGAATTGTACCACAATATAATGGAATTCAAAATGAAGTTGATGAGGAATTTGAAAAATTTGCATTTGATGTAACTGAAAAATATGAAAAATATATTGATGAATTTGAAATTGCAAATACATTGCAAGAAATTTGGAATTTAATATCAAGAACAAATAAATATATTGATGAAACTTCACCTTGGAGTTTAGCAAAACAAGAAGATGAAAAATCAAAAGAAAAATTAAAAAGTGTAATTTATCATTTAATCGAAAATTTAAGGAGAATTGCAATCTTATTATATCCATTTATGGAAGAAACTTCTATAAAGATATTTAATCAAATTGGAATTGATAGTAAAGAGTTAAAATCTTGGGAGAGCCTAGAAAAATATGATGGAATAAAAAACTCTAAAGTAATAGAAAAAGGTGAACCTTTATTTTTAAGACTTAATCCAGAAGAAGAAATAGAATTTATAAAATCAAAAATGAATCCATAAGGTATTTACAAATAGGGAAAAATTATGTATAATAGATATATTATAGTGTGGAAAATTTCACAAAGAAAGGAGAAAAAATGGCAACAATATTAAAAGATATTTCAAGAACATTTAATGAGTATTTATTACTACCAAATTTAACAGATGAAAGGTGTATACCATCAAATGTATCATTAAAAACACCCCTTGTAAAATTTAAAAAAGGAGAGAAACCAAAATATTATGCAAATGTACCAATGGTATCTGCAATAATGCAATCAGTATCTGGTGAAGAAATGGGAATTGCACTTGCAAGAGAAGGAGGAGTAGCATTTATTTATGGTTCACAATCAATAGAATCACAAGCAAAAATGGTAGCTCATGTAAAAAAACATAAAGCAGGATTTGTAATAAGTGATTCAAATGTAAAACCAGATGCAACATTAAGAGATGTTTTAAAATTAATAGAGGAAACTGGACATTCTACTGTAATGGTTACAGAAGATGGAAAAGCAAATGGTAGATTTTTAGGATTAGTTACAGATAAAGATTATAGATTATCAAGAGATAATCTAGATGAGAAAATAGAAAAATATATGACTACAAAAGACCAAGTTATAAGTGCTGAAGAAGGAATAACATTAAAAGAAGCTAATGATATAATTTGGCAAAATAAAAAAGATTGTTTACCTGTTTTAAGAAATGATGGAACATTAAAATATCTTGTATTTAGAAAAGACTATGAAGATAGTAAAAATAATCCAAACTCTTTACTTGATGAAAATAAAAGATATATAGTAGGTGCTGGAATTAATACAAGAGATCATGAACAAAGAATACCAGCTTTAGTAGAAGCAGGAGTAGATTTAATTTGTATGGATTCTTCAGATGGATATTCTGTATGGCAAAAAAATACAATTGATTTTGTAAGAGAAAAATATGGTGACAGTGTTAAAATAGGTGCAGGTAATGTTGTTGATAGAGAAGGATTTATGTATTTAGCAGAAGCAGGTGCAGATTTTATAAAAGTTGGAGTTGGTGGAGGCTCTATATGTATTACTAGAGAAACTAAAGGAATTGGTCGTGGACAAGCAAGTGCTTTAATTGATGTAATTGCAGCACGTGATGAATATTTTGAAAAAACAGGTGTATATATTCCTGTATGTTCAGATGGTGGAATTGTACATGATCATCATATAACTATTGCTTTAGCTCTAGGTGCAGATTTTGTAATGATGGGAAGATATTTCGCGAGATTTGACGAAAGTCCTACAAGAGTTGTTAAAATGGGAAATGGTTATGTGAAAGAATATTGGGGCGAAGGTTCTAATAGAGCAAGAAATTGGCAAAGATATGATATGGGCGGAGATAAAAAACTTTCTTTTGAAGAAGGTGTTGATTCATATATTCCATATGCAGGAAGTTTAAAAGATAATTTAGCAATGACTTGTATGAAAATTAAATCTACAATGTGTAATTGTGGTGCTATTTCTATCAAAGAATTACATGAAAAAGCAAGACTTACTCTTGTTTCTGATGTAAGTATTCAAGAAGGAAGTGCACATGATGTTATATTAAAAGAAATAGATAGAGAATTTAGAGCATAAAGGGGGATTTTACATGAAAAATGTATTAGATGTATTAGAGGAAAGAAATTATATTGAGCAAATGACTCATCCAGATGAAATGAAAAAATTATTTTCAAAAGAATCTGTACCATTTTATATAGGTATAGATCCAACAGCTGATAGTTTACATGTTGGACATTTTGTTTCATTAATGGTTGCAGGACATATGCAAAGATGTGGACATAAACCTATTATATTAGTTGGTGGTGGAACAGCAATAATTGGTGATCCTTCTGGTAAAACAGATATGAGAAAAATGCTTTCAAAAGAGGCTTTAGAACATAATGTAGAATGTATAAAAAAACAAGCAGCTAGATTTGTTAGTTTTGAAGGTGAAAATGCAGCAATTATTGTTAATAATGCTGATTGGTTATGTGATTTAAAATATATTGAATTTATGAGAGAAATTGGAAGTAAATTTACAATAAGTAAAATGCTTTCTGCAGAATGTTATAAAAATAGATTAGAAGCAGGTTTAACTTTTTTTGAAATGGGTTATATGCTTATGCAATCATATGATTTCTTATATTTATATAATAAATATGGATGTAAACTTCAAATGGGTGGAAATGATCAATGGTCTAATATCATTGGTGGTGTTGAACTTATAAGAAAAATTGGAAAAGAAGATTCTTATGGTATGACATTTAAACTTCTTACTACAAAAGAAGGTAAAAAAATGGGAAAAACTGAAAAAGGAGCTTTATGGCTTGATCCTGAAAAAACATCTCCTTATGAATTTTACCAATATTGGAGAAATATAGAAGATGAAAGTGTAAAAATAGCTTTAAATATGCTTACATTTTTACCAATTGAAGAAATTGAAAAATTAACAGCTTTTAAAGATGAAAGAATTAATGAGGCTAAAAAAGTATTGGCTTTTGAAGTTACAAAATTAATTCATGGTGAAGATGAAGCTATAAAAGCTCAAGAAGCTACTCAAGCTTTATTTGAAGGACAAGGCTCTATAGAAAATATGCCTTCTGTTAAACTTGAAAATCCAAATTGTCAATTAACTGATGCTATTGTTCTTGCTGGTATTACATCTTCAAAAGGACAGGCTAAAACATTAATTTCTCAAAATGCTATATTTTTAAATGATGAGAAAATTACAGATATATCATATACTCTTTCTGAAAAAGATTTTTTTGATGGATATGCTATATTGAAAAAAGGTAAAAAAGTATTTTATAAATTAGAGAAATAAAGAGCAATTTTTGCTCTTTATTTTTTATAAGTCAGACTTAAAGTGATTTAAATCTAAATATGTGTATAGATTATACTTTGCAGTTGCAATTTCAATTTAATTAATTTAAGATATGAAAATAGTTGGAATATAAGTTTCTCATTACACATCTCGGTTTATTACGAAATTTAAGAAATTCTAATTTGTTTTATGGGTCCTTTCCACTAAAAGTGAACTCTTACCATAAAACTGTATAAGAATTTCTAAAATTTCTTCATGCACATTCGATGTTTCATTTAAAGCTTATATTCCAACTATTTCCTCATGTTAATTTTATCTAGTAATTAATTAATAAAAAAACAAATTTTTTGTTGAAATTTTGGTTAATATGTAGTAAAATAGTGATAATAATTATTAGGAGGCAACAAAATGTTTGAACCAATATTTTTTATTACAGTAGCAATAAGCTTATTTGGAATAATGTTTTTTAAGATGATAAAGAAAAATGATACTGGATATATAATAATAATTTCAATACAAGCACTAGGAATATTAATTGATTTGTTAACACTTATTACAGATATACCAAGAAATTTATTTGTAAAAACAATAACATATTTTATGTCTATAATATTGCCATTGCTTGTCATATATATTGAAAAAAAACAGATAGGATTTATAAAAAATATTAAAATGTTAATGATTGATATATATATTTCAGCAAAAAATACAAAAAAAGCAAAAGATATGTTAATGAAAATGCTAGATAAAGATATGGAAAATTATGATGCACATAAAAAATTAGCGGAAATATATGAAATAGAAGGTGGAATGAGAAAAGCAATTGATGAATATGTGCAATGTATAGATATAAATAAACAAGATTATGATTCATATTATAAAGTTGCTAGTTTATTAAGTGAATTAGATAGAAAAGATGAAGCTATAGAAATGTATAATAATTTATTAAATAAAAAACCAGAATATTACCAAGCAACATTGAATTTAGGTGATTTATTAATAGAAAAAGATATGTATAAAGAAGCTGCAACAATATATTTAGAAGCATTAAAAAATAATCCATTAAGTTTTGACCTAAATTATAATTTAGGAATTGTATATACAATGTTAAATGATTTTAAAAGTGCAAAAGAATTTTATGAAAAAGCTGCTGAAATAAACAGTTTAGCACATAATCCAAAATATTGTCTGGCAGAAATTGCTTTACTATATAAAGAATTGCAAAAAGCTGAAGAATATTTTGCACAATTAGTTGATGATGAAGAATTAAGTGCAGATTGCTATTTTGAACTTTCAAAAATAAATATTATGAAAGGTCAAAAAGATATAGCAATAAGATATGCTAATACTGCAATTGATATAGATAGCAAGAGAATTGCACAAAAAATAAAAGAGGAACCATTATTTATGACAATTATAACAAAAATATCTATACCTTTCAATTTAGAAGAAAGAGAAGTGAAAAAACCTTTATCATTAAAAGAAAAAAAGGCGAAAAAACATCTAGAAGAAACTACAGAATTAACAACCAATATGGGATATGGAAATTCTATTCATAAAGAAAAAAATGTCGAAAAAGAGGGAAAAGAAAAAGATTAAAAAACTTGCTTTTTTTTAAAAATAGTATATAATAAATATATGATTGAAAGGGGCGAAAAATGGAACTAACATTTTTAGAAAAAGAACTTAAATATGAATTTAAAAATAAAAAATTATTACAAACAGCACTAACACATACATCATATGCATATGAACACAAAATATCAAGTAATGAGAAATTAGAGTTTTTAGGAGATAGTATATTAGAATTTGTGTCAAGTGAATATATCTATATGAATTACACCAATTTAAAAGAAGGAGAAATGTCTAAAGTAAGAGCAACTGTTGTATGTGAACAAAGTTTAGAAGAAATAGCCAAAAAACATTATTTTGATAAATTTATAAATTTGGGTAAGTCTGAAAAAATGGTAAGAAATGGCGTAAGACCAGCTATTTTGGCAGATAGTGTAGAAGCTGTAATTGCTGCAATGTTTTTAGATGGTGGATTAGAACCTGCTAAAAAATTCATTATAGAAAATTTAAAAGAAAAAATAGAAGTTGCAACAAAACATATTGGTCAGAAAGATTATAAAACTGTATTACAAGAAATATTGCAACAACATGGAACAGTGCAAATAGACTATAAAATTATAAAAGAAACTGGACCAGACCATGATAAAACTTTTTGTGCTGAAGTAATATATAATGGAAAAGTTTTGGCAACAGGAGAAGGAAAAAGCAAAAAACATGCTGAAATGGAAGCTGCTAAAAATGCTTTAGAAAATATGAAAAAGAGGTGAATATATGAAAAATTACATAATACCAATAATAATACCTAATTCACAAGAAAAAACTTTACTAACAAATCAAGAATATATAATTACAAAAAAAGACAAGATAACAGTAGAAGAAGTAAAGAATATTATTAATGAGCATTTAAAAAAAGTAAATAAAGAAGAATATAATGTAGAAATAGCTTTTTCAGGATTAGATGGTGTAAATCAAGAAGAATTTTTGCAAATAGCTTATGAATATGTGAAAAATAAACAAATTGATAGTATAAGGATTACAACAAAAGCAAATTATATTAATAGAAGTTTTTTAAAATTATTAAAAAAATATAAAATAAAAGCAATTGAACTTGAGATTCAAACTATAAATGAATATGTATTAAAAAACATAGGTGCAATATACAATGTGAAAGATATAAAAAAAGCTGCAAAATTAATTAAAAGAAAAAGGTTTGATTTAGGATTGCAAATGATGGTTGGACTTCCAGAAAGTTCAAGATTAGATGAACTAAATACTGCAAAAGAGATTGTAAAAATGAAACCTAAAATAGCTAGTGTTACACCTGTATTAGTAGAAAAAGGGACAAGTCTTGAAAAAGAATATCAGGAAAAAAGATATAAGCCATTAACACTTGTACAAACTGTAGAAATATGTGAAGAAATTGTAGAATTATTTAATAAAGAAAAAATAAAAATCATAGCTATAGGATATGGATTATTAGATAATGACATAGAACAACTAGAAATTGCTGAAAATATAGTTGATGGACCATTCCACCCAGCTTTTAGGCAATTGGTTGAATCAAGTTTGTGGTATAATGCGATAGTAAATAAAATAAAAAAATTAAATGTTAAAGTAAAACAAGTAGAGGTGACTGTAAATCCAATAGATACAAATAATGTTATAGGATATAAACAAGACAATATAAATAAATTAAAAGATTTATATGATGTTGAATTAATTGTAACTTCAGATGAAAAAATAAAACAAGGTGATTCAAGAATTAATATTACAAGTCAATATAAAGATTTTATCGAAAATTAGCTTAAAACCTCTATTTACATATGTAAAAGGAGGTTTTTTGTGAAAAAATTATTAATAGAATTAATAGGAACAATAGCAGGAGCGGCTGTAATATCAATTGCTATTGCACAATTTTTATTACCAAATGAGTTATCATCAGGAGGTTTTTCTGGAATTGCTACAATATTATACTATGTTTTAAATTTACCAATAGGAATAACAATGCTTGTTTTAAATATACCATTATTATTATTTTCATGTTATAAAGTCGGAAAAGGATTTTTTTTAAAAACAGTTGTTGGAACTTTGAGTTTATCTTTTTTTACTGAATTATTTGAAAGTCTTGGAGCTGTTACAGAAGATAAAATATTAGCATGTGTTTATGGTGGTGTATTAACTGGTCTTGGCACAGCAATATTATTTAAATCTAATTCTTCAACAGGTGGATCAGATTTACTTTCTGTTTTAATAAAATCTTTTAATGAAAAAATTGAAATGGGAAAAGCTATTGTAATAATTGATTTTTTTATAATATTAGCAAATGTTATTTTACTTAAAAATATAGAAATTGGACTATATTCTGCAATTACAATATATCTGATGGGTGTTATGGTTGATGTAGTATTTGAGGGGATATTTTTTTCAAAACTTATTTTTATTATTTCAGATAAACATAATGAAATATCAAAAAAGATTGAAGATGAAATTGGACGTGGTGTTACAGGTTTATATGGAAAGGGTATGTATACTCGGCCAGGATAAAATGGTTCTTATCTGTGCAGTGTCAAGAAGAAATATTGCAAATGTAAAATCCTTGGTAATGAATATTGATAAAGATGCTTTTATTGTTGTTACAAATTCAAGAGAGGTTTTAGGACATGGATTTAAAAAAATTGAAGTAGAATAATAAATTTTGAAAAAATATTGACAAAAAAAGTCAAATTATATAAAATAAAAAAAGAGAAAGGAATAACACTACTAGCATTAATAGTAACCATAATAGTGCTAATAATATTAGCTGGAATAAGCTTAAGTATGATATCTGGAAATGATGGAATATTAAGTCGTACGGGAAATGCAAAAACACAAACAAGTATAGCACAAGTGGAAGAAATAGCAAATATGATATATTTAGAGCTATTAGAAGATTTAGATAATCCAACACTTACAGAGGTAAAAAAAGGATTAGAGGAAAAAGGCTATGTTATAAATCAATACACAACAAATATAAGTAGTATAACAGATATTAAATTAAGCAAAACATCAGTAACACTTGAAGTAGGAGAAAGTGAAACAATAGGAGTTACATATGTTGGTAGTGATGAGATGTTTTCATATTATGTAGAAATAAATGGAAACAATTATAAAATGATATTAGAAAATGATACAGTAAAAATAAATAAAGAAAAAACAAAAGTAGAAACAAAGGATACATTAAGAGTAGCATCAAGTAATAGTGATGTGGAGGCAACATTAGATGGAACAAATATAAATGTAAAGGTAAAAGGAAATAAACAAGCAACAGCAACAATAACAGCATCACTTGGAGATATAAGCAAAACAGCTACAGTTGCAATAATAGTAAGACCAAAAGATGGAGATACACAAGTAGCAAATCTTACATTTTCAACTAATTATGGTAAGATTGATGTAATATGGCTTGATACAGATAATAATGTTATATCAGAGCCAAATGCTCCAATATTAGATGATGGGTCAAATAAAATGACACCAGTCGTATATGATGAAACAGCACAAAATTTTGTAACAGCAACAAGCACATCAAAAGGAGTGTGGTATGACTATAATGGCAAAGAAGATGGAGAAAGTGTTGTACAAGGAAATAAATGGGCAAATGCAACAACAGCTAATGGAAGTTATTTTGTATGGATCCCAAGATATGCATATAGAATAACATATTATGATAGTGAAACATCAACTACACCAACAGGTTTTTATGATGGCTTTGGACAATGGAAAGCAAGTACAGGTGAAATTAGACTTGAACTTGATGCAGGAATAGAAACAGTTCAGTATGGAAAAGAAAAATATATAGTTCACCCAGCATTTGAAACTAATTTAGATAATGGTGGCTGGGATAGAGATATAAAAGGTTTTTGGTGCGCAAAATATGAGGCAAGCGAAGGGACTGGAAGTACTTTGCAATTTGTACCAAATGTGTCAAGTTGGAGAAATCAAACGGTTGGGACACAATATGAAACAGCAATAAAAGCAACATATGGATATACTATATCAAATGCAAATTTAGATGAAATAAGAAGTTTTATGTATTCACATATGATGAAAAATAGTGAATGGGGTGCTGTAGCATATTTAACACATAGCAGATATGGAAGAAATGGAAAAGAGATAGATATAAATAATAGTAGTGATTATATTACTGGAAATGGTGGAGGAAATACAAGTGCAAGTTCATCTTCTGAAACTACAAATGCATATAATACAGTACAAGGAGTAAAAGCAAGTACAACAGGAAATGTATATGGAATATATGACATGAGTGGCGGAGCTTGGGAATATGTTGTGACATTTAATTTAAAAAATAATAAAAGTTATCTTTCGAATCATGGCTGGGAAACAATAGGAAATATTGCAGGAGTAAAAAATACTGTAAATAGTGAAACAAAATTAACATCAGCAACAAGTACAAAATATGCAACCCAATATGATAATAAGGCAATGAGTTCAGGTATGAGTTCTAGCGGAAATAGCGTTATATATACAGTAGGAAAAGTTGGAGATGCGACAAAAGAAGTAAACACAGGTGGTTCAAAAGAATTAAGTGATGCAAGAACAAGTTATTATAACTGGTTTTCAGATCAACCTTACTTGGTTAATGTGGATTATCCATTTGCTAGACATGGCGGTTTCGCAAATTCCGGCTCTAGTGCTGGTATATTCTGTGAGGATAGTTTTGGAGGTAGTGGTTACAGCACCGACAGTTTCCGCACAGTGCTTGTGCCTTAGCACTTTAAAATTTCTATGGATCTAATATATTTGAGTGAGTAGTAAGACGGCAAAAATTAGATTTAAGGAATTTTTGAATAAAAATATACGTTAATGTAATAAATGTTAAATTTTTTGCATAAAATATATATGTAATTGTTGACAAAAAAATATTTTAATGTTACAATTATTATACCAGAAGGAGATAACCTTTGTTTGGTGTACAGACAATGTTAGATTGAAAAATTAAGTGTATTTTGAATACACCTACTTGTTTGGAAGAAGTCAGTCAGCTGACTTCTTTTTTTCAAGAAAAGGCAAAGAGTATAGTTAATAAATATTTGGATATAAAATACTTATAGGAATAATTTACTTTTTTATGGTAAATAAATTGAAGTATTCAAGAAAATTGTTTTTTTTCTATATAGTTCAAAATCATGATTTTGCAAATAATTATAATAACAATGTCTAACCTCACCAACCAACAAATCTGCAGCTTGTACTGGATAATTAAAATAAGAATTTCTGTATCTTATTTTAACAGTTACTGATGAAAGAATTGGAGGAAAACTAATTCCGTAATCATAATTTAATATACCAAATTGTAATTCTTCTCTTATACTACTTTCAAGATCATAATATCCATTAGACACTGTTGATTGTTCATCTAAGTTAAGAATAAGTTTAACATTAGAATGTGGATTAATTCTATTTTGAGAAATTAAATTTTCTATAATTCTCTTTATTTCTCTTTTTATAATATAATCTTTAAATCTACCTTTAGATGCTTTACTGTCAAATATGTAATCTTTAACTTTATGATTAGATATGACAGCTACTGAAGTATCGTACTTTTTTATAAAATTTAATAATCTTCTTCTATCAGATGGTTTTAGCATATTTGATTTTAATTCAGGACAAAAATATTTGCAATTTTGATGATTATGAGTTGAACAAAAATTATCTTTTAATGTTTTGTCTTGTTTAAAATCTGGACAATATTTTGGTTTTATTAAATTTACAAGTGCTTTATATTTTCTAGAAAAATCTTCTTGTTCTTTTAAAGAGAGAAAAAATACTCCGCCATAAACAAATACTAATTCGTTTTTTTCTTTTACCAATCTTCCAGAGTCATCCATATTTATATAAATATTTTGTGTGTTATTTTCATCATTCATATATATACTCCTTAATAATAATATTTTCAAGTATATTATACATGGTAATCTTAAGTTTTTCAATATGTTAAAAATATTTATATAAAAAAATCCAGGGAAATTTAATAATATTACAAAATTATTACATATAACATAAAATATTATTAGATAAATTATTGAAACTAAATATAACAAATTATATATAATAAAATAATGAAATTTTCTATTTTTTATATTATATTTAAAATAAAAAGACTATATTATGTTCAATTGTAACATTATTGTAATATGATTAAATTTCCCTGTAAAAAATAGCAAATTACTTGCTATTTTTTTTATTTTGTAGTAAAATAAATATGGCGAAAAATACAATAAAAACAGAAATTAATGTATTTATATAAAATGAGAAAGGATGAAAAAAATGGCAAAAGGAAAAAGATATGAAGAAGGTAGTTTAAATTATAAAAAAGTATTTGCAGTAATAATTGCAATAGTAGTAGTTATAATGTTTATAATAATTGTAAAAAACCTAGTAGAAAAAGGGAAAGATCAAAAAAATACAATACCAGTAGAATATTATGCATTATATCAAGATGACAAATGGGGTGTTATAAACACACTTGATGAAATAGTAATAGAACCAATGTATCAAGAAATGATAACAGTATTGGATAAAGAAAAAGACGTATTTTTATGCACATATGATGTAAATGAAGAAAATGGAGAATATAAAACAAAAGTAGTAAATAAAGAAAACAAAGAAATATTTACACAATATGATGAAGTAGAGGCACTAGATAATTATAATCAAAGTGGAAATGCTTGGTATGAAGAAAATGTTTTAAAAGTAAAAAAAGATGGTAAATATGGATTAATAGATATAAATGGAAAAGAAATATTAATGCCACAATATGATGATATTGAAACATTAAAAGGTGTAAAAAATAGTTTGTTAGTAGAAAAAGATGGAAAATTCGGATTAGTAAATAATAGTGGAACAGTTATAATAAAACCAGAATTTGCTAAAATCGAGGCAATGAGTGAAGATTACAAAGATGGATATATAGCAATAGATGATAATGAAAAATATGGTTTAGTAGATTTTTCAGGAACACAAGTTTTAGGAAATGATTATGAAAAAATTGAGAAAATTCCTGGTAATAAATATTATGTTATAGAAGAAGAAAAACAAGAAAAATTAATAAATACAAGTGGTGAAAAAATATTAGAAAATGGCTTTGATGAGATTACACAAATTGCTACAGATGGAGTAGTGTTTAAAAAAGATAAATTATATGGATTTATGACATATGATGGTGAAACAAAAATAGAAGCCAAATATGATAATTTAAAAGAAATAAATAATGGAATTTTAAAAGCAGAAAAAGATAAAAAAGTTGGAATAATTGACTTAGAAGAAAATGAAAAATTAAGTTTTGATTATAAAGATATTTATTATGAGAATGATGCAGGTATATATATTGCAGAAGACTCAAATTATCAATCATCTATAATAGATACAGAATTTAATATAAAATTAACAGGTATACTTTCTGAAATAAATATTGAAAAAGGTTATATGAAACTAAAAATAGATGATGAATACAAATATTATAATTTTAAATTTGAAGAAAAAGATGTAAAAGATATATTAACTACAAATACACTATTTGTAAGTAAAAAAGATGGCAAATATGGATATGTAAATAAAGAGGGTGTTGTAATTGTAGATTATATATATGATGAGGCAATTGAACAAAATAAATATGGATATGCAGCAGTAAAAAAAGACGGATTATGGGGAGCTATAGATAAGTCTGGAAATGTTGTTATAGAACCAAAATATGAATTAGAAAATAATTTGGTTATAGATTTTATAGGAAAATGGCACTTAGGACAAGATCTAAATATGAACTATTATTGTGAAAAATAAGAAAGGAAAAAGTAAAATGGAACTAAAGAGCAGGTATCAATATACATATTTTATACACACATATATAATTGAAAAAGGAAAATATAATAAATATATAGCAAAATTATTAAAAGATCAAAATTTTAATTTGAAAATTTTTAGAAAAGTAAAAGATTTAGAATTATATACATATTTTTTACCAAATATAAGAAGTTTTTTATTTAAAACATTTGAATTAAATAAATCAAAAATAGACAAATTAGAAGAATTACCTTTTGAAACAAAAGTTGCAGTATTAGCTGATTATCCCTGCTTAACTTTTGAATATGATTTAAAAAAAGATATGCAAGGAAAAACAATAGATGAAAATAGCATATTTTTCAAAATCCAAAAAATAGGTGTAATATGTTTTAATACTGGAATATGTTTTTTATATTTTAAAACTAATATTGAAGAAAGTAATAGATTTGCTGATGTTTTAAATTTTAATTATAAATTTAAAGATATAAATCAGGAATATGAAGTATTAAAAAAATATGAAAATATAAAAGTTCAAGCAGATTGTTTTGACAATATGAAAGAAATAAGAGATTTTATAAGTGAAATAACAGGGCCTAATTTTGATGCTTTAAAATTAAATCTTGATGTAGAGAGATTTTACACATTTGGTTATGAGTGTATAGATCAATCAAATTGGAGCTCAGAACAAGATTTTGAAAATATAAAAGATGAATTTTTAAAATATATAAATATAATTTCAAATGATAAAGTGGTAAAACTATCAGAAAATAGGAATATTAGAGTTATTTCTGAAGAAGCTTATTCTAAAATAGGAATATCAAAAATGGGGGTTAATTTATTTAGTTCTGATGTTGACATAAATAATTATACTGTTTTGCCACATCAATATGAAAATCAATATTTTTACACATATATATTAACATTATATTTGAAAATATATTTGAAAAAAATAAATTATGAATTTGTAAAAAATAAAAATATAAAAAAGGCAAGACAAGATTTTGTTGATTTTACAAAGAAAATTTGGATACAAGAAATAACATCAGAAGATTTTGGAAGTTTATTTTATAATAATTTAATAAATGTATTAGAAATTGAAAATTTATATAATCAAGTAAAAAGTAAATATGACATTTTGTATCGTGAATTAAAAATTGACAAAACTGAAAAATTATCAATATTTATTGCAACAACTTTAGTTGTAACACTTGTTTTAAATATTCTTAATTGGTTAAATTTATTATAAGATTTAGGAAGGTATAAAATGAAAATAAGGTGTGGAACAGACATAATTGAAATTTCAAGAATAAGAAAAAGTATAGATGAATTAGGTGAAACTTTTAAAAATAAAGTTTTTACTCAAAAAGAAATAGAATATTGTGAAAGTAAAGGTAAACAAAAATATCAACATTATGCTGCAAGATTTGCGGCAAAAGAAGCAGCATTTAAGGCAATCTCAAAAATGCTAGATGATAAATATGAGTTGTGTTGGAAAGACTATGAAGTTTTAAATGATGAAAATGGTAGACCAAGTATAAATATTAATTCAACTAAAATTCATATAGAAGATGTAGATTTGAGTTTATCTCATTGCAAAGAATATGCAACAGCAGTTGTGGTTGTGATAGTAGAAAGGACATGATATTGTGGAATATTTTGAAACACATGCACATTATGATGATGAAAAATTTAAAAATGAAGAAAATGAGGTAATTGAAAAAATATATAAATCAGGTGTAACTAAATGTGTAAATGTAGGATGTAGTATTGAAACATCAGAAAAATCAATAGAGTTTGCAAAAGAATATGATTTTATGTATGCAATTTGTGGAATTCATCCAAGTGAGATATCTGATACTGAAGAACAAATTGAAAATGATACAAAAATAATAGAAAAAATGGCATTAAATAATAAAAAAATAATTGCAATAGGGGAGATCGGATTAGATTATCATTATGATGGCATAAATATAGAAATGCAAAAAAAAGCATTTATAAGTCAAATTGAACTTGCAAACAAACTTAAATTACCAATTGCAATACATACAAGAGATGCTATAGATGATACAATAAATATAATAAAAAATTATGATTTTTTAAATGGCGGAATATTGCATTGTTGTCCATTTAATAGAGAGCTTGTAAAACAAGGACTTAAACAAGGATTACATATTGCATTTGGTGGAACATGTACATTTAAAAGTTCAAAAATTACAGCCTGTGAAATTATAAATATGGTACCTGATAACAAAATTTTGATTGAAACAGATAGTCCATATTTATCACCTGAACCTGTAAGAGGAACAAGAAATGATTCTAGTAATTTAAAATATATAGTAGAAAAAATTGCAGAATTTAAGCATACTACACCAGAAAAAATAGCAAAATTAACATATGATAATGCTATGAAATTATTTAATATTGGAGGCGAAAAAAATGATTAAATATCAAAAAGATGATTTTGATGGAAGTTTTGATGATATAATGAACTCTGTAAATGATATTTTAAATAAAACAGGAGAAGGATATGAAACAGCAGAGAGCAATGAAAAGAGGGAAAATGAAAAAAATAATGAAAAAAGATAATTTTGAAAGATTTTATTGTGAAGATAATGGAAAATCTGAACTTATTGCTGTTAGAAGTCTTGAAACAGGGGAAATATTGCCAGTAGGAAAAGATGGCGATAAAAATGAAAGATGGCTTGCTCAAAAAGAAGATATTGAAAGATTTGTTCAAGAAAGAGAAAAATTAATGGGTTATGTTTCTGACAAAAAAGACATTGAAAAAAAGGATATCGAAAAAATAGATGAAATAGATTTAACACAGAAAATAAATAAAAAAGAGGAGAATAAAAAAGAAAAAGAATTAACAGAAAAACAAGTGAGATCTATTGGAGGAATGTCAAATGAAGTAAAGACTTCAGCTCAAATTGATTCTCGTGGTACTACACTTGGAAAAGCCTTAGGATTAGAAGAATATGAAAGTATATATGCTGTATCTGCATCAAAATTAAAGGAATTTACAAATGGAACAGTTCAAACAGGAAATACTTTGCTTGCACCTATTGGTAAAAAGAAAGATGGTACATATGAAGTGATTCCACCTGAAAAATTAAGACCATATATGGGAAATAATAATGAAATAACAGAAATTGATGATGAGCCTGAAAGTGTTAAAATTCGTAAAGAAAGAAATATTTTTGAAGTACCAAATACAGGAAAAAGATTAGTTATAAATCAAGAAGAATCATATGGAACGCCAAATATTTATTATGCTGAAAATACTAGAGATAATGATGGAAATGTTGGACAAAAATTGCAAGATAAATATGATGGTACACAAAGTACAGATGTTAAAATGAGAGAATTATTTAATAAAAACAAAGGAGTTTATAATATTGAAAAAATGCATGATGAGGCAGAAGTTCACAAAGAAAACAAATGTGAAGAATTAGGAATAGATGAGGTTGATGGTGATTTAGCAACAGGTCATACACATAATTTCATAAATGAAAATAGTATGATTATATATAATGGAAAAGAAATGAAAGTTTCAGAAGTTGCAAGTTTACCAAGATTTAATATTTCTGGAGAAGAGTTTGCTAGAATATACAATGAAATTAGACTAAATAATGAAAAAATTGAACAAGAAGAAATATATGATAAAATTGAAGATGAGGTTAATGATGATTTGGGAATGCCTCAAGGAAGGAGATAAAATGACAGCTATAGAATTAAGAAATAAATATTTGAAATTTTTTGAAAAACATGGACATAAGATAATACCATCTGCACCTTTAATACCTGAAAATGATCCGTCTGTATTATTTAATACAGCAGGTATGCAACCATTAGTACCATATTTATTAGGACAACCACATCCAGAGGGAAAAAGGCTTGTAGACTATCAAAAATGTATTAGAACAAACGATATTGATGAGGTTGGAGATAATAGGCATTTAACATATTTTGAAATGTTAGGAAATTGGTCTTTAGGCGATTATTTTAAAGAAGAATCAATAAAAATGAGTTTTGATTTTCTAACACAAGAGTTGGAAATACCAGTAGAAAAATTATCTGTAACTTGTTTTGGAGGAGATGAGACATTAGATAAAGACGAGGAATCTGCAAAATATTGGGAAAAAGCAGGAATACCAAAAGAAAGAATATATTATTTAAAAGATAATTGGTGGATAGCAGGAGAAACAGGACCTTGTGGAAGCGACACAGAAATTTTTTATGATACAGGAAAACCAAAATGTTCTCCAGAATGTAATCCAGATTGTGATTGTGGAAAATATGTTGAAATATGGAATAATGTATTTATGGAATTTAATAAACACGAAGATGGAACTATTACACCATTAGAGCAAAAAAATGTAGATACAGGTTTAGGTTTAGAAAGAGTAAATATGATTTTACAAGGAAAAGAAACACCATATGATACAGAAATATTTGAAGATATTATGAAAAAATTAGAAGAACTTCAAAAAGTAGATAATATATTTAGTAGAAGAGTTGTTGCAGAACATTTACGCTCAAGTATGATGATTATTACAGATGGTGGACGACCAAGTAATTTAGATAGAGGATATGTTTTACGTAGATTAATTAGAAGAATGATAAGACATATGAATAAACTTCAAATTGATTTAAATGAACTTGCAAATTTAATTGATTTAGATATTGATGTATTAAAACAAATGTATCCAGAATTAGACAAAAATAGAGGATTAATAAAAAATGTTATTATAGAAGAAAAAGATAAATTTGTAAAAACATTAATTCATGGAGAAAGAGAATTTGAAAAAGAATTTGAAAAAATAAAAAAAGCTGGAAAAGATATTGTTGAAGGAAAAGTTGTATTTAGATTATATGATACATATGGTTTCCCACCTGAAGTTACAGCAGATTTGGCAAAAGAAAATAATTTAAAAATTGATTTAGATGGATTTAAAGAATTGTTTAAACAACATCAAGAAAAATCAAGAGCAGGGTCTGAACAAAAATTTAAAGGTGGACTTGCATCAACTGGAGAAATAGAAACCAAATACCATACTGCAACACATTTATTAAATGCAGCATTAAAACAAGTTTTAGGTAGCCATGTACATCAAAGAGGAAGTAACATAACTCATGAAAGAATGAGATTTGATTTTTCACATGATGCTAAAATGACACCTGAAGAAAAGCAACAAACAGAAGATTTAGTAAACAAATGGATTGAACAAGCAATTCCTGTTGAAAAATTAGAAATGAAAAAAGATGATGCTATAGCACAAGGTGCTGAAGCAATGTTTATTGAAAAATATGGAGATATTGTAACAGTTTATAAAATTGGTGATGTTTCTTTAGAATTGTGTGGTGGACCTCATGTTTCTAATACTAAGGAATTAGGTCATTTTAAGATAAAAAAAGAAGAGTCAAGTTCTTCTGGTGTTAGAAGAATTAAGGCAATTCTAGAATAAATAAAGAAAGGATTTTATTATGGATAATGATTGTTTATTTTGTAAAATAATAAATGGTGAAATACCATCTACAAAAGTTTATGAAGATGATTTGATTTATGGATTTAAAGATATTAATCCTGAAGCTCCTATTCATTTACTTGTTGTACCTAAAAAACATATTGCATCTTTTGATAAATTAAGCAAAGAAGATGATAAATATATTTGTGCTATACATCATGCAATAAATAAGATTGCAGAAGAGCAAGGATTTAAAAAAGATGGTTTTAGAGTTATTATAAATTGTGGTGAAAATGGTGGACAGGCAGTAATGCATTTACATTATCACATTTTAGCTGGTGAAAAATTACCAACAAAAGTAGTATAGGAGATAAAAGTGGAAAAAATTATTGGAATAATTGGAATTAAAAATATTGTAATATATTTGGTTGTTATAAATATATTAGGTTTTTTAATAATGGGATTAGATAAATGGAAAGCTAAAAATGAAAAATGGAGAATTCCTGAAAATACATTGCTTTTATTTACAATTTTAGGTGGTGGAATTGGAACTATATCTGGAATGTATATTTTCAGACATAAAACTAAAAAAGCTAAGTTTACAGTAGGTATGCCTGCAATTTTAGTTTTAGAAATAGCATTATTTATTTATCTATATATAACTTTTTAAAATAAATTTATAGGGCGAAAAATCGCTCTTTTTTAATTGGATTTAAAAATTTTCGATGTTACTAAATGGTTTGAATTAATTTTAAATAAAACATTATCTAATAACTTTTCGATTTATGAACACATATTTTTTTGGGCAATATAATATTGTAAGAAAGAAGGTGCAGAAAATGGGAGTGGTAAGAGATAGGATATTTAAAAAGCTATTTAGAAAAATGGAAAAATATGAGATTAATATGGAAGAATTAAAACAAAAACAACAAAATGGAGCAATTATAATTGATGTTAGAAGTGTGCAGGAATATAATGAGGGACATTTAAATTATGCAAAAAATATACCTGATTATAAAATAAATAACAATATAGTAAACATAATACAAAACAAAAATCAAGAAATTGTATTATATTGTGAAAGTGGTACGAGAAGTAAAAAAGCATATAAAAAATTGACAAAATATGGTTATACCAATGTATATAATTTATATGGAGGTTTGGAAAATTATTAATAGAATTTTTGGTTATACACCCTGAATTTGCATTTTTTTAAGAATTATGGTATAATATTATGTATCGTGTGTAAAAATAGTAATAAAGGAGAGTGTATAATATTTTAAAACTAAAATCAAATCTAAAAGCAGTAACAAAAGATACATTTAAGTTATTTAGAATAATGATATTAGGATTTATATTAATAACCACGATACTTATAATAAAATATAAACCAGTATATGAAGTTACAATATCAAACAATAATGTTGGATATATAACTGAAATATCTAATTTTAAGCAAGAAATACAAGAAAAAATATTAAATAAACAAGAAAAAAATATTGATAATATTTCATTAAAAGAAGAACCACAATATGAATTAAAGTTGGTGAAAAGAAGTATAAACACAAATGAAGATGAAATAATAAATATTTTGCAAAATGATGCAATAACAACATATAAATATTATGCTGTAACTTGGAATAATGAAAATAAAGCATATGTTGAAACATTAGAACAAGCAACTGAAATTGTAGAACAAATAAAAACAGAACACAGTAATCAAAATGTTGAACTAGATTTATCAGTATCAGAAATATATACTGAAAACAAAGATGAAATTGAAACAGATGAGATTGAAGTTGCAGAAACATTTATTGGAAATGAAGTAGAAGAATTTATTGAATCTGAAACTGCAATTGCAAAAATTCAAGGGATAAATATTTCTGTATTACCTGTATCTGGAAAAATAACATCTAGGTTTGGTGAAGTAAGTTCAATAAGATCAAGAGTTCCGCATACTGGACTAGATTTAGCGTGTACAAAAGGGACAAGTATTAAAGTAGTTGCAGATGGAACTGTTGTTTTTGCAGGTTGGAGTGGAGATTATGGAAATTTAGTAAAAGTGGATCATGGAAATGGTTTGCAAACATGGTATGCACATTGTAGCAAAATTTATGTATCTGAAGGTGACAAAGTTTCTTATGGTGATGTGATTTCAGCAGTTGGTTCAACAGGGAATTCAACTGGACCACATTTACATTTTGAAATAAGGATAGATGGAAAAGCCGTAAATCCGCAAGATTATGTATATTAAATGGGAAAGTCATTAATTGACTTTCCTATTTTTATCTATACATTTTTTTAGGTTGGCAACATTCATGTTCAGGTCTTTCTGGTTTTTGAGGTTCACATTTTTCATCGTTTTTTTCACATTTGCACATTTGATGTTCTTGATTAATACATCCGCCAAATTCAATTGTTTTACCTTTTAAGCATTTCCCCTCACGATGACAGATTGCAGAGATTTTGCAGTTACGAACATCATTTACCCAAATATCTATAGCATAAACTTTGTCTGCACAAAGTGGTCCAAATACAAATTCTCCGTATTCATCTGTAAAAGTATGAGATATAGGGATTCTTTTTTTCATTCCATCTTTTCCAATAACTATTTCTACTAATTTTACAACAGCATCTTTTACAGGTTCTTTACAAGTATTTCTAATTGTACCATAAATAACATTTCTGTTATCTTGTGGTAAAGTAATATCTATATCAAATTGTTTTCCATTAGACATAAAACCATCAACATCTAGTATGGGACAATCTGGTTTAGGTTTTAAAAATTCATTATTATCAAACATAATTAATTCCTCCAAATTTGTTTATTTTGTACAAAATTATTATTAGCAATTAAATTGCTTAATATATATTATGTCAAAAAATGTAATAGGGTTACCTATTTACAAAATCTTGAAAAAATGATATTATAAATAAAAACGAATTTTAATAGTAAGCTTTTTTAATTTATTACCTAAATATGTATATAGAAATATTTTTACATACTTTGCAGTTGCAATAATTTCTATATTTTCATATTTTAAATTTAATATAATGAAAATTGATCCAATCGTACTCGCTTTGCTCGTTTGATCGCTTACGCAGTATTCCAAAAACAATTTTATATACATTTAGGTTAAATCGATTTAAGACTTACTAATAACAATGGGAAAGGATGACTTTTATGAATAATAAACCAATAGGTGTATTTGACTCAGGGATAGGTGGAATAATGGTATTAAATCAATTAGTAAAAAAAATGCCATATGAAAAATATGTGTATTTGGGTGATAATAAACATTTTCCTTATGGAGAAAAAACAAAAGAAGAAATTATCGAATACACAAGACAAAATATAAAAATATTGTTAAAAAACAATGTGAAAATGATTATAATTGCATGTGGTACAGCTACAAGTCAAGCATTAGATATAGTCAAAAATGAATTTGATATTCCGATTATAGGTATAATTGAACCAACTGTAAAATATGTTGCAGATCTAAAACTAGATAAGATAGGAATAATGGCTACAACAGGTACAATAAGGAGTGGAGCATGGGAAAAGAAAATAAAACTTAAAATTCCTAAAATTAATGTATATAATTTAGCTTGCCCAATTTTAGCATCACTTGCTGAAAATGATATTATAAATTCAAAAAAAGGAAAAGATGCTATTCATAATTATATGGAATTTTTTAAAGATAATGGTGTAAATAATATTGTTTTAGGATGTACACATTATCCTATATATGAAAAAATGATAAAAGATGAATATAATGGTAATGTAAATTTAATAGATACTGGAAAAGCAATGGCTAATATGATTGATAAATATTTACAGAATAATAATATGAAAAATCTGAATTTATTAGACATTTTGGAACCTGAATTTTTATGTACTGATATATCAAAAGACTTTATAGATAAGGCTAAAAAAATGTTTGAAAATATGAAATAACCACCTGTTTATAGGTGGTTATTATTAAAAATGTTTACAATAGTATTAATACAAATATTTGTCATTATGTCATAGTTTAGTTGACTGTGTTTATGATATACAATTTCATGACATAAACTATCAATTAGGTTTATACAAATATGTGATTTTTCTAACAAATTTTCTGTATCAAATCCATTTTGTGCTAATAAGCTATATAAATTTTGGGTTATTTCCATTTCTCTTTTATGGAAATAGTAGGCAACATCTTGATCTAAATGTGTCATTGCTGTAATTTCTTCATGTGCAGATTGAGAGAGTTTGTGATTTTGAATATAATCATTTATCATCTGCTTTATAAATATAGAAAAATTTTCTTTATTGATATTTTCAGTTGGAATATTAAGGATTGGATAGAAAATAGTATCTGCATATTTTTTTAAAGCTTCAATAAGAATATCATGTTTATCCTTAAAATATTGATAAATAATTCCTGTAGAAACCCCTGCATATTTTGCTATTTCAGCAGTATTTGTATTATAAAATCCTTTTTTACATATTAATTCAAATCCTGATTTTATGATTTTTTCTTTTTTTTCAATTGATCTTTTTTGTATAGGTTTTCTTATTTCATCATTTTTCATTACTATTCCTCCTGAAATAATTATACATTTAAAAAAAATAAATGTCAAATAATAAAATAATTTTTTTTTGCAAAGAAAAAATCATCCAACTACTTGAATGATTTTTAATGTATCTGTTAGTTCGAACAGATACGTCATTGGTGCGGATGAGAGGACTTGAACCTCCACGTCGTTGACACTGGTTCCTAAGACC
>CAKPOA010000005.1 GCA_934169575.1 uncultured Clostridia bacterium
CGTGGACAAATTGTCATCTGTGGACAAATTTATCATTTTTTCTATTTTTAACAATTCCTTATTTTATAAGGGTTTGCGAGGTTATTTACCACAACAGTTTTTGTACTTTTTGCCACTTCCACATGGGCAAGGATCATTTCTACCAATTTTAGGTTCTTCTCTTACAACTGTTCTATTAACTTCGTGATTTTCTAAAGTAGATTGTCCACCATCAACACTATTAATTGCTTGTAGGGCAGCATTTGTTATTTTAGCAGTTTCTGCTCTTCTTAAATCTTTTTGTTTTCTCATATTCATAAGAAGTTTAACAACATCAACTTTAATAGATTCAATCATTTGGTCAAACATTTCAGAACCAATCATCCTATATTGAACAACAGGATCTTTTCTACCATAACCTTGAAGACCAATACCATTTCTTAGTTCATCCATAGCATCAATATGATCCATCCATTTTTGATCAACGACTTTTAACATAACAATACGTTCAATTTCACGCATTTGTTCTGATTCAATTTCAGCTTCCTTTTCTAAATATTTGGCATGTGCCTGTTTTTTCAAACTTTCAATAATAGCATTAACATCATTAATATTTGATTTAATTTCATCAAGCATTTGTATATCAAAAATATTTTGAATTTCAGTTGAAAGTGCAGAAACATTTAATCTCATTTTTCCTTCATCGTCCATATCATTAAAAGTTTCAACTGTTGTTGCAGCAACCCAATCTATCATATTTTTAATATTAGAACTCAAATCCATACCATCAAGAACTTGTCTTCTTTGACCATATATTTCTTGTCTTTGAACATTCATAACATCATCATATTTAAGGACATTTTTACGTATACTAAAGTTTCTACCTTCAACTTTTCTTTGAGCTCCTTCAACTCTTCTTGATAAAATTCCCATTTGTATAGGCATATTTTCATCAACATTTAATGTATTATATACTTTAGTAACTTTATCTCCACCAAATATTTTCATTAAATTATCATCTAATCCAATATAGAATTGTGAGCAACCAGGATCTCCTTGACGACCACTACGACCTCTTAACTGATTATCAATTCTTCTTGATTCATGTCTTTCTGTACCAATTATTTTAAGACCACCAGCTTGAATAACTTTTTGTTTTTCTTCTTCTATTTGCTTATCATATTTAGCTTTAAGTTCACTAAATTTTTCTCTTGCTCTTAATATATCTTGATCATCTGTTTCATAATAAGTATTTGATTCTTCAATTATATTTTCTGGTATTTTATTTGCTTTCATTTCTTCTTTAGCAAGAAATTCACTATTTCCACCAAGCATAATATCTGTACCACGACCAGCCATGTTTGTTGCAATAGTAACAGCTCCAAATTTACCAGCTTGTGCAACAATTGCAGCCTCTTGTTCATGATATTTAGCATTTAATACAGTATGTTTAATACCTGCTTTTTTAAGCATTTTACTTAATTTTTCAGATTTTTCAACAGATACTGTACCAATCAAAACAGGTTGACCGATTTCATGGCTTTTTTTAACATCTTCTATAACTGCTCTGAATTTTGCATCTTCATTTTTATATATAATATCATTTTCATCTTTTCTAATCATAGGTTTATTTGTTGGAATACTTACAACATCTAAATTATATATTTCTTCAAACTCACTTTCTTCTGTCATAGCAGTACCAGTCATTCCTGAAAGTTTGTCATACATTCTAAAATAGTTTTGGAATGTTATTGTAGCCAAAGTTTTAGACTCATCTGCAATTTTAACACCTTCTTTTGCTTCAATTGCTTGATGTAATCCATCATTGTATCTTCTACCATACATAATACGTCCAGTGAATTCATCAACTATTAAAACTTCACCATCTTTTACTATATAATCAATATCTTTTTTCATAACGCCATTAGCTCTTAATGCTTGATGAACATGATGTACTAATGTAGAATTTTCAATATCATTGAAGTTTTCTACTCCAAAATATTTTTCTGCCTTTTCAATACCTTTTTGTGTAAGTGATGCAGATTTTGCTTTCAAATCAACAATATAATCGAATTTTTCATTTTCTTCTGCTTGATCTAAATCTTTAGCATCTTCTTCTACAATTACTTTTTTCTCTAATCCTTTTACAAATTTATCAGCTTTTTTGTATAAATCTGATGATGCAGTAGCTCTACCAGATATAATAAGTGGTGTACGTGCTTCATCTATTAAAATACTATCAATTTCATCAACTATTGCATAATGTAATCCTCTTTGTACTAATTGGTCTTTATATATAACCATATTATCTCTTAAATAGTCAAATCCAAATTCGTTATTTGTTCCATATGTTATATCACAATTATATGCTTCTTGTTTTTTTCTTGGATCTAATCCAGGTAAAACAAGTCCAACTGATAATCCTAAAAATTTGTATAATTTTCCCATCCATTCACTATCACGTTTAGCAAGATAATCATTTACAGTAATTACATGTACACCTTTTCCTTCAAGTGCATTTAAATATACAGGAAGTGTTGCAACTAATGTTTTTCCCTCACCTGTTTTCATTTCAGCAATTCTTCCTTGATGAAGAATTATTCCTCCTATTAGCTGTACATCGAAATGTCTCATTCCTAAAGCTCTTTTTGATGCTTCTCTTACAACAGCAAAAGCCTCTGGTAAAATATCATCTAATGTTTTTCCTTCTTTTAATTGATTTTTAAATTCATCTGTTTTGCATCTTAATTCAGTATCTGTTAATTTAGATATACTTTCTTCTAAATCATTGATTCTTTTTACTGTGATATTTGCTTTTTTTACTTCCTTTTCACTATATGATTTTAATAATCCCATGTTATTCATTCCTCTCAATGTGTTATATTTTTTTACTCTTATACTATAACACGAAACTTTTTATTTATCAAGTTAATTTTATATTTTTTTTAATTTTTTACTAATAATCTGTTTGGCTCATCTCAGGATATGTAAATTCTTTTCCATTTGTTGAAAAAGTATTTTCAGAAATATGATCATTTTGAAAATTCTTTGCACCTTTCAAAAAATATTTATAACTTGTTGTTGATAAACTTTCACCATTTTCTGAACTTACTACTATAGGATCATCCCAAGTAACATCCATATAATACCATTTATTATTTAAATTTATGCAATTCCAAGCGTGCTTTTCTGTAACTCCTGTAGAATTCGTTGCAGTACCTTTTATAATTTCGCAAGGAATTCCTACAGCATTTGCAATATATTTTAAAGATTTAGCATAACCTTCACAAACACATTTATGTTCTATTAAAGCTCCATATATAGTATATGTATTTTTACTTTCATAATTTTCATCGTATTTTGATGTATCAACTATATAATCATGTATTATTTTTATATTTTTATATTGACTATTTGTCATTTTTCCTACAACAATATTTTTAATTTTTTCAACCTGTTCTATTGCTTCCCTTACTTGTGCTTCATTTGTGAAACTTTCACTATAATAATTCTTACCATCTTCTGGTCCAATATATACATTATATGAAGTTGAAAAAGCTTTTTTGGATGTTTCAATATTAATATATAATTTACTTACCTCTATATAAAACAAATCTGGATTGTCAGCTGTAAATGCATCAATAGCAGCTTGGTATTTATTGCCTAAGATTGTTCCTCCGTTTTCTTGTTTTAAAATATCTGAAAATTGACTTCCATATTGAATAACATAATTTCCTGTTGCTAAATTATTTTTATTTTCTTGTAATCCATTATATATAGATTTTTCTGTATCATCTAATTGTTCATAAAAATATTTTCCACTTGATGTTTCTGAAGAATATGTTAATTCTTCTTTTTTGTCTGTTGTAAAAATTTGAGATATATTATTTGCTATTTTACTTGTTTCATTTTTAGAAGATTCTATTGCTACACTATCACCATCTTCTCCAGTAATTTGATTTGATTGAGGTTCTTGTAAATCTGTATAAATTACATAGCCAAATAGCCCTATTCCTCCTAGTAATAAAAAAATTAATAATACTAATAAAAATGTACTTAATTTGTGTTTCATTTTTTATTCCTCCTCTGTTTATTTTAGCTAATATAATTTTAGCATATTAATAAAAAATAAGCAATAGTTGCTGTCATCCATTTTAAATTTATTATCTAAATATGTGTATATAATTATTTTACATACTTTGCAGTCGCAATTTTCTTAATTAAAAATACATAAATGAAAATTGCTCCAATCGCACTCATTTCATTCGTTTGGTCGCTTACGCAGTATTTTAAAAATAATTATATACACATATTTAGGTTTAAAACTTTAAGATTGAGAAATAACAAACTATATAATTTTTTATAAAATATTTGCTAAAATTATAGACTTTTTTTGTCAATTGTGGTATTATAAGTAAAAATATCAAAAGAAAAAAGAAAGGAAGTAAAAATATGAAAATAAAAAAAATTTTACTAATTGCAATTTTATTTATATCAATAATCTTTAGTACAAGTTATGCTATAGATGAAACCGCATTATTTAACACTACATCAAACCAAATTCAAACAACATCTCAAAACACAAACATAGAGCAACCAGTTCAATCAACTGAAAGTAATACTCAAATACAAGATTCAAACACAACTTTAAACACACAATCTCAAACAACAACTACTACATCTCAAACAGATAAAACACCATCATCAACAGTAAGTGGTGTAACAAATATTTCAAATGGTTCTACTACTACAAATATTTTAAGTATTGCATTGATTGTTGTTGGAGTTTTATTAATATTTTTATCAATAGCAATTTTAATTAGATTATTTCATGGCTAAATACAAAAGTTATAAAAATTTTGAATTTTTATAACTTTTTTTGAAATTTTTCACAGTATATTTTGCCCTAAAAAATAAATACTATTAATAAGTTTTATTTTAAACTTAAATTTTATTTTTAGGAGGACAAAATGAACAAGAAAATTTTATATAGTATTTTATTATTTTTAGTAATCACATTTTTCTCTGTAACATATTGTTTTGCTAATGATTTTTCAAGAGATATGCATGATGCAGCAAATGGTGTAAGAGATGCAGTTGGTGGAGCTGAAAATACTGTTAAAGGAGCTGCAGCTGGTGTTGTAGAAGGTTCAAAAGATATAACACGTGGTATTGAAAATGCTGGACAAAATATGAAAAATAATATGCAAAGTTCTATGCAAAATACAACAAACTACTCAACTGCAAGAACATCAACAACAGGTACAACAAGTAATAATGCTACATTTTTAGGCATGAATTCTACAATGTGGATATGGCTTATTTTAGCATTAGCAGCAATTGGTATAATTGCTATAGTTTATAATTTTTCTAAGCAAAATAGTGATGATTATGACCAAATGATAAATGACTAGTAAAATAAGGGTTTCAAAAAATGAAACCCTTATTTTACATAATTAAGCTTTATTGCTTGATCCAAATACATCTTTTATTTTATGTTTAACTGTTGCATTAATAAGTTCTCTTGCAGGTTTTAAATATTTACGTGGATCAAAAGCAGATGGTTCTTCTACAAATACTTTTCTAATTGCTGCAGTCATAGCAAGTCTTAAATCTGTGTCAACATTTATTTTTGATACTCCTGAAATAGATGCTGTATGAAGTATTTCATCAGGAACTCCTTTTGCTCCTGGTATATCTGCACCATATTTATTACATTGTTCAACAAGTTCTGGTATAACTGTTGATGCCCCATGTAATACAATTGGAGTATTTGGAATTCTTTGTTTAATTTGTTCTAATATATCAAATCTTAATTTTGCTTCTCCTTTAAATTTATATGCTCCATGGCTTGTTCCAATAGCAATTGCTAAAGAATCACAACCTGTTCTTTTTACAAATTCTTCAGCTTGTGCTGGATCTGTATACATTGCATCAGATACTGCAACATTTACATCATCTTCTATTCCAGCAAGTTTTCCAAGTTCAGCTTCTACTACAACTCCATGTGCATGTGCATAATCAACAACTTCTTTTGTTAATCTAACATTTTCTTCAAAATCATATTTTGAACCATCAAACATTACAGATGTAAAACCTGCATCTACACACATTTTACAAGTTTCAAAATCTGGTCCGTGATCTAAATGGATCGCAATTGGAATATCTGGGTGTTCTTCAACTGCTGCTTCTACCATTTTCATCAAATAATTTATTTTTGCATATTTTATTGCACTTGATGATGCTTGTAATATTACTGGAGATTTTTCCTCTGCAGCTGCATCAACTATTGCTTGTATTATTTCCATATTGTTTACATTAAATGCTCCTATCGCAAATCCTTCTTTCATAGATTTTTCAAACATTTCCTTTGTTGTTACTAACATATAAATCATTCCTTTCATTTTTGATTTTTTTTATTGTATTACATTTTCAAAAAAATTACAATAGTTTTTTCTCAATCTTTACAAATACTTTTTTTCATGGTAAAATAATTTTGGTGATAAGAATGAATAATAAAAAAATAATTGCAAAAAATCCTACAGCATATCATAATTATTTTATTGAAAATACAATAGAAACTGGTATTGTTCTATCAGGAACAGAAATAAAATCAATTCGTGCTGGCAAAGTAAATTTAAAAGACAGTTATGCAAATATTAAAAATGGAGAATGTTATATATATGGAATGCATATAAGTCCATATTCTCATGGCAATATTTATAACAAAGATCCATTAAGAGATAGAAAATTGTTATTAAATAAAAGAGAAATCAATAAATTATTTATAAAAATAAAACAAAATGGTTGTAGCCTAGTTCCTATATGTTTATATTTTAGTGGAAATTTTGTTAAATTAGAACTTGGTATTGGAAAAGGAAAAAAATTATATGACAAAAGGCAAGATATTGCTAAAAAAGATGCCCAAATGAAAATAAAAAAAGCAATTAGGCAAAATGAAAAAAATATTTAAAAAAACGGCTTTACATTAGCCGTTTTTTGTTCTTATTGAACATTTTCTTTTATGTAATTTACAACATCTGCTACTGAAACAACTTTTTCTGCATCAGCATCAGGAATTTCTATATCAAATTCTTCTTCTAAAGCCATTATTAATTCAACTAAATCAAGAGAGTCTGCTCCTAAGTCATCTATAAATGATGCTTCTTGTGTTACTGCATCCTCATTTACTTGTAATTGTTCAACTATTATTGCTTTTACTTTTTCAAATATTTCATCTGAACTCATTAAAAGTTCACCCCCTCTCAACATGGTTATTTATTTCAAATAATTTCTTCATATTTGTCTGTTACATTTATAATATATGTTTTGTTTTTTGTCAATAGTTTATTTATTATTTTTTTCAAATTCTGTAATTAAATTTTCGACAGTTTTATTTTCAACAAATTTTTCTGCTTGTTTTATAGTAAATTCAAATAATTTTTCATCACTACTTCCATGTGCTTTTACAACAGGTTTTTTTACACCTAAAAACAATGCACCACCATATGATTTATAATCTACCGTTTTAGCAAATCTATTTATAGCAGGTAATGATGGGCAAGCTAAAATCTTTGATAATAGATTTTTTGTCAAACTTTCTTTTAATGTAACTTTAACCAATTTTCCAAGTCCTTCTGCTGTTTTTAAAAAAACATTACCTGTAAAGCCATCTGTTACAATTGCATCAACATTACCAGAAAAAGCATCTCTTCCTTCAACATTACCAATAAAATTAATATTTAATTCTTCTGATTTTTCTTTTAATAATTTATATGTTTCTCTTACAAGTTCATTTCCTTTTGTTTCTTCAGTTCCAATATTTAATAGTCCTATTTTAGGATTTTCTACCCCAAATGTATTTCTAATATAAATACTTGCCATTTGAGCAAATTGTACTAAAGTCATTGGCTTACAATTTGTATTTGAACCCGCATCAATTAATACTAGTCTGCTTTTATAAGCTGGTAATATTCCTGCTAATGCTGGTCTATCAATTCCTTTAATTCTTCCAACAAGTAAAGTTGCACCTGTAAGTAGTGCTCCAGAATTTCCAGCAGATATAAATACATCTCCTTCATCTTGTTTTAACATTTTAAATCCTACAACCATTGATGAATCTTTTTTTCTTTTTATTGCGACTGTAGGTATATCTTCCATCTCAATTGTTTCTGTTGCATCTTGGATTTTTAATCTTGGTGAAATTTCTTCAATTGTTTTACCATAAAATTCTTTTATTTTGTTTCTAATCACTTCTTCTTTTCCTATTAATATAACCTCAGCATTTATTTGATCAATTGCTTTAACAGCACCTTTTATATTTGCATCTGGGGCATTATCTCCACCCATTGCATCTAATAGTATTTTCATTTTAAAAACTCATTCCTTTCTCAAGGTTCAAACCTAATTCATATGTTCTTCCTTTTGTTTTGATATTTATATTTTAGTATCATTTCACAAAAAAAGCAATAGTTTTTTTAAAACTTTCAAATTTAAATATATTTTTCTAATAATTTTTTACTAGAATTCACATTATTAACCTTTTTTTGTAATTCTATAATAAATATAGGCATAATAGAAATAATTGCTGTATATAGCCATTGTAGTCCATTTAAAGGTATTAAATCAAATATATTTGCAATATTTGGAACAATAACTACAATAATCTGTAAAATACTTCCTAAAATAAAACTTCCAATTAAAAATTTATTTTCAAATAAACTTGAATTTAAAATAGAATTTTCAGATTTTATATTAAAACTATGTACTAATTCCAAAAGCCCTAAACACACAAAAGCCATTGTTCTACCAACTTCTAAGCCATAATATTTATTTCCAAGTGAAAAGGCAACAAGTGTCAATACACCAATCATAACACCTTCTGTTATAATTTTATTCCATAATCCTCCTGCAAATAAACTTTCTTTTGAATTACGTGGTTTTTTACTCATAATATTTTTTTCTTCTTTTTCTAATCCTAAAGCAATTGCAGGAAAAGAATCTGTAACTAAATTAATCCACAATAATTGAATTGCAAGCAAAGGAGTTTCAAGCCCTAATAATAAGCCAACAAAAATTGTAACAATTTCTCCTATATTTGTTGCAATAAGAAAATGTATTGCTTTTTTAATATTATTATAAATATTTCTTCCTTGTTTAACCGCTTCTACAATTGTAACAAAATTGTCATCTACTAATATCATATCAGCAGCATTTTTAGCAACATCTGTCCCTCCTTTTCCCATAGCAATACCAATATCCGCTTTTTTTAATGCAGGACTATCATTTACACCATCACCTGTCATAGCAACAACTGCACCTGTTTTCTGCCAAGCTTTTACAATTCTAACTTTATGTTCTGGAGTAACTCTTGCAAAAACAGAAAACTCTGAGATTCTTTTTTCTAATTCTTTATCTGAAATATTATCTAATTCTGCACCAGTAATAGCCATATCTTTTTTGGTCAAAATACCAAGTTCTTTTGCAATTGCTTTTGCAGTTGCAATATGATCTCCTGTAATCATAACAGTTTTTATTCCAGCTTGCTTACATGTTTTAACAGCTTGTTTCACTCCATCTCTTGGTGGATCAATCATACCAATTAATCCTACAAATACTAAATCATTTTCTATATTTTTTATATTATAATTTATATTAACATCTCTAAATCCAACTGCTAAAACTCTTAAGGCATTATCAGCCATTTTAGTATTTTGCATTATAATTTTCTTTTTCTCATCTTCAGTAAGAAATTCTACTTTTCCATTTTTCCAAATTTTATTGCATTTTTCAATCAATACATCTGGAGCTCCTTTTGTAATACTTTTATATTTCCCATTCCATTTATGAACTGTTGTCATCATTTTTCTATTAGAATCAAATGGAATTTCATCAACTCTAGGTCTTATTTTATATAAATTATCTTTATTAATTTTTTCATCTAAAGCTCTATTTACAATTGCCTTTTCTGTTGGTTCACCACAAATATCATATATTCCATTTTCTTGTTTTATGATACAATCTGTACACATGCTTCCTAATTCCAATAATAATTTTGTGTCATCACTCACTACTTTTACTACAGTCATTTTATTTTGTGTAAGAGTACCTGTTTTATCAGAACATATTACACTACTACTACCTAGAGTTTCAACAGCAGGCAATTTTCTTATTATACTATTTTTCTTTGCCATCTTTGTAACTCCAATTGAAAGCATTATTGTAACAATAGCTGGTAATCCTTCTGGAATTGCCGCAACTGCAAGTCCAACAGAAGTCATAAACATTTCAATAGGCGGGATTTTCTTTAACAAACCAATACCAAATATTACTATACAAATCACTAAACAAACAATACCTAAAATTTTTCCAACTTCACCCAATTTTTTTTGAATAGGTGTTTCAGGAGCATCTTCTTTTATTATCATATTTGCAATTTTTCCAATTTTAGTATCCATACCTGTTTCAGTAACAATTGCTTTTCCATGTCCAGATACAACAATACTTCCCATAAAAGCCATATTTCTCATATCACCTAATGTTATTTTTTCTTCATATATTCTATCAGTAATTTTGCTAACAGGTTCTATTTCGCCTGTTAAACTAGATTCTTCAATTTTTAAATTATAAGTTTCTACTATCCTACAATCTGCAGGCACAAAATTTCCATCTGAAAGTTCTATTATGTCTCCAGGTATAATTTCTTCTACATTTATTTCTTCAATATTTCCATCTCTTATAACCTTTGCCATATTAGGGGTTAATTTTTTTAAACTTTCTATAGACTTTTCGGCTTTTTGCTCTTGAATAAGTCCCATAATTGCATTTAAAACAACAATTGCAATTATTATTATTGAATCAAAATAATCATTTTGTCCTTGTACATATGATATTCCTGCAGATATTATTGATGCAATAATTAAAATTATAATCATAAAATCATTAAACTGCTTAAAAAATTTTATTATAATACTTTCTTTCTTTTTTTCATCCAATCTATTTTTGCCAAATTTGTTCCTCCTTTTCTCAACCTCTTTTTGTCCTAAACCATATTTTATGCTTGTCTTTAATGTTTCCTCAACATCTTCAATCTTTTTTGTATACCACATTTTATCCTCTCCTTGTATCAAATTTTCATTTTAATATATGTAGATTTAATATGTTTTAGAACTAAAAAAGATATAGCTTTTAAGCTATACCTTTAATCTCTTATGATTTTTTCAAACATTTTTGTTCTGGCTCCTTAAAACTTAAATACCAACTAATGCCATTATTATTTTGTGATAAATATTGTTGTCTTTCTTCAAGTTCACAATATGTTTGTGGCATTGGAACAATAACAGGATCTCCGGTCCTCCAATTTGCAGGTGTTGAACCATTTGTACAATCTGCCATTTGTAATGCTTCAACTATTCTTAATATTTCTGGTATAAATCTTCCAACATTTAATGGATATACTAATATAGTTCTTATGGTCCCTTTATCATCAATTATAAATACATTTCTTACTGTTTGTGTATTACTTATATCAGATGATATCATTCCATACATTCTTGCAATTTCTCCTGACCTATCTGCAATTATAGGAAATGGAATTTTTATTCCTGTTCTACAATATATGTCATACATCCAAGCTAAGTGTGAACTATTACTATCAATACTTAATCCTAATAATTGAGTATTCATATTTTGAAAATATGGATAAGCTCTTGAAAAAGCAATCATTTCAGTGGTACATACGGGTGTGAAATCCCCTGGATGTGAAAATAGTATTAACCAACTTCCTGCATAATCTTCTAAACAAACATTTCCATATGTAGTAACTGCATTAAAATTAGGTGCCTTTTGCCCTATTTTCACATTTCCATTCATCATTAATTCATAATCCATAAATAATCCTCCAATATTGTTTTGTTAATATATTATGAATTTATTTTACTTTTGTGATTAGACATTACAAGTCAGCCTTAAAACGATTTAAACCTAAATATGGATATAGAATTGTTTTTGAAATACTGCGTAAGCGATCAAACGAGCAAAGCGAGTGCGATTGGAGCAATTTTGATTATATTAAATTTAAAATATGGAAATTGCGACTGCAAAGTATGAAAAAACAATTCTATATACATATTTAGGTAATAAATTTAAAATAGCTGACACTTTTTAGTAAATTTCTTTTGAAAGCAAAAATGCATCAGAATTTTTGTAATATTTTTTCCTTAATCCTACCTGCTTAAATCCATACTTTTTATACAAATTAATTGCAATAGTATTTATGGAAGAAACCTCCAAATTTATAGTTTTGCACTTACTTTTTTTAGCAATATTGATTAAATTTTCCAAAATAAAATTTGAAAATCCTTTACCTCTGTAGCATTTTTTTACAACAATATTATTAATTTCTGCAATATCTAAAATGATTGAAATTCCAGCAAAACCAATAATTTCAGTATTTATTTTACACACACAATAGTAAGAACTTTCAGTTTCTAATTCATTTTTTAATATATTATAATTCCAAAAATCATCAAAATCTGTTTCTAAAATATCAGCTATTTGATTTAAATCGGAAGTTGTCATCTTTTCTATAATTAAATTATTTTCCATTAGACAATTTCTCCTCTAACATTCTTTCAGCTTGCGGTTTTCTGAGGTACAAAGGAAGAATATCATCACATTCATTATTATTAAAATGTGACAATCCAGCAAGGCCTAAATTATAACTAGATAAATCATTATTGGAAACAAATTTGCAATCAGAAAATTTTTGTTTTATTTCATTTTCATAAGCTATTGCACCATCTCCAACAAATGTAATAGAAGATGAAAAAACTAAAAGTTCAGATAATATATTATCTATTGTATCAACAGAAAAAGTTTTTATTAAAATATATTTATCTAATTTTTTTTCAAATACTGCATAATAAGCATTCAAATTTTTTGCATCAATCATAGAACATATTATTCCATCTTCATGACAATTATAAACTAACGCTTCTAAAGAACTAATACCAACCGTATTAATATTTAAACTATCTTGAAAACCTTTCGCAGTTGCAATCCCTATACGAATCCCAGTAAAAGAACCTGGTCCTTTATCACAAACTATTAAATCAATATCACTTAAACTTAAATCAAGACTCTCAAAAATCCCCTTAATAATTGGCATAAGTGTTTCTGAATGTGTTAAACCATTATCTTTAGATATTTCCTTTAAAAGTTTAGTATCTTCTAAAACTGCAACTGTACATATTTTACTTGATGTATCTATACTTAATATTTTCAAATTAGTTCCTCCTTTAATTTATTTAAAATATTAGAATAATTTATGCTTTTTCCATGAATAATAAATTTTAAAATTCTTGAATTTTCTTCAAGACCTTTTTCAAAAGATATTTCAATATATAATTTAGGTAAAATATCTTCAATAATTTTCCCCCATTCAATTAAACATATTCCACTTTCAAAATACTCTTCTCCACCGATCTCAAGAAATTCATCACTATTTTCTAATCTATATACATCAAAATGATATATTTTAACTTGGTTAGATATATATTCATTTACAATATTAAATGTCGGACTAGAAATTTCATCTTGCAAATTAAAACTTTGTAGAAATCCCTCAACAAATTTAGTTTTTCCCATTCCTAGTTCTCCATTTAATATTATTACATCTCCTGTATTTAGTTTATTTGCCAAGCTTTTAGCAATTTTCATTGTATATTCTGGTGAATTTGAAATTATTTCTAGTTTATTCATTTTTATTTACTCCATTTCATATAATTTACAAACTATATAATAACATAAATCGATAAAAAAGGCAAATCTTTTTATCGAATAGGTAACATAATTATACAAACACAATATAATATATAAAACAGTAATATATAAATAGAATTGGAGGTAGAATATGTGGTTTAATGCACTGAAAAAAACTATAGGTGTTTGCTTTATAGGTTTGGGGATCGGAATATTATTAGTTTTGCTACTTCCAATAGCTGGCTGGCTATTTTTGATAGGTTTAATTATTACAATTGTTGGATTAATTTGGCTTGCATGTTAGAAAAGGAGGTACATACTATGACCATAGTTGTAAAAAAAGTCCCTAAAGCATTTAGAGGAATTGTAAAACTTATTTTCGGAATTAAGGATTAAAATACAGCAATCATTAGGTACTTTCTAATGATTGCTGTATTTTATCTATTTTTTCTTTTTTTCATAATAATTGTTGTTAAAATAATTATTGCTAATATTCCAATAATTATTACAACACCTGTCCAACCTAAAGCAGAAACAATTTTACTTCCAAGAGACATAATAATACCTGCAAGTAATACACCAAGTGTTATTGCTGAAATGCTTGTCTTAAAATCTAGTTTTAAAAAACTTGCAGCTAATGTTCCTGTCCAAGCACCTGTTCCTGGTAGTGGAATTCCAACAAATATAAGTAATGCCCAGAAAATCCCCCTATTTCCAGCAGATCGTTTTAGTTTTTCTCCACCTTTTTCACCTTTATCCAAACACCATGTAAAAAACTTTCCAATTATTTTTTTATCTTTTCCCCATTCAAGGACTTTTCTTGCAAATAAATAAATAATAGGTACAGGTAATATATTACATATAATTGCAATTGGATAATATGCAAATATATTTAATCCTAAACTTTCAGCAATTGGTATTGCTCCACGAAGTTCAATTATAGGAACCATTGATATTAATCCAACTAAAATATATTTAACAAAAATAGGTAAACTTGTCATCATAAATAATCCTCCATTTAATTTTTCTTTAGGCACTCCATTGCAAGTTTATATTGCTCTTCACTAGGTGCTTTTCCATGCCATTCTGCTTTATTTTCCATAAAATCTACACCTTTTCCTTTTACAGTTTTTGCAATTATACAAGTTGGCATATTTTTTGTATTTCTTGCTTGTTCAAAACTTTCTATAATTTCCTTTATACAATGTCCATTTATATTAATAACATTAAACCCAAAATCTGCAAATTTTTTATCAATTGGATATGAACTCATAACCTCTTCAATTGTACCATCAATTTGTAAATTATTATTATCAATTATAACACATAAATTATCTAATTTATATTTATTAGATGTCATTGCAGCTTCCCAAACTTGACCTTCTTCAATTTCACCATCACCTAGAATACAATAAACCCTATAATCTTTTTTATCAAGTTTAGCAGATATAGCCATTCCATTTGCAACAGATAATCCCTGTCCTAAAGAACCTGAAGACATATCAACTCCAGGAACTTTATTCATATCAGGATGTCCTTGTAAATTACTGTTTATATTTCTAAAAGTTTTTAATTTTTCTTTTTCAAAAAAACCTCTTTCAGCCAAACTTGCATAAAGTGCAGGTGTACAATGACCTTTTGATAAAACAAGTCTATCTCTTTCTTCCCATTTAGGATTATTTTCATCTATATTTAATTCTTTAAAATATAATACTGTCATTATATCAGCAATTGATAATGAACCACCTAAATGTCCAGATTTTGCACTATATACTTGTTCAATTATATTTTTTCTAATTTGCCTTGCTTTTTCTTCAAAATCAACAATATCCATTTTCGTACCTCTTTAATTTATTTTTTTATAGCAAGAATTTTATATTTTATAATTCCAGCAGGTGCATTAACTTCAACTATTTCACCTTTTTTAGCCCCTAATAGAGCTTTTCCAAGTGGAGATTCGTTTGAAATTTTATTTTCTGCTAAACTTACTTCTGTTGACCCAACAATTGTATAATCTATGTCTTCATCAAATTCAATATCATGTACTTTAACTGTATTACCAATTTGTACTGTTTTTGTATCGATTTCGCTTTCATCAATAATCTTTGCATTTCTTAATTTTGCTTCTAATTCAGCAATTTTAACTTCGTTTTCAGCTTGAGCACCTTTTGCCTCATCATATTCAGCATTTTCTGATAAATCTCCAAAACCTAAAGCAACTTTAATTCTTTCAGCAATCGCAGTTCTTTCTTCAGTTTTAAGATAATTTAATTCTTGTTCTAATTTATTATATCCTTCTTGAGTTAATATAACCTCTTTTTCTTCCATTTTTTTCATCCTTCCTGTTTAATATTTTTATTATTTTTTAAATATTCGTTTCTTTTGTTTTCAAAAATACAAGTTAAAAATAGTATGATTACGAAATATAGTCCAATGCTTAATGCTATAGCCAATCTTCCAAATGGAATTCTCACTATAGCCATAATGCTATACATTAATATCTCAGCAATTATTGGATATAGTATTGTTTTTGCCATAACAACTTTCCAACCTAATTTTCTAAATCTTATTAAGAAATATATTAAAACCACACCAAGTGTAATTGCACCTGGAACAATAAAATGTTTAATAACATCTTTTACTCTTGTAAATGGTATATATTTTATTGTTACATCTTCAGATTTAACATCTTCTTCATATTTTTCATTAAATTTTTCAACTATACGATCTCTTTGTTCATCAGACATTTCTTCAGAAACAATTGCTACATAATTTCCAAAAGTTTCAACTTTTTGAACAAAATGTCTTGTATTTCCTAATACTTCTGATGCAATTTGTTCAATATCAGATACTTCAATTCCAGTATTATTACTTAATTCAATTTGGTATCTTGATGAATATTGTAATTCTGTATTAAACCCCTTTGAATCCCAAACAGCAATTCCAGCAATAATTATTAAACAAATTATTATATATATTATTATATTTTTTGTTTTCATTTTTTCCCTCCTAGTTTTCCATTAGTTATTTACTATATTTCTTGTTACAATAAAATTATATAGTAATATTAATGCAATACCCCAAAACATTGTCATTCCAAATGTTACAAGTATTGACCATTTTGTAAAACAAAATATAATTGAAATAGCTAATGCAGGTATTACTTTTGCAATCATATTTAAATATTTTTTATTATATGATTTTTTATCATCATTTTCTGTTTTTAGTAAATTTATATTAAATACATAATTTAATCCTAGAGCAATAATTATTGCAACAATACTTTCTATAGATATTTGAACATTTGTATATCTTAATATTAATGAATAAACTGCTACTAAACCGATAAAGCATATTGCTGATATAAATCCTTTTGATTTATATTTTATTATCATATATATTAATAAAATTCCAAATATAACTAATAAACTAATTATTACTTTATTTATAATATCACTTGAAATATCTGTTGTTACATATTTGTTTTCATTTAATGTATAAGAAATTGGTAAAGCTCCATTGTCTAATAATATAGCAACTTTTGAAGCAGAGTTAAAATAATCAGATATTTTTGAATTATCTGTAGTTGCAGAATTCATTGTCAAATCAATTTTACCATCTTTCATTGGCTCATCAAAACTTGTTGATAATATTTTACTTCCTGAAATCATAAGATCAATTTTACTTTGTTCTTTCTTGTTATCTTCACTTGAGCTTTCTTCATCACTTTTATTTGTTTCGTCTGTAGTATTTTCATCTTCAGTTGTATTTGTATCTTCTGTAGTATTTTCATCTTCAGTTGTATTTGTATTTTCAGTTGTGTTTGTATTTTCTTCTGAAGATGTATCTTCACTACTCTCTTTTAATGTTGCATATTTATTTGTACTTAAATCTTCTAATATTTTTGTTCCTTCTTTATTTAATTGTATTTCTAAGAAAACAACAGTACCATTTTTTGTTTGGTTATACATTACTTTTGCAGATTTCAAATGGCTATTGTCAATATATACTGTTCCATCATTTGAATCTTTAATTTGAAAATCTCCAACTTCTTTTATATTACTAACTATATTATCGGCTTTCTCATCTTCAGGCACTTGAAGATAAACTTTTCCACTTTGCTTATCTACACTAATATTATACTCTTCAACACCTAATCCTGCTAATCTTTTTTCAAATATTTTTTGAACTTTATCAAAATTCTCTTCATTCAATATATCATCACTATTAACTTTTTCCTCAGATTTTGTATATTTATTGCTTTCAATTGTTGAATCATCAATAGAATCTGTATTACCAACAACATTGCCACTTTCATCTAAAACTTTTGTAGCATTACTTACATCAAATGTAATTTCTCTATATCCAGTTAAATCTTTACTTTTTGCATAATCTTTTACTACATTTTCCATTTTATTTAATTTTTGGTTATATATTCCTACAAAAGATATTAAACATATTGTAATTATTGCTAAAATTTTTGTAACTAATTTTAATTTTTTATATTTCATTTCTATATTCCTTTCTTGACAAAATACTCTCTAAAGTATTTTCTACATTTTTATTATATTCTCGGACATTAAACGGATTTCTTATGTAATAACCATTATTTATAAATTTCTCCATTGATTTATAAATTCCCTCAATATTTTTAGTTGTAACTATACCTCTACCATTTTGAATATCTTCAAAATCAGAAATATTTGTAGTTATTATAGGTTTATTTAAAATATAGCTTTCTAAAAATACCACTGGATATCCCTCATAATCCGAAGAAAGTACTACACAATTTGAAATTTTGTAATATGGATATGGATTTTCTTTTTTTCCAACAAAAATAATTTTATCTTGCAAATTATTTTTGTTAACAATTTTTTTATATTTTTTTGTATCTTTACCATCACCCACAAAAATAATTCTAAATTCATAATTTCTATTTTTTAGTTTTTTTGCAGCTCCTATAATTCTTGTTAATTTTTTTTGTTTTTCATCATGTCTTCCCACATTTAAAAAAGTAACAATATTGGGATCATATTTAAGATTTATTTTTTCCTCAGATTGTTTGTATATTTTGTTATAATTAATCAAATTATTACAATAATAAGTATTTTTCTGTTCAGGAAATACACTTAAAAAAGTTTTTTGAGCTTGTTTTGAAACAAATACAATTTTAGAAAAATAATCATAATATAATTTCTCAAAAAATTCTTTTACTTTTGATTTATTTCCATCAAATAAACTTAAATAATCTGCATGGCACCATAAAATAGAATTTTTAGATGCCATTCTTGCAACAAAAGAACCAGATTTTAAATATGTTGCAAATGATATTGATGTATCAAATTTATTATAATATTTAAATAAAAAACCTAATCTATTAAACAAATTTACAATTTTAAACCTGCTGGGTGTATAGCAAACAATTTTGACTTTATCACTTATTTCATCTAAAAGCTCTCCTTTTTTTTCTTCAAGAATTAATGTAACATCATAATTATTTGCTATAAGATAATTGATTAAGTTAATCAATGCTTTTTCTATCCCACCTATTTTTAAATCTCTTGCTGAAAGTAAAATTTTATTCACATCTATCCCTTTAATATATCATATTTAGATTTTAGGAGCAATCTATAAACCTATCTTTTTAGTTTATTCATTTGTTCAACATAATTCCATGAATCACGACACATATCTTCTAATGTTTTTTCTGCAACCCATCCTAATTCTTCTTTAGCCTTTGTTGGATCTGCAAAACATATTGCCAAATCTCCAGGTCTTCTACCTACAATTTCATATGGTACATCTATATTATTTACTTCTTCAAATGCTTTTACTATTTCAAGAACAGTATATGGTGTTCCAGTTCCAAGATTATATATATATATGCCAGATTTTTCCTTTTCTAATTTTTCTAATGCTTTTAAATGTCCTTTTGCTAAATCTACAACATGTATATAATCTCTAGCACCTGTACCATCTTTTGTACCTTCATAATCATTTCCAAAAACATTAAGATGATCTAATTCTCTATTTGCAACTTTCATTATATATGGCATTAAATTATTAGGTATTCCTTGTGGTTCTTCTCCAATTAATCCACTTTCATGTGCACCAATAGGATTAAAATATCTCAAAATTGCTATATTCCATTCATTATCTGCTTTATAAACATCTTCTAATATAACTTCAATCATTGATTTAGTTGTTCCATATGGATTAGTAGTTTCTCCTCTTTTCATATTTTCTGTATATTGATAACTATCTTGTATTCCATAAATTGTAGCTGATGAACTAAATACAAATTTTTTGACATTATATTTTTCCATAGTTTGTAATAGAACAATTAATCCTGAAACATTATTATAATAATATTTCAAAGGTAATTTAGAAGATTCTCCAACAGCTTTAAATCCTGCAAAATTCATTACAACATCAATTTTATTTTCTTCAAAAACCTTTTCAAGCTTTTGCCTTTCTAAATAATTTATTTCATAAAATTTAAAATCTTTACCTGTTATTTTTTTTATTCTTTCTAAAACATCTGGTTTACTATTTGAAAAATCATCAATTATTACAACATCTTTTCCAGAATTTAAAAGTTCCACAACAGTATGACTTCCTATATATCCTGCCCCTCCAGTTACTAATATTGACATAAAGTTACCACCTTTCTTATTTTTTTAGTTCCTTAATAAATAATTTATTTAATAATTGAGGATTAGCTTTTCCTTTTGTAGCTTTCATAGCTTGACCTACTAAAAATCCTAATGCTTTTTCTTTTCCTGCTTTAAAATCAGCTACAGATTGAGGATTTGCATTTAATATTTGAATAACAACTTCTTTTATAGCACTTTCATCAGAAATTTGAGCCCAACCTTTTTCTTTAACAATATCTTCTGGTTCTCTTGGATTTTCAAACAATTCCTCAATAACCTTTTTTCCAATACTTGAACTAATTGTGCCTTTATCAATAATCATTACTAAATGTGCTAATTGTTCAGCAGTAAAAGGTATTTGAGATGGTTCTATCTCTTTTTCATTTAAAATTCTTGATATATCAGAAATTATCCAATTACTTACAGCTTTATAGTTTCCACATATTTCAGATGCTTTTTCAAATAAATCTGATAAGAATTTTGATGCAACTATAATTTTTGTATCTTTTTCACTTAATTTATATTTGTTTAAATATCTTTCTCTTCTACTTTCTGGTAATTCTGGCAAATTATTTTTTATATTTTCAATATATTCATCAGGCAATTTTATTGCAACTAAATCTGGTTCTGGGAAATATCTGTAATCTTGAGCATCTTCTTTATCTCTCATAACAAATGTCTTTCCAGATACATCATCCCATCTTAAAGATTCTTGTTCTACTTGTTTACCATCTTCTATTAAATCAATTTGTCTATCTATTTCATATTCAATTCCTCTTGTGATACTTCTAAAAGAGTTCATATTTTTCATTTCTGTACGTGTACCAAGTTTTGTATCATCAACTTTTTTTACAGAAACATTGACATCTGCTCTAAATGATCCTTCTTGCATTTTGCAATCAGAAACTTCTATATATTCTAATATAGATTTTAATTTTCTTAAATATGCTTCAACTTCTTCACTTGATGATAAATCTGGTTCAGAAACAATTTCTATAAGTGGTACACCAGCTCTGTTTAAATCAACTAAACTTCCTCCTCCAAAATCATCATGATTTAATTTTCCAGCATCTTCTTCAATGTGAATTCTTAAAATTCTTATTTTCTTTTTACCATTTTTTGTATCTATTTCAATATATCCATGTTCACATAAAGGTTTATCAAACTGAGATATTTGATATGATTTTGGTAAATCTGGATAATAATAATTTTTTCTATCATTTTTACTATTTTTAGAAATTGTACAATTTGTAGCCAATCCAGCTTTTACTGCATATTCAACCACTTTCTCATTTAAAACTGGTAATGTACCTGGCATTGCCATACAAATTGGACAAGTATTTGTATTTGGTGCTGCTCCAAATGTTGTTGGACAACTACAAAATATTTTTGTTTTTGTAGATAATTCTGCGTGTACTTCAAGTCCTATTACTGATTCATATTTTTCTCTTGACATAATTTTTCCTTTCCGAATTTATTTTTTAAATTCTGGTTTATATTTTTCTCTAAATTTAAATTCTTTTTCAAAAGCATAAGCTGTATTAAGAATTTTTTCTTCCTGAAATTTATTTCCAATAATTTGCATTCCAATTGGCATTCCATCACTATCAACACCACAAGGAATAGATATGCCTGGAAGTCCTGCAATATTTACAGAAACTGTACAAATATCTGCTAAATACATTTCTAAAGGATTTCCTGATTTTTCTCCTATTCCAAATGCAACAGTTGGTGAAGTTGGAACAAGAATAACATCATATTTTTCAAATCCTTTATTAAATTCATTTACAACCATTGTACGAACTTGTTGAGCTTTTTTGTAATATGCATCATAATAACCAGATGATAATACATAAGTACCAAGAATAATTCTTCTTTTTACTTCATCTCCAAATCCTTCGCTTCTAGATTTTTTATATAACTCTTTTAAATTTTTATATTCTTTTGCTCTATAAGTATATCTTATACCATCAAATCTTCCAAGGTTTGAACTTGCTTCAGCACATGCAATTATATAATAAGTTGCTAATGAATATTTTGCAACATCTAACGAAAATTCTTCAACCTCTGCCCCTAAATTTTTATAAACTTCAATTGCATTTTCTAAAGATTTTTTCACCTCTGGATTTATTCCTTCTCCAAAAAATTCTTTAGCAATTCCAATTTTTATTCCTTTTACATTTCCATTAAGTACTGATACATAATCTTTTTTAGGAACATTTGCAGATGTAGTATCTTTTTTATCATGACCTGCTATTAAATTTAATAACATAGCAGCATCTTTTACATCTTTAGTTATTGGTCCTATTTGGTCAAGTGATGATGCAAATGCAACTAAACCATATCTTGAAACTAAACCATATGTTGGTTTTAATCCAACTACACCACAAAAACTTGCAGGTTGTCTAATTGATCCACCAGTATCACTTCCTAATGCCCATGGTACCATATTACTTGCAACAGCAGCTGCACTTCCTCCAGAAGATCCTCCAGGAACTTTAGATAAATTCCATGGGTTTCTAGTTTTCTTAAAATATGATGTTTCTGTAGAACCACCCATTGCAAATTCATCCATATTTAATTTTCCCAAATTAATAATATTTTCATTATTTAATTTTTCAATAACTGTAGCATTATATGGTGATATAAAATTTTCAAGCATTTTTGAACTGCATGTTGTTTTGGTTCCTTTTGTGCAAATATTATCTTTTATACCTATTGGTATACCTGCAAACTCACCTTTTAATTCACCATTTTTCAATTTTTCTTCTATCTCTTCGGCTTTTTTTTGTGCTTCATCTGTAAATGTTGTAATAAAAGCTTGAACCTCAGGTTCTTTTTCATTTATTCTATTTATATATGCTTCATTTATCTGTTTGATTGTAATTTCTTTATTTGCCAATTTTTCTTGTAATTCATGTACAGTTAAATCTGTTAAATCGCCCATTTTTCTTCCTCCTTATTATAAAACTTTTGGTATTTTAAACATATTTGATTCTTTACTTACAGCATTTTGTAATAAAGCTTCATTATCTTCAAATACTTCAACTTCATCTTTTCTAAATACATTTTTTGCTTCATTTGCACCAATTGTAACATCTAGACCTTCTACAGGTGCATTATTTACAATATTTGCAAAATCTAAAATTTCTTCCAAATTTCCTAAATATTTATCTATTTCATTTTCTTTTAGTTCTAATTGCGCTAAATTTGCAATGTGTAATAGTTCTTCTTTACTTACTTTCATTTTCAATCACTTTCCTTTCTTTTTCAAATATGCCTTCTATTCTTTTTCAATACTAATATGAACTTCTCTTAATTGTTCTCTGCTAACACCACCAGGTGCTCCCATCATAACATCTTCAGCTCTACTATTTAATGGAAAAGCAATTACTTCACGAATTGTTTCTGCATTAGTTAAAATCATTAACATTCTATCAAAACCAGGTGCTATACCAGCATGTGGAGGAGCTCCAAATTGGAATGCATTAAATAATGCTCCAAATTTTGTTTCAATATCTTGTTTTGTATATCCAACTTTTTCAAATGCTTTTATCATTATATCAATATCATGATTTCTTACAGCACCAGATGCAAGTTCTATACCATTACATACTATATCATATTGATAAGCTAAAATTTCTAATGGATTTTGATTTTCTAAAGCTTCCATTCCCCCTTGTGGCATTGAAAATGGATTATGCGAAAAGTCTATTTTTTCTTCATCATTTATTTCATACATTGGAAAATCAACAATCCAGCAAAATTCAACTCTATTTTCATCTATTAATCCTAATCTTTTACCAAGTTCATCTCTAATTTGACCTGCAAGTCTTTCGACAACTCCAGGAACTTCTGCAATAAAGAATAAACAATCTCCAGGTTTTGAATTTGTTCTTTTAAGCATTTCAATTCTTGCATCATCTGGAATAAGTTTTGCAATTGGTCCTTGGAAACTTTCATCTTCCATAATTCTAAGCCATGCTAGTCCTTTTGCTTTCAAATCTTTTATTGCATAATCTGTCATTCCTTCAAAGAAACTACGTGGTTGATCTGCAACATCATGTGTTGAAATTATTCTTACTATTTTTCCAGCAAATGCTCTTAAATCTATATTTTCAAAAACATCTGTTACATCTACTATTTCTAATGGATTTCTCAAATCTGGTTTATCTGTTCCATATTTTAACATAGCATCTCTATATTTAATTCTTGGAAACGGATATTTTGTAACTTTTTTATCTGAAAATTTTGTAAATGTGTTATACATAACCGGCTCTATTACAGAAAAAACATCTTCTTGTGTTGCATATGCCATTTCCATATCTAATTGATAAAATTCACCAGGAGCTCTATCTGCTCTTGCATCTTCATCTCTAAAACATGGTGCAATTTGAAAATATTTATCAATTCCAGATACCATTAACAATTGTTTAAATTGTTGTGGTGCTTGAGGAAGAGCATAAAATTTTCCTTTATGAACCCTACTTGGTACTAAATAATCTCTAGCACCCTCTGGTGATGAACTTGTAAGTATTGGTGTCTGAACTTCTAAAAATCCTTGTTTTATCATTTCTTGTCTTAAAAACTGTAATACTTTAGCTCTTAATATTAAATTTTGTTTTAATTTATCACTTCTTAAATCTAAAAACCTATATTTTAATCTTAAATCTTCTCGGATATCTTGATTACTATTTACCTCAAATGGTAAATTTTTTGTTCTTTTTCCTAAAATTTTTATTTCTTCAATAAAAATTTCAACTTTCCCTGTTTTTATTTTTAAATTTACTGTGTCTTCACTTCTTTTTCTAACTGTTCCATATACTGTTACAGATGATTCTAATGGAATATGTGATGCAAAATCCACATCTTCTGCATCAGCAGATGTTACAACTTGTGTAATTCCATACATATCTCTAATATCTAAAAATACCACTCCACCTAAATCACGAATTGTATCTACAAACCCAGCAATTCTAACTTTTTTTCCAACATCCTCTAAACTTATTTCATCACATTTATGTGTTCTGTATTCTTCCATTTTTACCCCCTAAAAATTATATTTTGCATATGGCTTTCAAAATACAAAAAAAGCCCACTGCATCAATGCAGGGACGAATATATATCCGCGGTGCCACCCTAACTTGAAAATTTTACATTCTAAAATTTTCCACTTTAAATCTATTTGCTCAAATGTGTTTCGATTATTATGTTTTCTAAAAGGGTTTCCAGCCTCGACCCTTACTCTCTATTAGTAACCTTTAATATCTTTGCATTCTCATCGCATTTCTTATTTTATTATCTTTCCTATTATAATACTTTTTTATTCACTTTGTCAAGGAATTTTCTTTATTTTGTTGGAATTTTAATAACAACTTCTGTTCCCTGATCAACTTTACTTTTAATATCTATACTTCCACCATTTTTGTCCAAAATTTCCTTTGCAATAGAAAGTCCCAGACCAGTTCCTCCCATTTCTCTTGTTCTTGCTTTATCCACCCTATAAAATCTTTCAAAAATCCTATTTAAATCTTGTTCTGGAATACCAATACCATTATCAATAATCTTAATATAAGCATCACTATAAACAAAACCAACATAAATTTTTATATTTCCTCCATCTGGTGTATATTTTATACTATTAGTAAGTATATTTAATACAACACGTTGTATATCATCTTTATCAGCAAAAACAGGTGGAACATCAGCAGTCACAAAACATTCAACATTATGTTTTTTCTTTTTAATTTCAATAGCTAATTTTTGTTGGCATTCTTTAGCTAAAACCCCCAAATCAAAACTACTTTTTACAACTTTCTTTTTATTACTATCAATTCTTGAAAGTTCTAATAAATCTGTAACAAGTCTTGCCATTCTTCTAGCTTCAGATGAAATAACTTGCAAAAATTCTTTTTGAGTATTTTTATCATATTCTCCTTCTAGTAATGTATCTGCATAACCCATTATTGATGTAATTGGAGTTTTAAGTTCATGAGATACATCTGCTACAAACTCTTTTCTCATACTATCTAAACTTACTTGTTCAGTAATATCTTGAATAACAGCTATAATTCCTTCAGGTTTATTATTTTCTTCATTTCTAAAAGGTGCAAAAATTACTTTTACAGATCTATCTTCAACATTAATATTTTGTTCCATAGATGTAAGTTCACCCAAATATATTAATTTTTCCATATTCAAATTATATTTATTAAAAACATCTTCAAAACTATCATCTTCAGGTGCAATTTTAAGAAGCATTTTTGCTGCAGGATTTATAAGGTCTATTTTCCCATTTATATCAAAAGCAATAATTCCCTCTGTCATATGTAATAATCTTGTTTTTATTTCTGTTTCTTCTGCACGTCCTTTTTTTTCATTGCTTTCTATCATTTTTTTCAAAGGATAAATCACCATTTTTGATAAATAAATAGCTAAAATTGCGGTTATTCCACCTAAAATTGCAATACCTGATATCATAGTTATATTTATATTTTTATGTATTTGTTTATAGCTTTCTTTTATTTGTGATAACTCTGTTATTTCTCCATTATCAATTTGTTTTTCAATTCCATTAATTTTGTTTTCAAAACTAAAACCAACTAAAGTAATTATTGCAAGTTCAATTATAAATATTAATAAAATAAATTTTAATGGTTTTTCTTTTTTCATAATTTATTGTATTCCTTCCTCAAACCAATTTTTTTATTTGCTCATAAATTTTATCTTCAGCATCTATTGTTGCAACTTTAAGAGCATTTTTTCCCATTTTTTTGCAAACATTTTCATCTGATATAATATTATTTATTGTATCATTTAATAAAATTCCATTTACTTCATCATTTCTTATAATAATACCTGCACCCACATTTTCTAAAACTTTTGCATTATACATTTGATGATCATTACTAACATTTGGTAATGGGATTAGGATTGATGGTTTGCCAATATTTGATATTTCAGCAATAGTCATTGCACCACTTCTAGCAACAATAACATCTGAAATATTTTCTATTTCTTCCATATTATAAATATATGGAAGAATCTTAGCATTGTGAACATTTTCAATATTAATGCTAAATTGTTTTAATTCTTTTTTTATTATTTCATATTGTTTTGGACCTGTTGCCCAAACTATTTGATAATTATTATTTAATCCATTTCCTAAAATACTAATAATAGCTTCATTTATTTTTTGTGCGCCTTGACTTCCTCCAAAAATTAAAACAATAGGTTTAGAAATACTCAAATTTAATTTATCTATTATTTCATTTTTTTGATTTAAAGAATATTCTTTTTTTCTTATTTTAACTGGTGTTCCTGTATAAACAACATTTTTACAATTTTTTATTCTTTTTTCAGCATCTTCAAAAGAAACAAGTACTGTATCAGCTTTTTTTGCAAGCATTTGAACAGCTTTTCCTGGATAGCTATTGCTTTCATGCAAAAGAACAGGAATATGATTTTTCTTAGCAGCCAAAACAACTGCACCACATATATATCCTCCCATTCCAATTACAATATCAGGTTTAAATTCCCTAACTATTTTTTTAGCCTCATTAATTCCTTTAATAGTTTTAATCATCTTTTTTAGATTGGCTAAAGAAATTTCTTTACTTAAACCATAAGCATCTATTGTCTTCAAACCATATCCAGCTTTTGGAACTAAATCATTTTCTAGTCCTCTATCTGTCCCAACAAATATTATTTCAGAATTGGGTTCTTCTTTTTTTATTTTGTTTGCTATCGCTATTCCTGGATTTATATGACCACCTGTTCCTGCTGCAGCAATTATTACTCTCATTATATTTCACATTCCTTCCTTGAAACAATTTTCATACAAGTTTGTTTTATATTTTATTAACATTTCTCGATATATTCAGCAATATTCCCATCTCACACAGTAAAATCAATAATGCAGTTCCACCATAACTAAAAAATGGTAATGGCATTCCAGTTGCAGGCATTGATGATGTAACAACTGCAATGTTTATTATTGATTGTATAGCAATTAATGATGTTATTCCTATTGCAAGTAAACTTCCAAACATATCTGGGGCTTTTATCGCAATTAAAATACCTCTCCAAATTAAAATTGCAAACAATATTATTACAAATAGGCAACCAATAAATCCTAATTCTTCTGCTAAAACAGAAAATATAAAGTCATTTTGTGGTTCTGGTAAATATAAATATTTTTGTTTACTTTGCCCAAGTCCAGTACCAAATAATCCTCCAGAACCTATGGCATATAAACTTTGTACAACCTGCCATCCATCACCTAATTTATCACTCCATGGATCTAAAAATGCTGTAACCCTTTTTAATCTATATGCTTCTTTTACAACTATAAATATTAATGCTGGAACTCCAGCTATAACTCCTGGCACAATGATATGCCATAATTTGCAACCTGCTAATATCATCATTACTAGTACAATTCCAGTAATTACCATAGTTGCACTAAAATGTGGCTCTACCATTAACAAAGCAGCTATTGGTATTAAAAAAGCAAAATTTTTCACAAAACCTTTAAAGAATTTTCCTAAATCATCCTTATTTTTAGTAAGTACAGCCGCATAAAATATTATCATAAAAATCTTGACCATTTCAGATGGCTGAAATGAAAAACTTTCTGTTATTCCAAGCCATCTTTTAGCTCCATTTACTTCTTTTCCTATAAGCATAACAAGTACTAATAATATAATAGATGCAATATATCCTAATATATAAAATTTCCTATAAATTCTATAATTTATTTTTGATATTACAAACATACAAAATAATCCAACTATCGCAAAAGCTCCTTGTTTTGCAAAATATGTATAGCTATTCCCACTTTCAGAAAGTGCAGTTGGTGAACTTGCAGAAAGAACCATTATTAATCCAAGTGATAGTAACAATAATATTGTAATTAATAAAGTATAATCTATTGAATTATCTGAAAAGTTTAAAATATTATTTTTCTTTTTTCTCACAATAATCTCCTTTCATTTTCTTATACAGCTAAAATTCCAACTACGCAAACTAAAAGTGTAATTACAGAAAATACTCTAACCACTTTATTTTCGCTCCATCCTGAAAGCTCAAAATGATGATGAAGCGGTGCCATTTTAAAAATCCTATTTCCTGTTTTCTTAAAATACATTACTTGTATAATTACAGATAATGTTTCAAGTATTGGTATAATAGCAATTATTATTAATATTAGTGGCATTTTTAAATATAATGCTATACTTGATATCACTCCTCCTAAAAATAATGATCCAGTATCTCCCATAAAAACTTTTGCAGGATGCAAATTAAACATCAAAAACCCTAATATGGCTCCTACTGTTATGCTTCCAAACATAACAACTTCTGTTTTGCCAAAAATCATTGCTATTACAGTTAAACATGTTATTATAATTGCACACACACTTGATGAAAGTCCATCTATTCCATCTGTTAAATTAACCGCATTTGTTGTTGCTAAAATAACAATTATGGCAAATGGTATATATAAAAATATTGGTAAATCTACATACATTTTTAAAAATGGTATATATGTTTCTGTGCCTATTTTGCAAAACTTTATTATAAATAATGTATATGCAACAGATATTAAAAGTAAACCTAACATTTTATAACTTGGCTTTAAACCTTTTGTATTTTGTAAAACTAATTTTTTAAAATCATCTATAAATCCTATTGCTCCAAACCCTATTGTTAAACACAACATTGGTAATATATTTTGTGCTAATTCAAGATGATTTGTCATATATAAATATATATAACAACCTGTAACACATATGATTATAGAAATCATAAATATTATTCCACCCATTGTAGGTGTTCCTTGTTTTTTTAAATGTGATTGTGGTCCATCTTCTCTTTCAATTTGCCCAACTTTTATTTTTTTTAAAATTGGTATAACTATAAGTGATATAATTATAGTTACAACAAAAGAGATTATTAACATTGTCATTTGAAGTTTCAATTTTATCTAACCTTTCTTGTTTAATTTTTCTATTATTTCTTTTACAATAATTCGTTCATCAAATGGGTATTTTTTTCTATTTATTTCTTGATATGGCTCATGACCTTTTCCAGCTAAAACAATTATATCACTCTTAGATGCCATTTTTATTGCATATTTAATTGCTTCTGTTCTGTCAACAATTACTTTATATTTTCCTTTTGTTTTCTTAATTCCTTCTTCTATTTGATCAACTATTTTTTGAGGATCCTCTGTTCTTGGATTATCTGAAGTTATTATTGAAAAATCTGCTATTCTTCCTGATATTTCACCCATTATTGGACGTTTTCTTGTATCTCTATCTCCTCCACATCCAAATACAGAAATAACTCTACCTTTTGTATAACTTTTTACTGCTCTTAATATATTTTCAAGGCTTTCTGGAGAATGTGCATAATCAATCATAATTGGTATTTCAAGTTTATTTTCAACCATTTCAGATCTACCTGGCACTTTTACATTTAATAAAGCTTGTTTAATAGTTTCTGCATCAACTCCAAGTTTTTGACAAACACATATTGTTGCCAAACTATTATATACAGTAAATCGTCCTGGTATATCAACTTTTACTCTTTCATTTTTTTCTCCAAGTTTTGCTTTAAAATCAACATAAGCATTTGTAACAGTAATATCTTTTGCCAAAAAATCTCCAGAATTATCAATTCCATATCTTGTTATATTGTTTTCAGGAAATAAACCAGGAATTTTTGCCCCATATAAATCATCTATATTTACAAAACCTGTTTTGCACATCTCAAACAATTTCAATTTTGATTCAAAATAATCTTTCATATCTGGATGTTCTTTTGCACTTATATGATCTTCTGAAAAATTTGTAAACACAACCATATCAAAATCACATCCATCTACTCTATGCAATTTTAAACTTTGTGAAGATACTTCCATTACAACATATTCAACACCTTGCTCATACATTTCAGCAAATATTTTTTGTAATTCAATACTTTCAGGAGTTGTTCTATCAGAATCTGCCTTTTTAATTCCATTTATATAAATTGCAATTGTTCCAATTAATCCAACTTTTTTTCCTGCTTTCTCTAAAACCTCTTTTATCATAAAAGTTGTTGTTGTTTTTCCTTTTGTTCCAGTTACGCCTATTAGTTTAAATTTCTTTGATGGATTTTTATAAAAATTACTTGCTGTAATTGCTAAAAATTCTCTTGTATCTTTTGCAAGAATTATAACAATATCTTGTGGTATATCTTTAATATTTACTTTTGCTCCTTGTTCTATTGCAATTGCCACAGCTCCATTTTCAATTGCTTTTTGTATATATTCATGACCATCTGTTTCAAAACCTTTTATAGCTACAAACAAATATCCTTTTTTTATATTTCTTGAATCCCTTTCTACTCCTTTTATCTCTATCTCAAGATCTCCTTTTGCTTTTAATCCCTCTAATCCTACTAACATATTTTTTAGTTTCATAAAATCAACCCTTTCTTTATTTTGATAGCTATATTTTTATTTTATTCTCTAACATTAATATATTATCACACTGTGGAAATATTAACAAGTATTTTTCTGATTTTTATGAAAAAAAATTACTGGATAGTTACTAGCCAGCCTTTTTAAATTTATTTCCTGAATATGTGTATGAAACTATTTTTGAAATACTGCGTAAGCGACCAAACGAACGGAGTGAGTGCGATTGGAGCAATTTTCATTTATTTATTTTTAATTATGGAAATTGCGACTGCAAAGTATGAAAAAATAATTTCATACACATATTCAGGAAATAAATCTCTTTGTAGCTGACCAGTAATACTGGATAATGGTTTATTTAAAATTAATTCAAAACATTATTCAGTAACAAAAAATAAAGAGTTCAATTAAGAACCCTTTATAAAATAAATGTTTATATATCCATTACAATTTTTCCAACTGATAACTCCCTCGGTTTATCAACATTAGAAAAATTATCTATATATGCTAATGGATAAGTTTTAGAATTATTTGTATATGCACCTCCATATTCAAAAAAACTTTCTGTATTTGGATTATATGCTATCTTTGACGTATTTGCTAAATCAAAAAAAGTTCCAATTTTTCTTTTTCCGGTTTTTTCAAAATCACTCTTTGCTTTTTCGGCATTATAATAATGCCCTAATCTTTTGCTATTGCAACAGACAGCATACCAAGCTTGTTCAATTTTATATCCCTTATTCTCATAAAGATATTTAATTATATTTCCTAAAAAAACATCCATCTCAATAGTAGAAATAAGTCTGCTATTTTTTTTATAGCAAAATTTACTAGCTTGTGTTCTCCACCAAAAATAAGATTTACCAACAGCCGGTTTATGACCTTCCTCAAAAATTATTTTCTCTTTATCGTTATCTAAAGATGGATCAATTGCAGAAATTCTAAAATTTTTCATTTTTTCCTTTTTGGCTTTAAAAATGCTTTCTTTTATTCTTTTTCCATTTGAGTCTTGAGGGATAAAACTTAAAAATTCATCATCTTCAGAAATCCCCTCTATATCAACTATTGGGAATTTTTCATTCAAATTATCTTCCGGTAATGATAAAACTTTTCCTTGATCTCCATCTACTTCAGTAAAATACACCAAGCTTTTTCCATCATCTGAAATTTTTACCCGTGTAATTTTCTGACCTTTTTCTGCTTTTACTACAAACCTTTTTTCTTTCTTCATTATTTTTTCTCCTTGTTAACATTTATTTTTAAGCATGTATTAACATAATATATATTGTATCACTTTTTTTCTTAAATGTCAAAATTGAATTTTTATAGCTTTTACATGCATTTTGATATATAAATCTACATTTGGTATTAATAATGAATATGCATTTAATTTTCCAATTTCATATAAATAAGTTTCATCACAGCTACGCATTCAACATGGCTTGTCCAAGGAAACATATCTACTGGTTGAATAAATTCAATATTATAATCATCTTCAAAAAAAGCTAAATCCCTAATTAAAGTAGCAGGATTGCAACTAATATATGATATCTTTTTAGGCTTAATTTTCAAAATATTTCCAATTGTTGTTTTATCTAACCCTTTCCTTGGTGGATCAACAATAATAACATCAGGTAAAATCTTTTTCTTTTCTATTAATTCTTCTAAAACAAATTCAGTATCGCCAACCAAAAATTCCACATTATCAATATTGTTTCTTTTAGCATTATCAATTGCATCATCAATAGCTTGCTCAACAATTTCCACTCCATAAACTTTTTTAGCAAATTTAGATGCAAAAATAGAAATTGTTCCAACACCACAATATAAATCAAAAACTACATCATTTTTTGTTATATTTGTATTCTCTAAAGCAATATTATATAATGCCTCAGCTTGAACAGGATTTATTTGATAAAATGAATTAGTTGATATTTTAAATACATATTCACCTAAAATATCTTCTATATATCCATTGCCATAAATATTTATATTGTTATTTCCTAAAACAACATTTGTTTTAGCTTTATTAACATTTGCTACAACAGATTTTATATTTTGAAATCTATTTATTAATTCTTCAGATATTTTTTTTAATTTTGAAATATCTTCTCCATTTATCACAAATATAACTAATATTTCACCAGTATGTACTCCTTTTTTTATAACTAAATTTCGTACTAATCCTTTATGTGTTTTTTCATTATAAACTGAAATATTATATTTTTTTAATTCATTAATTATAGTATCAACAATTCTAAGTGATTCCTGATTTTGTATCATACAATTTTTCATTTCTATAATTTCGTGTGATCTATTCGCATATACACCAACAATTGGCTCATTATTTTCATCTATTCCAATTGGGCACTGTAATTTATTTCTATAAAAAAACGGATTTCCCATTCCCCATGTCTTTTTTACATCTATTTTGTTCTTCAATGTTTTATTAACAAGATTTTGCACTGTATTTTGCTTTATATTTAATGTTTCTTCATAATCAATATGACGCAAATTACATCCTCCACATCTTTTGTATGTTTTACAATCTACATCTATTCTATGTTCAGATTTTTTTAATATTTCAATAATTTTTCCAAATCCATGTGAACTTAAAACTTTAACAATTAGTATTTTTACCTTTTCACCTTTTATTGCATTTGGTATAAATATTGTAAAATCATCTATTTTAGCAATACCTTCTCCTTCAAAACCATAATCTATTATATCAACAACATATTCTTTATTTTTCTCTATTGGTACAGTCAAAATATCACTCCTTAAAATAATTTAGTTTTTGATAAAATCTCTTTAGTCATCAAACATTATTATAATACTACACTTATTAAATTAATTCAAGTAGTTTTATTAATTTTTAACAAATGTAAACCAGCCCTATTAGAGCTGGTTTAGGTACTATTTACTTTTTTGTTTCTTTTTATGCTTATACATTTCCGCATCAGCGTATTTTATATTTTCCTCAAAAGTGCTTACCTTAGGGACAAACATTGAGCAGCCATAAGAAATATTAGGTAACTGTTCCATTTCATTTCTTTTTTTCTGTATATTCTCAATAAACTCAAAATTTAATTTATCTAAATAATGAAGTTTATTTTCAAGAATTACAGCAAACTCATCGCCACCAATCCGGTAACATTTGCCATACTTTTTGTATGTTTCCATTAAGATATTAGCAACAGTTATTAATACCTCATCTCCAAAGGGATGTCCATATGTATCATTAATATATTTAAAATTATTTACATCAAATATTATAATAATACACTTTTTTTTAGGATTATAATTTTTGAAATTGTTTTGATTTAACAATTTGGTTAAACCATCAATAGATTGTTCCATTTTGCACATCTTTAAATATATAAATGTGCTTGCAATAGATATTGTAATCCACCTAATTTCAAAAATATTTGGGTTAGTTTTTGCAAATACATATGACAATATTATAAATATTCCTATTAATATCCATTCAGCCATATTTATTTGATAAATCTTTTTTGCTATTATTATCATTTTTACAACAAATGTTAATAATAGCAAATATACTCCTAACTCAATTATAGTGAAAAAGCAATTCTCTGCTCCAACTATAAATTCGGTAACAGCCCCAACTAATACTAGAACTGAAAAACAGAAATACCTCCGTCTTTTTGTTGCAATAATGTTTTTATTAAATATTATTGCAATAACAAGCATTATACTTATGAAAATTGTGTAATAACTCATTGTTTTCTCCTTTCTACACAATAGCCCCATAATTAAATTCAAAAAAATGAATTTTTAATAAATATTTATCTCTATTTTTTATTCTAACATTTTTTCACTTAAAATTCAATATATTTCGTCAAATTTCCACTAATTTTTTCCATTTTTATGATATTATCCATATATTCTTTTTAAATAAATTTCATCACCTTTTTTACAATCTTAATAACATCTATATCATTTAAATTTTCTATTTTTTTCCATATTTATTGTCAAAATTTCCAAATGTATAACTTGTACTATATCTATCATATTTTTTATCTAATAATTTCTCATTTTTTCAACCTTTTTTCTAAAATTTTAAAGAATCTCAAAAAAGCCAGCGCCTAAATAGGTGCTGGCTATAGGTTTTTTATAGGATTTTTACAGCATCCCCATTACAACAGCTCTATTAGCTGCTATAAGTGATACTCCATCCATTGGAGCATCCGGGAGAATTGGCTCTTCAGTCTGCTGCTGAAGTAAAAGTCTTTTCTTAAACTCCTCTTTTTCCATAAACTGGAGTTTAGAGTCTATAAACTCTCCTGCTTCCAACTGCTGTTTAGCTCCCCTTTCACATATTGCAACAAAGAAGTAAACTTCTTCATCACATATGTGCAAAAAAGGCATTTGTTTGCCGAGGAACTTTAAGTCCTTGCAGATAAGTCCAGCCTCCTGCTCAAGTTCTGCAATTGCAGCTGTTGAAGGCGACTGACCGTCTTCAATTTTCCCAGCAGGGAAAGCTGCAAGTTTTCCTTCACAGAAAAGTGGCCGCTCTTCAGTTATCATACCAATCTTTCCATCCACGATGGGAATCATAATAACCGAATCTTTTGACGCTATTCCTTTAAATGGGAACTTATCATTTTGTTTTACCCATGCCTCAACAATCGAAGCAAAAGGTAAGAAAGACTTTTCTTCATAAGATATAACGTTTTTATTTGTTTTAAAGAATCCCATAATTTACCTCCTATGGGTATATGAGAGTAATTATGCTCTCAACTTATTATAACGTATAAATTTATTATATCACTAATTATGTAAAATGTCAATTTATGCACTTTTTAATTCTAATCTTAATTTATCAGCAATCATTGCAATAAATTCTGAGTTAGTTGGTTTACCTTTACTTGCAGAAATAGTATACCCAAAAATATTTTCCATTATAGCAGGTTCACCTCTTCCCCAAGCTACTTCTATCGCATGTCTAATCGCACGTTCAACTCTTGATGGTGTTGTTGTAAATCTTTGAGCAATTTGTGGGTATAAACATTTTGTTATTTGATTAATAACATCAATATCATTTACTACCATCATAATAGCCTCTCTTAAATATTGGTAACCTTTAATATGTGCTGGCACACCAACTTCATGAATCATATTTGTTACAAGAGCTTCTAGATTATCTTCATCTTTTCTATCATTACCTATTTCAATATATTTTCTATTACTTTCTCTAGCAGTAATAAAATTATTTTTTGGTAATGGCTTGAAATTTTTGATTTCTCTAATCCTTTTTATTAAAAGCCCAATATCAAAAGGTTTAACCACATAATAATCTGCACCAAGTGCTATAGATTTTTGTGTTATTTTGTCTTGACCAACAGCTGAAAGCATAATACAAATTGGTGTTTTTTCTAATTCATTTACTTTTTCTAATACTCCTAATCCATCTAAATGAGGCATAATAATGTCAATAATTGCCACATCAGGTGATAATTCCTTTATTTTTTCTACTGCTTCAATTCCATCTTTTGCAACTCCAATTATTTCCATATCTTTTTCATTTCCAAGATATGTCGCAAGTGTTCTGCTAAATTCTTGATTGTCATCTGCAATTAATACTGTAATTTTCTCATTCACAGCTTTATCCTCCTATTCAAAAAATTGTAAAATATTTACATTTTTATTATAGTATATTTTTTTACAAAAAGCAATAGTTTTTGGAATTTTTTTCCATTTTTTATTGTTAGATAATGTTTTATTTAAAATTAACATGAGGAAATAGTTGGAATATAAGCTTCTCATTACATCTCTTAGCTTATATTCCAACTATTTCCTTATAAAAATTAATTCAAACCATTTTTTAACAAATCACTATATATTTATCACCAATTTTTTCATATTTTAATATATCAATCTTTTTATTTTCAACATCAGTTTCAAATATTGAAACAAACTCATTTTTCAATTCAATATTGCAAATAGCATATTCAACATATTTAGTATCACTAATTTTAATAGAATTTTTATTACAATAATATTTAAAGTTTTCTAATTTATTATAATCAACATAAACAATAAATTCCATACCTAAGCACATTTCCAATTTTTCTGCATTATTTACCCCCTCGATAGTTGCATTTGAATATGCTCTTACAAGTCCACCAGTTCCAAGTAAAATACCACCAAAATATCTTGTAACAACAACTAAAATATTGCATAAATTATTATTTTTAAGTATATTAAGCATAGGTGCACCAGCAGTTCCTGATGGTTCCCCATCATCACTTGATTTTTCGATAATACTTCCATTTTCTAAAATTCTATAGCAACTACAATTATGTCTAGCATCAAAATACTGTTTTTTTACTTGTTTAATTATTTCTTCAGCTTGTTTTTTGGATTCAACATAAAATATATTTGCAATAAATTTAGATTTTTTATCAATAAACTCTCCAGATGATTTATCTTTTATTGTAACAAACATATAGCACCTACCTTTATAAATGTAATACTCTTGATTTAATTTCCTTAGTTTTACCTACATTCCAGAAATTTTCTCCAAGATATCCACATGTACGACGAACTACAGTTAATTTATTTCTATCTTTATTTCCACATTGTGGACATTCCCATTCATTTTGATTATTAATCTTTATTTCTCCTTCATATCCACATTCATAGCAATAATCAGATTTTGTATTAAATTCAGCATATTGAATATTTTCATATATAAATTTAACTAATTCTTCTAATGCAGAAATGTTGTTCTTCATATTTGGAATTTCAACATATGAAATTGCTCCTCCACTTGATAAATCTTGGAATTCACTTTCAAACTTAAGTTTATCAAAAGCATTGATTTTTTCTCTAACATCAACATGATAAGAATTTGTATAATATCCTTTATCTGTAATATCTTCAATTGTTCCAAATCTTTCTTTATCAATACGAGCAAATCTATAACATAAACTTTCAGCTGGAGTACCATATAATGCAAATCCTATATTAGTTTCAGCTTTCCATCTATCTGTTGTATCACGCAAATGTTTCATAACTCTATATGCAAAATCATGTCCTTCAGGATCTGTATGTGACACACCTTTCATAACTTTTGTAAGTTCGTATAAACCTATATATCCAAGAGAAATTGAAGAATATCCTCCATAAAGCAATTTATCTATTTTTTCGCCTTGTTTCAATCTTGCAATAGCTCCATATCTCCAATGAACAGGACTAATATCTGCAGATGTTCCAAGCAAAGCATAATGTCTACACATTAAAGCCTCTTTACAAAGTTCTAATCTTGCATCAAACTCTTTCCAGAATTTTTCTTCATCTCCATCTGCGACAATACCAATTTGAGGTAAATTAATACTAACAACACCTTGATTAAATCTTCCTTCAAACTTATATTCTCCGTTTTCATCTTTCCATGGTGATAAGAAACTTCTACAACCCATTGGGCTAAATACATTTCCTTCATAATTTTCACGCATTTTTTTTGCAGAGATATAATCTGGATACATTCTTTTTGATGAACATTTTACAGCAAGTTTTGTTAAATAATCATATTTTCCACCATTTAGGCAATTAAATTCATCAAGTACATATACTAGTTTAGGGAATGCAGGTGTTATATATACTCCTGCAGAATTTTTAATTCCTTGGTATCTTTGTTTTAATACTTCTTCTATTATCATTGCATTTTCTTCAAGATATTCATCATTAGGGTCAAGATGTAAAAATAGTGTAACAAAAGGTGATTGTCCATTTGTTGTCATTAATGTATTTATTTGATATTGTATAGTTTGTACTCCTGCACTTAATTCAGTTTTTAATCTTCTATTAACTAATTTTTCAATAATTTTTTTATCAACACCATGTCCTAATTCTTCTTTAATTTCTTTTTCAAATTTTTGTTTACTTATTCTTAAATATTTTCCAAGATGTATAAGGTCTACAGATTGTCCACCATACTGATTACTTGCAACAGCAGCTATTATTTGTGTTGTAACTGTGCATGCAACCTGAAAACTCTTTGGACTTTCTATCATTTTTCCATTCATAACAGTTCCATTATCTAACATATCTCCAATATTTATCAAACAGCAATTAAATATTGGTTGTATAAAATAGTCAGCATCATGAAAATGTAGTACTCCATCTTCCCATGCTTTTGTAATTTTTTCTGGTAATAAAATTCTTTTTGTTAAATCTTTTGAAACCTCTCCTGCTATTAAATCTCTTTGGGTTGATGCCATTATTGCATTTTTATTTGAATTTTCTTCCATAACATCTTTGTTATTATTTCTGATTAATCCTAATATTGATTCATCTGTTGTATTACTTTTTCTAACTAATGCTCTTGTATATCTATATACTATATATTTTTTTGCAAGTTCATGTCTCCCCAGTTCCATCAATTTTTCTTCAATAATATCTTGTATATCTTCAACTAAAATTCTTTTTTTATTTAGTTCTTCTATATATTCTATTATTGCTTTAATATCTTCTTTAGATGCTTTTTCCTTTCTTGATACTTCTTTATTAGCTTTTTCTATTGCTAATTTGATTTTGCTTTGATCAAAATCTGTTACTCTTCCATCTCTTTTTATTACCTTCATTTTTATTCCCCCTAAAAATAGATTTTTTTTTGATATGTTTTAATTATATATTTAAATTTTAAAAAATCTGTTGCATTTGCAACTTTTTTATGATATATTTTTATTGAAAGGCGGAAAGACTTATGAACACTGAATTTGAAATTTTTAATTTTTTTGATAAATTAAAAATAAAATGTTGCAAAGTAACAACTCGCTCTTTTCATAGGGGTGAAACTGTTACTACATATATAGAAAAGCGTAATCAAATGTGTATAATGTTACATGGTGAAGCAGATTTAATTAGATATGATTTTAACGGAAATAAAACTATTATTGGTTCTTTTTCTACTAATGATATTTTTGGAGAAGTATTTTATCCAGCAAATACTAATAATGAGTTATTTGTACAAGCTAAGACTGATTGTGAAGTTATATTTTTTATTTATAATGATATATTAACAAAATGTAAAAGCAACTGTACTTTTCATAAGGAATTTTCTCAAAAGCTTCATATACTTATAGTTAATCAAGTAGTTAGCTTAAATACAAGAATTGAACTTCTTACTAAAAAAAATATAAGAGATAAACTTCTTTCTTATTTTAATATTTTATCAAATAAAAAATTAAGTAAAACATTTGTCTTGCCTTATTCTCTTACAGATCTTGCAGATTACCTTAGTGTAGATAGAAGTGCCATGATGAGAGAACTCTCACACTTAAAAGAAGAAGGCTTTATTATAAAAAAAGGAAAAAAAATCACTCTACTTGGAGAGTGATTTTTACTCTTTAAATTCCTCACTAAGTTTTCCAATTGCTTTTGTTTCTATTCTAGAAACATAAGAACGTGATATTCCCATAGAATTTGCTATCTCATTTTGTGTTTTAGGCTTTTTTCCATTAAGTCCAAATCTAAGTTCAATAATAGTTCTTTCTCTATCTTTTAAAACATCTTTCATTTTTTTATATAATTTTTTGATTTTCATTTTTAGATCTACTATTTCTTCAATACTTTTATCATCATTTTCTAATACTTCTTCTAATGTAACAACATTATCATCTTTATCTTTTCCAATTGTGTCATTTAAATATACTTCCGCATTTAACTTTTTTGTAGCTCTTAAATACATCAAAATCTCATTATCTATACATCTTGAAACATATGTAGAAAGCCTAGCTCCTTTTTCAACATTAAAACTGTTTATTCCTTTTATAAGACCAATTGTACCAATAGATAATAAATCATCTTGTTCTACATTTGTATTACAATATTTTTTACAAACATGTGCAACTAATCTTAAGTTTCTTTCAATTAATAAATTTCGTGCTTCTTCATCACCCTGTGATAACTTTATAAGTGCATTTTTTTCTTCTTCAGATGATAATGGCTCTGGAAATACTGTTCCTCCAGAAATATATCCAACTGCAAATATTGCAGTCTGTAAAAAGCTAATAAAACCTGAGAAGCAAATAGTAGAAAACATGATGGCACCTCCAATACATATATAACATATTATATGTAAGTAATACCTAAAATGTTACTACTATTATAATGTAATATCTTTCATGAAATTAGTATTATACTTTTTTAATATTGCGTAAGCGATCAAACGAGCATAGCGAGTGCGATTGGAGCAATTTTCATTTTATTAATTTTTAATATGGAAATTGCGACTGCAAAATATTAAAAAAGTATAATACTAATTTTATAATAAAAACATATTACATTTTATCAGGCATTTCAATTCCTAATAAATTTGCTCCTTGTTTTAAAACTTTTCCTGTTGCCAAAGTCAAAAATACTCTTGCATTTTGAATATTTTTATCATCACAAATAATCTTGTTTTCATTATAAAAACTACTATAAGCTTTTGCTAAATCAAGTAAAAATCTAGCTAAAATAGAAGGCTCATTTTTTTCCGTTACTTGAATTAATACATTTTCAAAATTATACAATAATTTAATAATATTTAAACTATATTCATCTTTTAAAATATCAATGCAAACATCTTTAGCATTTGGCATTATTCCACTTTTTTCAATTACACTTTTTGTTCTAACATATGTATATTGTATATATGGACCTGTTTCACCTTGAAAATTCAATATTGTATTCCAGTCGAATATTTCATCTTTTAGTCTATTTGTTGACAAATCATTAAAAATAACTGCACCAATTCCAACTTTTTTTGCAACATCATCTTTATTTTCTAAATCAGGATTTTTTTCCTCAATAATTTTCTTAGCTCTATTTATAGCTTCATTTAATAAATCTTCAAGTTTTATAATATTTCCTTCTCTTGTTGACATTTTTCCTGTAGGCAATTGAACCATACCAAAAGGAACATGAACAAGACCATCTATATATTTTTTATCTAGTCCTAAATATTTTGCTACTGCAAAGATTTGTTTAAAATGTAAAACTTGTTCATATGATGTAACATATATACTTTTATCATAATCATAAGTTCTTGCTCTATACATTAATGCTGCTAAATCTCTTGTAGCATATGTTGTTGAACCATTTGATTTTACAATTATACATGGTGTATCAATTCCATCTGATTCTAAGTTAACAATTTTTGCCCCTTGTGAATCAGTTAATTTTCCATTTTTTTCTAAGATTTCAATGATTTCATTCATCTTATCAGCATAAAAAGCTTCCCCATTCCAAGAATCAAATTTGCTTCCAAGTATATCATAAACCTTTTTAAATTCTTTTAAACTAAGATCTTTAAATTTTTGCCAAATTTCAACACAATAAGGTTCTCTATCTTCAAGCATCTTAAAATTGTCTCTACATTTTTCTAATACACCTTCATCTTCTTTACATAGCTGATTTATTCTTACATAAATTTTTGTTAATTCATTAATTGGGTCATTTTCAATATCATATTCATTTCCCCATAATTTATAACCTTCAATAAGTTTACCAAATTGTGTTCCATAATCACCTAAATGATTTACTCCTATAACATTAAATCCTAAGTATTTATATATATTATATAATGAGCCACCTATAACTGTTGAACGTAAATGCCCAATATGAAAAGGTTTTGCAATATTAGGAGCAGAATAATCTATTACAACATTTTTATTTTTTCCAAATTCAGATTTTCCATATTCTTTTTCACTACCAACTTTTTCTATAACTTGTTTAATAAATAAATCTTTATTAATATAAAAATTCAAATAACCACCTACAACATCAACTTTTTCTATATTTGCTCCTAATTCATTATTTATATTAGCTTTTATTTCTGTTGCAATAATTTGAGGTGATTTTTTTAATGTTTTTGCAAGACGAAAACATGGAAAAGCATAATCTCCATTTTTACTATCTTTTGGTATCTCTATAAAAGATATTACATCATTTACATCAACATTTGTAATATCTGCAATTTTTTTTGCAATTTCTAATTTAAAATCTATCATCTTGTCCTCCTATTCAAAATAATCTAAATTCATTGCTTTTTTCACTTTTTTCATAGTTATTTTAGCTTCTTGTCTAGCATGCTCTGTACCTTCTTTTATTATTTTTTCAATTATCTCTGGATGTTTTTCATAATATGCTCTTTTTTCTCTCATTGGTCTTAAATATTCAATAATAATATTTGCAAGTTGTTTTTTACAAGCAACACATCCACGTGCACCTTTTCTACATTCATTGCAAACTTTTTTACACTCTTCTTTTGGTGCAAACAAATTAAAATAATATGAAACCATACAAACATCTGGATTTCCCAAATCATCTTTTCGAATTCTATTTGGGTCTGTTATAGCACTCATAACTTTTTTAGTGATTTCTTCCTCAGAATCTGAAATATATATGGCATTTCCAAGTGATTTTCCCATTTTGGCATTTCCATCTAATCCCTTAATTCTTTTGCCTTCAGAAAGCATAATTTCAGGTTCTCTTAAAATTTCTCCATATATGCTGTTAAATTTTCTTACAATTTCTCTACATTGTTCAATTAATGGTTCTTGATCTTCTCCTGCTGGTACTAAATTACCATTTAAAACTGTGATATCAGCTGCCTGACTTACTGGATATCCTAAAAATCCATATGTTACACTTTCTCCAAAAACTTCTTTTTTTTGTGCTAATTCAGTTTTTACAGTAGGATTTCTCTCTAATCTTGCAATTGTAACTAAATTAGAATAAAATACAGTTAACTCAGCTGTTTCAGGTATCATTGATTGAATATATATTGTGGATTTTTTAGGGTCAATTCCACAAGATAAATAATCAATAATAAGTTCTCTAACATTTTTTCTAACCTTTTCCGGATTATTAAAATTATCTGTTAATGCTTGTACATCTGCAATCAAAATAAAAGTTTCATATTCATTTTGTAATTTTACTCTATTGGCTAAAGAACCAAAATAATGACCTATATGAAGTCTACCTGTTGGTCTATCACCAGTTACTATTCTTTTTTTCTCCATTTATAACACCCTTTCTTAAAATCAGAAAAGAGCAAAACTACTCTTTTCCGCGTTTTATTATTTCATAGTTATTTTTATTATCTTTTATTATATACCCTTTTGATAAAATCTCATCTCTAATTCTATCAGACTCAGACCAATTCTTTTCATTTCTTGCAACTTCTCTTTTTTCTGCAAGATTTATTATTTCTTCTGGTATTTTTTCTTTATCTTCTTTTTTGTCAATTTTAAGTCCTAATACAGTATCAAATTTAAGTAATAAATCAGCAAATTTTTTTGATTTATTTGGATTTTTGATAACTTCCCAAACAACACTCATTGCAAGAGGCATATTTAAATCATCATTTATTGCTTTATGAAAATTATTTTCATATTTCTGAATTATATCATCTGATACTTCATCATTTCCTTCAAGATGTTTTTGATAACCATTTCTTAATTTTGAAAGTGCTTTTGAATTTGATTCAATCCCATCCCAAGTAAAATTAATTTTAAATCTATAACTACTTGAATATGTAAATAATCTATATACTAGTGGATCATATCCTCTATTTTCAATATCTTTTATTAAATAAACATTACCTAAACTTTTAGACATTTTTCCACCATCTATAAGTAAATATTCACCATGCATCCAAAATCTTGCAGGATTTTTACCACAAGCACCTTTACTTTGTGCAATCTCATTTTCATGATGTGTTGGTATTAAATCAATTCCACCTGTATGAATATCAAAAGTTTCACCTAAATATTTTTGCCCCATTGCAGAACATTCTATATGCCATCCTGGGTAAGATAGCCCCCATGGACTTTCCCATTTCATAATATGATTTTCTGGTGCTTTTATCCATAAAGCAAAATCATATGGATTTCTTTTTTCAGAATCAACTTTTACTCTTGCACCTGCTTTTTGCTCATCAAGATTAATCCCTGACAAAACACCATATTTATCTAATTTTGAAACATCAAAATATATCGCAGTAGAAGTTTCATAAGCATATCCATTATCTATCAATTTTTTAACATATTCTATCATCTCTGGAATATGATCTGTTGCTTTACAAATTATTTCTGGTATTTCAATATTCAATTTTTCTAAATCTTCAAAAAATAATTTTGTATAATATTCAGCAATTTCTAGTGGCGATTTTTTCATCTCTTTTGCAGATTTAATCATTTTGTCTTCTCCCTCATCACCATCAGAAACTAAATGTCCAACATCTGTAATATTCATTACATGTTTTATTTTATAACCATTATATTTTAATACTCTTCTCAAAACATCTTGAAATATATTTGTTCTCATATTTCCAATTGTTGCATCTTTATAAACTGTAGGTCCGCAAGAATAAATGCGAACCTCATCTCCTTTTAATGGCTCAAACTTTTCTTTTTGTTTTGTTAAAGTATTATAAAAATATATATCCATATATCCTCCTAATTTTCTTCTTTATTTGAATCTTTTTCATTATCTTTATCTGTTTTTTCTGTTCCTTTATTATCATCAACTGTATTATCTTTTAATGTATTATCAGTTTTATTTGTATTATCTTGTTTTTTATTTTCTGTAACAACAATTGTTCTTGTAGCTGTGACTGTTTCTTTTCTTGAGTTTGTTACTGTATATGTTACAGTATATGTTCCAGCTTTAGATGTATTTACATTTCCAGATATTAATATTTTATTTGTTAGATCTCCATCTATACCATCTGTTACAGTAGCACCTTTTTCAGTATAAGTATCCCCAACTTTTAGATTTATTTTTTTATCACCATTTAATTTTATTTCTGTTTTTGCATCAGAATTATTTTCTGATTTTGTACTATTTTTTGTATGTTCTGTACATTCTTTTGTAGGTGCTTTTCCTTTATTTGTAGAACCACTTCCACTTAAATTAGTCCATAACCCTAAAGTTTCTTTTGGAATAGTATTTGAAAAATATTTTGTAATAACATTTGGGCAATATTCTGTAGCTAAATCTCCAGAATCTTCACATATTTTTACACCACCTGATTTATTATCACATTCTGTTGGTTCATTTCCTTTTGCAAAAATTTCTTTATGTGTTGAACTACATTCATCTGTTGCTCTTAAACCAGTTTGATCACATACATCAATTGTAACTATTCCATCTGGTTCTTTAAATTCTGATTTTGCTTTACCTTTATGTATAGAATTCATAATTGCACTATATATTTGACCAGCTGGACTTCTCCATTTTGAAACAACATATTCATTTTTATCAAAACCATACCATGTTGCAGCTGTATAATAATCTGTAAATCCACACATCCATCTATCATAATGGTTATTAGTAGTACCTGTTTTTGCAGCCATATCTATTCCAGATATTTTACAATAATTTGCAGTACCATTTGATGAATTTACAACCGATTTTAATAAATCCTTAAGAATATATGCATTTTGTTTAGAACATACCTCTGTTGTTTCTTGTTTAGGTTTTACAACAACATTTCCTTCTGAGTCTTCAACTTTTGTATAAAATAACGGTGTTCTATATACTCCATCATTTTCAATAGTAGCATATGCAGCTGCCATTTCAAGTGGACTTATACCTTTATTTAAACCACCTATTGCTACAGATAATCCAACATCTTTAGAAGAATCTAATGTTGATATTCCCATTTTTTCTAAATAAGTTTTAGCAACAGGAACTGTAAGTTCTGCCATAATTTTTACAAATGGTATATTTTGAGAAGTTGTAATTGCACTACGTACACTAATAATTCCTTTATATGCGCCTTCATCTTCTGGTCTATATTTTCCCTCTGGGAATTCTGTTGCACAATCATTATACATTGTTGAAGCAGTAATTATTTTTTCTTCTAATCCAGGTAAAACATCTGCTAAAGGTTTTATTGCTGAACCTGTTTGCCTCAAACTTTGTGTTGCTCTATTTTGGCCTCTTGATGTAGTTTTTTCTCCAAGACCACCAACACACCCAACAACATAACCTGTTTCATTATCTATTACAACTGTTGCAGCTTGACTTTTTACATATTTTCCATCTTCATCTTTTGTCTTTTTAGATTTTTGAGCATATTTATCTCCATTATCTTCCATTACAGTTTCCATATCATTTTGAACATCTGTATTTTGTGTTGAATATATTGTAAGTCCACCACCATATACATATGTTTCAGCCATATCTTTTGACCAATTTTTCTCATCTGCAATATCAGATATTACTTTTGTTATAGTTGCATCTGTATGATATGAATAAATTTTTCCTCTTTGTTTTGCTTGTTCAAATTCTATTCCATCATCAACTTCTTTACAAGATTCGTCATATTGTTCCTGATTTATATAACCTAATTCAAGCATTTTACTTAAAACTGTTTTTGTTCTTTTATTGATTTTTTCTTTTTTATTACTATCTTCATCATATCCATTATCACCATATGGATTATATGAATTTGGTGCATTATTAATTCCAGCTAAAAATGCACATTCAACAATATCTAAGTCTTTTGCAGATTTATTAAAATAATATTCTGCTCCAACTCCAACTCCTGAATTTCCAGAACCAACAAAAATGATATTTAAATACATTTCTAAAATTTGTTCTTTAGATAGCATTTGTTCAATCTGATATGCTTTTGCCCATTCTTTAACTTTTCTTGCTACACCTTGAATACCACTTTTTTCATCATCTTTAGTTATGTTTTTAACTAATTGCTGTGTTATTGTACTTCCACCAAAAGATGAACTTCCAGCATGTGTAACATATGTAAAAATTGCTCCTGCAGTTCTTTTCATATCTACACCACTATGTTTATAAAATCTTTCATCTTCAATTGCTACATATGCTTTTGGTAAATATTCAGACATTTCATCTAGTGTTATTATTTTTCTGTTTTCATTTCCACTTAATTCTGCAAGTACACTATTATCTGCATCTAAAATTTTTGAATTACCTGATATCAACAACTCTTCTTCTGATATTTCAAAATCTTGTCCCCATTTTCCATAAATCATCCCAACAATAATACCAGTACCAACAACAATTAATATTACAATTAATAATATTATTAATTTTATTGCTAATGCTATTTTAGGATGTTTCTTTGAAAACTTTGCTTTTTTATTGCTATTTTTTTTGTTTGTTTTTTTTGTTTTATTATTTTTCATATATTTATACTATGCTAAACTTAATTTAGCAATCTCCTTTCTTTTTACATGCTACTATTATATTATATTTTTTCAAAAAATGCAATAGATAATAGCACTTAAAATCCAAGCCAAAAATATTTGGTAAAACACGGCAAATAGTGTTTTTTTCTTACTTTTTAATTCATTTTTCATTGCACTTATAGCAGCAAAACATGGAGCACTAAATAAATTAAAAACTATAAAACTATATGCAGAAACACTATTGAAAAATCCAAAAGCAGTTTCTTTTGAAAATAACTGATTTTCTTGAAAGCCTGAAATTATAGCCATTGAAGAAATAACTTGTTCTTTTGCAATTAATCCTTGCAAAATAGATACTGTAGCCTCCCAACTATTAGTTCCAATTATCGGTTGAAAAATCCATGATATCTTTTTTCCTATTTGTGCTAATATACTTTCTTCAATATTTATACCATATTTTAAATCAAATGAAAAACTAAGCAAAACCCATATTATTACTGATGCTAAAAATATAGTTGTACCAGCTCTTTTTACAAAAGACATTATTTTTTCTAACACATCTTTTATTACATATTTTAAATTTGGAAATTTATAATCTGGAAGTTCTGATATAAAGCTTGATGATGTATTTGCAAATACATATTTTCTCATAATACTACTACTTATAATTATTATAATTATTGATAAAAAATATAGTGAGCAACTAATCAATCCAGCATTTTTGCTGAAAAAATATCCTGTAAATAATGCTATTATAGGTAATTTTGCACTACATGGTATAAATGGAACAAGTATTGTTGTCATGTTTTTTTCATCTTGATTTTCTATAATTTTTGTTGACATTATTCCAGGTACACTACAACCAGTTCCTAATATAAATGGTATTAAAGATTTTCCACTAAGACCGATTTTTCTAAATATTTTATCTAATAAAAAAGCAATTCTTGACATATATCCTGATGTTTCTAATATAGAAATGCAAAAAAACAATATACACAATTGTGGTAAAAATTGCAATACAGTTGCAATTCCATTTAAAATCCCATCACATATTAAACTTTTGAGCCAATCTGATGTATTAATATTTTTTAAACAATTTTCTATAACTACAATTATGTTATCAATTAGTTCATTTGTGAAATCAACTGTATATTTTCCGATTATTCCAACAGATAAAAAATAAATTCCAAACATAATTACTATAAAAATAGGAATTGCAAAAATCTTATTTAAAAAAATTTTATCTAACAATTCTGTATTGCTTATCCATCTTTTTTTCTGAAAAAAACATTCTTTTTTTATTTTTGAAATATATTCATATCTTTGATATGCTATTTCTTCTTCTATTTCATCATTATTTGTTTCTAAAAATTTTATTGCTTTAGTTCTCTTATTTGTATCTTTTATATTATTTTCTGTTTTAAGAATTAATTCTTCTAAACTTTTGTTATAAATCTTTATTTTATATCTATATTCATAATTTTTTATATAACTTATTAAATCATCAATACCTGTATTTTTTAAAGCTGATATTTCACACACTTTTGTTCCAAGCATTTTTTCCAACTTATCTACATTAATTTTTATTTTCTTTTTTTCTAATATATCAACCATATTTAATGCAATTATCACATCACAATCTAATTCTAATAATTGTGTTGTAAGATATAAACTTCGTTCAAAACAGCTTGCATCAACAATATTTATAATCATATCAATATCATTATTTAAAATGTACTCACTTGTAATTATTTCTTCACTACTATATGAATTTAAAGAATAAATTCCTGGCAAATCAATTAAATTAAAATCTGTTTGTTTTATAATTCCTTCTTTTTTTTCAATTGTTACACCTGGCCAATTTCCAATCTTTTGATTTAATCCTGTTAACAAGTTAAATAATGTTGTTTTTCCACAATTTTGATTTCCAACTAAACATATATTCATAATTTCTCCTTTATTACATTTCTACAATAATTTTAGCTAAATCCTTTTTACTTACACAAATTTCATATCCCCTTAGTTCAATACTTACAGGGTCACCCATTGGTGCAATTTTCTTTATTTTTACTTTTGTTCCTTTTGTAAATCCCATATCAAGCAAATGTCTTTTTTTCTTTTTGTCATTAAATTCTAAACTTAAAATTATTCCAGCTTGACCTCTTCTTAATTGTGATAAATTTAATTTCATAACTTACTCCTTGTATATTTTTTCTTATATAGCTAATATTATATTATTTTATGAATACCGCGTAAGCGACCAAACGAACGAAGTGAGTGCGATTGGAGCAATTTTCATTATATTAATTTTTAATAAGAAAATTGCGACTGCAAGGTATGAAAAAAATAATATAATATTAGCTATATAAAAAGATTTTTATGATAATTAATTATATTCATATAAATAAAAAAAATGACAGAGAAAAATTCCCTATCAAAATTTATTGACTGTTAAATTTATTATCAAATTCATATCATCATCTTCTGCAGCTTTATTCTTTCTAATTGCACCACATTTTTTACATTTAAAAATAATAACATAACCTTTTTTATTATTTATTTCAACACTTATAGGCTCTAAATCTCCATGACAAGTTTCTGCTCTATCACCCGGATTTTTATCAACATGTTTTGAATGCAAACAATATGGGCAATGGTTTCTACAAGAATAGCCCAATTTTTTCACAAGCTTACCACAATTTTCACATACAAATTCCTCATCAATTTCTGTAAATACTCTTTTTTCCATAAACTCAAAATTGCCAAAAGGAATAGAACTTTTTGGCAATTTATCCTCCTATCTTATTTTAACTTTTGATAAATCAATATCTTTTGGATCATATTGTTCAATATAATCTAAAATTCCATCAGCATTATCTAAAACTTTATATAATTCTTTACAGTCATGTGTTATAAATTCTTCTTCTATAGATTTTGTCATCATTGTATCTAATTCATCATAAAATCCATTTATGTTAAATAAGACAATAGCTTTATTGTGTCTACCTAGTTGTTTTAAAGTTAAAATTTCAAAAAATTCATCTAATGTTCCAATACCACCAGGTGCAATAATAAATGCATCACAATTCTTTTCCATTTCACATTTGCGTTCTCTCATTGTATCTGTATAAATATACTCCGAACATTTTTTAAATGATACTTCACTATTTGCTTCTTTAAAGAATTTTGGTACAACACCTAAAATATGGCCTTTTTCTTCATAAACACCTTCTGCAACAGCTCCCATTACACCATTGGCTCCTCCACCAAATACTAAACTATCTCCTCTTTTAGCTATTTTCTTTCCTAAATCTTTTGCAGCATCTTTGTATGATTGAGCAATTAAGCTACTTGCTGCTCCATATACACATATTTTCATTATATTTTCCTCCTTCTGATTTTTTACATTCACACATTATACCACTAAATGATTTCATATGCAAGTATTATTTTAATCTTAAATATCCAAGCTCTTCCCATATATTATATGCTAAATTTAATCTAAATAGAACTTTAGGTTTTGCACCAGCCCTATTTTTATCAACTACACATGCATAATATCTAACATCTGGATCTTTACAATGTTTTAAATCAAAAAACTTTGTATCAACTTCTTCTAAAGAATATTCATATTTACCTAAATCCTCATTATGTATTTGTTTCATTAATATTAAAATATCTAAAACTTCTTTTACTGTCCTACTTACAGCTAAATCATTTATATTTAAATTAATTGGTAATGTAGATGTTTCTGACAATTGTAATGATGAAGCAATAAATATTCCTAAATTTTGCGCTAAATTTGACAATATTGTTGCTGTTTTTTTCAACTCCTCACCATTACCAATATTTTCCGTATCAGTTTTCAATGTATCATAAAACATATACTCTATTTTTTCTTTGTAGTAATAATTTAAAACAACTTTTTCTAATTCATCATTTGTATGATCTGTTATATTAACAAAATATATAGAATTTTTTATTTGTTCATCTATCCATTTTGTAACTTCAATTGTTTTTCTAAATTCTGATGAAACTTTACTTAATCTTTTAGCAAAATCCACTTGTTTTTCTCCATCTCTTTTTATAACATAACCATTTTTGTCTGTTTCAACTTTTTTTTCATCATCTGGTCTAAACTTAAATTCTAATAATTCACCCTCAGTTTTTGTGATTTCTTGCTTATGTAATTTTTGCATTTCTTTATTATTAAGTATTGTTGTAATTAAACACAATCTCATTTTTTCTTCTGACATTTCATTTGAAATAACAAGCACTTTCTTTTTATGAATAAAAGCTATATATGCTGCTAAATCTACAGTTAACCTACTTTTTCCTGAGTTTGAGGGCATTGCATATGACATAGTTTCTCCTTTTCTGATTCCTTTAAATACACTACTTAATATTGGAAAAGGTAAATCTAAACCTGTTGTTAAACTATTATCTCCTTGTATTAAAAAATCTGTTGTATCATTATTTAATACTGATCTTTTAAATTTTTCAGTTGCATTTATTTGTTCTATTGCATCTTTAACTTCCTGTATTGTCATTTGTTTATATAACTCGTAATTCAATATATTTACAATTTCATCTTGATTTTCTTTAATTGGATTACTTAAATAACTTTTTCTTATTTCAAATAATTTTCTAAGTTCTGTATACACTTTTTCAAAATTATCCTTCAACAAAAAGCCTTTTTCTCTTAAAGTAATTTTAGTTTCATATACATTTCCGCCTTCTTTTGCAAAATTATATCCATCTTTTGCTTTTTCTGGTGCATATGCTTCACCATCTGTAAATAATACACTTTTATATATGTTTAATAATACATCGCTTTCAAAATAATTGTCATCATGCATTATATAGTACATTGATAATGCTTTTGGGTTTGCTAATAATAAACATATATATTTTTCTTCTAGTTTTTTATTTTGTAATTCTTTTGGATATATACTTTCTTTTTTATCTCTTACAATTTCTTCCTCATCTTCGTCATCATATTCTTCAATTTCTTGTTTTACTTTTTCTGCTTTTTCTTTCTTATTTTTTAATATTATTTTATTATCTTTTTTTAATTTTTCTAATATTGCAAACATTTCCTCATATTTTTCTTCAGATAACAATCTTCTCATTTCTTCTATTTGTTTTTTATTATCTTTTGTAACTTCTAATTGATTTATTAAATTTTCTAGTTTCTCTATATTCATATATTTTCCCTCCAAATTAATTTGCTTTTCCAGCTCCTACAGTTAGAGTACAACATTGCATTATTTTTGTCAATACAATTTATGTTATTTTATTATATTTTTAAAAATAACCTCTGAAATGTACTGATATATCAATACTTTCAGAGGTCTTTATTTTTGGTAGCGATGGTGGGACTTGAACCTACGACCTGCCGGGTATGAACCGGATGCTCTAGCCAGCTGAGCTACATCGCCTTGTCAACAATAAATATTATAACTTCTAAAATCACATTTGTCAATAGTTTCAAAAGAAAAAATTTGCAAAATTCCAAAAAATACATTATACTTAATTTATGAGGTGATAAAAAATGAATAAATCAAATGTAGAACAAATAATTATAAATTTAAAAAAGCAATATCCAGATGCAAAATGTAGTTTAGATTTTAGTACACCTTTTGAGCTTGTTGTAGCTGTAATGCTATCAGCACAATGTACTGATGAAAGAGTAAATAAAACTACACCAACATTATTTAAAAAATGTAAAACAATAGAAGATTTCGCAAATATAGATATTAAAGAATTAGAAGATATTATTCATCCATGTGGCTTTTATAGAAATAAAGCAAAAAATATAAAACTATGTGCTAACCAAATATTAAATAAATTTAATGGTGAAGTTCCATCAAATATGGATGATTTACTTAGTTTGGCAGGTGTTGGTAGAAAAAGTGCAAATGTAATTTTACTTGAAGTTTTTGGAATTGCAACAGGTATTGCTGTAGATACTCATTGCAAAAGAATTTCTAATAGACTTGGGATTTCTTCTGAAAAAGATCCAAATAAAATAGAACAAGATTTATTAAAACAAATTAATAAAAAATATTTAAAAGATGTTAACCATCTGTTTATTTGGCATGGTAGATATACTTGTACAGCACAAAATCCTAAATGTAATAATTGTGTTCTGAAAGATATTTGTACATATAAAAAGCAATAAATAAAAACAGGATTAACCCTCCTGTTTTTATTTATTCACTATATGTTTCTGTTGTTCCATCATTCCATATTATTTTATCTCCTGTCTTCAATCCCCAAATGCTATAATCAGATCTTTTAGGTTGATTTATATTTATAACGAAACCTGTCGATATTCCGTTCAAAAACATTTACCCCAATATTCTTTACTGATGCAGGAATATAAATTTCAGTTAATGAACACGACTGAAATGCATATTCACCTATACTTGTTACACCCTCTAAAATTTCAACTTTCTTTAGATTCTTACAGCTCACAAAAGCATACGCTCCAATATTTCCAGATATTGAACCTATTGTATTTAAACTTTCACATTCATAAAAAGCATCTGAACCTATTTTCTTAACTGAAGATGGAATTTTAACTTCTTCAACACTTAATTTAGTAAAAAAACTATTTGGTATTTCTGTTATCTTTTCTGGTAATACCACCTTTTTTAATTTTTTAAAATTATGATATTCTCCTAACTGTGTAGTTCCAATAATTTTTTCTACTGTATTTGGATATATTATTGTTCCAATATTTGGTAATGAAACTGTTCCCTTTTGTTCTCCATCTTCAACATAGGTTTGTGTTAAATCTACTTCAACAACTTTATATGATTTTCCATCAATGTTTACCTGTGCTGGGATTACTAATTTATCACTATTATATATACTTTCATAATTTATTCCATATTGTGTTTCGTCTCCTTGTTTATATTCAGTACCATATAGATATTCTGGTTTTATTCCTTTAATTCTAGCCGTTTCAGATGGGAGCTTATCAATTCCATTTTCGGATGCAACTTGTATATTGTTAGATGCTCCATTTGTAGGTATAACTTCTTTTATAAAAATATCATCTGGTGCAACTTCGCTTTCTTCAACTTTTTCAGAATATACACCATCTACAATAACATCATGATTTCCGCCTGAACTACTATCATCTTTCTTACCAACACTTAAATCTAAATTAACATATACTTTCGCATCTTCTTTTGGAAATATTATATTTGTTGGAAATGTATTTGCTTCAGCTGTTACATCAGTTCTTGAGTTATCACTATTTACTTGTGCTGCAACTCTGTCTGGAGTTATATTATCATTTTTACCTTTTTCATCAATTTGCAAAGCAAGTATTGCTCTTCTTACTTCTTCTTCTAAAGTTGCTTGTCCATTTATTTTTTGAGCATTTCCTGCCCTGTTTAGTATTCCATTTTGACCTGATAGCATTATCAAACTTATTGCTGCTAAAATTATCAACACAATTATAGTTATGACTAGCGCTATTAATGTAATACCTTTTCTGTTTTTTAAGTTTTCACTTTTGTTTCTTTTCATTTTTTCCTCCTAATCTAATAATGTTAAGTCAAAAAACTTGACGTTATTATTAAATTTTTTTACAAAAGGTAGTCTATCACTTTAAATCATTATTGTCAATAGAATTTCTTAATAATTTTAAAGCTTTTTCATATGTATCTTTATAATTTTCTAAAGTCATTTCTGATGCGACTTTTCCCATCAAATTTTTATCATATTCAATTATTCTAAATGCAGTATCTTTGTATTCACTTACAACAATTTCAAGTAACCCTTTAGGTTCTTGTCCTGATTTTTCATAGATATTCATAATAATATCTGTACGTTTTTGTGTCTGAACAATATTGTATAATCTTTCAGGAGTAACATTTTTTAAAACTTGTATTAATAGATCAATATTTTTCTTTTTTTCTGTTTCATCTAATTCAAGTAATAAATTCCCCCATATTTCATATATTGAATTTTGTTGACTATATGGCTCATTTTTTATATATTGCTTTATTTTCTCTATTTTTTGTTCATTAGACATATTTTTGCAAACAATATCATTAAATTGATATTGTTCTATCCATGGTGCAATATTTATATTTCCATTATTAAATGAAGTTATTGTACCACAAATATTGCCTATAGTTATAATACTGAAAATAAATATTAAAATGCATTCTATTATATTTGTATTTTTATTTATTTTTTTATCTTCAATATTTATTATTGAAATAAATAAGAAGTATAAAATTATCATTATTAAATATGACATATCAAAATCCATCATACTATGTAAAAAAATCATAACAAATCCAATAAATAAAGGCAATATTGTTTTATTATTTTTTAATTTAAATCCATTTTTCAAAGTTATACAAACTATACATATATATGACAATATTCCAATTATTCCAAATGACATTATTATTTCTAAAATATAACTATGCACCTCTTTTGCATAATATAAATAACTTTGAACCTGCCCATATAACATTCTCCAAGTATTTCCGCCAGCTCCAAATAACCAATGTTTTTTTGCAATTTTTATTCCATCTTGCCAAAAATCCAATCTTTGATATGCACCTGTATATTTAAAATTAAATGTTACAAACATTCTAACTAATGGCTCTGGTATTATCTTATATTCTAAAATATATGGCTTATCATTTATTTTAAAATCTTTTATTGTAATTTCTTGATTTAGCGGATTTATTATTCTAACTTCTAAATGAGATAATAGTTCATCTGTCTGTATTTCAACACTTTTCCACCCATTATATTCCGCAAATGATAATATTCCTAATTGTTTTTCTGAAGAATATTTTGTAATTTCAACAATTATTATTTTAAAACTATCATAATCTTGATCTGATTTTGCATCAATATTAAAATCTAATTTATATTTTGCATTTTTTTCAAACATCCTTACAATACAATTTTTTTGGCTTTCTGTTACAACCAAATCTTTAGGTATTTGTATAGCAATAAAAAAGTATATAAAAAATAGTATTATTCCCAAAATGCCAATTACAATCCACTTTTTTGAAATAGTTTTATTTCTTATCCTTAATATCACATAAATTAATACTATTAAACTACATAAAGCAATTACTGCTTTTGATGTTGTAAGACCAAGTGTTATTGTTATTATAATAATATGTAATAAATACAAAACTTTTAAAAACTTTTTTTGTTCTTGCTTGTACATTGATATAGTTAAAAAATCAATTATAGCAAGATATATTGCAAATGTATTTGCATATCCAAATATAGATATCATTCTTGAATCAGTAAGTTTTACAGAGTCTATTTTGTCTAAGATGTTTTCGAACAAATTTATATTTAGTAATTTATCATAACCTAATATTATTGGAATTATTGAAGAAATAATTAAAGTTTTAATAAATATATTTATTTGCTTTTTTTGTGTTATAGTATTTCTAGCTATTATATAAATTCCATATACACTCCAATATTTTAATATAAAATTTATAGTACCATTTAATGATACATATGTTTTAGCAATTAGAGGTATCATTGTAGATATCATAAAAACTAATACACATATATCAATTTTGCTTTTTATTATAACATTTTTTTCTTTTTGTACCTTTTTTATTACAATATAAATTATTGATACAATACTCATAAAAAATTGCATTATCCATATTGGTTCTTTAATATTAGAACCAATAAAAATGTTTGCCATCACAATTGTTACTAATATTGATACAAATCCAAATTTATCTGTTTTATTCATCATTTACTCCTTAGTTTCTATAAACTCTGTCTAACATATTCATATAATATAACTCCTGTTGCAACTGCAACATTTAAGCTTTCAGTTTTTCCTCGCATAGGAATAATAAGTTTTTCATCTGCAAGTTTAATTACAGACTCAGAAACACCATTAGCTTCATTTCCAACAACTATAACTTTTTTCTTGTATTTAACATCATAAATAGATTTTTTAGCTTTTAAAGAAGTAACCATTATTTTAAATCCATTATTTTTTGTAAGTGTTAAAGTGTTACATAAATCATCACATTCAATAACATTTACTCTAAAAATAGCACCCATTGTAGAACGTATAACTTTAGAATTATAACAATCAACCGTATTTTTAGAAACTAAAACTTGTTTTAGTCCTATACTATCTATTGTTCTTAAAATAGTTCCTAAATTACCAGGGTCTTGTACATCATCTAAAGCAACAATAATATCTGTATTAAAATCAATTTTTTTGCTTGCATGACTTTTTTCTATAATTGCCATTATTCCTTGAGGAGTTTCAACATCAGACAAAGTCTTAAAAATATTATGTGGAACTAAAACACAATCAAATCTAGCTATTTCATATCTTAAATGATTTTCAATCATTTCTGTATTATCTTCACTTTCACAAATAATTATTTTGCTGATTTTAGCATTTTCATTTATAGCTTCTTTAATCAGTTTTAGTCCCTCAACAACATATTCTCCATATTGTTGTCTGTATTTTTTTTCTTTCAATTTTTTTATATGTTTAATTAAACTATTGTCTTTACTAGAAATTCTCTGCATTTTCAAACTTTCCTTTCTCTTTAGGCATCATCATCTAATTTTAATACTGATAAAAATGCTTCTTGAGGCATTTCAACTTTACCAATTTGACGCATCTTTTCTTTACCCCTTTTTTGTTTTTCCAACAATTTTTTCTTTCTTGTAATATCTCCACCATAGCATTTTGCAAGAACATCTTTTCTAAGTGCTGAAATAGTTTCTCTTGCAATAATAGTTCCACCTATTGCAGCTTGAATAGGAATTGTAAACAATTGTCTTGGAATAACAGTTTTTAATTTTTCAACCATTTTTCTTCCTCTATTATATGCCATATCTTTATGAACAATAAATGAAAGTGCATCAACATTTTCTCCATTTACCTTTATATCTAATTTAACCAAATTAGCTTTTCTATATTCTTTAAATTCATAATCAAAAGATGCATAACCTTTTGTTTTAGATTTCAAATTATCAAAAAAGTCATAAATAATCTCATTAAGTGGCATTTCATAAATTAATGAAACCCTATTTTCATCAAGATATTTCATATCAACATAATTACCTCTTCTATTTTGACACATTTCCATTATTCCACCAACATAATCTTTTGGAGTTATAATATTTGCTGTAACAACAGGTTCTTCAATAAATTGAATTTCTGCAGCTCCAGGTAAATCACTCGGATTATATATCTCCAAAATTTCTCCATTTGTTTTATAAACTTTATAAATTACAGATGGTGCTGTAGTAATTAGTCCTAAATCAAATTCCCTGTCTAATCTTTCTTCAATAATTTCTAAATGTAGTAACCCTAAAAATCCACATCTAAATCCAAAACCTAATGCAGCAGATGTTTCCTGTTCAAAATCAAGTGCTGCATCATTTAATTTTAATTTTTCTAAAGCGATTTTTAAATCTTCATATTGACTACCATCTATAGGGTAAATTCCACAATATACCATTGGTGTTACTTTTTTATATCCATCTAATGGTTTATCAACAGGATTATTTTTTAATGTTATTGTATCACCAACTTGAATTTCTGATAAACTTTTTATACTTGCTGCAACATATCCAACTTCACCTGCTTTTAATTCTTTACATGGCATATATGAACCAGGTAAAAAATATCCAACTTCAGTTACTATAAAAGAATCATTTGATGCCATTAGTTTAATTTCATCACCTGTTTTTATTTTACCATCAAAAACTCTTATATATGCAACAGCTCCTTTGTAATTATCATAATATGAATCAAAAATCAAACATTTTGTTTTTGCCATTTCATCACCTACAGGTGCAGGCAAATCTGTAACAATCTTTTCTAAAACTTGTTTAACATTTAATCCTGTTTTAGCAGAAATACAAGGAGCATCTTCTGCAGGAAGACCTATAATATCTTCAATTTCTTTTTTTACCTCATCTGGTCTAGCACTTGCTAAATCAACTTTATTTATTACAGGTATAACTTCTAAATTATTATCAATTGCCAAATATACATTTGCAAGTGTCTGTGCTTCAACACCTTGAGTACTATCAACAATTAAAATTGCTCCATCACATGCAGCTAAACTCCTTGAAACTTCATAATTAAAATCAACATGACCAGGTGTATCAATTAAATTAAAAGTATATTCATTTCCATCATCAGCTTTATATTTCATTCTAACAGATTGAGCTTTTATTGTAATTCCTCTTTCTTTTTCAATATCCATATTATCTAAAACCTGTGATTCCATTTCTCTTTTAGATAATACACCTGTCATTTCAATCATTCTATCTGCTAATGTTGATTTTCCATGATCTATATGTGCAACAATACTAAAATTTCTTATATATTTTTGATATTCGTTCATTTATCCTCCATTATTTAATTACTTCAACATCAAACAATATTTTTTCACCATTTATTGGTGTTTCAACATAATTTTTACTATCAACATTATAATATATATTATCTGCTAAAGTATCATGTTTTATATCTGTTTCAAATCTTTTAATAATTTCTTCAATCTCTGAATTATTTGAAACATAAATATTTATTCTATCAAGTACTTCAAATCCGCGATCTTTTCTCATATTTTGAATTTTTGAAAGAATTTCACGTACAATTCCTTCTACTCTCAATTCTTCAGTAATATGAGTATCTAAAACAACACCCATTTCACCTTCTCCAGCAAAAGCAAATCCTTCTTTACCTTGCATTGTTACAAGTAGATTTTCTTTTGATAAGGCTATTTGATTATCGTCAATTTCAATATATTCAAATTTTCCTTCTTGAACTTTTACAGCTAAATCCATTTGATTGAATTTTGCTATTTCTTGTTTAATACGAGGAATCAATTTTCCATATTGTTTTCCCAGTACAGGTAAATTAGGTTTAATTTCAAAACTAACAAATTCTTTCATATCTGCACCTAACACAACATTTTTAACATTTAATTCATCTTTTATTATATCACTATAATATTCTGGAATATTTTTTACAGAAATAAGCATTTCTGATAATGGTTGTCTATTTTTAATATTTACAGAATTTCTAGCACTTCTACCTAATTTAACAATTTTATATGTTAAATCCATTTCTTTTTCTAATTTCTCATCAACAAGATTTCCATCAAACTCTGGCCATAAACATAAATGTACACTTTCAGGTGCATTTTTATCTAGACCAACAACAAGATTTTGATAAATTTCTTCTGAAATAAATGGTACAAATGGTGCTGATATTTTAGAAATAGTTGTTAATACTTTGTATAGTGTTACATAAGCGCCTATTTTATCATCATTTAATTCAGAACCCCAGAATCTTTCTCTATTTCTTCTTACATACCAATTTGATAATTCATCAACAAATTCTCCAAGTTCTATTGCTGAATTTGTTACATCATATTTATCTAATTTATCATCTATATCTTTTACTAATGTATTTAATTTAGACATTATCCATTTATCCATAACATTTTCAGATTTAAAATCAATATATTCTAATGGATTAAATTTGTCAATTTCAGCATATAGTACAAAAAATGAATAAACATTCCATAAAGTACTTATAAATCCTCTTTGAGTTTCTTGTACATTTTCAAGAGATAACCTTGTTGGAAGCCAAGGAGCTGAGCATGTATAAAAATGCCATCTTGTGCTATCAGCACCTACTGTATCTAATAATAATAATGGATCAACACCATTTTTCTTTGATTTTGACATTTTTTGTCCTTTTCCATCTAAAACATGTCCTAAAACTATACAGTTTTCAAAAGGAATTTTTCCAAATATTGCAGTTCCAAGAGCTGATAATGTATAAAACCATCCTCTTGTTTGGTCAATTGCTTCTGAAATAAATTGTGCTGGAAATTCTTTTTCAAATAAATCTTTATTTTCAAAAGGATAATGTAATTGTGCATATGGCATTGAACCAGAATCAAACCAAACATCAATTACTTCTTTAAATCTTTTCATTTCTTTTCCACATTTTTCACATTTTAAATGTACATTATCTACATAAGGTTTATGTAGATCAATATCATCTGGACAATCTACAGCTTTATCTTTTAATTCCTGAATTGAACCTATACATTCCATATGTCCACATTCACATTTCCATACAGGAAGTGGTGTTCCCCAATATCTATCTCTTGAGATTCCCCAATCTATTACATTTTCCAAGAATTTTCCAAACCTTCCAGTTCTTATAGTATCTGGATACCAATGTACTTTATTATTATTTGCAACAAGTTCGTCTCTTAAACTTGTCATTCTAACAAACCAACTCTCTTTTGGATAATATAATAATGGTGTATCACATCTCCAACAATGTGGATATGAGTGCATATGTTTTTCTTTGCTAAATAATTTGTTTTGTTCTTTTAACCATTTGCAAATATCTTCATTACAATCTCTTACAAATCTTCCAGCCCATGGTTCAACTTCTTTAACAAAATTTCCAGATTTATCAACCAAATTTATAAATGCAATTCCATTTTGTTTTGAAACTAGACTATCATCTTCACCATATGCTGGTGCAATATGTACAATTCCTGTACCATCTTCAAGATTTACGTAATCTCCATGTATTACAACATATGCTTTTCCTTCTGGTTTTGCAAATGGCATTAAAGGTTCATATTTTATACCTAATAATTTTTCTCCTTTAAATTCATCTACAATTTCATATGGCATATCTTTTACAACTTTTTCTAATAAATCTTTTGCCAATATATAATTTTCAAATTTTGGTTCTTCTTCAGTTCCAATATTTGCTTTTATTTCAACATAATTATATGATTTATTTACACATAATGCTAAATTTGATGGTAATGTCCATGGTGTTGTTGTCCAAGCTAAAATATATTTATTTTTTTCTCCTTCTATTTTAAATTTTGCAATACAAGTTAAATCTTTAATATCTTTATAACCTTGTGCAACTTCATGTGAAGAAAGTGCGGTTCCACATCTTGGGCAATAAGGCATTACTTTATGACCTTCATATAATAAATTCTTTTTCCATAATTCTTTTATTCCCCACCAAATTGATTCAATATAATCATTATGGTATGTTACATATGGATGTTCCATATCAACCCAATATCCAACTTGTTCAGTCATTTTTTCCCAAGCATCAACATATTTAAATACACTATCTCTGCATTCTGTAACAAATTTTTCTACACCATATTTTTCTATTTGTTCTTTTCCAGATATACCTAATTTTTTTTCTATTTCAAGTTCAACTGGAAGTCCTTGTGTATCCCAACCTGCTTTTCTTGGTACATAATAACCTTTCATTACTTTATATCTAGGAATTATGTCTTTCATAACTCTTGTTTCTATATGTCCAATATGTGGCATTCCATTTGCTGTTGGTGGTCCATCATAAAATGTAAAATATCTTTTTCCTTTATTCATATCAAAATTCTTTTTTATGATATTTTTTTCTTTCCACATTTTTGCTACATTTTTTTCCATACCTGCAAATCCATCAGGCAATTCTACTTTTTTATACATACAAATTCCTCCCTATTCTTTTGGCTTATCATTTTCTTTATTTTTTCTTTTTTGATGTTTTAAAGTATATATATATCCTAATATTGAGCCAATTATAAATAATATTATACATAAAGGCCAATTCATTTTATCATCTCCTATTTATATAATAAAAAAAGAGTAAATCTGTAAGCCGGGTTCTGTCATTTAAATTAGTCATTTATCTAGGACATATATCACTATATGCCTCAAGCCACGCATTTAAGAAGTGCCGAGCAAGCATATCTTCTCATTTAGGTGTTGCTCCAGATGGGGTTTACATTGACCCAGTATGTCACCATACTAGCGGTAAGCTCTTACCTCACCTTTTCACCCTTACCACTTTTGTGGCGGTTATTTTCTGTTGCACTTTCCTTAAGGTCACCCTCACTAGACGTTATCTAGCATCATCGCTCTATGGAGCCCAGACTTTCCTCTCGTAATTCCTTTCGAAATTTACCAGCGACTAATCAATTTACTCTTTCCCGATTATATCACATATTTTCCTACTTTTCAAGATGTAATCACAATAAATACTTGACTTTATTTCATTTTTGAGTTAATATATATTATGTTATTTTAATAAAGAAATGAGGAAAATTTATGTTATGTAATATATGTAAAAAGAATCAGGCAGTTATATTTTCAAGTAAAGAAGAAAATGGTAAACGCCAAATGGAAGGATTATGTATTCCATGTGCCAAAAAACTTGGGATAAATACTGATGAAATATTAAAACAGCAAAATGGAGCTGTTGCACAAATGCAAGCAAATGACCTTGGTAAGCAAATCGAAGGATTAATGAAAAGTTTAGCTGATAATTTAGATGGAATTGATGGAATAGAACTAAACGCTATTCAATTTCCAAATTTTAATGAACAAGATGATAATAATGATGACACTAAAAATAAAAAAGAAAATTCTTCAGATGATTCAGAACACCATGGTGTTCAACCTATTTTTGCAGGTGCATTTCCTTTAGGCTCAATTTTTAGTTCATTTAATAATATGGATTTTCAAAATCAACAAGAGGGAAATACTAAGCAAAAAACAAAACAAAATAAAAAATCTAAAAAGAAAAAATATCTTGATACATATGGTACAAATCTTACATTTAAAGCTAAAAATAATGAACTTGATATGGTAATTGGTCGCGAAAAAGAACTTGAACGTGTTATACAAATTTTAAATAGGCGTTCTAAAAATAATCCATGTTTAATTGGTGAACCAGGTGTTGGTAAAACAGCTATTGCAAATGGTCTTGCAATTAGAATAGCAACTCAAAATGTGCCTGCAAAATTATTAAATAAAGAAGTTTATTTATTAGATTTAACCTCTGTTCTTTCTGGTACACAATTTAGAGGTCAATTTGAAGCTAGAATGAAAGGAATTATTAATGAATGCGCTAATTTAGGAAACATCATACTTGTTATTGATGAAATTCATGGAATAATTGGAGCTGGAACAAGTGGTGATAATGATTCTATGAATGCTGCAAATATTTTAAAACCTGCTTTAGCAAATGGTGATATACAATTGATTGGTACAACAACATTAAAAGAATACAGAAAATATATTGAAAAAGATACAGCTCTTGAGCGTAGATTTCAACAAGTTTTAGTTGAAGAACCTTCTACAGATGATTCTATTGGAATTTTAGATGGTATTAAGAAATATTATGAAGATTATCACAAAGTAAAAATTTCAACAGATGTAATTAGGCAAACTGTTATTATGTCTGAAAAATATATTCATGATAGATTTTTACCTGATAAGGCAATTGATGTTTTAGATGAAGCTTGTTCAAGAATCAATTTAAAAAATATTGATTTATTTAAATTAGAAGTTTTAAAAAATCAATTAAAAGCTATTCAAGAACAAAAAGAAGATGCTGCAAATGCTGATTCTACTGAAGATTATCAAAAAGCAGCTACACTTAAAACTGAAGAATGCAAATTAATTGAACAAATTGATGAATTAAATTCACATATGAAAGTTCAAAATCTTACAGTTCAAGATATTGCAGAAGTTATTGAAAGTTGGACAAAAATTCCTGTAACCAAAATTACAGAAGAAGAAACACAAAAGCTTTTAAATCTTGAAAACAATTTACACAAACGTGTTATTGGTCAAGATGAAGCTGTAAATGCTGTAGCTCGTGCAATTAGAAGAAATCGTGCAGGTTTAAAAAGCACTAAACGTCCACCATCATTTATTTTTGTAGGACCTACAGGTGTTGGTAAAACTGAACTTGCAAAAAGTTTAGCATATGAAATGTTTGGAACAGAGCAATCAATTATTAGAATAGATATGTCCGAATATATGGAAAGCAATTCTTCTGCAAAACTTATTGGTGCACCTCCTGGATATGTAGGTTATGATGAAGCTGGTCAATTAACAAACAAAGTTAAACATAATCCATATTCTATTATTCTTTTAGATGAAATTGAAAAAGCACATCCAGATATATTTAATATTTTATTACAAGTTTTAGATGATGGTATTCTTACTGATTCGCAAGGTAATAAAGTTAGTTTCCAAAATACAATTATTATAATGACATCTAATGCAGGTTCTAATCTTAATAATAATTCAATTGGTTTTGGTAATGAAACTATTGATAAATCTAAAATTGAAGATAGATTAAAAGATGTTTTTAGACCAGAATTTTTAAATAGGATAGATGAAATTGTAGCATTTAATCCACTTTCAACTGAACAATTATTAAAAATAGTTGATTTAATGCTTGAAGATACTAAAAAAGTTTTACTCGATAAAGATATATCTTTACAAGTATCTGAAAAAGCTAAAAAATTTATATTAGAAAAAGGTACAAATTTAAAATATGGTGCAAGACCTTTACGTCGTGCAATTCAAAGATATATTGAGGATGAAATTGCAGACAAAATATTAAAAGGTGAAATAAAAAATGGTGAAACAATAAAAATTACTAAATTACCATTTACCAAATAGAGCAGACTTTTGATGAAGTCTGCTTTTTCGTTGTTTGTCAGTCTTGAAAAGATTTATTCAAAATTTTCTAATGTTTCATTCAGATTTTCAATTCCTATTACTTCAATCCCAATTTCTAAATCTTCTACATCTTGGTCAGATAAATAATTAACAGAAATTGTAGTTTTTTTGTACAAATATTCGTTATTATCTTTATCTAAATAATAAACATAAATATATCCATTTTCGTTTTTTATTAAATAATGTGTATTATTATCTGCAACATAATTTTGAGCAGGCTTTTCCTTTATTATATTTTCATTTTTTACCTGATTGGTATTTTCTTCTATTTTTTTACTTCCTGATATATTTACAATATTTTGGACTTGTTCATTTTTTAAATTATTACTAAGTTCTTCATTTTTGTTGTCTTTATTTTCTAGCATAATCCAAACTATTAAGAACAACGCAATAGCTATAATTAAACTTATTATTGAAATACACATTTTTTTATCCATCAATATTCCCCTCTTTCTATTATTTGTTATTATTTACAAATTTAGAAATTTTATACTCAAAACCATCTGTATTAATTGCAATTTCACCCATTAGATCTGTTCTGTAAATCAAAATATTCATCTTTTCCAAATTTTCAATTGTTTGACTTGATGGATGTCCAAAATTGTTATCTTCTCCAACACCAATTAGTACCACTTCTGGAGCAACATTTTTCAAAAAATCTATTGTACTTGAAGTTTTAGAACCATGATGTGCAATTTTCAATATAGTTGATTTTAAAATACCATATTTTTCTAAAATTGCTTTTTCTGCAACTTTTTCTATATCACCTGTAAACAGTATTGAAAATTCTTTATAATTTAATTTGCAAACTAATGAATTATTATTTATCCAATTATCTGATATCATATTTTTTTCATCTGGCCAAATCACATCAAAATATATATTTTTTTCGATATTTAATCTATCACCTCTTTTCGCAATATCAATTTTTATATTTCTCTTTTTTGCAATATTTATAAATTTTTCAAAATTTTTAGATTTATCATATTGTTTCCCTATAATTATATTTCTTACATTTAATTTTTCCATAACATATAAAATTCCTTGACAATGATCTGTATCAAAATGACTTATAATAATATAATCTAATGTTTTTATTTTTCTATCTAATAAATATGGAACTAAAATATTTTTTCCAACATCAAAATCACCAAACTCTGACCCGCCACCATCTATCAGTATTTTTTTATTTTTAGGTGTTATAATTAAACTTGAATCACCTTGTCCTACATCTATAAAATATATTTTCATTTTTTGTGGTATACAGTTTAATGTTAGTATAAGTATTAAAATTATAATACTAGATGAAATAATTTTATTTTTATTTCGTTTTACCCTAAATTTTAATAATGCTACTAAATTTCTAATTCTTTTTTGAAATACATTTGGATGTTTTTCTTTATAAATCTTATAAATATTTGAAAAAATAAAAATAAATAAATAATACAAAATTATAGATATAACGCTTGGTGTTGTAACATAAATTTGATTTAATGGTAAATTACTCCCTACTTCTGCTAGATTTATTACAGATTTTATGATAAATCCTAATATATTCACATAACTATTTTTAATCATTAATATTTCTAGTATTTTATAAAATACAACAAAAATAAGTCCACCAATTACAATTAAGCCTATTAATACACCAATTATGATACTTATAATAAAACTTGATAAATAAATTTTATTAAAAAATATCATTATAATTGGAAATATAGCAATTGTTGCAGATATAGTTACAGATTTAGAAATCCTACTTACAATTCCTATAGTTGCTCCAAATGTCAAAATTGTGCTTACGTTTAAAATTGAAAAAGGGTTATAAATTAATAATATAAGTAATGCTAAACTTAAGTTCTGCCATATATCACTTTTTCTATATACAATTCCTGAAAATAATAATAATATAGCCATTATTGTTGCTCTAACAACAGATTGTGAAAATCCTGTTATACACATATATATAATAATGACAAATATTGTTATTATCCTTCCTGCTCTTTTTCCTGCAATTTTTTCAAAAATGAATTTTGTAAATATTATTAAATATCCTATATGTAATCCAGAAACTGCCATAACATCAGCTAAATTGCTTTCTAAAAAATTTTCTTTTATTTCTTCATTAAGTTGATTTGTATATCCAAAAGTTATGCTCATAATCACATCTGCAATATCTTTTTCATAATTATTTTTAATTAATTCTCTAATTTTTAAAAATATTTTATTAGATAATTTTAAAATAGATATATTTTTTGCTTTTTCTTGACTTTTTAAGACTTTTAAATCAATTGAACCTAAAATTTTTATAGATTTTAAATATTGTTTATAATCAAACCCTTTATAATTTTTTCTTGTAGATGGATATTTAAATTCACCTATAATTATGATATTATCTCCATATTCAAATTTAATATTTTTTGTTTTTACATTTAAATATAAATATGTATTTTCATATTTAATATTAGAATTAATTTTCTTTACTTTTATTTTATATACATCTTTATATTGTTTTTCATTTGGAATTGAAACCACAATTGCTTCTACTTTAACACTTGTTTTATCCAAATTTTTATACAAATTTTCATATTTATTATTTAAACTAATAGTTATACTATTTGATATAATAGATGAAATTATAATTATCATAAACACATTTTTAGTTATAATAATTTTTACATATCTAAAATATCTCTTAAATGATATTAACTTAAACTTTTTTGTTTTTTTTGGTTTTAAAATTAGATATATAATATATATGCCAAAATACAAAAGAGCTATACTTTTTTTATAGTATAGCCCCATTAATATTCCTATTATATATCCAATTGTTATACTTACAATCGGTCTATTTTCTAACATAATTCTCCTTAATTAATTATTCTTCTTGCTGTAATATAATTACGTGTATAAAACCTTTCAGAAAGTGAAGAAATTCTTACTCCATTTGCTGGATTTTCCGCATGTATAAATTTGTTTCCCCCAACATATATTCCTACATGCCCACTAAAGCATACAATGTCTCCTGCTTGTAAATCAGATTTACTTACACTTGTTCCATTACTTCTTTGAGAACTTGATGTTCTACTAATTGAATATCCAAAATGTTTATAAACATATTGTGTGAATCCTGAGCAATCAAAACCTGTTTTAGGTGATGACCCTCCATGAACATATTTAGTCCCCATAAAATTCTTTGCATAAGCTACTACATCACTTCCTGTTGTACCACTATTGCTGGAACTTGATTTTTCAGTACTTTCTGATTTTTTTGTTTCTTCTGTTGTACTATCACTTGAAGTTCTTGTTTCATCACTACCTCTTGAAGTTGCAGTTTTGTTTTCAGTACTATTATTTGAAGTTGTTTGTGTTTTTTTACTTGATAAGTACTTTGTTGCAACATATCCTTGTGTTCCATCAATACTTATTTTGCTCCATGTATTATCAACTTTTTCAACAACTGTTACTTCAGTATTAATTCCTAATTGCTTAATAATTTTTGAACTTGTGCTTGCTTTTTCTCTAACATTAATTGTTGTTGAACTTACATACATTTTTGTTGTAGTTTCTTTTTTTGTTTCTGTTTTTTTCTCTTCTTGTTTTGTTGTTTCTTCTTTTGCAATTTCCTGTTCTTTATTTTCTTCTTTTGGTTGTTCTTCTATTTTTTGTTCTTCATCTTGTTTTTCAATTTTTCCCATCATAGCCCAACCACTTTTTTGCTCTGATTCTATGTAACACCATTTTCCTAATATTTCAGATATAGTTATTTCTGTGTCTTTTTCAATAGCTCCAGTATTACTTGATGTTATACTTGGTAATATTTTTATATTTACATCATTTTTTATTTTGAATTTACTATTTTCTGTTATTGGTTCACTTGTATTTTCTGTATCTGAGCTTTCTGTTACATTTTCAGTGTTTTCTGTGTTTGCCACTTCTTCTGAATTTACAATATTATCTACATTTTTTGTTTCTTCTGCTGTTGTATCTGATGTTTCATTTTTTGTTTCTTCTACTGTTGTATCTGATGTTTCATTTTTAGTTATTTCATTTTGAGTCTTTTTTTCTTCACTAGTTGTTTTGCTCTCATCTTTTCCTTCAACTTTTAACATATCATTTCTTATATATCCTGTATATGTATTTCCATTTTCTTTGTATTTTACTTTGTACCATTCTCCATCTTCTGATACTATTTCAACTTCTTTATCTATTGATAATAATAAAACTGTTTTTGAATCTGTTGATGCTTTTTCTCTCATTCTTACAGTTTCTTTTGTTGTTGTTCCATTTGTTGCAAATACATTTTGGCACATTAAAGTTCCTACCAAAAATACCATTATTGCTACTAAAATTTTTATATTTATTTTCATATTCGATTTCATTCCTTTCCCTTTTTCAAGGTTCTTTTTCTAATTTCTACTCCCATATTATACCTTTTTTTTGCATTTTTGTCAACTGGATTTCCAGAATTTTCTTAAGGCATTTTTTGCATACAAAAAACACTAATAATTACAATTTTATAATTATTAGTGTTTTTATTTAAAAATATTTATTTTACTGTTTCTGAACCATCACTCCAATTTATTACAGTACCACTTTCTAATCCCCATTGTGAATAATCTAATGAACCTTTTGGTTGATTAATATTAATATTTGTTAAAACACGGCAATCATAAAAAGCCAAATCACCTATACTTGTTACACTATTTGGTATTGTTATACTTTTTAAACCATAGCAGTATTCAAAAGCACTTTCTCCTATAGTAGTTACACTATTTGGTATTGTTACACTTGTTAATCCACAGTTTTTAAATATTTTATTGCCTATACTTGTTACACTATCTGGTATTGTTACACTTTTTAATCCAGCGCAATAACTAAAAGCAGAATTACCTATACTTGTTACACTATTTGGTATTGTTATACTCGTTAACCCACTGCAATAATAAAAAGCCATATCACCTATACTTGTTACACTATTTGGTATTGTTATACTTGTTAACCCTCTGCAACCATAAAAAGCCATATCACCTATACTTGTTTCACTATTTGGTATTGTTATACTTGTTAATTTTTCTAATCCCGCAAAGAAATATTTTGGTATACCTTCCAATTTATTTGATAATATTATATATTTCACAACCTTATTTCCTGATAAATATTCTGAATGTGAATTTTTTGTATAGTATATTCTTTCCACCGTATTAGGATATATTATTTTTTCAACATCTGGTAGTGATTGTGCATTTTCTGTATCTTCAGAATTTTTTGTTGTTGATAAATCAACATCTGTTACTTTATATTGCTCTCCATTATAATTTACTTGTGCTGGTATAACTAATGTATCTGTTAAAGTAAAGTTTTCTGTTTCATAATTTATTCCATATTGTGTTTTTTCAGGGCTCCATAAATATGTTGGATTTATTCCCGTTATTTTTATTGTTTTTTCCGGCATACTATCAAGTCCGCCTAATGATGCAACTTGTGTATTATTTGCTTCAGTATTTAATGGCTCATATGTAAATAATTCATCTGGTGCAATTTGACTTTCACTAATACCAACTGAATATGTAGCATTTGGATCTACTTCTTTTTCTTCTCCAACAGTTAAATCTAAGTTAACATTTACTTTTATTTCATTTCCAAATATAATATTAGTTGGAAAATATTCACCTTCTGCTGTAACATCACTCCTTGAATTATCTTTGTTTACTTGTTCTGCAACTTTTGCTGGTGTAATCCCATTATTACTTCCAAGTCCATCAATTTGCAATGATAAAATTGCTCTTTTTACTGCTTCTTCTGCACTTGCTTGTCCAATCGTTGTTTTCGCATTTCCTGCTCTTTGTAAAATTCCGTCTTGTCCTGATATCATCATTATAC
>CAKPOA010000006.1 GCA_934169575.1 uncultured Clostridia bacterium
GGATATAATATGTTTAAAAAATATGATGAATATATTCATAAAACAGCAATAGTTCTTGATGGACACAGAGAAGAAATTGTTATTGATAATATTGAATGGTGGTTTATAGAACTTCCTAAATTTAGAAAAATGCATAAAAATATTGACAATAAAATAGATCAGTGGCTTTTATTTATCGATGATGAGGAGAAGGAGTTGGTAAAAATGGCAGAAGAAAAAAATCAAACCTTGCAAAAAGCAAGAGAAAAAATGAATTATTTAACAGGAGATGCTGCTGTAAGAAGACTTGCTGAATTAAGGGAAATCTGGGAATTAGACTACAACTCTGATATTAATTATGCTAGAGAAAAAGGAGAAAAATCCGGATTAAAAAGAGGAAGAAAAGAAGGCGAACAAAAAAAATCTATTGAAATTGCTAAAAAACTCTTAAAACTCCAAATGCCAATTGAACAAATTTCAGAACTCACAAGTCTAACCGAAGAAGAAATAAATAATATTAAAAAATAATTTTTATATTTATAAGATACATCTAATTTTATCTATAATTAAGATAAAATTAGATGTATCTATAAATTTTTTATTCATCAAACAAACTCATTATTTCATCTTTACTAAATTTATTAATAAATGAAGTTTTGGTACTAAGCATATTATCAACCAAATTAGCCTTTTTTTGTTGCAATTCATAAATTTTTTCTTCAATAGAATTAGAAGTAATCAATTTATAAACTTGAACATTATTTTTTTGACCAATCCTATATGCCCTATCAGTTGCCTGATTTTCTGCAGACTGATTCCACCAAGGATCATAATGAATAACCATATCAGCACCAGTCAAATTAAGACCTGTTCCACCAGCTTTTAAAGAAATCAAAAATACTTTAATATCTGGATTAGTATTAAACTCATCAACAAGAGCTATTCTTTCATCAACTTTTGTATTACCTGTAAGTTTAAAATATTTAATATTCATTGTTCTTAATTGTTTTTCAATAATTTCAAACATTGAAGTATAACCAGAAAACAATAATATTTTATGATTAGACTGAATTGCATCATCCATTATTTCCATACATTGGCTGAGTTTGCTACTCATTCCTTTATAATCTTTCAAAAATAGTCCTGGGTGGCAACATATTTGTCTAAGTCTTGTAAGACCTGCAAGTATTTTTATTTGACTTTTTTCAAATCCATTCATATTAATTTCTTCTGCAACTTCTTTTTTTATTTTTGATAGATATGATAAATAAATCAATTCTTGTTCTTGTTCCATCTGATTATTTACAACTGTTATTGTTTTTTCTGGAAGTTCTGTTAATACATCTGTTTTATTTCTTCTTAATATAAAAGGTTCAATTAGCATTTTTAATTTTTTCATAGCCTGTTCATCTTGTTCTTTTACAATTGGTGTTTCATAAAGAGACTTAAATTTTTTATATGAAAATAAATAACCCGGCATAACAAAATCAAATATGGACCATAATTCAGCAAGTGAATTTTCTATAGGTGTTCCTGTTAATGCAAACCTTGTTTCAGCATTAAGTTTTTTTATAGCTTTTGCATTTTGTGTATTACTATTTTTCATATATTGAGCCTCATCTGCAATTACATATTTAAAACAATAATTTTTTTCATTATATATACTTATATCTCTTTTTAATAAATCATATGATGTAATTACTATATCATAATTTTCTATATTTGATATAATTTCTTTTCTTTCAACTGCATTTCCTCTTATTACTTGTATCTTTAAATCAGGAGCAAATTTTTGTACTTCATTTTTCCAATTTAATGTAAGAGAACTTGGTGAAACAACAATAGTTGTTTTTCTATCTTTACCACTTTTTTGGACATAATCTAAAACTATAGAAATAACTTGCAACGTTTTTCCCAGTCCCATATCATCTGCAAGTATTCCACCAAAATGATATGAATCTAAAACTTTAAGCCATCTAAAACCAATTTTTTGATAATCTCTTAAAATTTTATCCATATTTTCAGGAATAAAAATTTCTTCATTTATATTATCATGTTCCATATTTTCAACAATTTTTTTAAATTCACTATTTTTTGATACATTACTTATTTCTTGTTTTTTTAATAATTCATTTAAATACAAAGTTCTATTTACAGGTAATCTTATTTCTTCTTTTTCCAAGTCTGTATAATCTAAATCCATGCCTGTAACTAGTTTATCTAAAAATTCTATATCATGACTTTCTTCTAAATCAATAAAATCGCCATTTTTTAATCTATAATATTTCTTTTTTAATTTATATTTTTGCATTATATCTTGCAATTCTTGTTTATCAACATTTATTTTACTCAAATCAACAGATAATAAATTGTTTTCAACTTTTATTCCAATTGTTCCAATTTTTGGTTTTCTAATTTCTTTAGTTTTAAAATTATCTGTTGCTAAAACTTCAAAATTTTTCATATAATATTCAATATCACTTGATAAGAAATTATATATATCTTCTTCTTTCGGTAATATAAATCTTTTATTTTCATAATCTGTCATAAAACCTGTTTTCATAAGTATATTTAATTTTTTATTTTCGTCCATTAAATTTCTTGGAACCTTTATTTGTGCATTTTCATCTAATGGATTAAATTCTTCATCACCATAACAAAATCTAATATCAGAAGTTATATAATCATTTTTATCATAATCTAAATACATTTTTACACCTAACTTTTTAGGCTTATATTCCTCAACTTCTTTTTCATCAATTCCTTTTAATTTTATGCAATTATCTACCTGAGGCATCATTACACCATATAATTCTTGTAAATCCTCTTTTTCTAAATCAAGTTCATATACATATTCACTTCTAAAAAGATCTATCATTTTTTTTGTAGATTTTTTGAATTTATCACTACATCTATATAAAATATCATCTTCAAAAACATATGTATATTTTTTTCCATCTAAATTATTAATTCCTAAAACATTTTTATTAGATTTTATTTTATATTTACCAGCTTTTGTTTTTACAAGTTCAAATCTTATATCTGGATCTTCTTCTTTAAATTCTAAAACTGTTATTTTTCTACCATTTTCAAATGGTATTTTTTTATGTTTTAACATATCAAATATTTCATCAAGTATTGTTGATGTAACAGGTATTGATGTTTGTTTACTTGTTGATTCATAATAACTATATCTACTTACATTTTGAGCCATAATAAGCATTTCAGCATATCTTAATATAAATTCTAATACAGGCTGGCTTTCTTCAGTGAAATTTTCTTTTTTATGTACAAATTCTAATTTATCACCATATTTATAATTTTGTTCATAAATTACATTAGTATAAAATTCTTTCAAATCTTTTAATTTATACATTCTATTATTACCTATTTTAAATTCCAACCTAAGTTTTCCATCATATTTATCTGCAATTAATCTAGTTTCTATTTTTACTTTATTTTCTAATATTTCATCTTCCACATTTAACTCATTCATTTGCTCATTATATAATTCATTAACAATTCTTCTAAAATTTGTCATTACATATGGTTTATGTGGTTCTTCATTTTCATCAATAAACACTCCATTATTATTTTCATTATAATTTTTATCCCAATATTTAGGTTGTTTAAACTTCATTAATGTTGCAACAATATGTTTACAAGCACTATATCTTGAAAAATAATCTTCACATTCACATGACATTACATCTAATTCACCATCATTAATTTCTATTTGTGTAGTATATTGTCCATAATTTCCATCAACAATTCCCGTTATTGAAAAATTATCTTTATTTTCATATGCTACATTACTTATTTCAACTTTTGCTTTATTTATATATTGTCTTGCTTTTTCAACTCTTTTTTCTCCTGCATCTTCACATATTTCTTGAAATATTTGATCATTTATTTGCATTTTTTGCTCCCCTCTAGCTTTTTTCTGGCATATAAACAGATTTTGCAACAACATCCATTTTCACAACATTCATAGCTGTTAAATTTTCAATTTCTCTAATTGCTTTTTGTTTAAATAATTTTAAACTTTCTACAACATTATATCCATATACAATTTCTACTTCCATATATATAATAGGACCTTCAGCAGAATTGTCAACTCTTGTTTTTAAGACTCTATGTATTTCATCTAATTTATTTGCAACATATTCTGCAATTTGTCTAAACACATTATCTGAAATTGTAAAATTTCCTAAATAACTAAATGTTGGTCTTATTATTGATTTTTCAGATATATATGGTTTTTGTCCATTTCCTTTTAATTTAAAAATTTGAAGTGGATCTAGCAAATACCCAGAAAAATCTTTTTTTATTTCAAAAGTTGGAACAGGTATAACATGTTTTCCTTCTGTAACTCTTATTTTTCTAGCAGTTTCCATTTCTTGTTCTGTCGCTACATCAGTAATATATACAGTCTCAGATATTTTAGGTAATCCAAGATTTTGTGCAATTTTTTCTACCATTCCATCTGATGTTCCCAAAATCAAAATACTTCTTGCTTTATATTTGTTTAAAGCTTTTTTTATTGCATTACTTTCACTTTCATTTATAAATAAAGCTTTTTTTACAGTTTCTATTTTAGTTGATGCCTTTTTTGCAGAGCTTCCTGCAATTACTTGATTATCATATATTAATAATCCATCATCTATTATAAAATGTACATTTTTTTCTGCTGCAACCATTTGTGCTCTGTAACTTTTGCCTGTCCCTGATGGACCAACAAAAGCATATACTTTTATTTGACTTAGCATATTTCTTCTCCTTTATTAATAAAGTACCAAAAGGAATCTCTCCTATTGGTACATTTTTTAAGCAATCTCTTTTATTTTTATATCTCTAACATGTTCAATTTTTTCCCATTTTGTATCTCTTTTAAATAGACACTTGAAATTAATTACAAGCCAAGAGCCGATAAATAATGGATAATATATAAGCCATTTTCTCATAGGTTTTATAGGCTTTTTCTCTAAATACATTATAAAGACTGCTGTTAATATTGGTAATATAAATGTTGGTATAATATATCTTCCAATATTATATATTAATTCTACTCCAGTCATTTCATGAGCAAAATATATTACAAAATTTAATAAAACCAATAAAATTGATGCTACAAACATTGGTATACTTCCGACTATGTATAATAGTCCATCAAAGTTCATTGCTGTTTTGTTTTTCTTTATTGCTAAAGCAAGGTCTTTTGTATATATTTTCATACATTGAATATGTCCAACTGTCCATCTACTTCTTTGTGACCAAGATGCTTTAAAATTAACTGGTTGCTCATCATATACTATTGCATCTGTTGCCCAACCTAATTTTCTACCTTTTATTATTCTTTTTAGTGAAAATTCTATATCTTCAGTTAATGTTACAGTATCCCATCCTGTATCTTTTACTAAATCAAATTTCACCATAAAACCTGTTCCATTTAACATTGGAGATAATCCAATATTATATCTTGCTAAATGATAAAATCTGTGCATTGTCCAATAAAATAATGCATATCCTGCTGTTACCCAACTATCTGTAGGATTTTTTATATCTCTGTAACCTTGAACTACTTCTTCACCTTGGCATAATTTTTTATTCATATTTTTTGTAAAGTTTTTATCTACAATATTATCTGCATCAAATATGAAAAACGCATCATAATCAGCATTTTCTTTTATTTTTTGTTTTAAAAACCAGTCTAATGCATAACCTTTTGTTTTATGTTCTTCATCAAATCTTTCATATACAATTGCTCCATGTTCTTTCGCAATTTTTGCAGTATTATCTGTACAATTGTCTGCAATTACATATATATCTAATAATTCTTTATCATAATCCTGATTATTTAAACTATCTATTAAATTTCCTATTACCATTTCTTCATTATGTGCTGGTAATATTGCCATAAATTTATGATTTTTTACTATTTTTAATGGTTTGTCTTTAAATTTTATTAATGAGCATAAACTAATTGCAAGTTGGTATACCCAAAATACTCCAATTATATATATCAATGCTTGCCTTAATATATAAACATATTCCATTTTTTATCTCCTTTTCTTAATACATTATATTTAATCACTATTTCTATTATACTATCTTTATGACAATTTTGCAACTTTTTTTCCTCATTTTTCACAAAAAAGTTTGCAAAAAATGCAAACTTTTTTCTTTTTTAACAATTATTTACAACAATCATAACTTGAGCACATTGATTCATCAGATTTATGAGTATTGCAAGATTTTGTTGGTGTAACATTTATGCAACATAATTTGCACATATTATTTTGACTATTATGATGTTTACAGCTAGTTACTGTACAATTTATTTGTTGATTTTTTTCCATAATATCACAATCCTTTCACGAGATTTAATATTAATATGTCACAAAATCAAAAATATATTCTTAGTTTTTAAAATTTTCATTATAGATTTTCTTTGCAACATCTTCATCAAAATCAAAAGCATAAACATATCCTCCTAAGTTTTTAGCCTTTTGTCGTAAATTCTCATTATCTTCATTAACATAAATTTTAGCTTTTCCTTTTCCATTTTTTGCTTCTTGAATTAAGTTAGAAACAGGAGAATTTCCATCATATGCAATAACAATAGATTTTATTCTTTCAAAAATTTCATAATTAAAACTTTTATATATTCCAGAATCATCACTTTCTATAGAAACACACACACCTGTAATATCTGATTGAAGTAATCTTTCTTTTACTTCTTTAGAAATCATTTTAGGAATAATTGCATAAATTTCAAAATTTTTTCTTGATTTTTTGCAAATTTCTATAATTTCTTTTTCATATCCTTTGATACTATGACCAATAACAAAATATGCTTGTTCTGGGCTTACAAGTTTTACTAATTTTTCTAATATAATTCTTCCATCTTCTTCAACATGTGTATTTAGCCCCTTAGCATTAAAACTTCCACCAGCAATAATTATAGGTGTTTTGTCTAAAGGTAAACTATTTACAATTAACTGCCTAAGATATTGTTCAGCTGGAACTTTATCAGTTATTCTCCATTGTATTTTTTGATCTTTATTTTCTTGTTCATATTTTTCTTCTAATTCTAAAAGAGCATCTCTTATAGTTCTTCCATTTAAAAATTTTGCAAACTCACAGCTTTTTTCTACAAAATATCCTTTACTGTGTTTTATTATTTCATCTTCAACATCTCTCATTTTAGCAAATTCTTCATCTTTTACACCTAAAAAATTTTGAAGAGCAAGTTGTTCATCAATAGTATCGATTCCATAAAAACCGCAACCATCTGTACCTTGAACACATTTTATTCCATGTCTTAAATATTTTTTTAGAGGATGTTTTGATATCTTACTTAGATTATTTAATCTAACATTTGATGTTATTTGGAATTCCATTACAGCACCAGCTTCTTTTATATCTTTAATTAACTGTTCTCCCTCTTTGCTATCTAAATTAGGAGTGTAAAGCCCATGCCCTATTCTAACACGCGGAAATTCCTGACCTGGTTTTAATGAATTTTTTACACATTTTATTGAATTTGATACATTATCTTTCAAACTATCATTTTCTCCAGCATGTATTCTTATTGTATATCCTTTATCTTCATTTCCAACATATTGCACAATTTCATTAATTACAGGTTGTAATTCTGAAATATCATTTATCTCTTCACCAATAAAATCACATCCAACAACATATGGACTTTTTGATACAGTTTTTAATACATTTATATTTTCTCTTAAATAATCTCCATTTGTTATATTATCATTTACTATTGTAAGAGGTATTCTTCTTATTGCAACTAAAAATCTAATTTTTACACCTGTTTCCTGCTCAATTTTTGGCATTATTTCATGTACTTCTTCTAATAACTCTATTGCTGGTAAACCTTTTTTTGTAAGAGTAGTATCTGCAATTTCAACATATTCTATTCTTTGTTTTTGATATTCTCTTGCTATCCACAATAATTTATCTTGTCTTAAATTATTGTCTTTAAAAGGACTATTTTCAGTTAAATCATCTAACATTTTAATTACAATATCTTTTATTTCTTTTACAGGTATATTTCTTATATTTTCTTTTTCTTGTGTTAAATCTATTTTTTTATCACTTTCTTGTCCTTTTGCAAATATATATCTATATAAATATAACTTTTCTAAATTTGTAAATACTGCTTGACCATCTTTTAATATTGCCAAACTTCTTCTTATTTTTTCTAAATTTTCATATGCATTTTCTAAATTGTGTAATATAAAATCTGCAAAATTTATAAATGTATTATCATTAATCTTTCTATCTAAATATTTTCCTTCCAATTTTGAGTCTTTAAATTTTTCTTCGACTTTTTTTCTTTGATTATATATAATTTCTTCTTGATTTTTATTTAATTTTAAATCTAATTTTTTGATATAATATAATGGATATTTTACTTGATGTTTTATTCCAAGTGCTATTAAACAATCAGGTGATAAATTGGCATTCATATGTGTATGTAAATCTGTCTTAAATTTTATTTTTTTTAATATATATGATTTTACAATGGTTTTTTCTATAGGCATTTTATAGTCTTTTGTTTGTGACATCAATGTTTTTGCAATTGCAGGTATTTGTCCATTTAATTGCACACCTTTATCCTTAAAAATATTTGCAATTCTATATCCACCTAATCTAAATATATATAATTCATTATTTTGTGCATCAATACTTGCTGGTATTTCTCCTGTAATTATTTTCATATCTTTATCATTTTTTACAGTTTCTGTACCACATAATTTTGCTAAATTTGTTATCAAATTTCCTGTATTATGGTTTGGTGTTTCTAATATATATGTTAATTCATCTTCTCCTGTTTGATATAAATTTACTACTATATCTCTTTCTTTATCTAAATAAAATGTGGTAAAATATTGGTCTTTTTGCATATTCTTCTCTCCTTTCCAAATAATTAAATTACGTAGATTTAATTTTATCACATTTTTTGTTAAATGTCCAATTTTTCAGAATGCTTTTTAATTATGCTAAGTATAGGTACAAGTCAGCCATTTTTAATTTATAACCCAAATATGTGTATAGAATTATTTTTTAATACTGCGCAAGCGACCAAACGAACGTAAGTGAGTGCGATTGGAGCAATTTTCATTATACTAATTTTTTAATATGGAAATTGCGACTGCAAAATATGTAAAAATAATTCTATACACATATTTTGTTCTAAATCACTTTAATAACTAAATATACTTGAACTTCTACATATAGAAGTTCAAGTAATAAGTTATTATGACCCTGATGGTAAATATAAATCAAACAAGAAGTTACCGAAATATAGTTGAATCATTGGAACAAGTACAACAATTACAAATATAATCAATACTATACCAACAATTGCGTAAAGCACTTGAGGTAAAACTTTTGTAATAGTTTCAATAGTATTATTAATATCAAATTCCATGTAATCAACCAATTTATCCATCATTTCTGGTAAATCAGTTTGCATACCTATTTTAAGCATTTCAATACACATAGGTGATGCCAAACCTGAAGTTTCAAAAGGTTCAATCCATTGTTCACCAATTAAAACATTGTTTATGGCTTTTTCAATAATTGAAAGCATAACATAATTATTTACAACATTTTTACTAATATCTAAAGCCTCTTGAACCCTCATACCATTTCTTAAATTAAGTAACAGTGCTTTCATCAATCTTGAAAAATCGATTGAGAAAATAAGTTTTCCAAATAAAGGCATTGTATATTTAAAATAATGATATTTGTATTTACCTTTTGGAGTTTGAATATAAAGTACAATTGCAGCAATAATTGCTACTAATATTGCTACTGGAATTGGCCAGTAAGTAATTATCGCATTTATAACATCTTGGAAAACAAGTGTTGCTTTTGGTATAACTTTATCTGTTTGAGCTCCTAACTCTTCAATTACAGATTCTACTTCTGGAAGAGCATATAATCCACCTACAAAAAGCATAATTATTAAAAGTACAAATTGTAATAAATTAGGTATTAATATATTTCTTAATTTTTTACTTAAAAGTGTATTACTATCTAAATATTCAACTGCTTGTTTTAGTGAATTTTCAAGTGAACCTGAAAGTTCTCCAACTCTTATCATATTAACATATATATATGGAAATACTTCTGGATAATATTCCATTGTTTTATACATATAATCTCCAGATTCAACACCTGCTAAAATATCTTCTAATATTCCAACTAAAACCATATTTTCAGTTCCTTCAATTATTGTTGATAAAGCATGAACATTATTAAAGTTTGCCTTTTTAAGTAAATAGAAATTTTGAGTAAATACAACTAAATCTCTTTGAGATACTTTTGTAGAAAAAGATGTTGAACCCAAATATTCTTTCACATTAGAAAATGTAGTATTTTTTCTTTCTGCTCTTTGATTTATTTGTGTTGTATTTAATTGTTTTATTAATTCTTGTGCATTTGTAGCATTTCTTTTTTTCTTTTTAGCCGTTGTTGTTCTTCTCATTACTGTTGAAATATCTATTGGTGATAAATCATTTGACTTCAACTTTCTAAATAAAGCAAGTTTACTTGTCTCTTCAACCCTATTTCTAACAATTTTCCCATATTTATCAACAGCTCTATAAGTATATGTTGGCATTTTAACCTCCTACTAATTTTTATTTTGGTCATGATCATTTTTTTTAATTTTCATCTGCATTATTGTTCTATTTAATATTGGTAAATTCTTTTCCTCTATTTGTGATTTTGCCTGATCTAAGGTTAATTTTCCTTCAACAAATAGATTTGCAAGTGAATTTATAAGTCCTATACTTCCGATTTGAGATCCACTTTGTATTGCATCTTCAATTTCAGCTATGCTTATTTTATCTTTTCTTATAATTCCCGCAACAACATTATCAACAACCATTACCTCTGGAACCATTATTAATGAATTTCCATCAACACTTGGTAATAATCTTTGAGATACAACTAATTTTAATAATGAACCTATTAAATATTTAATCTGTGCTTGATCCCTAACTTCATAGAAGTTTATCATTCTATCAATTGTTTCAGCACAAGATTTTGTATGAAGTGTACCTATTACTAAATGTCCAGATTCAGCCATTTCTATTGCTGCTTCCATTGTTTCTTTATCACGAATTTCTCCTATTACAAGTACATCACAATCTTCCCTTAATGAATTTTTTACACCTGCACTATATGTCAAAGAATCTTTTCCTCTTCCTACTTCTTTTTGAACAATTAAACATTTTTTTGATGTATGTTTATATTCAACTGGAGATTCAAGAGTAAGGATTTTTTTATTTTGATTTTCATTTATATAATTAATTAAAGCATTTAATGTTGTTGTTTTACCAGAGTTTGTTTTACCAGTAACTAATATTAGTCCTTGAGTTTGATATGTCATCCTTCTTACAATATCAGGTACTCCTAATTCTTCATATTCAGGTAATTCATTTTTTATAATTCTGAGAGTTGCAACAGGCATACTATCAGTATGTGAAATATTAACCCTAAATCTTAATCCTGCATGTTCATATGATGTATCTAATTGTCTTGTAGTTTTATATATGTCATCTTCATCAATATTTCCTTTTACAAGATAATCATATATTTCTAGCATATCATCTTCTGTTAATTCTCTTGCTTTTTCAACAGGAACTAATTTTCTTGCAATTCTAAGTGTTGGTTTATTACCTGGTATAAGATGAATGTCTGATGCATTCATTGCAATTGCATACTCTAAAATCTTATTCATATTTAACATAATCTTTACTCCTTTATTCATTATTAAAAATTAATAATTTTTTATCTATTTCTTGTAGATTTGTATATCCATTAATTACTTTTTGGATACCATCTACAACTAAAGGTTTATATCCTTCTTTTATAGCTTGTTTCCTAATCTCAATACTTGATGCTCCAGACATTATCATTTCTTTTATATTTTCAGTTACATTCACAACTTCAAAAATACCTTTTCTTCCATAATATCCTGAATAATTACAATACTCACACCCTACAGCATCATATGTTTTGGAATTTTTAGTATCAAATTCACCCCCATATTTTTCACCAATTTTTGCTATTACTTCTTTCTCAAAATCATTAAATGGGCGTTCTTTCATACATTTTGGGCATAGAGTTCTTACTAGTCTTTGAGATATTGTTGTAGCTAAAGTAGTTGCTATATCATAATCTGCAACTCCCATTTTTCTTAATCTGGTTATTACTTCAATTGCATCAATCGTATGAATTGTTGATAATACATAATGTCCTGTTTGGCTAGCTTGTATAGCTATTTCTGCTGTTTCTCTATCACGAATTTCTCCTACAAGAATAACATCTGGATCTTGTCTTAAAATTGTTCTTAAACTTGCTGAGAAACTAACATTTTTTTCAACCTCGATTTGATTTAACCCAGGTATTCTAATTTCAACTGGATCTTCAATTGTTGTTATATTTATATCATCACTTTTTAAATAGTCTAAAATACTATATAATGTTGTTGTTTTACCTTCACCTGTTGGAGCTGCAATTATTGTTAAACTATTTTTCTTATTTATTGATTTATCCAATTCTTTTTCATCATATGGATATCCTAATTCAAAAATACTTTTTACATCAGAATTCTTTTTTAATAATCTTAAAACAAATTTTTCACCATATATATTTTTTTGTGATGATACACGAATATTATAATCTGGATATAGCAAAATTCTACCATCTTGTGAATTCTGTTTTTCTTGGAACATATTTGATATAGCTTTTAATCTTCCAATTAATTGAGGTTGTTTTTCTTTTTCAATTGTTGTAATTACAAATAAATTACCATCAATTCTAAATCTAACTCTTACATTATCTGCTTGTGGTTCAATATGAATATCACTTGCTCTTTTTTCAATTGCAAGTTTTATAATACTATCTAATAATTCTGTAACATTGTCAGATGTATCAAGATCTTCCATTTTCTTTTTACTGTTTTCTTCATATTTTTCAAGCATTTCTTCAACATTTGTTTGAAATGCTATATATGGGTCAACAACTAATCCTTTATTTAACATAAGCATTTTTATGCTTTTAATATTTTCATCTTTATTTGTTATATCTGCAAATGCAACTTTTATTTTTCCAGATTCAATCCCATATGGTATAGCTAAATTTTTTTTCATTAAATCTATCGGAATATAATTTGTAGGTTCAATTGTTATATCATTTTGTTGTAAATAAACTCCTTTTCTTCCTAAAATATCACTTATTTCTTCTATTAGAATCTTCGGATCTGTTGCTTTTAAAATATATAATATATCACCGATTTTTCTATTATGATGTTTTTCTTGATATGCTAATGCATTTTCAATATCTTCTGCAGTAACTACTCTTCTTTTTACTAACTCAATACCTAAAGGTTGTTTTCTTTTATCCATAATTATTCTTCCTCCTTATATTTTAAATTGATCATTATATGTTATATCATTTATCACAACTGTTATTTTCAAAATCTTATCTGTATCTGAATAATTAAATATACAACTTTTAATACCAGAACATAATTCGATTTTTTTCTCTACTGTCCCATTTTTGTCTATAACTAAATAAAAAACATTATGATTTTTATTATTATATATATATTGATGTAATTTTTCATTTGAAAAATATATGTTTATATATTGTGTATTTTCTGTTTGTCCGTGAATCTGCACTTAATACATTACTTGAATTAACATCTGTTGTTATATATGATAACATTCTTGAATATTGTTCATTTGTATTATTTGATATTATTAATTCATCTGAATTTCTATAAAAATATTTTGTAAATGTTGATATTACCCCTGTGACTATTAATAATACTATTACATAAACAAGAAGTGATGTTAATGTTAATCCTTTATTTGATTTCATAATTAACTCCTTTTTAACTAATTGCTGTTGATAATTCTATTTTTTGTTCTTTTCCACCTGATAAATATGTTACAATAACTTTTACTTGTTTTGCCTTATTTTGAGCTACTGTGTCATCTATTTCATTATAGTCCTGAATAGTTATTGTTAAATTATAATTGACATCATCTTTTGATATATTTATTATTCCATCTGTTGTATTTGAATTTTGCTGAATTTCGGCGGAATATAAATTTGTTATTTCTTTTTCCATATTTTCTAATGTTAAATCTTTCGTACCTATTCCTTTTGCAGTTTCCATTACATTTACAGCAAAATTCAGTGCTTTTGATTTTCTTTCTACATTTTTATTTTCTTTATTTATATTGTATATCATTGCAGTTATTGTTGGAATAAATATTAATAAAATTATGATTGCAATTGATGTATCTACACCTACAAATCCCTTATTATTTTTTATTTTCATATAGTTTCCTTTCAAATTTACTTTATAAACCAATTATTTATAAACATTACCATTATTAGTACAATTACATTTGAAATACCTAATAAAAATCCTATTGGTAAATTATTGTCTTTATGTTCTTTTTTATTTTTGTTTGATTTTTCTTTTATTTTTTCTATCAAAATATCTGTTACTAATACTAATAGTGCATATATTAGTGTTAATATTGTCACTCCTTCTCCTGTAAATATCACCATTATTATTACTAACATTAATGTTGATATAAAATAGCTTTCTTTTGCTTTATTTTTTAATAATATTGTGTCTATTATTAATAAAATTATTATTGCACTTAGATACATTACATATCTATATATACTAATATTATCTATTATACATAGATATATTATGTATATTGCTAATATTCCTAAAGCATAATATATTACACTTTTTTCTATGTGCCTTTTTTCTTTATCTATACCTGCTATTAAAAATATAGCTACTAAATACAATACTAAAAAGGCAAATTTTATTATTACATCTATATTAAAATTATATATGTCTATTTTTAGTGAAAGTGCTAATAATACAAATGTTAATCCAGATAAAATCTCAAGTATTAAATATCTTGGTCTTATTTTTTGTTTACAATTTTTGCATTTTCCTCCTAAAAATATATAACTCCATATTGGTATTAGTTCAAAAAATCCTAATTTATGATTACAATTTGGACAAAATGAATGTGTTTTTACAATATCTATTTTTTCTGGTATTCTATATATTGCTAAAGTATAAAAACTTCCAAACAGTGTTCCCATTGTAAAAATTATTATATATAATATTATGTTCATTTTTCTGCCTTTCTCTTATTTTCTTTTTATTTTATTAAAAGCATATGCATATAGCATGCATATGCTTTTATATTAATTATTCCCAAGAAATAACTCCATTAGATATAGTTCCTGTTACAGTTGTTCCATCTGAATATTTTAAAACAATTGAACCACCAACAGCTTCTGTATCAGAAGTTGCACTTGTTATTGCAGTTCCTGTAGCATTTTTTACAACTAAACCATCTGCTGTATTTCCTAAAATAGTTTCAATTTCTGATTTTGCACCTAATACTGATTTACGTATTTGTGTGTCTATTTTTGCATTTATTGTAGCAGCACCAGCTCCATTTTCAACATATACATTTTGATATGTGTCATGAACAGCTTCCGTAGCTAATAATGCGCATTTATCTTTTGCAGCACCTAATTGGTTTGCAGCAGCACCTGCTCCTGCTTTACTTATAATTCCATCTTGTCCAGATATCATAGCAATTGAGATACCTGCTAATATTATTAATACAATAATTGTGATAACAAGTGCTATTAATGTGATACCACCATTACCTTTTAATTTTAAACTTTTTTCCATTATTCTTTCCACCTCATTATTTTTTAGAAGTTTTTATTTTGTTGTGTCTCCATCTTTCCAAGTAATAACTCCATTTGCGATTTCACCTGTTACAGTTGTTCCATCTGAATATTTTAAAACAATTTTATCAGCTTTCTTTAGAGCAGCTGTATCTGTTGTTTTAGTTGGAGCATCTGCTGGAACAGTAGCGCTTGCAACTGCAGCTCCAGTAGCATCATAAACTGTAAGTCCATCAGTTGTGTTGCCCAAAATTTTTTCAATTTCACTTTTTGCTCCAAAAGTTTTTGCTTCTAATGTAGCATTTATTGTATCAGTTATTTTAGCAGCTACCAATTTATGTTTTACATATACTTGATCATATACATCATTAACTGATTCAGCTGCTAATAATGTGCATTTATCTTTTGCAGCACCTAATTGGTTTGCAGCAGCACCTGCTCCGGCTTTACTTATGATTCCATCTTGTCCAGATATCATAGCAATTGAGATACCAGCTAATATTATTAATACGATAATTGTGATAACAAGTGCTATTAATGTGATACCACCATTACCTTTTAATGCTATACTTTTGTTTTCTTTCATTTTTTTCCCCCCTTTTCTTATTAAATATTTATCATGAGTATATTTATTTTTCAATAAATATAACTTTAATAACTGGGTTTATTTTCCGTTTGTATTTTTATCTTTTGTACTTTCAAAATTTTTGTCTTTTGCATTTGAATCGTTTTTGTCTTTTGCATTTGAATCGTTTTTGTCTTTTGTATTTGTTGATTTGTTATCTGTTGTATTATTTGAATTTTCATTAGTAGCTGTTCCACTACCATTACTGCTATTAGTATTAGAATTATTGTCTGTAGCAACTTTTGCAAATGGGTTTGATTTACCAGGTACATATTCTTTAACACTTTCGTAATTTTTCAAATCTGATTTTGTAACCTCATATTCTCCACCCTCATATGTTAATAATACATCATTATCTGTATTATCAATATTATCTGCAAGTAATTCTGTTACTGTATCTGATGCCTTATATGTTGCAACTTCTGGTATTATTTTTCTAGCTGGTAAATAGTTATAAAATATAACTGCTAATAATAACATAGTTATTAAACATACAAGTAATAAAATAATAATTTCCTTTACGACTTTCAAATTAATGCACTCCTTTCTTTTTTAGACAAAACTAATTTGCATTTATTGCGCAATATTGTTATTTTTTGTTGCATTAGTTGTATTTGTATTTCCTGTTGCATTAGTTGTATTTGTATTTCCTGTTGTATTAGTTGTGTTTGTTGTATTTGAATTATCATCTGCTGTTTGTGATTGAGTTGTTGTTTTAGTTGTAATTTCAATATCTATTTTTATTTCTGTACAACTAAATGTTGCTTTTACACCATTTGTATCTGATATCATTTTAAATTTTTCAACTTTAAATCCTAATTTTGAATCATTTTCAATATCGTATATAAATTGAGTAACATCTGGATAATCACCTGTTACAGTAAAATTCAAATCATATCTTCCTGAAATTTGACTTGCTGTTACTTCAATTTTTATATCTACATCATTATCTTTCGCATAATTTCCAATTTTGGTCCACAAAAATTCTATTTCATATTGTTCAGTTTGCATATGTCTATCTTTATCGCTTAATAACAAAGCTTTATTCTCATATTCTGATTTAGTTTTTTGCATTGTTTCTGCTGAGCTTTCTAAAGTTTTTACTGCACTTGGATATTTTGTACCTACAAGATCTGAGAGTTGGGCATTTGACGAATCTATTTCTTCATCTTTATTTATTATTTGTTTAACTCCCCAAATATCAATGTTTTTCATTTCAATTCCATTAGAAATTGCAATTCCAGTAAGTACTGTTACTAAAATTAAAATCAATATAAATAATACTTTTCTCATGGCAACTCTCCTTCTATTGTAACATTTATTGAATTATCAGTTTTATTTCCACTTGAAGATACAACATTATTTAATATACCTTTTGTTTTTAATGTAGCTATAAAATATCCTAATTGTTCATAATCTTCAGATGAAGCTTGAATTCTTACAGATTTTCCTGTAGTATTTTCTATTGAACTTAATTCAACTTTTTCTGGTATTACAAACATAATTTGATTTAATAAATTTGGTATTAAATTTCTACTTGCTGCAATATCACTTGTTCTTTTATCTATCTCATCTAAATCACTAATTAATGAGCTGTATTTCTTTGTTTTTGTATCAATTGACGTATTGTCTGAATTCACTGCTGATATTTGACTATTTTGTGTAGATATTAATCCATCAATTTCGTCTTTTTTATCAATCATACTCTTAGATAATAATATTGAAAATACTGTATAAATTATTAAAATCAAAACTACTGTAGCAATACCTCTAACAAGCCATCTTTCACTTTTTGATAAATCACCCTTTAAATCAAAGTCTAGATTAAACTTCTTATCTTTTTTATCATTGTTTGCAGTATTTTTTGAACCTATATCTGATTTTAATAATCTTTTAAATTTTTCCATTGAATTGGTTTTTTGGAAATTGAATTCTTGTATTCCTTCTCCAATTCCTGTCATTGCTAAACCAATTGCTGAATTTACCTCTATATATTCTTTAACATTTTTTGCACTACCTTTAACCATTTTTGGTTTTAATATTTCACATTCTATATCTGGTAAAAACTCTTGAAAATATAAATCTATATTATTTATTATAGCTAATGTACCAGTTAAATATACCTTTTTTATATCTCTCCATGATTCACTTACCAATTCTTGTACTCTTTGTGCTACTTTGTAAATTGTTGGAATTATATATTGCAAAAATTCCTCATTTTCGCCTCGTGTATCCATTTCTGCTGTATAAATTGTAGTATTTTTGCAAATTTCATAAGCTTTTGCATATGAATTTTCAACAACATTTATACTATCTAAAACTTCTTTACTTCCAACATCCATTGTTTCAACTTCATAAATATTTTGATTTATGATTGTTGTTATCATTGTGCTTTCTTCCATATTTACAATTAATTGGTTTTCTTTTGTATTTACTTTTCCAACATTTGTTATTGCTATTGGAGTAGGCACAATTTTAGTAAGTCTTACTTTTTCTAATGGTTGTGTTTGTCTGTTTAATTCTATTTTATTGATATAAACATCCATTGCCCTTACTTTTTCATCTTGCCTTACATCTTCCATTAGAGCAAATCTTGTTTCAAAAGCATTTTTATTATATTTATTTTCTTCGCAATAAGTTTCAAATTCTGTAGCAATTGTGCTTTCAATATCTTTTTTCTTCAATAATGCAAAAACATCAAAATACAAATATTTTTCATTTGATATATTTACACTTATTGGAGTGTTAAAACTAAATGTTTCTTCTATTATTTTACTAATTTCTGCACTTAAATTAGTATCAAAAAATCTAACGCCAAAAGATTCAATTTTTACATCTTCATGTTCTTTTGAAACTTTTGCATATTTAATTATGTTGGTTTCAATATATATACCTAAACATTTTTGCATCTTTTTTTCTCCTTAGTCATTTTTCATATTTCTATTTTATTTTATATTTTTTCTTTAAAAAAATCAATAGTTTTAACACAAATGTAATATAATTGTAATATTGTTGTAATATTTTTAAAAAAGACTGTAAATTAAAGCTTTTAAGCCCTTAATTTTACAGTCTTTCCGTTATTTTTCATTTTGTACAGCTGTCTGGAAATTTTCATATGATTTTGCCCAATTATCATAATTTATATCACCACGATGATCTGGCAAATCATAATTTTCTTTTAAATATTTATTCAAATATGTTGTAACTTTTTTTGCTCCAAAATAATTTATATGATGACCTTTTACATCTCTTGCATCTGTATTCCAGTCAAGTCCAATTTCCTTTGTTAGTAAATTCATATCTATGTATTTTACATTATTTGAATCAGCCCATTGCTGTATTCCATTATGTTTTTTATAATTCCAATTTCCAGAGTTTGGTGCTGTTACTAATATTAATTCTATATCATGTGAATCACAATATTGTTTTATCAATTTCAAACAAATTTTATTCAAATTTTTAATTTTTGTTGTTCCTTTATTTTTTTGCATAAAGTTTTCTTGATAATCTGTTTTTACTTGTTTAATACTTTTACATAAAAATAATCCTTTTGAATCATCAACATATGTATTTTTAAATTCAAATTTAAAATCATCTGAATTTAATGTTTTCCATCTGTTATGGTATTCTATTACTGGTAAGATTTTATATGAAGTTTCTGCAAGAGGTCTAGATTTACTATACCATTGATAAATAGAATCAGTTTCAAGCATAACTACTTTTGGATTTTGATTTTTCATTACTTTTATAAAATCATAATAACAATCTATTAGTGGTTGTGATGGTACACCATGTGCATATGCTGTAAAACCATAATCTCCCCAGCCATCCATTGGTATATATGCTGAATATGCTTCACTATCTCCCATAAAATATACATCAATAGAGTTTTTCTTTTCAGCAAAAACTCCAATTGCAGTTGTTTCTAAATATGGAACACCTGCCTTTTCAGTATTGTCTTTTGGAAGTGTTATAACAGAACATATCTCTAATAAAATTATTAATATTAGTACAAAAACTACACATCTTAGTATAATTTTATTTAGTTTCATTTTTTTCATCCTTCCATTCTAATTAAAAACTTGCATACATAGGATCAACTGGTGTATAACCAACTCCATATGCTCCAAATATAATAATTGATAAAATTAAAGCATAATACAAAGTCCATCTAATTACTATATTTTTGCTTGCTATTTTTTCTCTAATATTTATATTTTTTTCTTTCATTATGCTTGTTATAAATACTATAACAACAAATACTGCAACTATTATAAAGTCATGTGCATCTATTCCAAGTTTTAAGAATGTTCCATCTGCAAAAGATGCAAATGTGAAATTAGTAAATATTGTTTTAAGCATTATTAAACCAGCTTTTAATCCTTTAGCTCTAAAGAATAATTCGCCAATAAATACTAAACAAGTTGTTCTTACTATTTGGAATATTCTATATGGCCAACACTCTCTATTTATATGTAATTTTTCTGTCACAAATTTCACAACAGGCTCCATTATATTTCCAAGTAATATCAATCCAAAATGATACATTCCAAAGAATATAAAGCTCCATGCTGCTCCATGCCATAATCCATTACTTATCCATACACAAAATAGTGCTATTGAACTTGCAAGTAGTGGTCCATAATGTTTTCCTAATTTTTTTCTTCCTTTAGTTGTTAATTTTTTTAACGGTTCTGATAATGATAATGGGTAGAAAATATAATCTCTAAACCACGCACCTAATGTTATATGCCATCTTGTCCAGAAATCTGATATTGATTTTGAGAAAAATGGCTGTCTGAAGTTTTCTGGTAGTTTTACTCCAAATATTTGTGCACTTCCTATTACTGTATCCATTGTACCTGAAAAATCCATATATAATTGAACTGTATACAATATCATTCCAAGTGCAATTATTCCGCCATCATATTGTGCATAATTTGTAAATACTGTTTTTACTAATGTATTTAATCTGTCTGCAATTATCATTTTTTTAGCGAATCCCCATAATATACGTTGAATTCCAAATGTTAAATCTTTATATGTTGTTTTCTTTCCTTCATATAATTGCATTGCAGTATCTGAATATCTGCATATTGGTCCTTCCATTATTTGAGGGAAAAATGCCATAAATAATGCTAACCTTCCAAGATTTCTATCTGCCTTGATTTTTTCATGATATACATCAAACATATATGATACAGCTTGAAATGTATAAAATGATATTCCTATTGGTAAAGCAAATTTTGCTATTGATAATTGTATTGGTAAATGTACAAAATCTAATAAAAGATTTATGTTTGTTCCTAAAAATTTTGAATATTTTAAAACTATCAATAATCCAATATGTAATATTACTGCAAATAATAATACACTTCTTTGCTTTTTCAAATATTGTTTTCTTATTTCTTTCTTTTTATCTTTTTCCGCTTCTTTTAGTAAATTATTTCTTTCATTTTGTAATGATGTAAGCCATAATCCAAAATGATGTATTGATAATGTTGATAATAACAAATATATTATTAATTTTCCACTAATTGACCAGAAAAATATATAACTTGCAATTAATAATACTTTCCATCTATGTTTTTGTGGTACGATATTATAAATTAGTATTGTTAGTGGTAAAAATACTGCTGCATATAATGCATCACAATAAGTCATTTTTTATTTCATTCCTTTCCATATTTTAAAACACATATCTAATAGGAAAGTTTTTTTAACTTTCCTATTAGATATAAGATTATTTTTCTATTATCCTTCTTCTTGTAATTTTTGAATCATTTCCCACATTGCTTGTGCAGAATTGAAATTATCAGGTATTATTTCAACTGTTGGAATTACAATATCAAATTCATCTTCTAATTCTGCAACTAATGAAATTATTGCAAGTGAATCTAAATAATGATCATCAATTAAAGTTGTACATGTTTTGTAATCAACACCATCTTCAATTTCTTCTAAAATTTCAATTAATCTTTCCATTTTTTTAACTCCCTTCTTCTCCCAAATCAAATCTTATATATTATAGATATTTAAAATATTAATTTGGTTCATTTTTTATTAATTTTTTTAATAACATGGTTTATTTAAATTATAAGTTTCGAATCTTTTTCTTATAATTTCTATTTTTCCATCTTGTTTTAATAATGCTACTTGTGGTAAATCTCTACTTAAAAATAGTGATATTCCCTCTGTTACAGAATAAGCTCCAGTATTTTCAAAAACAAATACATCACCTATTTTTAAATCAGTTATTGGCAATTGTTTTACAATAATATCATTTATTGTACATAAAGATCCACATATATTCCATTCTTCTGTTTCTCCACTTTTTTGTGGATACATTTTATACCATGGATGTTTCATTGCCATTGTTTGTCCATAATATACTAATTGATGTATTCCTCCATCTACTATAGCATAATTTTGTCCATTATTTGTTTTCATATCAACTACTTTTGTCATATAACTTCCACAACTTGCAACCATACTTCTTCCAACTTCAAGAGTTATTTGACCTTTAAATTTCATATTATTTAATATTTTTGAAAATTCTTCAAAAAATGTTTTTTCATCAAATTCTTCACTTTTGAAATAATATACAGGAAAACCTGTTCCAAATTCTATCTCTTTAGTTTCAAATCCATATGTCTCATATAGGTATACTACAAAATCATCTACTTTGTCAATCTCTTTTTGCAATCTTTTTAAAGAATGTTTTTGAGTTCCAGAGAAAAACTGAATTCCTGCAATTTCTATATTAGGATATTTTTCTTTATTTTTGATAAATTCTTCTATATCTTGTTCATTCATTCCAAATTGATTTCCACTTGTTAATCTTAACAAAACATTTAATTTTACATTATGTTTTTTTGATAATTTATCTAATAAATAAAATTGTTCAATTGATTCTGCTGTATAATGTCCAATATCTGGAGTGTTTACAATCATTTCTTCTATAGATTCTGGCGTTTTATTTACTCCTGATATTACAAGTTTGCTTGTTGTAACACCTGTTTCTTTACATATATGATATTCACCAGGTGAACATACTTCAAATCTATCAACACATTCATTTACTTCTTTTACTATAAAAGAATTTGCCTTTATTGCATAACATAATAAAATTTTTTCTGGTAAACTATTTTTCATATATTCAATTCTTTGTTTTAATTTAGCTATATCATACACATATATTGGTGTATCATATTTTTTTACAATTTCTGCAATATTTTCATCTTTCATTTTTTCTTTCCTCCAATCATTCCCATTAATTCTTTTCTATCAATCTTTCCATTTTTAGTCATAGGAAATTTTTCAATTTGTTTTATAGAGTTTGGTATCATAAATACTGGTAAATCTTTTCTTAATTCCTCTAGCACTTGTGCTTTTTCAATATTTCCAACATAAAATCCATATAATCTACCTTTTTGTTCATTAAATATGCAGCAACTTCTATCAATTTGTGGAACTTTTTCCATTGCTCTTTCTATTTCTTCTAATTCAATTCTATGTCCCATAAATTTAATTTGAAAATCTTTTCTTCCTGCAAAACACATTTCACCATTTTCATTATAATATGCCAAATCACCTGTTCTATATATGTAATCATTATATTTTGTGTTTAATGGGTTTTGTACAAATCTTGAATCTGTTTGTTCTCTTGAATTATAATATCCTAATGCTAGAGCAACTCCTCTTACACAAATTTCACCATTTATACCTTTTTCGACAATTTTCTTATTTTGGTCATCTAATAAAAATACCTCTTCATTTGGAAATGGTTTTCCCATTGGTAAAGTTTTTTCATATTGTTTATTATTGTCAACAATATAATATGTACAATTACATGTTATTTCTGTTGGTCCATATAAGTTTACAAACATTGCATTTGGTAAATGTTCAATCCATTGTTTTAAATGTTTTAATGGCATCACTTCACCACTAAATAACACTTTATTTACTGTTTCAGGTGTTTTATAATCTAAACCGTGAAATGTTGTTATCAAACACAATGCTGATACAGCCCATATCATTGTTGTCACTTTATTTTCACAAATAAAATCTAACAATTCTGTTGGTAAAGAAAAATATTTTTTAGGAATTATTACAAGTGTTGCACCAGTTTTTAATGCTGAATATATATCTTTTACAGATACATCAAAATCAAATGGTGCTTGATTTCCAATAACATCTTTTTCTGTAATATTAAATATTTCAGTAAAATTATCTATAAAATCCATTACAGAATGATTACTTACAACAACACCTTTTGGTATTCCTGTTGATCCAGATGTAAAATTTGCATATAATGGGTCAATATCTAATATATTTTCTCTTATATTTGCTAATAACTCCTCATCAATCTCACTATTTTTTAAATCTTCAACCAATAATATTTCTTTTTTAAATATTGTTTTTGCAAGTTCTTGATTTTTTTCATCTGTTATTATTATTTCAGGCTCTAATACCTCTATTATGTGTTCTAGTCTTGTTTGTGGCAAATCAGGATTTAACAAAACATAAAAACAATTTGCATATACTGCTCCTAAAAATGAATTTAAAGCATTTATTCCTTTTTCCATCAATACAGGCACAGGTCTTTTTGTCTCTATTTTCTTTGCTATTTCACTTCCTATTTTTTTGCTGTTTTCCATTAATTCCTTATATGTACATTTTCCATGTTCATCTATTACTGCTATTTTATTTTCATCTCTTTTTTTTGAGTTTTCTAAATATTCTAATATTGTTCTCATTTTTCCACTTCCTTTTTACATTCCCTATTATACCAACTTTGCAAATAAAATTCAAGCTTTTTTATAATTTTGAATAATTTTATTTTTTTTGCACATAATAACAGCAATATTTTATAAAAAGAAAGGACTTTACTATGGAAAATCCATTAAACACAAAAAAAGAATATAAAGAATATGTTGAACAAAAATCACCAAATTCTCCAATATTAAAAAATTGTTTTAATGCATTCTGGGTTGGAGGTTTAATATGTTCAATAGGTCAAATAATATTAAGCTATTGTTTATATAAGGGAATTGATAAAGAAATAGCTGGAACAATTGTATCAATAGTTTTAATTGCCATTAGTGCATTTCTAACAGCTTTAAATTTATTTAATAAAATAGGAAAATTCGCAGGTGCAGGTTCTTTAATTCCAATAACTGGATTTGCAAATTCTATTGTTGCACCATCTATGGAATATAAGTCTGAAGGATATGTTATGGGAGTTGGATCTAAAATGTTTACTGTTGCAGGACCAGTTTTAGTTTTTGGAATATGTAGTGCAATTATAGTAGGAATTGTATTTTTAATATTTAATACACCTGCAACATTAGTTTAATATCAAAATTTAAATAGCCTTAAAATATTAATATATATTGTATTATTTTATGAATACCGCGTAAGCGACCAAACGAGCATAGCGAGTGCGATTGGAGCAATTTTCATTATATTGATTTTTGAAAAGAAAATTGCGACTGCAAGGTATGAAAAAAATAATACAATATATAAATTAAATTTATAATCAATTTATATGAAAGGAATTGAAAAATGCAAAAATTAGGAAAACAAACTATAAAATTTAATAATCCACCCACAATTGTTGATTGTGCATGTATTGTCGGACCAAAAGAAGCAGATGGTCCACTAGCAAAATATTTTGACAAATGTTTAGACAATGAAATGTGGGGCGAAAAAACTTGGGAAAAAGCAGAAAGTAAAATCATAAAAGAAACTGTAAATACTGCAATATCTAAATCAGGTGTTGCAACTGATGATATTGAATACTGTTTTGCAGGAGATTTACTTAATCAATGTATTTCATCAAGTTTCGGTTTAAGAGAATTAAACATTCCATTTTTTGGAATATTTGGTGCATGCTCAACATTTGTAGAAGGTTTATCACTCGCCTCTGTTTTTGTAGAAAATGGTATAAATTATGCAATTTGTGCATCATCAAGTCATTTTTGTAGTTCAGAAAAACAATTTAGATTTCCATTAGAACTTGGAAATCAAAGACCACCAACAGCACAATGGACAGTTACTGGTGCTGGTTCAGCAATTATTTCAAGAACTGGACAAGGTCCTTTTGTAACACATATTACTTCTGGAAAAATTGTTGATATGGGAATTAAAGATGGAAATAATATGGGGGCAGCTATGGCACCAGCGGCATTTGATACTATTATAGCTCATTTTCAAGATACAGGTAGAACACCAGATTATTATGATGCTATTTTTACAGGTGATTTAGGATATATTGGAAAAGATATTTTGATTGATTTATGTAAAAATGCTGGATATGATATTTCATCAATTTATGATGATTGTGGAGTTTTAATTTTTGATAGAAAAAAACAAGACACTCATTCTGGTGGAAGTGGTTGTGGATGTTGTGCAAGTGTTTTTTCAGGTTATTTATTCAAACAATTAAAAGAACAAAATTTAAAACACATATTATTAATTGCCACTGGTGCACTTATGAACTCAACAAGTTCTCAACAAGGTGAATCAATTCCAGGAATTGCCCACGCAGTTAGTATTGAAATTTAGGAGGATATGATTAATTATGGAATTTTTTAATGGTTTTGATTGGATGCAATTATTCAGATGTTTTATTGTTGGAGGAATTTTATGTATTATTGGTCAAATATTAATTGATAAAACAAAACTTACTCCTGCAAGGATTTTAGTTATATATGTTACAGCTGGTGTTATATTAGGCGGACTTGGTATTTATCAATATTTAGTTGATTTTGCTGGAGCAGGTGCAACAGTTCCGCTTACAGGTTTTGGCTATAACTTAGCAAAAGGTACAATAGAAACTGTAAAACAAACAGGCTTAATTGGTGCATTTACAGGAGGACTTAAAGCAAGTGCTGGAGGTATTGCTGCTGCAGTATTTTTTGGATATATAGCATCTCTTATTTCTAAACCTAAAATGAAAAAACAATAGGATGGCTTGAAATTAAGCCATTCTATTGTTTTTATAATCCTTTATTTTTATTTTTTCTAAGGAATGATGGTATATCCAAATCATTTTGAGAATTGCCAAGATCTTGACTTGATGGTATAGAATTTATTTTCTTTTCCCATGTTTTTGGAGCACTTTTATCTCCTCTTAAACTATTTGTTTGTTCTGATGTGTCATCAAAACCTGTTGCAATAACTGTTATTTGAATCTCATCATTCATTGTTTCATCAATTACTGTACCAAATATAATATTTGCTTCTGGGTCAACACTGCGTTGAACAAGTTCAGCAGCTGTATTTACTTCTTGAAGACCTAAATCTTCTCCACCAGTAATATTTATAATTACACCTCTAGCACCTTCTATTGTAGTTTCAAGTAATGGACTTTGAATAGCTTGTTTTGCAGCATCTTCAGCTTTATTTTCTCCAGAGGCTCTACCAATTCCCATATGTGCCATACCTGTATTTAACATTATTGTTTTAACATCTGCAAAATCTAGGTTTACAGTACCTGTAACAGTTATTAAATCTGATATACCTTGAACACCTTGTCTTAAAATATCATCTGCCATCATAAAAGCTTCTGTCATTGAAGTTTTTCTATCAATTACTTGAAGTAATTTATCATTTGGAATTACAATTAAAGTATCAACTTTTCCTTTTAGACTTTCAATTCCTCTTTCAGCTTGTGCTAAACGTTTTTTTCCTTCAAATGTAAATGGTTTTGTAACAACACCTATTGTTAATATTCCCATTTCTTTTGCAATACCTGCTACTGTTGGTGCAGCACCTGTTCCAGTTCCTCCACCCATTCCTGCAGTAACAAATACCATGTCTGCTCCGCGTAAAATTTCTGTTAATTCTGTTTTGCTTTCTTCTGCTGATTGTGCTCCAATATCTGGATTAGCACCAGCTCCTAAACCTCTAGTTATTTTTTCACCTATTTGAATTTTTGTATTTGCTTTTGATTTTTGTAGAGCTTGTCTATCTGTATTTACAGCTATGAATTCTACATTTTTTATTCCTAATTCTAGCATTCTGTTAACTGCATTATTTCCAGCTCCACCTACTCCTATTACTTTTATTGTTGCTGTTCCATCTTTCATTGTTATGTTATCATCTTCAAAATCCATCATCACTTAATTTTCCTCCCTTTCATCTAAGCCCCTTAGATTAAACTTAAATATGTATTTTATAAAATTTAATTATTTTAACTGTAAAAAAATTCTTTTATTCTTGTAATTGCTATTTTTAGAATACTTTCTTTAGAATTTGTATCAATTCTACTTGAAACATTTTTAGTATATGGTCTTGCTGCTATATATCTAATTAATGCATAACAAGTTCTATATTCAGGTTTTACAGAGCTTATAGCTCTACCTGTAGAAATTTTTACTGGTATATTTAATGCAATTTTTCCAGCCACATCACTTTTTATTATATTTGTTATTCCCTGACCTGTTAATATTACATTATTAATTCTTGATTTAACTCCTTGGTTTGTTACATTTTTATTTACTAAAGAAAATATTTCTTCAATCCTTGCTTCCATTATTTCTATTAGTTCTGAACTTTTTATAACCTTGTTTTTTCTTTCATTTTTACATGTATTTAGCATTATTTCATTATCATTATCAATAAATGATTTTAATGCAAATCCATATTGTCTTTTTAATTTATCTGCTTCTTCTTCAGAAATTGCAAGTACTAATGCTATATCATTTGTGATATTGTCACCTCCTAATGGTATAGTATCTGTATATATAAATTTATTTCCTTCAAATACACCTATATCAGTATTTCCTGCTCCAACATCTAATAACATTATATTATCATGTAGTTCATTTTTGTCTAACATTAAATTTCTTTCTGCAAGTGTTACTGGAACTAATCCATCTATTTCTATTCCAGTTTTTTTCAATATTCCTGTTAATCTTTTTACATATTCTTTTTCAGCTAGTATAACTTGTGCATTTACAGTAAAGCTAGAACTTAGATTTCCAATTGGATCTGTTGTGACTTTGCCATCATCTAATACAATTTCATCTACAACCACATCAACTATCGTTTGCTGTTCTGGTACTTCAATATCTTTAACTTGTAAAAGTGCATTTTGTAAATCTTTTTGTGTTATACCTGTAAATTTATCTTTAACTTCTTTTAATATACTATTTTGTACTATTGTTACATATTTACCAGGAATAGTTAAATATGCTGAATTTATTTTAAAGCCTACTTCATCTTCTGCTTCTTTTATAGTTTCTGAAATACTTGTACATATTGCTTCTTCATTAACTATCTTTCCTTTTTTCAATCCGTTACATTTACAAGTGGTAGTGCATAAGATTTCTATCTGACCAAAATTGTTTACTTCCCCGAGTATTGTACAAACTTTTGATGTTCCTATGTCAATACCAACTATGACATCACCCACTGCCAAGATAATTCCTCCATTTTTTTTGATTTTTGTTATTATTTTTATATTACATTTTTAGACAATTGTCAATAGTTTTTGTAATATTTTTGAAATATTTTTGACATATTATTGTAATATTATTTCAATCTATTTTGTTTTATTTTTTAAAACTGTTTACCACCATTGATTTTCAAGATGTATTTTACATAACTTGTTCTTTTTTCTTTTTCTTTCTTTCTTCAATTTTTTGTGACCATTTATCTATATAATATTTTCTAATAATTGTCAAGTTTATAAACATTCTTCCTACAAATACAACTATTGCTGCTAAATATATATCAACATCAAGTTTATTTCCCAAATAAGTCAATAATATAGATAATATTGCATTACAGAAAAAACCTGATATAAATACTTTTAAATTAAATTCACCTTTTAAAACTCCTGTAATTCCACCAAATACAGAATCTAAAGCTGCAATTATTGCTATTGCCAAATAACTTGAATATGAATATGAAATTATAGGCAAATTAATTCCAACTAAAGCTCCTAAAATACAACCAATTAATATAGCTATAAATGCCATTTTAATCACCCTTTCTAATTTTCTTCAATATATTTTGTTGTTATTTCTTCATCATATTTTTGAATGTTAACTTTCTTTTTTTCCTCTATTTTTATTTGTTGTCCTAAACTAGTTATTTTCTCAGCATATCCACCATTTCCAATTAATGAGCTTTTTAGATATTCAGAATTTCCTATAGCCTTTATTTCATATGGTGAAGTTACCCTCTGACTATTGACTTTGATAAATGAATTATTTATTAATGTAATATATGTATTATTTATTACTCTTTGATTATTTATAGAAATTGCTTCTGCTCCAGCATCTCTTAAATAATTTACTATTATCATTAATTCTTCTGCACTTATTTTTTGTTCTGAATTATCATTATCTTGTAGAGTTATAATAACTCCTTGTCCTTCAACATCAGTTTTTCCCAGCATTAAATTTAAATTTGCAAGTTCATCTTCAAGATTTTGTTTTGTTTGACTATCTGATGAAGATTGCTCTTTATATTTATTTAAAGTTTGTTCTGTCTCTTGATATTTCTGCTCTGTTTCTTCATATTTTGCTTTCCAGTTTGCAAGTTCTTGTTTTAAATCTTCTTCTCTCATTGTTTCAATTGATGATATATCTGTTTCATATACAATTTTAAATTGCATAAACATTATCATAACAAGAATAAAACATGCTATTCCAGCAGTAATTATTATTGAAATCTTTCCTTTCTTCATAGTTTTCCCTCATTTCTATAATACAGATTTTGCATATTTAAAACTCATAATTCCAGTATATTTTGGAATACTAATTTTATCTCTTTTTTTAAATTCAGTTTTGACATTATAATCACCTAAAATGCTTAAATATCCACCTGCTCTATTTAAAGTTGATAAAAGTTCCGGATAACCTATAGCATTTATTGTAAATGGTGATGTTACTTTTTCTCCATTTACAGTTATAACATTACCATCACAATTTATGGCAGTTGTTCCTACAATTCTTTTTCCATTTATTTCAATTGCTTCTGCTCCAGCATTTTTAAGTTCATTTACAACATTTAATAAATCTGTATTATGTATTAGTAAATCTTCAACTTTTAATGTACTTGAAGATGCGACACCATCTGCTAAAGTTATTGATGCACCAGTTCCTTTTACATCTGTTAGTCCAAGTAAAACATTTGCTTCTTTTATCTGTTTTTCTAAATTTTTAAGTTCTTCATTATTATTTGTAGCATTTTCTCTTGTCTTTTCCAACTCACTTTCAGTTTTTTGTAATTTTTCATAAGAATTCTCATATTTTTCTTTCATCTTCAATACTTGTGTTTTAAGCTCGCTTTCTTCTTGTTTAACTCCAACTGTTGTACCATTATTATTAACAGTTTTAATTTGAACAACTATTCCTATTGTTAATATAAAGCACATTATCCCTATAATTACATATTGCATTTTTTTACTCATAAAACTCTCCTTTCTATCATTCTTCTCTAAAATACGCCTTAAATCCATTATTAAAATCACCATTTACAAATATTTTCCCGCTTTTTTCTTTTTCACTTTTTAATATTGTTTGAACATATAGCATTTTATTTGTGATATTACTACTATCTCCTAAAAATACTTGTTTTTTTTGATTTTCCATTTCTAATACATATTCTTCATTTTCAATTTTTATTTTTGTTATTTCATCATATAAACTTAATTTTTTTGCACTATCTATTATTTTTAAAATTGCATTAATATTCTCAATATCATCATTAGAAATTCTTTTATCATTTAATAAATTTTCTTGCTCTGTTTTAAGTCCTTCTATTAATGGAACATTTGCTTTTTGGCTTGACTTTTCTAATATATATCCCTGATAATCTAGATATACATAACTATCTATTACTTGAATTTGATATGCAACACTTCTTTCTTCAATATCTATTTCTATTGTTGTTGGAAGTTTTCTTTTAATTACAACACTGTTTATATATGGGTTGGTTTTTATTTTTTCAGCAATATCTTTTTTATTATTTTTAAATATATTATTTTCCATCTTTAATTCTGACAAACTAATTATTGTTTCAGTTTCTATTTTTTTATTTCCTTCTACAACTATTTCATTTATATTAAATATTGGTGATACAAATGCAAATATAATTGTTGCAATTATTATCAAAAGCAAAAGCAATATTTTTATAAATTTACTACTTTTTTTCTTTCTCTTCTTTTTATTTTGATTTTTGTAATTATTATTTTTTTTCTTACTTTTGTTTGCTTTTTTAGGCATTTCTGAATTTGAATTTTGTTTTATTGGATCTTTTACAACTTTTATTTTATCTAAACCTAATATCATATAATCTTTTTCATCATTCTGTTTTTGTTTTTTATTTAATGTATTTGTTTCTTTTTTATCACTTACTTTATTTCTTGTTGTTTTCCCATTTATCCTTTTTGTGACAAAAACTTGCTTGCCGTTTGCACTCATCTCACTTGTATCGTCTTCTTCAAAATATAAAAAATCATCTTTTTTCATCAAATTCACCACCTTTATTTTTATTGTAATACTGCCCCTATTATTCCAGCATCATTTTCAAATTTTGCTATTTCAATTTTAGGAATATATGATTTATAAAATGCATATTTTTTCTTTTCCATTTTATTTACAAGACTTTCATACATCCATTGTTTAAAATATGAAAAACTTCCACCAATACAAATTGCTTCTGGCAAAAATAAATCTATTAAATTTGAAAAACCAATTACTAGATTATCTGTAAATTCATCCATTGCTTTTTGTATATTTTTGTTATCAATATTTTCTTTAACCAAATCACTAAAATATTTTTTCTCTAATATATTTTCATCATTGTAAATATTCTCTAATTCCTTAATAACTTTGTTTTTTAAAGCACTCATTGCAGCATATTTTTCAAAGCATCCTTTTTTCCCACAGTTACACAATATTCCATTTTTTTCAATTACCATATGCCCTATTTCAAACCCTAAACCATTTCTTGCAGCTAATAATTTATTATCTAAAAATACAGCACCACCAACTCCTGTACCTAAACATAAAAATATACAATCTTTATAATTTTTTAATGAACCATATTTTTTTTCTGCAAGTGCTGCAGCATTTCCATCATTTATAGCTTTTACTTTTGTTTTAAAAAATTTTTCCAAACTTGAAAAATCAATTTCTTTTATACCTAAATTATCTAATTTCATAGATTTCGTACCATATGCAATTCCAGGTACACTTATTCCAATTAATTCAATATGTTCTTTATATTTATTTACTAATTCACCTATATTTTCTTCTAATAACCTAATGATTTTTTCTGTTTTTTCATCTTCTTTTTTATTTATTGTTTGTATTAATATTTCTTTTTTTTCTGCTATTTTTCCATTATTTACAAGTCCTATTCCTATATGACTTCCACCTATATCTACTCCTATTTTCATATTTATTAACATTCCTCCATTAAGCCTTAAATTATATGTCCATATTATACCACTTTATCATTCATCTTGTAAATATTTTTTTTACTTTTTTCTTCATATTATTTATTTTTTATACAAAAAAAATCGGCATTTCCGCCGATTAAGTTTGGTGCTCCCTCAAGGATTTGAACCTTGGACCCACCGGTTATGAGCCGGTTGCTCTGACCAACTGAGCTAAGGGAGCTTTTTGCTACGTTTTTTAGTATACATTACTTTTTTATATTTGTCAATAGTTTTTTTATATTTTTTTCAAAAATTTTTCGCTACTTATTGCAAATTTTTTCGCTTTATTGTATAATTAATTTATAAATTTTTGCGGGTATAATTTAGTGGAAGAATGCCATGCTTCCGACCTGGTCGCCCGAGTTCGATTCTCGGTACCCGCTCCAATGACGAATCTGTTCGAACTTTTTGAATAGAGATACAAATATCATTCTGAAAAGGATGGTATTTTTTTTTGCCAAAATATCATCCGATGGAAAGGATGGTGTTTTAAAATGAAGATAATTAAAGAAGAATTACAATTGTAAAAGTCAATACAAAATTGATAAAAAAATTTAAAATTAAATTGATAAAAAAATTACAATATTCGCCTTGCTTTTTTGTGTAAAACAGAGTATAATTTAAACATCCTTTTCATAAAGGAAATCTTTTTGAAGGGGGTGATGCTATATGACCAATGCAGAACTAATCTTAAAATTAGTTGAAATGCTTATTGAATCTGAAAAGAAACAACAAGCAGAAAAAGCTAATGGACAGAATGGTCAGAACAGGGATTAGTACATAACTAATCATAAAGGGATAGTAACTTCCATTTGCTATTCCTTTATTTTTATACAAAACAAAAGAGATGCCTTCTTCCATTGCACCTCTTTCTAACTATATGACTTCTGCAGAACTTTAGTCAAATTTTAAGCTATTTATATTTTACTACGAAAAAATGAATTTGTCAAACGATTTTCAAACTTTTTTTCAATTTCTATATTTATTCTGCACTTTTTAATTTCTTTATCTTTTTCTCATTTTCTTTGATAACTCCATCACAATATTTTTCAAGCATTCTCAATCTATCAACCGATAATAACTTTAAAGCTTCTACATTTCCATCTATTTCTTCAAGAAAATTCTTTTTATTTATAACATTATCAATATCAGCAGAATCCACTTTCAAATCTTCAAAGAAGTTTTTTGGTGATGTACTATGTCATAATGTTTTCTTGTATTTGATTTGTATTCCTTTTTTCTCATCCATGTTTTTTCACCACCTCTCTTTAGTAAAATATTTAATGCAATTCTATCATTTATTCTATTTTTTCAATACTACTTCAACACTTTTTTGCAAAATCGAATAATTACACCATATATCATCATAAGTAGTATCATAAAACCACCATACTGAATTGGTAATTTGCTCAAATCAAATATAACAGCAATATCAGTAAAAGAAATAATTAATGTAATTAGTACAATTGTTAATGTTGAAATAACTAATTGTTTAGATGGCCAACTTGTTACAAATGGTATTTTAGATGTTCTAATAAGATGTATGATTAAAGTTTGTGAAATTATTCCAAATGCAAACCAGCCAGTTTGAAATAAAACAGCCTTTTCAAATGTATTAAAATTAAAAATATTCCACAATATTAAAAAACATAAAATATCTAGAAATGTACTTGCTGTTCCTAAAACAAACATATTTCTTTTAAGCCACTTTGTATCCCATTTTCGTGGTTTTTGCAAATATTCATTATCAACATTATCAAAAGGCATTCCTATTTGAGCAAAATCATTTAGCAAATTTTGTATTAAAATATGGACAGGTAATAATGGTAAAAAAGGTAAAAATATACTTGCGATTATAATTGATAACATATTACCAAAATTCCCACTTGTTGCCATTTTTAAATATTTCAAAATATTTGTAAATGTTTTTCTTCCTGTAATAACTCCTTGTTCTAATACATTTAAATCTTTTTCTAAAAGAATTATATCTGCAGTTTCTTTAGCAATATCAACACCTGTATCAACTGAAATTCCTACATCAGCTTGTTTTAAAGGAGGACTATCATTTATTCCGTCACCCATATATCCTACAGTATTTCCTTGTTCCTGATAAATTTTAACTATTCTTTGTTTTTGAATTGGTGATAACTTAGAATACAAATGACATATTTTTGATCTTTCTTTTAATTCAGTATCATCCATATTTTCAATCTGCTTTCCAGTTAAAGAATTTTTAGTAGAAATTCCTACTTTGTTACATACATTTATAGCAACACCCTCACTATCTCCTGTTAAAACCACTGTATCAACACCATGTTTCTTTAAAGCTATAATAGCTTGTTTTGCACTTTTTTTTGGTGGATCTAAAAATCCTACAAATCCTATTAAAACCATATCTTTTTCATCATTTACTCCAAATGTTTCGATTCCATGTATATGATTTTTTTGAGCTACTGCTACAATTCTCAACCCCTTATGATTATATTTTTCATAAACTTCATATACTTTACTTTTTAATTTATCAGAAAAATTTATAGCCTCTCCATTAATATCTATATATGAACAAATTGATACAACTTCATCAACAGCTCCTTTTGTTATTAGTTGTCTTTTTCCATATTCATCCCTTAAAACCACACTCATTCTTCTCCTTGAAAAATCAAATGGTATCTCATCTTCTCTTATATATTTTTCTTTTAATATATTCATCTTTTCTTTCTCAGCTCTTGATATAATTGCAATATCAATTAAATTTTTTAATCCTGTTTGAAAAAAACTATTTAAAAAAGCATGTTTTAAAACTCTTGTACTTTCATTTCCATTAATATCCATATATTTTTCTAAAATGATTTCATCTTCTGTTAATGTTCCAGTTTTGTCAGTACATAAAATATTCATTTCTCCAAATGTTTGTATACTACTTAATCTTTTTACAATTGTTTTCTTTTTAGACATATCAATTGCACCTTTTGCAAGTGTAGATGTCATAATAACAGGTAACATTTCTGGTGTCAAACCAACTGCAATTGTTATTGCAAAAATTAATGAATTCCACCAATCCCCTTTTGTAAAAAAATTAATAATAAATATAATTGGTATCATAACTGCAATAAATTTTATTAATAATTTGCTAACACTATCTATTCCCTTTTCAAAACTATTTTTCTCATTTACACTATATAAAGATTTTGCCATACTTCCAAAATATGTTTGATTTCCTGTCCCAATAATTACTGCTTTTGCACTCCCACTTACTACATTTGTTCCCATAAATCCAATATTTGATAAATCAGTCAAAGATTCTTTTTCACCTTTTAATTTTGAAAATTTTTCAACAGGATTAGATTCACCTGTTAAAGATGCTTGGTCTAAAAATAAATCTTTTGTTTCCAAAAATCTTACATCACCAGGTAACATATCTCCAGATGATAATTTTACAATATCACCTAATACTATTTCCTCATCATCTATACTTTCTTCATTTCCATTTCTTATTACATATATCTTGTTTGATATCATTTTCTTTAATTTTTGTACTGCTTTGTCAGAACTGGCTTGTTGAAAAAAAGAAATTAAAGATGAAATAATTATTGTACTTATAATTATTGTAAATGTTAAATAATCTTTTTTCTCTTGAATTACAACATCTGTAAAAAAAGTAACAACTGCAACCAAAATTAATACAATATTAAATGGATTTATAATTGCTTCTTTTAATCTATTTAATAGTGTTTTATTATTTTTTACATCTATAATGTTTTTTCCATATTTTTCTTGTCTTTCAATTATTTTTTCATAACTCAATCCATTAATTGATGTATTTAAATTTCCTAATATTTCTTCTTTTTCTAATATCGAAAATTCTTTTATTCCTAATATTATGTCATTATTTTCCTCTATTTTCATTTGAACCTCCTACATAAATTTACTCTATTGTTTTCATTTCTTTTATCATTAAATCTCCAAAAACAGCATAACCTTTAGTTGGATCATTAACTAAAACATTTGTTACAGCACCAATAAACTTTCCATTTTGGATTACAGGACATCCACTCATTCCCTGTATGATTCCACCTGTTTTATCAATTAAATTTTCATCTACAACTTTTATTAGCATACTTTTATTATCATAATCATTATTCAAAAAAATCTTCTCTATTTCAATATTATATTCTTTAGGTGTTTCACCATCTAAAGAACATAAAATCTTAGCATTTCCTAAACATATCTCATTTTTAGTTGCAACTTCCATTTTTCTGCTTAAATCAATATTATTTCCATTTAAATTTTCAATAGAACCATATATTCCCAAATTAGTATTTTTAAAAATTGTTCCAATTTTTGTTTGATCATCAATAGTTCCTTGAATTTTACCTGGATTGCCTTGTTTTCCTTTTATAATAGATATAACTTTTGTAGTTATAAATTCTCCATTAGCAATATCTAATAATTCTCCAGTATCTACATCTGTAATTCCATGTCCTAATGCTGCAAAACTATTTGATGAAGGCTCATAATATGTCATAGTTCCAATTCCAGCTGCACTATCTCTAACCCATAATCCTAATTTATATTGTTTTCCACTTGTTTTTATAGGACTAATACTACATTCCATATTTTCACCATTTCTCATATATTTTATATCTAAACTTTTTCCTTTAGATTTATTTACGAGCTCAACTAATTTATTCGTATCTGTAACTAATGTATTTTCAACTTCGATTATCATATCTCCCTCTTGAATCCCTGAATTTTCATATGGTTTATATTTTTGATTATCTTCCCCCTTAATTTCAGACATTCCAACAACCAAAACACCACTTGTATATATTTTTAACCCAGCAATATTTCCTGTAGGAATAACTTTTGTTCTTTCAATTATACTAACTCCAACTTCTTTTACAGTAAACTTATCAAATAATTTCACATTTACTGTATTTGTCCCAATTTCCATATCTTTTTGTTGTAATATATTTGAAGTTGCTACAGATTTATTTTCATTTTCTAAACTTAAACCAAATATAGTTTTAATATCTAAACTTTCATCTTTAAATAATATGGTACTTTTAGGAATTGCATCAATAGCACATATATAAATATATATAATACACAAAATCAATAATAAAAAAGCAACTAATAAAATTTTGCGAAATTTTTTCATTTTCATCACCTAATTTTATTATTGCTTTTTTATTAATTTTTATAATATTTTTTTAAATTTGTTTTCTTGCTTTTTCATCTAATGTGTCTAATGTGTCTAACGCTTTTCCAGTTCCTAATGCAACACATGATACAGCATCTTGTGCAATCATAACATTTATACCTGTTTTTTCTTGAATTAATTTGTCTAATCCATCAATTAAAGCTCCTCCACCTGTCATATAAATTCCTCTATCACTTATATCTGCGGCAAGTTCTGGAGGCGTTTTTTCTAATACAGAATGTACTGCATCAACAATCATTGTGGCAGGTTCAGCTAAAGCTTCTAACATTTCATTTGAATGTACTGTAATTGTTGCAGGTAAACCAGTAATTAAATCTCTACCTCTTATATCCATTTCAACATCTTGAATTTTAGGATATACACAACCTATTTGCTCTTTTAAATCTTCAGCAGTTCTTTCCCCAATCATGACATTATGTTTTTTCTTAATATATTTTACAACATATTCATCAAATTTATCTCCTGCTATTTTTAAAGATGTACTTACTACAGAACCACCTAATGATATTACTGCAATATCTGTAGTTCCACCACCAATATCTACAACCATATTTCCACATGGTTTTGATATATCTATTCCAGCTCCTATTGCAGCAGCTATTGGTTCTTCAATTAAATATACTTTTCTTGCACCAGCTTGTGTTGCTGCATCAATTACTGCTTTTTTTTCAACTTCTGTAACTCTTGATGGAATACATATCATAATTCTAGGTGAAAATACACTTTTTCCACCAACTTTTTTTATAAAATATTTTAACATTTTTTCAGTTACAGTATAATCTGAAATCACTCCATCTCTTAAAGGTCTTGTAGCTACTATATTTCCTGGAGTTCTGCCTAGCATTCTTCTTGCCTCTCCCCCAACAGCTACAACATCTCCTGTTGTATTATCAATAGCTACAACAGATGGTTCTCTTAATACAATCCCTTTTCCTTTTACATATGCAATTACTGTTGCAGTACCTAAATCTATTCCAATATCTTGTCCAAACCCAAATTTAAACATGCCTTAATCTCCTTTGCTTTATTTATTTATTTATATTATATTATTTACTAATTTACATTATTATTACAATTTTATTACAATTATATTACATTTATTTTAATTTATCAATACATTTTGCTAAATTTATGAAATTATTTTTTTGTTTTTTACCTCATTTTATTAAATTTGCCATTGACTATTAACATAATATGTGATATAATTCCAATTATGTTAATGCTAATAGCTAATTATGGAGGTACAAAATGATACGCATAGAAAGTGGAGACATAATACGGAAGGTCCAAGATCACTGGACAACCAAACAGATCTTAGATTATTTTCAAATGGACGAAAGTACATTTAAAAATAATCTTCAAAAATCTCTTAATCCTAAAGCATATAATGGATTAATGAGAGAACTTAAAAGAAATGATAAACTTGGAGGTAAATCAAAAAAATATACTCAAAAGAAGTGTATTGAAATACCTATTGCAAATGTTAATAATGCTATTCTGGTAAAAGACTCAAAAGAAGAGGCTAAAGAAATAGAAAAAAATTTTTCAACAATTCAGGTTATTAAAAATAAAATTAGTACACTGAATTCTCTGATTAGTCAGCTTTCTAAAATTTCTTCAGAATATGAAGAAAGTATAACTGATTTAAAATCTTCTATTGAAGACAATAAGAAGTCTATTGATAAGTTGGAAAAAGAAAATGCAGAATTTACTGCAAAACTTGATGAAATTTATCAGGAGCAAAAAAAGCATGATCTGCTATTGACAGAAAAACAGGAAGAATTAAAAAAACTTGAGCAAGAGATTGAACAGCTAAAAACAATCAATATTTTTTTCCATGAAAATGGAGAAATTGAGATTGAAGACCCAGAAAAGGCTGAAAAAAAGCCTATCACTGTTTCTACAAATAGTGATACATTAAGTTTGTTACTAAGATATTCAGAACTTGAAAATTTCACCTTAAAAACTTTGAAATCTTTAGCCAACCTTATTGGCTATGTAAAAAAGCTGAAAATTCTTAACGAAAAGTTTGAGGTAATTTTTGAAGATGAAATTCTTGAAAAGATTTTCCATGAGTTGTCATAATAATTGAAAACCTCAATAGAGAAGAGCTTTTTGCTCTTCTCTATTTCTATATTCCTAAAATCTGTTTTGCTCTTTTTACATCATCATCATTTGCTTGTCTTACATTTTCAAATTCATATTTAAATCCAAGTTTTTTCCATTTATATTCTCCCATATTATGATATGGCAAAATTTCCACTCTATCAACATTTTTTAAAGTTGATAAAAAATGTTTTAATTTTAATAAATCCTTTTCATTATCTGTATACCCAGGAACTAAAACTTGTCTAATCCACATATGTTTACCATTTTCACTTAAATATCTTGCAAATTCCAATTCATATTCATTTGAAACCCCTACAAGTTCTTTACATTTTATTTGGTCTATATGTTTTATATCAAGTAAAAACAAATCTGTTAAATCAATTAATTCCTTAATTTTATCTGTTATTTTAACCATTCCTGATGTATCTATACAGGTATGAATATTTTCTTTTTTTAGTTTTTTAAATAGTTCAATCAAAAATTCAAACTGTATTAGGGGTTCTCCACCACTAATTGTAACACCACCATTTTTATATATATAATTTTTGTACCTTAAAATCTTTTGAAAAATTTCATCTAAAGATTTAAATTCACCCGCATGGATATCCCAAGTATCTCTATTTTGACAATATTTGCATTTTAAGTTGCATCCTTGTAAAAACAATACAAATCTTATACCTGGGCCATCAACTGTGCCAAAAGATTCAACAGAATGTACTTTAGCATAATATTCTATTTTATCACTCATAAAATTCCTCATTTCAACTAGATTTTTTCATGAATAGTTCTATTTATAACATCTAATTGTTGTTCACGAGTAAGACTTGTAAATTTAACAGCATAACCTGAAACACGAATTGTAAGTTGTGGATATTTTTCTGGATGTTCCATTGCATCAAGTAAAAGTTCTCTATGAAATACATTTACATTTATATGATGTCCAGATTGAGCAAAATATCCATCAAGCATATTAACTAAATTAGTTACTTTTTCTTCATCAGTTTTGCCTAATGTGTCTGGTGTTATTGCAAAAGTAAATGATATTCCATCTTCTGCACTATCAAAAGGTAATTTTGCAATTGAATTCATTACAGCTAAAGCACCATTTGTATCTCTTCCATGTAATGGGTTTGCACCAGGTCCAAATGGTGCACCTTGTCTACGTCCATCAGGAGTATTTCCTGTTGCTTTTCCATAAACAACATTTGAAGTTATTGTTAATATTGATAATGTTTGTTTTGCATTTTTATATGATTTATATTTTCTTAATTTTTCATCAAAATTTCTAACAAGATCTACTGCAATTTTATCAACTCTATCATCATCATTTCCAAATTTAGGGAAATCACCTTCAATTTGATAATCTACAGCCAATCCTTGTTCATTTCTTATAACTTTAACTTTAGCATATTTTATAGCTGAAAGAGAATCTGCTGCAACTGAAAGTCCTGCAATTCCACAAGCCATAGTTCTAAAAACATCTTTATCATGTAAAGCCATTTCTAAGGCCTCATATGAATATTTATCATGCATAAAGTGAATACAATTTAATGCTTTAATATATATTTTAGCAACATAATCCATCATTTGATCATATTTTGACATAACTTCATCATAATCTAAATATTCAGTTGTAATTGGTTCAAACATAGGAGCAACTTGTTTTCCAGATACTTCATCTTTCCCACCATTTATGGCATATAGCAAAGTTTTAGCAAGATTTGCTCTAGCACCGAAAAATTGCATTTGTTTTCCGATCTTCATTGGAGATACACAACAAGCTATTCCATAATCATCACCTAAAGTAATTCTCATTAAATCATCATTTTCATACTGAATTGCAGATGTTTTTATAGATAATCCTGTAGCAAATTTTTTAAATTCTTCTGGTAATCTAGTTGACCATAAAACTGTTAAGTTTGGCTCTGGAGCAGGTCCTAAATTCTGCAAAGTATGCAAAATTCTAAAAGAATTTTTAGTAACTAATGTTCTTCCATCAATTCCCATTCCACCAATACTTTCTGTTACCCAAACAGGATCTCCACTAAATAATTCGTTATATTCAGGTGTTCTTAAAAATCTAACTAATCTTAATTTCATTACAAAATGGTCAATTAATTCTTGAGCTTTTTCTTCTGTTAATACTCCATTTTCTATATCTCTTTGAATATATATATCTAAAAATGTTGATGTTCTTCCTAAACTCATTGCTGCACCATTTTGATCTTTTATAGCTCCTAAATATCCAAAATATAACCATTGTATAGCTTCTTTTGCATTTTTAGCAGGTACAGATATATCAAATCCATATTTACTAGCCATTGATTTTAAGCTATTTAAAGCTTTTATTTGTTCACTTATTTCTTCTCTTAATTCAATTATATCTGAAGTTAAATCATCTTCATCTATTTCTTCTAATTGATGTTTTTTATCTTCTATTAATACATCTACACCATAAAGTGCAACTCTTCTATAATCACCTATAATTCTTCCTCTACCATATCCATCTGGTAAACCTGTTAATAATTTATTTGATCTTGCTCTTCTAACATCTGGAGTATATACATCAAAAACACCATCATTATGTGTTTTTCTTATTCCATGAAATATTTTTTCAATTTCAGGATCTACTTTTCTTCCATATGCCTCACATGATTTTTCAACAATTTTTATACCTCCAAATGGCATTATTGCTCTTTTTAATGGTGCATCAGTTTGTAACCCTACAATTTCTTCAATATCTTTATCAATATATCCTGCATCATAAGCATCTACCATTGATGGAGTTTTTGTATCTATATCTAAAACTCCTCCAGCCTCTTTTTCTTTTTTATATAATTCTAATATTTCGTTCCATAATTTTTTGGTTTTTTCTGTTGGATCTGACAAAAATTCACTTCCACCTTCATATGGTGTATAATTATGTTGGATAAAATCTCTAACATTTATTTCAGATTGCCAATCCCCACTTTTAAATTCTTTCCATTGTTCAAAATCCATAAATATTCCTCCTTATTTTATATATCTTTTTTAGTATTTACAATTTTCTGCTAAATATTAGAATATCACAAAACATTTTTTGTGTCAATGAATATTTTGAAAAAAACTAGTGCAAAAAATGCACTAGTTTTTTATCATTTAAATCTTTTACCTCTTGGTTTATTTTTTATAAACTCATCATCATTTTCATCTGAATTTTGTTCATCAAATTCCAAAGTTGAAATATTTTCAACCTCATCTTCTTGTTTTTTCTGAATTCTATATTTTTCAATTAAAAATATAATTATAAGTATAATAATAATTCCAACTGTAGCTCCTAAAATACAATTAAATTTTAATTGAGTTTTTTTAGCTTGTTCAATAGCATTATTCATTTCAGATAAATCAATTCCTGCTGTTTCACCTTTATTTGCTATAATTTGATATGTAGTTGTAGTATCATTAGATGGATTATATACCAAAATAGTTATAACATTTTCACCATCTTTTAAATCTTCATTTCCGACTATTTCAACTTTCATATTATCATTTGCAGGTTTAGCATCTAAATCAAGTTTTGAAACATCACTATTAATATTAACCTTATATTCATAAACATCATTACTAAATTTTGGTTCTAAATTATAATTATTTATACTCAACTCTGTTAGCCCTTCTGTCACAGCCTTTTCTGTTTCTGTATTTTCATCTAAATTTGTTGTTTCAACATTTTCTTCCTCATCTTTGTTTTCTGTTGTAGTATCATCTTTTGTTGAAGTTTCAGTTTTAGTACTTTCTCTTGTAATTACTAATGTATATTTCTTTGTAGTTTTTTTATCTTCTGAAGTTACTTTTACAGTAAAACTATTTTTTCCCTCTTTTAATTTTTTTGAACCTGTTCCACTTACTGTAGCATTTTTATCTGTTGCAGTTGCATAAATTTTTATAGTATCAACATCACTTGGAACTTTAACATTATAACTTGTTGTTCCAGATTTAAAATTTGAAAAATCATATTTTTTAGGTGTTATTCCCAAATCCTTTAATGTTGCAACACTAGATTTCTTTGAAGAAGATGAACTTGAAGAACTTGAGCTACTTGATGAACTACTTGAAGAACTTCCACTTTCTGAATTACTACTCTGTGCTTCAGAAACTTTTATTGTAACAGAATCTGATACATTTTGAGGTATACCTGTTGATCCATCTGAAATATCTCCACTAAGTTTTATAGTATATGTTCCCTCTTTACTTGTTTTAAAGCTTAAAGAAAAACTCTTTCTAGTATTTTCACCATCATCAGTAACATCTGCATAACTTTTACTTATAGGACCTGAAACATGTAAATTCCATGCTGCAGCATTTACTGAAATAGTAATATTTGCTGTTTCTCCTGTACTTATTGAAGTTTTATTTGATGATATACCTGCAGATGCAGCATTTACAACAGAATATCCTGATATCATAATCAAACAAAATATTGTTAATATTATAATTTTTCTTATCTTATTCATAAATTTTATCCTTTCTAATTTGTAATTCTATATGTTCCTAGCAAATGTTTTTTGATTAATAGTAAATCTCCTGAATTTATATTACCATCTTTATTAACATCCATTGCCAGTAAATTATTTTTATCTGTTACAACTCTTGTACCTAATAAATGTTTTTTTACTACTAATAAATCACCTGAATTAATTTCACCATCATTATTTGCATCACCTAATTTATATGAAGTTGTTGTAGTTCTTGATGGAACTTTGCAAGCACTACTTGGCATATTTTCATATAGTGGAATAATAAATGTATAATCTCCATCTAATGCTCCAACATTTATTAATCCTCTTCTAAGTTTAGTTCCCTCATTTTGTGCTCCAAGTACATTTTGCATATATTGATGTGTATAATGATCATATTTTGTACTTGATACATTAAATTTTTCAAAATACATTGTATTTTGACCATATTTTATGTAATTATTTGCAATTAATGAAACGCCACCTTTTATTGATTTTAAAGGAGTATTCCAACCCTGTTTTTTAGCATATTTATATCCATTTGTTAATATTGCAGCTTTATCTTTTCCATATGCTTTAACATTGAAAAAATTATAATATCCTGAATATGTTACACCATCATTTCCTTTATATTCTTTACCTGTTGCAAGTACACCTGTACCTTTTCCTTGTTCTTGGATTATTTTTGCCACAATAAAATAGGGATTTACATCATAATCTTTTCCAATTTCAATTATAGATTTTAATAAATCATCATCATTTAAATAATCACAATTTTTCACCATTGGTTTTAAATCTTTATATGAACAATCCATATATGATAATTGTAAAAATTGGAAAATATCAACTGAATTTAATGAATTTCTTGGATCAATCATATATTCTAATGCTTGTTCTGATGCACATCTCCATGACCCACTATCATATTCTTTGTCTTTACAATATGAACAAACCCAATCTCCAGTATAAAAATTTTTTGGAACTAAATTAGACCCATGTGTTTTATGTTCAGCACGTATTACATCATCCCAATCTAATCCTGTATAAAATACTTTTATATTCCAATTTGGGTGTTCTTTTTCTACTCGTTTTATCATGGATTTTATACCTGGATATTTATCCTCATCTATGCCATTAATATTTGAACTTGTATATTGACCAGCATATGATTTATTTTGAAATATTCCAAATATTCCTATTAGTATTACATTTATAATTAAAATTATTGCTATAGTTCTTTTCATATTATCACCTCTTATGTACATTTTTTATTTCATATATAGTATATCGTTTATCCAAACATAAGTCAACAAAATTCGCCAAGTTTTTTTATAATATTATTAATTCTTTTTATTTGATATTTAGGTATTTTCATTGAATCATTTTTTTAATACTGCGCAAGCGACCAAACGAGCACAGCGAGTGCGATTGGAGCAATTTTCATTTATTTAATCTTAGATATGGAAATTGCAACTGCAAAGTATTAAAAATAATTCAATGAAAATACCTAAGCTTAATAAATATTAAACATTAAATTTAAATAATACAATATCTCCATCTTTCATTATATATTCTTTACCTTCTGAGCGTACAAGACCTTTTTCTTTTGCAGCATTTAAAGAACCTTCTCTTATTAAATCATCATAAGACACAACTTCTGCTTTAATAAAACCTCTTTCAATATCAGAGTGAATTTTTCCAGCCGCCTCAGGAGCTTTTGTTCCTTTTTTTATTGTCCAAGCTCTAACCTCTGGTTCACCAGCAGTCAAGAAAGACATTAAACCTAATAAATCATAACTCTTTTTAATTAATTTATCTAATCCAGATTCCTCAAGTCCAATTGCCTCTAACATTTCTTTTTTATCCTCATCATCTAATGTTGATATTTCTTCTTCAATTTTAACACAAAGTGGAACAATTTCCGAATTCTCTTTTTCTGCATATTGTTTAACTTTTAAAACATTTTCATCATTTTCCCAATTTCCAATTTGTTCTTCAGAAATATTTGCAACATAAATTATAGGTTTTATAGTTAAAAGAAAAATATCTTTTAAAATTTCTCTTTCATCATCACTATAATCTAAACTTCTTGCAGAAACACCATTTTCTAAATTCTGTTTAATTTTCTTTAATAAATCTATTTCTGCCTGATATTTTTTATCTGATTTTAACATTTTTACAGCTTTTTCTAACCTTTTATCAACAGTTTCAATATCTGCAAAAATCAATTCTAGATTAATTGTTTCAATATCTCTTATTGGATCAATTTTTCCATCAACATGTGTTACATTAGAATTTTCAAAACATCTTACAACTTCACATATTGCATCTGTTTCTCTAATATGTGACAAAAATTTATTTCCTAAACCTTCTCCTTTGCTTGCACCCCTTACTAATCCTGCTATATCTACAAATTCTACTATTGCATGAGTTACTTTTTGTGGATTATACATTTTAGCTAAATTATCTAATCTCTCATCAGGTACAGCTACAATTCCAACATTTGGTTCTATAGTGCAAAAAGGATAATTTGCACATTCTGCACCTGCTTTTGTTATACTATTAAATAATGTACTTTTTCCTACATTTGGTAATCCAACTATTCCAATTTTCATTTATATCATTCCTTCCTAATTTCATATATATTTTAAAATATTCACTAAAAAAAGTCAAGAGACAAGTTGATTTTTTCATATAATAGTGATATATTTATATCAGATTTTTTGAAAGGAAGTTACATATGGAAGACACTCGCTTTAATAAAACGAAAAAAGTTGGAATTTTAGGAATTATTGGAAATCTCTTCTTGCTATTTATAAAAGCTCTAATGGGTTTTTCAACACATAGTCAAGCAATGATTGCAGATGCTTTTAATAGTGGAGGAGATATTTTTGCATCACTTATGACTTTTATCGGAAATAAAATCTCCAGTGTGCCACATGATGATGACCATAATTTTGGACATGGAAAAGCAGAATATATTTTTTCTATGTTTATTGGAATTTCAATGCTGCTTGTTACTTTTAAATTATTATCAAATGCAATAAATTCTTTAATATATGGTAGTACATTAAAATTCTCTTGGGGATTAATCATAGTTTGTATAATTACAATTCTAACAAAATTTTGTCTATTTTTATATACAAATCATGTATCCAAAAAAATAGACAATATCCTTTTAAAAGCAAATGTAGTAGATCATAGAAATGATTGTATAGTTACAACTTTTACTTTAATTTCTACTTTACTTAGTTTAAAAGGTATTTATGTTTTTGACAGTATTGTTGGAATTGGAATTTCCTTATGGATTGGTTATACAGGATTTAAAATTTTTCTTGAAAGTTATAATGTTTTGATGGATGTTTCTGTTGATGAAGAAACTAAAAATACTATTCTTACAATCGCAAATAAATATGATGATATTCAAAAAGTAATTAATATTTCATCATCACCTGTAGGATATAAATATATGATTTTTATAACAATAGGTGTTGATGGAAATATGACTACAACAAATAGTCATAAACTTGCAGATACTCTTGAAAAAGATGTTTCAACTTTAACTAATGTTTACACTACTATCGTACATGTAGAACCTATTATCAAAAAATAACCGTGATTTTTTTAATCACGGCTATTTTTTATTTTCTTAATTATTTCAAGACCAGCTACAGTCCCTTGATAAACAGCTTTTGAAATTTGCAAAATTCCGCCAGTGCAATCACCACAAGCATAAATATTTGGCACATTAGTTTCCATTTTATCATTTACAACAATATAATCTTCTATAATTTTTGCACCTATTTTTTTTGCAAAATCTACACTACTTGCTGTCCCTTCTGCAATAAATACACCATCAATATTTTTTGATGTCCCATCTTCAAATACAATTTTCTCTATGTTTTTTTCTCCATCAAATTCTTTTATTTTTTTTGTATTTATCTCAATATCTTTCCTATTTTCTATAGCATTTTTTCCATTTGTAAGCATAGTTATATTAGATGTAACATTAGATAAATTATCAATTTCTTCAATTGCATAATATCCATTTCCAAGAACTGCTACATTTTTATTTTTATAAAACATAGCATCACAAATTGCACAATAACTTATACCTTTTCCTTCAAATTCTGCTATTCCCTTTATGTTAGGCTTCTTTCTATTTATTCCTGTTGCTAGGATTACTGTTTTTGTAATAAATTTTTCATCAATCCCTTGGTTTGCAATAATTATTTCATAACAATTATTTTCTGCATATTTAATTCCTACAACTTCTTTTTTTAAGAAATTTACACCTAATCTTTTTGCCTGATTAATACCATTTTGCATTAATTTTTCACCAGAAATAGGTTCATCAAATCCATAATAATTTTCAATTATTTCAGCTTTTTTTGCTATACTTTTATTTTCTGATATTACCAATATTTTTAAACCAGCTCTTACCATATATATACTTGCAGATATACCTGCTGGACCAGAGCCTATTATTATACAATCATACATACATACTCCTATTTTACTAATTCTAACATTTCAGACTTATCTATAAGTCCAACACTTCTATTTACTTCTTCACCATTTTTTATAACAACTAATGTTGGTATTGACATCACACCATACTTTACAGCTAAATCAGGTAATTCATCTACATTTATTTTTACAACTTTTACTTTTTCATTTTCTTTTGCAAATTGTTCAATTATCGGTGACAACATTTTACATGGTCCACACCAATCAGCGAAAAAATCTATTAATACTGTTTTTTCACTTTCTAAAACTTCTTTTTCAAAATTATCATCATTGATTTTTAATATTTCCATAATAACTATCAATCCTTTCTTTTATATTATATCACTAAATTACTTTTTTATTTAAACTATTTTGTTATACAAATATTGCATATATTTATATACTCCATTTGCCCAATTTTTATCAGATGCATATCTCTTATTTACACTTGTTAATGTATTTCCACTATAATAACTACCTTTAGCTTTTTGTCCATCATATATACTTGTACCAGCTGGATTCAAATAATATTTCACAAAAACTCTTGCAATTAAATCAATTGATTCTGCATAGTTTTCAAAAGAATATGCTCCATTATATGGATTTGAATCATATGCTCCATATCCAAATAAATTATATTTATTTCTTGCAATTTTTGATGTTCCCCATGCACTTTCATGTATTCCAACAGCTGCAACAAATAATCCATTAATATTATATTGTTCTTCTATATAATAAAAATATTTTGCATTATCTTGAAAAATATTATTTTTATCTTTATCATCTGTTAAAGCTTTTGTAAATTGTTCTAAACTATATCCACTTGGCTTATTTAATGCAATATTAAAATCTAAAGTATTATCTGTTTTTTTAGTTTCTGGTTTTACATACTTTTTTGTTCCAATTTGAATAATTTTATTTATTGATGATTTTACTACAACTGCAGATACTTGTTCTTCTTTTATTAGCTCTCCATTTTCATCATATACTCTTTTAGTTGTTATTGCTTGAACGCCATTTCTTCCTTCTTGTGATACTCTGGTTTCTCCAATATATATTTCATCACTATTTTGATATTTTGTTATATATTCTAATTCTTCTTCTTGTACGGTTATTTCTTCTCTATATCCTATTTTATTCGAATTTTCTTTTATTATTTCATCTAAATCTACTTTTTGTGCAGTACTTATTTGTACATTTTTTTCTGTTTCAAATTCTTTTGCATAAGTATTTTTTTCTGATTTATTTATAACACAAATAAAAGCTATACAAATTAATAATAATATTACAATTATTACTATTTTTTTATTTATTTTTTCTTTTGAGATCATTTTCATCACCTAATTTTATTGTAATATTTATGACCATTTTTGTCAATATAAATTTTAAAAGAGACAATTATTATGGTTGCAAATCAGCCTAAAATTAATTCAAACTTGATATTTATATTGTATTATTTTTTTCATACTTTGCAGTCGCAATTTCCATATTTAAAAATTAATTAAATGAAAATTGCTCCAATCGCACTCGCTTTGCTCGTTTGATCGCTTACGCAGTATTTAAAAAATAATACAATATAAATATTCAAATCACAGATTTTAATTTGCTTGCTTATACATAATATAGTCTCTTAAATTTTATTGTGTTACTTGACTTGAAAGTCCATAATAATTATATAACCATGTCATATAATCAAAAGGTTTCATTGTTTCAGGCATACCATAATCAACTCCAAAAGTATCAACAGAAACTGATGAAATTTTTACATCCTGAACAGGTGTTGATTTTTCAGAAGAACTTGATGAATCAGAACTATTATCATCTGAATCAGATTTTACTTCAACTTCTGCAATTTTTTTAACAACATCCATTCCCTCAATTACTTTACCAAAACCAGCATAATATCCACTTAAAGAAGTATAATTATTTGTTGTCATGATAAAAAATTGTGTTCCTGCAGAATTATAAGATTCTTCAGCTAATGTTGATGAATACTGAGTATAATCTCCTCTTGCCATAGCAATAACACCTTCTGTTAAATTTAAATCATTTTGTTCAAATTTATTTGCAGCCATTTCTCCTTTTATACAATATTCTGTTTGATCATCATTTCCATTTAAATTTCCAAGTTTTGCACTACCTTTTCCAGTTCCTTCAGAATCTCCACCTTGTATCATAAAATCTTTTATAACTCTATGAAATTTTAATCCATTATAAAATCCATTATTTGCAAGTTTTACAAAATTCTTAACAGTATTTGGTGCTTTATCTGGATATAATTCAATTTTAATAGTACCAAAATTTTCAACTTCCATTGTTACAATAGGATTACTTATATTTAAAGTTTTCTTTTTATAATATCCCACAAACAAATATGAAAGTATAGCAATTATTAATATAAATGCAATACATGTTATTATAATATTTATTTTTTTATTTTTCTTTTCTTCCATCTTTAATTCCTCCAAACTTGTTTTGCTTTTTCTATATTACAATATTTTTCTTAGTATGTCAATAATTTATTGATATTTTTCTCTCTTTGAATATTTCGTATGTAAAAGTTCATGCGAAATTTCACTATTAGGGTATTTTAAATATTCATTATAAATATTTTTTACAATAGGATTTTGGTGTGATTTTCTCATAAATTTCTTTTCATCAATATTATAAATAGCATTAGCTCTTAATTTTTGAACATCAACTTCTCTTCTAATCTTAGAAGTTTTTATTGGTTGTCCACCACCCATTATACAGCCACCTGGACAAGCCATAATTTCAATAAAATCATAAGAAGCTTTACCAGACTTAATTTCTTCAATAATTTTTCTAGCATTTCCTAAACCATTTGCTACAGCAATTTTAAAATCTTTATCATTTATACTTACAATAGCCTTTTTGATACCTTTTTGTCCACGGACTTCTTCAAATTCTATTTCTTCTAAATCTTTTCCTGTAAGTAAATCTTGTGCTGTTCTAAGTGCCGCTTCCATAACACCGCCAGTAGTCCCAAATATTGCTCCAGCACCACTTGCTTCCCCCATAGGGTTATCAAATTCCGTATCTTTTAATATTTTAAAATCAATATTTGCCTGTCTAATCATTTTAGCTAGTTCACGTGTTGTAATAACTGCATCTACATTATATAGATCATTATTTTTCATTTCTGGTCTTTGTCTTTCAAATTTTTTCGCAACACATGGCATAACAGAAACAACATAAATCTTTTCTGGATTTATTCCAATTTTGTTAGCATAATAAGTTTTTAAAATAGCTCCAAACATTTCGTGTGGAGATTTACATGTTGATAAATATTTTATCATTTCTGGATATTCCATCTCCATAAATCTTACCCAAGCAGGACAACAAGATGTAATTATAGGTAAATCTTTGCCATTTTTCACCCTATTTATAAATTCAGTAGTTTCTTCCATTATAGTAAAATCTGCTCCTGTATTTGTATCAAAAACTTTATCAAATCCTAATCTCTTTAATGCAGTTATCATTTTTCCTTCAACATTTGTTCCTATTTCCATTCCAAATTCTTCACCAAGAGCCACTCTTACAGCTGGTGCAGTTTGCACAACAACAAAATAATTTTCATCTTTTAATTTTTCATAAACTTCATCTATATTTTCTTTTTCATGTAAACCTGCTGTAGGGCAATTTTGTATACATTGTCCACAAAATGTACAATTCACATCATCTAAAGATTTATGTTCAAATGTTGATATAGTTGAATCATATCCTCTATTTACACAATCTATAGCTCCAATTTCTTGAATATTTTTGCATGTAGATACACATCTTCTACATAATACACATTTTGATGTATCTCTTACAACTGCAACAGATTTCTCATCAAATACTCTTGTAGGCAGTTCTCCTTCAAATTCAATATCAGTAATTCCAAATTTTAAAGCTAATTTCTGTAATTCACAATTTCCATGCCTTATACAGCTCAAACATTTTTTATCATGACTAGATAAAATTAGTTTAAGCACATTTTTCCTCGCTTCATTTACTTGGTCAGTATTTGTTTTTATAACCATTCCCTGTTCAACTTTTTGCATACAAGCTGTTACAAAACCTCTTGCACCTTGAACCTCAACTAAACAAATCCTACAATCCCCAATTTCATTTATATCTTTTAAAAAGCACAATGTTGGTATATCAATTCCAACTTCTTTTGCAGCTTCTAAAATAGTTGTTCCATTTTTTACATTAACTTCTATTCCATCAATTGTTGCAGATATTATTCCATCTTCCATTTCTATTCCTCCATACTTTGTATATGTAATCACATTTTGAATTAAAGTTGACGCAGTCCAAAATTGTAATTATTTTTCAACCACTATTCAATAGCCTTAAAAGGACACTTATATAAACAAGTCCTACATTTAATACATTTCTCTGTATCAATCTTTCTTACCTCTCTATTTTCTCCAATAATAGCACCAACAGGACAATTTTTCTGACAAATTCCACATCCTTTGCATTTATTTTCATCAATAGATATTTTGATTAACTCTTTACATTCATTTGCCTCACACTTTTTATTAACACAATGTTCAATATATTCATTTTTAAAAAATCTCAATGTACTAATCACTGGATTAGGTGCACTTTGCCCAAGACCACAAACACTTGATTTTGCTACAGTTTCAGCAAGTTTCTCAAGTTTACTTATATCTTCTATTTCACCATTTCCAGATGTTATTTTTTCTAAAATTTCATACATTCTTTTTGTACCAATTCTACATGGATTACATTTTCCACAGCTCTCACTAACTGTAAAACCAAGATAAAATTTAGCTAAATTTACCATACATTTTGAATCATCCATTACAATAAGTCCACCAGACCCCATCATAGAACCTATTTGTTTTAAAGATTCATAATCAATTGGTGTATCAAGATATTGTTCAGGAATACATCCACCTGATGGCCCACCTGTTTGAGCAGCTTTAAAATTCCTATTATTAGAAATCCCACCACCTATATCAAAAATAATCTCTCTTAAGGTTGTCCCCATTGGAACTTCTACAAGTCCAATATTTTTTACATCTCCACCAAGTGCAAAAACTTTTGTTCCTTTAGAAGTTTCTGTTCCTATAGAATTATACCAATCAGCTCCATTTAAAATAATCCTTGTGATATTTGCAAATGTTTCCACATTATTTATAACTGTTGGGCATTGTAACAAACCTTTATTAGCTGGGAAAGGTGGTTTAAGTCTAGGTTGTCCTCTTTTTCCTTCTACAGATTCTAATAATGCAGTTTCTTCTCCACAAACAAAAGCACCTGCACCTAAACGAATTTCTAAATGAAACTCAAACTCAGTTCCAAAGATTTTTTTATCCAAAAATCCATTTTCTTTAGCTTGATTAATTGCAATCTGAAATCTATGTACTGCAATTGGATACTCAGCTCTTACATATATATACCCCTTATTCGCACCTACTGCATATCCAGCAATCATCATTGCTTCAACTACAGAATGTGGATCTCCTTCTAAAATACTTCTATCCATAAAAGCACCTGGATCACCTTCATCTGCATTACAAACTACGTATTTTTGTGCACCCTCAGCATTTTTCGTAAAACTCCATTTCTTACCAGTCGGAAATCCTGCTCCACCACGTCCACGTAAACCAGATTTTGTTATTTCTTCAATAACCTCATCTTGAGTCATTGTTTTTACAACTTTTTCAATTGCTTTATATCCGCCAACTTTAATATAGTCATCTATATTTTCTGGATCAATATTTCCACAATTTTTCAACACTATTCTTTTTTGTTTTTTATAAAAATCCAATTCATCTAATTTTGTAACAATATTTCCATCAATATTTTTACATAATAATCTTTGAACAATTTCTCCATCTATTATATGTTTTTGAATAATTTCTTCACAATCTTCTACATTTACTTTTGCATAAAAAACATTTTCCGGTTTTATAATAACTATTGGGCCTTTTGCACATAATCCAAAACATCCAGTTTGAATAATATTTACATTTAATAATTCTTTTTCTTGTACAATCTCTCTAAATTTTTCTAAAATTTTATCTGATTTTGATGATGTACAACCTGTACCATGACATACCATTATTTCTTTCATACTATCAATCCTTTATTTTAATATTTCATCTATTACCTCATCTAATTTTTGTACTGTTGCATTTCCATAAACTTCTCCATTTACAGTAAATACAGGTGCTAAACCACATGCTCCCACACATCTTGTTTCTTCTAATGAAAACATACCATCTTTTGTAGTTTCTCCTGGTTCTATTTTTAGCCTTTCTTTTGCTCTATCCATTATTTTTTCAGAACCTTTTACAAAACATGCAGTACCTAAACATATAGCAATATTATATTTACCTTTAGGTTTTAATGTAAATCTCGAATAAAATGTTATTACACCATATATTTCTGCCATTGAAATTTTTAAATATTCTGATATCTTTTTTTGTGATTTTTCTGGTATATATCCATAATACTCTTGTACATTATTTAATATTTGTATTAAATTTTCTTTACTATGACTATATTTTTTTAATAATTCATCTGTAAATTCTTCTTTATTTTTGCATTCACAATTACAACTATTTTCCATCTTTTATTCCTTCCTTTTTCTTTTATACAAATTATATTATTTATATTTTTTTCTGTCAATAACTTTAATCAAAAAACCTTATATAATATTGAAAATAAATCCAATATTATACAAGGTTTTTATAATATGGTGGAGGTGAGGAGAGTTGAACTCCTGTCCACTATATAATCCATATAAATTTCTCCGAGTGCAGTTTGTTTTTTATATTCATTTTTTTAACAAGAACAAACACCTTTTAAAAAAATATATCTTCTAAATACCCTTTACTTCCAAAGAAAAAAAGTAAATTTGTTTTCCCACTAGATGACACCTAATATAAATATGTGGGAATATTTATACTGGTGAGCTACTAAGCAGCAGCTAATGCATAATCTTCATTATTTGCATTTATTATTAAATTCGCTTTTTTATAGTGGCCAAAGCGACCATCCACTACTCGCTAATCATATTTCATATATAATGTCGAAACCAATTACACCCCCGCTTCTCTTTATTTATTATATAATATTTTAGCTGAAATATCAATAGATAAATCAGCTATTTTAAAAATATTACACACAAAAACTAATTAATAAATAATATCCCCATATATGCTAAATACATAAAAAAATAAATTATTCCATTTGCTCTACTCATTTTATTTTTAGGTGGTATAATTGGAAATAATGCTAAAACAATTGTAGCAATAAGTAAAATGCTCAAATCAAGATTATATGAAAAATTATAAGTTATAGGTTGGATAACAGATGCAACACCAATTATAAATAACATATTAAAAATATTTGAACCAATAATATTTCCTATTGCAATATCAGAATTTCCTTTTATTGCAGCTGTAACACTTGTAACTAATTCAGGTAAACTTGTACCAATAGCAAGAATTGTTAAACTAATTATTTTTTCACTTACATTAAAGAAATTAGCAACTTTAACTGCATTATTAACAGCTAAATCTCCACCTATTTTTAATCCGATTACACCTAAAATTATAAATAAAATATCCTTCAAAATATTACCCTTTGGTATTTCACCTTTTTCTTCACCTGCTGTTTTACTTTCTCTTTTTGCCATAAATATTGTATAACCTATAAATCCAATAAATAAAATTAGTAAAATTATTGCTTCTAACCTTGTTATTTTTCCACCAGTATTACATAATAATATAAAAATAACTGTAATTGCCAAACACATTGGAATTTCAATAAACATTGTTTCCTTTTTAAATTTTACAGGTTTAATTATTGTTGAAATACCTAAAATAAGTAAAAAATTACATAAATTACTTCCAATAACATTCCCTAAAGCCATATCTGAAAATCCATCTAAAGAAGATGTTGTACTTACAAAAAGTTCAGGCATTGATGTTCCAATAGATACTATTGTAAGCCCAATTATTATTTCAGGAATGTGAAATCTTTTTGCTACATTACTTGATCCATCTACAAGTATATCTGCTCCTACAATTAGTAATGCAAATCCTATTATTATTAAAAAAATTGCTAATACCATTTTGAATCCTTTCATTTAATGTGATTATTAAAATTGCTTATAATATTTTATATTGGTTTTTATCAGCTCTTTCATCATATTGTCTCTCATATTTCTTATTTTTAAAAAACCAATCTGTTTTATTATCTGAATAATTTTTCTTTTTAGCTCTTTCAATTAGCATATCAAATAATTCAAAAAAGCCTAATAAAATTCCAATTATAGCCACAGCCATGTTTTGAACAACAGCCATATCAAATTGCTCACTCATTAGAGCCGGAATGCCTGTCAAAAATATGTATTTTCCAAAATAGAAACCATATCCAACTAGATATATAATTATTCCACTTAATTTTCTTTTAAATATTAATATAAAACATAATAAACTTACAAATAGTAAAATTATTTCTAAAGTTTTATTAAATACTATAAATCCTCCAAAAGACTCTCCATATTGTCCTGATATTGTTACTGCAATTCTGAATCCCCAGAAAAAAACTAACCAAATAGCTATAAACCAACTCATTAAATTTTTCAATTAAAAACCCCCATTTTTATCAAGTATTGAATAAATATATTCCCTCTTACACTAAATAGTGCCTGATACAAGGCACTATTTAATTAATCTTCATCTATAAAATCAAATTCATCTTTAAATTTGTCTTTGAATATATTAAATACTTCCATTAATATATCTTCATCTTCAACACTTACATATGATTCTTCTTCTGCATCTTCATCTGTATCTTCTAAACGTAAAATTACAACTTCCCCGTCATCATCTTCTTCGCTATCCATTGGTAATAATACAACATATTCCTCATCATTATATTCAATTAAATCTAAAAATTCAAATTTAACCTCATTTCCATTTTCATCATTTAAAGTAATTATATTATCTAATTCCTCCATATTTTCATCCATTTTTTAATTTCTCCTTTCATTATTAGACTTTGTCTATTTTAAAATTTTAATAACTAAATTTAAGAATTTTTTAATTTGTTAATATATGTTTCTAAAATATATATTGCAGATATAGTATCTACTATATTTCTTTTTTTATGTTTATTAACATCTAAAAAATTCATTGTTTTGTGTGCTGCAACAGTTGTTAATCTTTCATCAATATAATCAATTTTTAATTTATTATATTTACATTTTAATTTATGATAAAATTTTTCTGTTTTCTCAGTCCTAGGAGATTTAGAACCATCAAGAGAATATGGCATTCCAATTACAATAGTATCAATATCATAGATTTCTAAATATTCATCTATCTTTTTTAATATTATTTTATCATTGCCATCTGTTTTTAATGTTTCTAAACCTTGAACTGTTATATTTAATTTATCAGTTATTGCAAAACCTGTTCTTGCATCACCATAATCTATTCCTAAGACCCTCATTTTTCATCTTCTATTCCTATATAATATTTAACAAGTTTTTCTAAAAGTTCATCTCTTTCAATAGATCTTATTTTATTTCTTGCATCATTGTGACTTGTTATATATGTTGGGTCACCAGATAAAATATATCCTACTAATTGATTTATTGGATTATATCCTTTTTCAACTAATGCTTGATATACTTGTTTTAATATTTCTTGTGCATCAATATCTTGATCTCTTTCTAATTTAAAATTCATTGTTTTATCAAAATTCATAACTACTCCTCCTTAGATATTATTAATCTCATGTTGAGCTACACTTCCATCATCTATGTAATTTTCTAGTTTTCTAAGAACAGCTTCTATTCCTGTTCCTTTATAATATGTAGAAATTACAAAATTAAGTGTTGGTGAAACTTCAACTTTTAATTTTTTAACATTTGTTTTCTTTGATTTTCTATTTTCAATTTCTTCTGTTGTAAAATTTTCATCATCTAAACTTATTTTTAAATTTTCAGTTGATGATTTCAAATCATTTATAAAATCTAGAGCACTATTTGTATCAACTCCACAAAATACAATTACAAATTTTGGTCCCATATATCTTACAAACAAATATGAATCACTCATACTTTGTTTTATATGTTTACTTATTTCTGTAATTACCTTATTTCCAAGTTGTCTTGATATTTTATTAATTTCTTCTATATTTGAAATTTTAAACATACATATAGCAGAATTATCATATTTATCAATGATTTTTTTGCCATCACCATATAAATATTCTGCAGTATTTAGTCCTGAAAATAAATCTTTTCTAACTATGTTTTCTAAGATTCTTTGATAACTTACAGCTTTTAATACTGATATAATATTATCTTTTGCAACTTCAAAAATTGTAATATCTATATTATCAAAATCATGTGGTATTCCACTTTCTATTAGCCAATACCCTATATATACATTATCTATATATAATGGACTAAAAATAGCAGATTTTGCTCTTCCAAATTCTTGTTGTTGATATGGTAATTTTTCATTTTCATTATTTACAGTAATGTATTTTGGGCTTGTTGTTGAAATACTATCTCTAAAAATATCTAAATCTTGAAGATTAGAAAGAGTATCCCAGTGCTTTTTATCTACATTTGTTGCTTTTATAATATAATCAATTCCATCAAATATAACTATTGTAGAATATTTAATTTCATATTTTTCTATTATTACATTATTTATTGCTTTTATTTTATCATCTACAGTCATGTCATTTCCAGTAATATTTACAAAATCTTGGATAATATTCAAATTTGTAAATTTTTTATCTAAGTTTTTAAAATCTTGAATTTTTTTATTTATTGACATATTGTATATAGTTAATATTGCAATAATTAAAACCAATATTATTACTATTATTACTGCCCCCATAAAGCTACATTACCTCCACTATTTTTAATATTTCTTTTTCATGTTATTTAAAGTATTGTTTACACTATCTGAAAAACCATTATTAGCAAATGTTGTTGCTGAATATTGATAACCTTTTTTAGCCTTTTCTTTTGTCTTTTTTGCTGGTAATAAAGGATATACTACACAAGCAAGATTTTTCAATATATTTACAAAATCTTTTGGATACCTATCAGTAGATATTTCACATTCAATTAAACCTTCCAAATAATTTTGATATACAACTGGATCAAATGGTATATCTATTGGTACAATTGAATTTCTGTCAAATAGCTCTGTCATAAAAGACATTTCTGGATCATTATAATATGCCATTCCTCCAACTATTGTTTTTGATGATACTCCTTTTATTTTTACAGTTTTATTTATTATAATTTTTAATTTATGTTCATCAAGCATATTTTTAGATTTTAGCTCCCTTAAAAATGCTGTGAAAGGTTGTATTGTAAGGACATCCATACTTTGTATAAGATATAATTCTTGTGCATTTTTAAAATATTCCATAGGTGTATTAAAATCGCAATCTATTAAAACTGCTGAATGTTGTTTTATAATATTTTCAAGTATTGGACCTACATGAATTATATTATTTTCTTTATTTGGAAGTTCTGTATAAACTGTTAAATTTTGCTTTACCCTAACACCTTCAGGATTTCCATTAATTAAACTAGGTAAGCTTCTTGCCGCTTTTTGCCTTAAATCTTCATCATTTTTTGTATAAATATAATATGCATTTTTATTTTGTGTAGCATCTAAAATTGCTGTATCAATCCCACTATCAGATAAAACTTTAGCAATATTATTTACCATAAATGAAGTTCCATTTTTACTTGTCCCAACAAAAACCATAACTTTTTTTGTACTTGACAATAAACTATTATATTCTGAATAATCATAATCATCATAATATTTTTGTTCTTCTTCAAGATATTTTTTTCTATTTTGATTAAATCCTGTATTTTCAGTATTATCATGATTTTTTGTTGATGTAGTAGGCACATAATCCTCTTCATCTTCATAATCATCTTCAAAACCTGGTAAAGTGTTATTTTGAAAATCCTCTAAGCTATTAGTTTCTTCTGATTTAGCAACTGCCTTATTATTATCATTTTGACTTTGTTGAATTGTATTTACATTTTCATCAATATTCTCTTTTTGTTGCTTACTTTTTTCTTCATTTTCAATATCATCATCTTGAAATTTAAAATCACCATTTTCTAAATCATCTAATTCAGGTAAATCATCATCAAAATATCCATCATCATCATAATAATCTTCTTCAAAACCAGGTAATCTATTATCATCAACATCATCTAATTCATCTAAATCATTTTTAGGTGTGTTTTGTTTTTCGTTTTCAACTTTTTCTTCTACATTTTCTGTAAATTTTTTAGGTTCTATTTTTGGTTCAACTTCTGGCTCATCTTCTAAATCTTCAAACCCAGGTAAAATATTATTTTCTTTTTTAGGCTCCTCTACAACTGGTTTTTCTACTTCTTCAACAGCTTTTTTTGGTCTTCCCCTTTTCTTTGCAGGAGTTTCTTGCAACATTTCTGGTTCTGGATTTTTTCTTGGTCTTCCTCTTTTCTTTTTAGCCACAGGTTGCTCTACTATTTCTGGCTGAGTTTCTGTTTTCGGAAGATTTTCTTCTTTACTTTCATTTTTTTCTTCTATTTCTTTAATTTTAGGTGTTGTAGATATTTCATCTAAGTCATTTTCTAAATCAAATTCATCATAATAACTATCTTCTTTATCTTTTAAATCTATTTTTTCATTTTTAGGTCTTACTTTTCTTGGCTCTCTTGGTAATTTTTGAATCTTATCTACATCTTTAAAATCATCTTCCATATCAAAATCATCATAATATTCTGGCTTGACTTTAATATTTGCTTTTACTGGTTCAATTTCTTTTACCAATGTTTTTTCTAATTTTGATGGTACAATTATAGGTCTTCCAACATTTGGTTTTTGATTTAATAATAATTTTTCACTTGTACCTTCTAATTTTCTGTTTTTAGCATAATTATTTATACTTCTTTTTCCTGATGTTGTTACCAATTTTTGATATTCAGGTGAATTTTCTTCTAATATTACTTTTACATTTGCTGGTAATATAGATATTATTATTTTTAATTGTTTTTCATTATATTGTGATACTATATTTTTAAATCCATCAACATATTTTTGTTCATTTTTACCTAATTTTTTGAAATAACTTAATATATGTTGCATTTCTTCTTCACTAACATCATCCATTCTTTCAGGTTGATATCCTGCTTCATCTGAATCTATCCTATAATATGCTTTTGCTTCTTTTTTTGAACGTGGCTTTTTTATTAACCTACATACTTCGTCTGTGCTTCTGTCATTTCCTACGATTGCATTATATATTCCTATTCCAAATAATTTTATCAAAAATTCTTCAGACTTTGTTCTTCTTTCTGAACATATTAAAATTATTGGTATATCATTACTATTTGAATCTGTTGCTTCATCTGTTATATTATCTAATTTTTCAAATATAAATTTATCTTTTTGTTCAAAACTTGAACTTGAAAATTCTTCTAAATCCTCATCTATTATTATCCTATTATATGATTTATCTCTTTGTAGCTCTTTCAAAATTGCATTAAAATAATACACATTTTTATATGATATTATTTCTTTGTATTCCTTTTGATATTTTTTTACTATAGATGACGAAATTTTTTCATCATGTACTGCAAACAAAACTTTCATTTGTTATTACTCCTTCCCTAATTTTATAACTAGCGCAAATATTAATGGTAATACTTGACAAATTATAGTTATAGTTATAATCGCTATACTCATTCCTAAACCTTTTTCTGCATTTTCTAAGTTTCTTGTACCTATTATTACTTTATATAATACACTTATTACTATTCCTAAAAAGCAAAATGGTATACTATATATTTGTACTACATGTAATATATATGCAGTTAGTCCATATGCATCATTACCATATTTTTCTTTATATTCCTCCAAACTTTTTGCATGTGATTCTTTTATTTGTAGCAATTGTCCTTGAGATTTTATATCTGTTGCTTCAAGTGCATATACCTCTTTTGGAAATATGCTTGTTCCAGCTATAAATAATATTATTAAAACACTTATTGTTACTAATATTCTTTTCATTTTTTCCCTCCTCTTACATTCTTCATTTCTCATAACTTTTACCCTTATATCATACAATATTATTTGAAAAATAGCAAGGTTTATTTTTAATTTTTTGATTTTTTTTTTAATACTGGTCAGCCTTAAAGTAATTTAAACCTAAATAATGTATATGGAATTATTTTTACATACTTTGCAGTCGCAATTTCCATATTAAAAAATAAATAAATGAAAATTGCTCCAATCGCACTCGCTCTGCTCGTTTGGTCGCTTACGCAGTATTTAAAAAATAATTCCATATACATATTTAAGTAATAGATTTGTGAAGGCTGACCAGTGTTAAAAAAGAAATAGTTTGACAAACCAACTATTTCTTTTAAAAATTAATTATTATTAACCATATTGCTAATCTCATTTACAACATTTTGATTTTTATTTTCTTTCAATTTCTCCTCATTTTCAGTTTCTTTTTTTAGCATATCTATTAATTCTTGAAGTTTTTTCACATCTCCACCCATAAGTTCCCAATCTTTAGAATTCATAGATTCAGAAAGATTATCATTAGCTTTTATAATTGATTTTATCAAGCTATCGACATCATCTGTTGAAAAAGTATCAATACTTGTAGCATCTTGAGAAACCAAATTCTCTATAGCACTTTTTAAATTATCACCAATTGCAACTTTATTACCAGAAGCAACAATTATTTTTTTAAGAATAGGAATATTTGATTCATTTGTTTTAGTTTGGTAAATTTGTTCAATATATAGCAAAGTATTATCAACAGGAACTACCATAATATTTTTAGTAACTTTTGCACCTGTTACATTTAAAGAATCTATCTCACTTTTAATATTCTCATCTTGAGAAATTGTGCTATCTAACTGAGTTAAACCTAATATGCTAGTATCTGAAGATAAATTATAAATTGTTAATTTATTTTCTCCATTTTGAAAAGTTCCAACCAAATAAGCAGTTAAATTTTGTTTTTCATTTGGAGTATAAAGCTGAATTAAACCTATATTTTCTTGTTCTCCATTTTTCACCATTGTATAATATGAATCTAATGTTGTACTAGAAGTTTTATTTGATTGAGTTGCAACATATGTTGCTTTTTTCCAGCTATCATCGCCTCTATATAATACCTCTGATTTTGTATTATGATATTCTTGTAACATTGATGATTGGACTTTGTACAAGAATTTTGGATACACAAAATTCTTTGAAATTGATTCTGGAATTTTACTTTCTTTTTCTTCAAATAAATTTGGATATATTTTTTTATATGCCATAGCTATCGGATCTGTGGTGTCTGTAATGTAGAATTTCATTTCACCATTATAGCAATTTATTATTACTTTTATAGAATTTCTAATATAATTTATTGTTTTTTTCTCACCATTATATTGTATAGTTGTATATGTTGAATATGGATAATTTGAAGATATTGTATATCCATCTAATATCCAATACATCTGACCATCTTCGTCTACAACTATATATGGTTCATTATCATAAATTATATTTTCATCAGATAAAGCTGTTTCTGCCCTTTTTATTATATTTCTATTTATCAATACTTTACTTGTTTTAGAATTACTTCCAAAAGCTAAATTAAAATCTCCTGTTTTAAAACTTAAAACTAATCTATCAAAAAACCCTAAATTTAAACCAGAAATTCCTGTATATGTTGTTTTATATTCATTTCCTTTACTATCTGTGTAATCATATTCTGAATTATTCTCATTATTTATTACTGCTATATTATTTGTTTCTAATCCATAATAAATTTGTGGGACTTTTATATTTTCTTCTTTTAAATATTGTACAGTTCCATCTTCCGAAAATTCACTTGCTGATGTTAATATAGCACCATATCCATGTGTATATTCATAAGTTTTACTATTATATGTTCTTTTATTATTCACAATTTCTCTAGGTGACATATATACAAGTTTTACCTGACCATTTTCAAAATATTTTGATACTCCTGCTGTTACATATTTATAATATCCTTTTTCAGTTTGAGTATTATTTAAATTTTCTAATGCAATATTTTGTGTTACAATTGCTGAATTATTTATTATATTACTATTTTTTTCAATTTGGTCTTTTGTAATTGTTCCACTATATTCTATAGTTTTTTGTTCACAATTTATACCATATGCAGTTTTTGTATGTTCAATATTTTTTTCTATATATGTTTTTTCTTTGTCATATTCATTTGAACTTAAAAATATTAAATCTGTAAGTACTAAACCTAAAAACAATATTATTAAATATATAGGAATTATTGATAAACTTTTTATCATTTTAATTTTTTCATGTTTTTCAAAATATTTTATTGCTTTAAATATTGATATTACAATTATAAATGCGAAAATTATGTTTCCCCATAATTTTATATATACATCTGCAATTCCTGCACCTGTTAATTGCAAATCACTATTTGTTTTTATAAAATTACTAAATACAATATCTAATGTACCAACTAATGTATATATTGCAAATCCTATTGCTATAAATTTTATATATCTAATTATATGTTTTGTGAGTGAACTCTTTTTTAATGTTTCTCTATCAATTCCATCAAAACATTGATTAAATACTATTATATAGTAAAGTACTGTATATATAATCAAAAACACTATTAATCCAAGAGAATATGTTAGTATAGCTTTTATTAAAGGTTCTGCAAACATATAAAATGATATATCTAAATTAAATATTCCATCTGTTTGTTCAAAAGATACGTTACTTGCAAGTAGTATTATTTTGGGTGTTAATATTATTCCAATTATTATACTTAATATTGCAGATATTATTAAAGATATTGATTTATTTGGAAGTTTTGGCATTGCCTTTTTTTCTTCATCAAAAAATACTTTTAAACCTTTTTTTATTCCTCTTGTTGTAAAATAAATAATAAAATATAACAATATAAAACTTATACTTGTTACAACATAATTATATCCAACATTTGTTTTAAATATTGATATATAATTTTCTCCTAATTCTTTATATTGCAAAAATTCTCCTCTGACATTTATATAAGCTCCTATTGCTAGTAGTAATAAGAACAATATAACGATTAATCTTTTAATATTAATTTTCTTCATGACTCATTTCTCCTTATATAATTGCTTTTACAAAATCTTCACTATTAAAAATCTCCATATCATCTATTTGTTCCCCTATACCTATAAATTTTACAGGTATTTTATTTTCTTGTACAATTCCTAAAACAACTCCACCTTTTGCTGTTCCATCTAATTTTGTTAGAACTAAACCTGTTACATCTGTTTCTTGTTTAAATGCTTTTACTTGTGAAATTGCATTTTGACCTGTTGTTCCATCTATTACAAGCAAAATTTCTTGTGAATATTGTTCCATCTCTTTGTTTATTACTTTTTTAATTTTTCTTAATTCATCCATTAAATATTGTTTATTATGTAATCTTCCAGCTGTATCTACAATTAAAACATCTGCATCAGTTTCTTTTGTTCTTTTTATTGCATCATATACAACAGATGCAGGATCTGACCCTTCTTTTCTTTTTATTATTTCAGCACCAGACCTTTGTCCCCAAATTTCTAATTGTTCAACTGCTGCTGCTCTAAATGTATCTGCAGCTGCAATTACAACTTTTTTTCCATCTTTTCTCAATCTATTTGCTATTTTACCTATTGATGTAGTTTTACCTACACCATTTACACCTACAACTAATATTACAGATGGTTTTGTTTCTAAATTAAGTTTATTGTCTACCTCATCTAATATTTTCATCATTTCTTCTCTTAATACTTTTTTTACTTCTTCTTCATCTTTTATATTTTCTTTTTTTATCCTTTTTCTTAAATTATCAACAATTTTTACAGATGTTTCCATTCCTACATCTGACATTACTAATGTTTCTTCTAATTCATCTAGAAATTCTTCATCTACTTTTTTAAAGCTTTTAAATACATTATTTATTTTTTCATCAAATGATGTTTTTGTTTTTCCTAAACCTTTTTTTAATTTATCAAAAAATCCCATAGTTTTTCCTCTTTTCCTATTTTTTCTCATCTATTATATCACACAAATCAAGTTTTTTCAATGAAAAACAAAAAATACCGCAATATTGCGATATTTTCTGTTTTACTTATTCTTTTTCTGTTACCTCAAAATCATAA